>JAMLHN010000060.1 GCA_023957115.1 Thermomicrobiales bacterium
TCGCGGGCGAGCGCGACCAATCCGTCCGCCGCCCGGTCGAGCAACAGCTCGCCCTTTTCCGCGGTGCCCAGGCTCGCCATCCCCGCCACCCCGGCCGGTGAGAAGCTGCTCCACCAATGCTCGCCCAGATGGATCCCGGTACCGGAGCGCAGATCCATTTGCAACAGGGTTCCCTGCTCGAAGCCCAGATCGTCCTCGATCAGCTCGGTCCGCACCCGATCGCCATAAGCCGCCAGCATGGCAGAGGTCTCCAGCTCGCAGGCATGCCCGGTCCCGCCCGGTTGCGGCGAGGTCAGGATCTCTTCGATTCCCGGCGCCAGCGTCGACCAGAAGCAGGACGCGCACAACGCCCCGGTCCGCACATTCACCTCATTGGCCGCAACCGCCAGATAGGGCGGATTCACCCCATGCCCGCTGAGCAGGATCATCCGGTCGAATCCGTGATGCGCCACCGACACCGCCACATCGATCAGCCAGCTGATCACCGTCTGCCACTGGATCGCGATCACCCCGGGGAAATCCATATGGTGCGCATTGAACGCATAGGGAATGACCGGCAAGACCAGCAGATCGCCCTGCGCGCGTTCCCCGCCCCGGTGACAGACCGCGCTCACCAGCGCATTGTCGGTATTCAATGGAAGATGCGCGCCATGTTGCTCCATCGCGCCGATCGGTTGCACCACCACCGGTTTCGGCTCGCGCGCCGCCGCGTCCTTGAGCTCGGGCCAGCTCAAATTTCCCCAGTAGAACCGTTCCGGTCGATTCAGCTCCATCTGTCACTCCCTTCCCGAAGTGCCGGTTTGCGGCCCTGCTCGATCGTAGCTGAGGACGTCTGTCCTCTTGTCCCCCCGCAACCTGGTCTCCGAGTCGGAAGCACGGTCGCGAAGAACGGAGAGGTCCCTCCACTTCGCCGCGCTCCGGTCGAGATGACGATTAGTCCGCGGCGGACGCCTGAATTTCCTCGCCACCGTACCGCGGATACCAGTACGACCAATACAGCCCCTCGCAGGCGTCATTGCAGAACATCAGATGCCGGCCCTCGCTCTCCACCTGCCACCCCTGCCGTGGAATCAACCGGCCGCAGAGATCGCATTGGGTCAAGCTCGAATCGTGCCAGGCACGTACGATCTCCACCCAGCGTCCGGGGGAATGCGGCGGGATCGCCCGGGTCGGGTCGGCGGTTACTGGCGGCTTCGGCGCCGCGCTCGATACAGCCGCAGTTCGCGTGGCACGGAGCTCGGCGCGTTTGGCGTCGGTGGCGGCAGCATCGAGCGTTGCCAGTCCGGGGCCCTGGCTCGTTACGATTACTCCGTAATCCCCGGCGGCGGCTTCAGCACAAAGCCAGCCATTGGCGACATCCTCCACGACCGCATCCGGTTCGCGCAGCAGCGGATCGCCCCAACCGCCTCCGCCCGGGGTGACATAGCGCACCAGATCGCCCCGTTGCAGCCGGACATTGGTGAATTTGGTGGGGGAGACGGTGCCAAACGCCTGGGTGAAATCGAGAAAGCCCTCGGTCCCCGCCTTCTGGATCAGTAGCTCGCTCTTGCCGCCGTCATGACCGCCCTCCATCCCCCAGGCCGCGAGCTTGGCCCGGTCGAAGAGACAGCTCAACGTGATCTCATCGGCAATCACTTCCAGGGTGCGGGTGGTCGCCAATCCCCCCCGGTGCGTTCCCGCTCCACCCGATCCCGGCGCGAGCCGGTATTCGACCGTGTGGAAGGGATACCGTTCCTCGAAGACCTCGACCGGCGTGTTGCGGCAATTCGAATGGCGGGTGATCTCCCCATTGTTGCCATCTTTGCTCATCGTCCCGCCGGTGCCCTGCCCGTCGAAGTGGTAGTTGGTGTAATACTCACCGGTCCGCGGATGGACGCCCCCGAACAGGAAATTGCTGCTCGATCCACCCGCCGCCGCGGCCGCGCGTTCCGGCCGCGCCTGGCCCAGCGCCCGAATGAGCAGGTCGATCAGCTTCGGCTGCAAATCGGTATTCCCGCCCACGCACGGTCCCGGGTGGACCACATTCACCACGCTGCCCGCCGGCGCAATGAAATCGATCGGCCGGTAGCAGCCGGAATTGCGCGGAATCAACGAATGCGGATCGACCATCGAGAAGACGACGTTGTAGACCGCGGCGGCCACGACCACCACGGTTCCGTTCATCGGACCGCGCACCTGCGGATCGGTTCCGGTGAAGTCGGCAATGATCCGGTCGCCGTCCACCGTCACGGTCACACGGATGTAGAACGGATCCGGAAGCACCCCGTCGTCTTCCACCCACATCTCGGCGAAGTACTCGCCGTCCGGCAGTTCGGCAATCTCCGCGCGCATGCGGCGTTCGGAGTAATCGTGGAGCTGGGCGGTCGCCGCCGAAAGGGTTTCCAGATCGTACCGCTGGCTTAGCTCGCGCATCCGGCGCTCCGCCGTTTCCAGCGATCCAATCATGGCGTGGAAATCGCCCCAGGTGTTGCGCGGGGTGCGGTGGTTGGAGAGGATGATGCGCCAGACATCCTCCACATGCTCGCCCCGGTTCATGATCTTGGTCGGCGGCAACCGCAGCCCTTCCTGGTAGATATCGGTCGCATCGGAGGAGAACGACCCCGGCGCCTTGCCGCCGATCTCCGCCACATGCCCGATGTTCCCGGCAAACCCCAGGAGCTCATCGTCCACGAAGAGCGGGCGCATCATCATGTGCTCGGGCAGGTGGCACCCACCCCGGTAGCAATCGTTGTGGATCAGCACATCGCCCGGATGCAGCGCCCCGAGTCCTTTTTCATCGATCGCCCATTTCACCGTGTGGGGCACCGCGCCCATCATGGCCGGGGCGTAGTTCTTCTCGGCAATCAGATCGCCATTGCGATCCAGCAACACCGTACAGAAGTCGAGTCCTTCATTGAAGATCGTCGAATAGGACGTCTTCAGCATCACCAATGCCATCTCGGACGCGATGTTGGTGAGCGCGTTGTGGATGATGTTGAGCGTAACGGTATCGAGCCGGGTCATCGGTTTATCTCCTTACAAGCCCCTATGAGCCCCTCTCCCTTCGGGGAGAGGGGAGCAAAGATCACTCCAGCTCCACGTCCACCATGCCATCCACCCGCACCGTACAGGTATCGCCCGGATAGATGACGGTGGTCGAATCGGGTTCTTCCACGATGGCCGGGCCGGCGAAGCTGAACCCGGCCGGCAAGGTTTCACGGCGGTAGATCGGCGTGGCGAGATAGCCATACCCGCGGAATGCCACCGGCCGGGTGGGCGGTTCCCCGGGCGGCTCGGTGGCGACCGGCGGTTCGGTCAATGCATCGCCATCCGCCATGCCGATGGCGCTCACCCGGAGCAACACGGCTTCCACCGGTTCACCCTCCAGGGCAAATCCATAGAATTCCTTGTGCAGCTCGGCAAATCGTTGTTCGAGGATACGCAGGGTTTCCGTGGTGATCGGACCGTCTGGAATCGGAACCTCGCGTTCGTAGTTCTGACCGGCGTAGCGCATATCCAGACTGCGCAGGACGCTCGGATCGCGTATCACCCCATCCGCCGCCAATTCGGCCAGCGCGGCCTCGGTGAGTCCATCGAGCACGGTCTGGAACCGGTGCACATCGAGCAGATCGAACCGGCTGATAAAGGTCTGCGTCCGGTCAGCGCGCAAATGCGCGACCGCCGCGCCAAACGCCGAGCTCAACCCCGGATGCGGCGGCACCAGCATGCGCCGGATCCCCAGCAGCTCGGCACAGGCCCGGCCATGGACCGGTCCCGCCCCGCCAAACGGCACCAGCGTGAATTCCCGTGTATCCAATCCCCGGTCGACCGCAATCAACCGGATCTGATTGGCCATGTTCTCATTCGCGGTATCGACGATAGCATGCGACGCCAGTTCGACCGCGTCCGCCGCATCGGCGCCCAACGCCAATCCGATCTCCCGCAACGCCGGCAGCGCGGCCTCCGCATCGAGCGGTACCCGCCCACCCAGGAAGTACGCGGGATTCAATCGTCCAAGCGCCAGATTGGCATCGGTCGTAGTCGGTTGGGCGCCACCCTTGCCATAGCACATGGGACCCGGTTCGGCGCCGGCGCTTTGCGGCCCGACCTGGAGCAATCCGCCCTTGTCGATCCAGGCGATGCTGCCCCCACCGGCCCCCAGCGTGGCGACATCGACACTGGGAATCACCACTGGAATACCGAATCCGACTTCGAATTCGGAGATCGATCGCTCGGTTCCCCCCTCGATGGTGCCGATATCGGCACTGGTGCCACCCATATCGAGTGAGAAGACGTTCTCCACCCCGGCCAGCTTCGCGTAGGCACGCGCCGCCACGATTCCACCCGCCAGGCCTGAGAGCAGGAACTGCGCCGGTTGCGACGGTGCGTGATCCAGCCCCAGGTGTCCGCCGTTCGATTTCAGCATGCTCACCGGTGCATCGCGACCCGACGCCTCGAGCGCAACCCGCACCCCGGCGACATAGTCCCGCATGATCGGCTTGACGAACGCATCGCCAATGGCCGTGCTCCCTCGTTCGTACTCGCGCCAGATCGGCGCGACCTCGTGCGACAGGGAAATAGGCAGATCGGGGAAAGCGTCGCGCAGGGCTTCCCCAACGGCCCATTCGTGATCGGGCCGGACATAGGAGAAGAGTAGGGCCACCGCCACGGCCAGATCGGGAGTCTGCTCCCGCCGCACCCGTACGAAATCGAGCATGGCCTGCAGACTGGCTGGATCGAGCGGTGTCAGCACCTCGCCGTCGTGCGTCACCCGCTCCTGCACCCCGTAGCAATCGCTCCGGTTCGCCAGCGGACTGGGCTTCTTCCAGTTGAGGTTGTAGATCTCGGCCTTGTCCATCCTCCCGATGAACGGAACATCCTCGAACCCGGCCGTCGTGATGAACACGATGCGAGCCCCCGACCGTTGCAAGATCGCATTGGTCGCCACCGTGGTGCCAACCACGATCCGCTCCACCCCGGCTTCGTCCAGTTGCGGATCGGAGAGCACCGCGGTCAACGCCGCGCTCGGGTCACCCGGCGTCGACGAGCTCTTGGCGTAGACGAATCTGCGCGCGTCCGCATCGAACCCCACCAGATCGGTAAACGTTCCGCCGGTATCGATACCGATTCTCACTGCCACCGTTGACTACTCCCTGGTTTTCCATTTGCTGAAGGATGGGGCTCCGAGAGCCATGGCTTCTCGTAGCCTACGCTTTACTCATTTCCGCCAATCACCCGGTTCATCACGATCGTTTGGCATGAACACCCGCGGAAGCCCCCTTCCTTCTCCCAGCATTGGGAGAAGGAAGGGGGTTGGGGGGATGGAGGAGGGCAGTCACCGAGCCCAACACCCGTCCCAACGTGAACGTGCCCCGTGCCGCAAGCGCTCCCCTCTCCCTCTGGTGAGAGGGGCCGGGGGTGAGGCGATCTCCCGGCCCAAAACCAACGTGCGAATTCACCCCGGGCTCCATTTCAAAGGTTGTAGGCCACGCCGTTATCGGGCTTCGCTCGACCGCAGGCCCCAGCGCTACGGCTGACTGCCGACTGCTGATAGCTGACTGCTCCTCAAAGAACCCCATACTTGTCATACACATCCCGCAGCAGATGCCCCTCCAGCAGCATGTCGCGAGTCGCGTTCTCGGATTCCACTTTCTCCGCTGCTTCGGCCACGACCTCCGGCAGGATCTCGATCGGCACCACCACGATCCCATCGAAATCGCCGAAGACCACATCGCCGGGGCGCACGGTCACCCCGCCGCATTCGATCGTGCAGCCAAAATCGACCACCACCGACCGGCTGGACGAATCGACCGGTTTGAATCCGGTCGAGAAGACGGGATACCCCATCTCGATGATCTTCTTGGTATCGCGCGTGTAGCCATCGATGATCGTGCCGGCGCCGCCGCGTGCCCGGGAAGCCGTCGACAACAGCTCGCCCCAATAGCAGGTGCGGGTCGACTCGTTGGTGCATGCCACCACGCAGCTCCCCGGGGTCACGGCATCGATCGCGGCGATCTCGAGCTCGTATGGATTCTCCGGGCGCTGGTAGATATCGGCGCTCAAAACAGTATGCGCCCGTCCCACGACACGCATCTCCGGATCGACGGGGCGAATGCGCGCATCCATCGACTGTTCCAGATAGCCATGGCGGTCGAGCACATCGGACACCACCGCGGTATAGAGCTTGGTGCGCATCGTTTCGAGCAATGTATCGATCGTGGCATCGTCGGTCATCGAGCTTCCTTCTTCCTCACGTGGTTTATGGCGGTCAACATGTCTGCGCGACGGAGCGGGACCTCTGCGTCCTGCGGTCGTCATATCAGCGCCATGCAGTGCGGTTTGGCTTCAGTCGTGTTATAGGCTCAGCTCGGCGTGGTGCAGGCACTGCGGCCTTCCATTTGATACGGTCGCCGCATTCGTCATGCCACCGACTTGCCATCCGCCACCGGCGCATAGCCAAAACGGCGTGAAAGCCGGTCAGCCGAGCACACCAGCTCCGGTCCATGATGCAATGCGGTTTCGCGCGTAAACCGCGGCGACGGCCCCGTCACACTGATGGCGAAGAGCGGTTGGGCATCCGGTCCGCGTACCGCCACACCAATGCAACGTACCCCGATCGAATCATCTTCGTCGTCCATCGTGAAGCCGCGCGCATGCGCATCGACGATACGGGCGCGGAAACGGTCGGGATCGGCCAGTCCCAGCGGGGGATCGATCGTGGTGGCTTCGGCGATATAGCGCTCCACGGCGTCTTCATCTTGCGCCGCCATGAGCGCCATGCCGAGACTGGTGCTATGCACCGCGCCCCGGGTACCGATGCGGGAGGAAACGCCCACCCGTTCTAACGTTTCGATCTTGTCGATATGCACGATCTCGAGCCGGTCGAGCACGCCGACATGCACGGTCTCGCGGGTAAGTTGAGAGAGTCTGACCAACTCCGGCCGAATCTCGTCCAGGAACTTCCGCTGATGATTGACCACATGCCCGATCGCCAGAAACTTCACCGACAACTGGAAACGGCCATCCGGCGCCCGCTCGGCCCACCCGCATGCGCAAAGGGTGGCCACCAATCGGTGAGCGGTGGTCCGGTTGATGCCAATCTGCTCGCTGATCTCGCGCACGCTCATTGGGCGCGCCTCGTGCACCAGCACTTCCACGACGTGCAATGCACGCTCTACACTCTGCAATGAATCTGAAAGCGGCTGCACGGCCTCCACCCCTTCCGTCCGATAGATGAACTTATGCAAGCCCATTGTCATCTATTCGGAGACGCTATAGTATGGAACGAATCCTTGTTAATTGCTCACAGAGGTGAGTAACTCATTGGCTGGAACTCTTGTGAGCCCAGCCAAAGCCACATGGCACTTGGCATAAGAACTCTAGGAGGTGTGCAATGTCTCGGTATTCGTCATTGGCGACCCACCGGATGGGACGTCGAGGTCTGTTGAAGGCTGGTGGGGCAATGGCCGCCGCCGGCGCATTGACGCCCATGACGTTCGCCATTCGCGAAGCAGGCGCCCAGGATGTCACCACGATCACCATGTGGGGGAATCATCCCGAGTGGGCCGACGCGATGGGCGAGATCATCGCTGCCTTCGAATCGGTCGAGCCGACCGTACAGATCGATTTCTCAGCGGTGACCAGCGACCAGTATGGAGCGAAGATTCAAACGGCTATCCAGGGTGGCGAGACCTCGGACATCTTCGGCGACCAGGAAGGCAGCGTCATCGTGCGCGTGCGCGCAGGTGGCGAGCTTCCCTTCATCGACGTGACCGATCGCGTCGATGTGAGCGGCCTGACCGATACGGCTCGTGGTCAGGTGGAAGTCGATGGCGTGGTCTACGGGTGTCCCCTGGCCGCCTACACCGTCGGCCTGGCGATCAACAATCAAGTCTTTGCCGACGCCGGCGTCGTTCCGCCGACGACCTGGGATGAACTCACCGCCACCTGCGAGGCACTGAAGTCCGCCGGGGTCGCCGCGCCAATCGTGCTCGGCGGCAAGGACTGGGTCCATCCGTACTTCATGTACATCGGACTCGCCTCCTCCGTCCTGCGCCCGGAGGGTGTGGAGGCCGTTCGGCAAGGAACCAAGAGTCTGTCCGATCCCGATGTCGTGTCAGCGGTTCAGCTGCTGGTCGATCTGATGCCCTATTACAACGCCGGCTTCGAGGCCACCGACTACACCACCGCCAAGGCGATTTTCGCCAACGGCCAGGGCGCCATGATGGTGGCCGGCACCACCGACTACACCGGTTATTACCAGGTGAACCCGGACGCGGATCTCTCGTTCGTGGCTTGGCCCGGACCAGGACCGGATATGACGGCCACCACGACGGGCTTCGAGCTCCTCTATACCGTCAGCGCCTTCTCCGATACGGAGAAGCAGGACGCCGCCGCCAAGTTCGTGAACTGGCTGGCGACCGTCGAAGCGCAGCAAATGGTGATGGACAAGATCTCGCTCGCGGTCCATAAGGACATTACGGAATCGGTCGATCCGATCCGCACCGAGACGATTGCCGCATCCCGCGGCGTCGATGTGCCGGTCTGGTACGCGGTGCCCGAGCTCAATGGCAGCGTAATCGCCACCCAGGACAACCACGGCGGTCTCTGGACCGGCCGCATTAGTCCACAGGAATTCAGCGATATCCAGCAGGCGGCGGTTGTTCCGTCAGGAGCGGCCACGCCCACGGCTTGATCCTCCGCAAATCGAACCCACCAGGAAGCTCCCCGGAAGCATTTTGCGCTCCGGGGAGCTTCCTGGTGCGCTGATTTGTCAAGCGGTACGCCGACCCTGTAGAACGGTAACAGAAAATCGTTCACAATATCGCGGAATCAAGGGCCGGCCAACGGTGGTCCGGACCATGCAAATCGCGTTGCTATTCGAACCGCAGGAGGTCTTTCGTGACGGATATTTCATCGTTGGCTCGGAATCGAACCGATCGCCGATCGTTGCTCAAGGCAGGTGGAGCACTGGCCGCGACCGGCGCCCTGACCACCTTCACCTTCGGCATCCGAACCGCGGGCGCCCAGGATACGGTGTCGGTCACCATGTGGGGCAACCACCCCGAATGGGCCGAGCCGATGCAGAATCTGATCGCTGCGTTCCAGGACGCAAACCCCGGAATCGAGATCGAATTCTCTGCCTCTCCAGGTGACCAGTACGCCGCCAAGCTCGAGACTGCCATCCAGGGTGGCGAGACCTCGGACATCTTCGGCGATCAGGAAGGCGGCTTCATCGTCCGCGCGCGCGCCGGTGGCGATCTCCCGATGATCGATCTCACCGGCAAGGTCGATGTCAGCAACCTGACCGATGCTGCTCGCGGTCAGGTCGAAGTCGATGGCGTCGTCTACGGCGCGCCCCTGGCGGCCTATACGGTTGGCCTGGCGATCAACAATACGGTGTTCGCCGATGCCGGTCTGACCCCGCCAACGACATGGGATGAGCTGACGTCCACCGCCCAGGCGCTCAAGGATGCCGGGGTCGCCGCGCCGATCGTGCTCGGCGGGAAGGACTGGGTCCACCCGTACTTCATGTATATTGGCCTCTCTTCGACGGTTCTTCGACCGGAGGGAGTCCAGGCGGTTCGCGAAGGAACCCGCGCGCTCAACGAGCCGGAAGTGGTCGAGGCGACGCAGTTGCTCCTCGATCTGATGCCGTTCTACAACGTCGGCTTCGAGGCGACCGATTACACCACCGCCAAGGCGATCTTTGCCAATAATCAGGGCGCCATGATGGTGGCTGGCACCGCCGACTTCACCGGTTACTATCAGGTAAACCCGGACGCCGATCTTTCGTTCGTGGCCTGGCCCGGTCCGGTGGCCGACTCCACCATCACGACCACCGGCTTCGAGCTGCTCTATGGCGCCAGCGCCTTCTCCGATCCAGAGAAGCAGGACGCTGCCGCGGTCTTCGTAAACTGGCTGGCCGGTGACGAAGCGCAGCAGATTGTCATGGATACGATCTCGCTCTCGGTCTCCAAGAACATCACCGAGTCGACCGATCCGATCCGAACCCAGACAGCCGTCGCCATTCAGGGTGGCGACGTACCGGTTTGGTACGCGGTTCCCGAGCTCAATGGCAGCGTGACCGTCACCCAAGACAACCATGGTGGTCTCTGGACCGGCCGAATCACCGCGCAGGAGTTCGCGGATCTCCAGCAGGCTGCGGTGAATCCATCGGGCGCCTAAGCGACTGGAATGACAAGGTGTCCCCGGCGGCTTCCACCACCGGGGACACCCAACCAAACACTCCACCGGTGTCGTGCAGGACCTCCGTGTCTTACCGTTCGATCCAAACCCAGCGTAGTGAAGGACCTCCGTGTCCTGAAGATCATCGAACGAAGCATCGCCGCAACGGAGCGGATCAGAACCTCGAAAATCACTGTTCACTCCCGGGAATCGATTGGTCCCCGGGGTCTCGTATGAAGCGGAGCGGCTCGCGTGCCTGCAGACAATCGAGGGAATTCAGAAAGCGGTTGGCGTTTTCCCGAGGTTCCCTATTTCTGGTTCATTCTTCCGGGGCTGCTCGCCTATTCCATTCTCTTTATCTGGCCCACGATTCGTTCGTTTTATCTCAGTCTGTACGATTGGAGCGGTCGCGGTCCGCTCGGCCCAATCGTCTGGGAACAGAACTTTCGCAATATTGTCCACAGCGACAAATTCTGGCAAGCGGCCGGAAATTCGTTCAAGCTCTTCATCTTCATCTTTATTTTTCAGAACACCATATCGCTTGGACTCGCTCTGCTGCTCAACCGGGGCGGGGCATCCACCCATTTCTTCCGGGTCATCATCTTCCTGCCCCAGATCATGTCAGCGGTTGCCACCGGCATCATCTGGATCCTGATGCTCGATCCGATCATCGGCGCGATCAATCCGTTCCTGGCCGATATCGGGCTCGAATCGTTCCAACGGCAATGGCAATCCGACCCGGCCTGGGCCTTACGCACGGTGATGATCGTGATGGCCTGGCAGTGGAACGGGATGGCCGTCATCCTCTATCTGGCCGGATTGCAAAACGTTCCGGAAGACCTCCGGCATGCTGCGATGATCGACGGCGCCGGTCGGTTCCGCACCTTCAAGGACATCACCTTCCCGATGCTGGCGCCGGCCTTCACCATCGTGACGGTGCTCTCGTTCATTCTGATCTTCCGCGCCTTCGACCTCATCTATATTCTCGGCGGACCGGCCGGCGTTCCAGACGGAGCCACCCTGGTGCTTGGTGTGCTCATCTATTCCGACGCATTCGGACAGGGCGCGTTCAACAGCCAGGCACGCTTCAGCTTCGCGATGGCCGAAGGGGTCACCCTCTTCATCTTCCTGGCGGCAATTTCCGGTCTTCTGATCTGGCTCCTCGGACGGCGTGAAGCGGCGGTGAAAACATGAGCATGCAGCAGATTTCTCCTCCTATACAGACCACCAGTTTCACCGAGCCCCGGCAGAGCGCATTCTGGAAGCTCTGGCGGCAGATCCGGAAGCCGGTCTCGACGCTTGTCTGGTACGCCGTCATGATTGCGGTCAGCATGGTCGTGCTCGTCCCGATCATTCTGGTGGTGCTCGGATCGTTCAAATCCGTGACCGAGTTCTTCTCCACACCCTATGGCCTGCCGGAGAAGTTCGACTTCTTCAACTACCGCCGGGCGTGGGAGACGGCCAATCTGCAACGCGCCACGCTCAACAGCCTGATCGCGACCTCGCTGGGTGTCTTCTTCAGCACCGTGCTTGCCTGCCTGGCCTCCTATGGCATTGCCCGGTTCGATTTCCGGGGGCGGAGCTGGTTGCGGCTGGCGTTCATCGGCGGTCTGGTGGTGCCGGTCCAGCTCATCATCATTCCGATCTTCGTGATCATGCGTCAAACCGGGTTGCTGGGCACCATCTGGTCGCTGGTGCTCGTCTACTCCGTGCTTGGGATTCCGCTCGGCGTGCTGGTCATGGTCGGCTTCTTCAATGCGCTTCCGCGTGACCTCGAAGAAGCCGCGCGTATCGACGGCGCCAGCCATTTTCAGATCTTCGCCCGTATCATGCTGCCGCTCACGCGGCCGGCGCTGGCGGCGGTCATCATTCTCAACGGTGTCTGGATGTGGAACGACTTCTTCCTGGGGCTGATTCTGCTGACCCGTGAGGACGCCTATACCCTGCCGGTGGCGATCATGGCTTTCCGCGGGTCGTACATGACCGAATGGGGACTCATCTTCGCCAGCGTCATCATCTCGATCATGCCGGTCCTGATCGGGTATGTGCTCTTGTCCCGCCAGTTCATTGCCGGTCTGACGGCCGGAAGCGTGAAGGGGTGACGAGGAGCTGGGAGTTAGGTGGTCGGAGTTGGGAGTTCGGGCGGGTTCGAAACGGTCCTGTGTCCTGAGCCCTGGATCCTGCGACGAGCTGGGCGGAGGAGTCCCGCTCCTTTTCTTAACTCCTAAATCCTAGCTCCTAACTCCTCAAACAAGGTGGCGGCTTGCCGATTCTCCGATAATGGAGCGTACCGATGACCGATTCCTCTGCCAAGCTTCGTATCGGGCTCGCGACGGTTCCCAATGCCCCGACCGTCGACGAGCGGCTCGATACGCTCGATCGCATACTGGCCGAGGCCGCCGCGCAGCAGGTCGCCATCGTCTGCTTTCCAGAGGCGTACATCCCCGGATTGCGCGGGTTCGATTTTCCCGTCCCGCCGAAGGATCAGGCGCGGCAGGAAGCGGCGCTGGAGCGGATCCGGCAATCGGCCGCGACGCATGGGGTGGCCGCGATCGTGGGGATCGAATGGGACACCGAGCTCGGCGCGCACAACGCGGCGGTGGTCGTGAATCGCGATGGGTCGGTGCAGGGCTTCCAGACCAAGAATCAGCTTCCCCTGGAAGAAGCGCCCTACTACGTGCCCGACGGCAAGCGGCAGCTTTTCGAGATCGACGGCGTGCCGTTTGGGATCACCATCTGCCATGAAGGATGGCGGTATCCCGAAGCGACCCGCTGGGCCGCAAAACGAGGCGCGAAGATCGTCTTCCATCCACAGCTCACCGGCAGCGATACTTCCGGTCCGACCCTGACCCGCTGGGGGGATCCGGACAATCCCTACTATGAAAACGCGATGCGGATGCGTAGTATCGAGAACACGATCTACTTCGCCAGCGTGAACTACGCCTTTGCCTACCCGGAATCGGCCACCAGCGTGATCGGCCCGGAGGGCGACCTGCTTACGTATTTTCCGTATGGCGAATCTGGACTTCTCGTTTGCGATCTCGATCTCGCCGCCGCGACCGGCCTGATTGCCAGCCGCTACGACCCGGGGTTGTATCCAGAATAGGGTTCAGGCGGCGGATCGCTTCATGAGCGCTTGAAGCTCCAGAACCTCTGGTCGAATTGGGAGAGATGCGAGCAATTCCGGCTCGACTCCTAGAACTTCGAAGCCCACAGGGTTTCCGTCTTTATCGACATCGACATTCTCGGCGAGCTCGATCGTCTCTTCGATCTCCTCCTCCGAGAACTGAAGATAGAGCGCATCCGCTTCACGATCATAGGTCAATGACGCGAGCACTGACATCGATGTGCTACTTCGTTTTCGCTAGCATGTAGCTACGCAGGGCGGCGTTCATTCGTGTCTGGTAACCAGGGCCCTGGGCTTTGAACCATTCGATGACATCTCGATCGAGCCGCAGGGTGATCTGCTGCTTGCGAGGATCAGGAATGGCTCGGGTTGTTCCGGAAACGGGGTATCCCTCCTCTTCGTAATCGATCGAGGCTTCGAGCTCTTCTTCCGTGAGCGCATCGACACGCTCCCAGTTGGTCCGATCCTCGCCTCGAGCAATACGTGCTTTGGCTTCCTCAAGGGTAGTGGTTGTAATAGTCGCGCTTTTCATTTGTTCGCGCCCTTCGTGCCGAGATAATGCGGATTTTGTCGCCGCGATGGGTCCAGATGACCGTCATGAATCGGTCGTCGACCATGCCCGTTCGTTGCCAGCGCTCTTCATCGGGATACGCACTTTGCGTTTCGATGACGTCGCGGCCATCGAAAAGAAGAACGGCACGACTGAAATCGATATCGTGCTTGGCGAGGTTCGAATCTCGTTTGGCATCGTCCCATTCGAAGCGCATGGCATCCAATCTCAAGTGTAGCTACATTGTGTAGTTACAGCCAGCATGCTCAGGAGCTGGCGGGGAGCGGGGCGACCGCGCGGCGGAGGACCGCGGCGGCGAGGGGGATGACGAGGAGGGCAGCGAGGAGATTGAGCAGACCGTAGGAGCCGAAGGCCACGATGAGCCCGGCCAGGAGCGCCCCGGCGGCGCCGGACATGCCCATGGTCAGATCGGCGGCGCCCTGGGTGGTGGGGCGGGCATCGAGCGGGATCGATTCGGTCAGCAGGGTCGAACCGGCGATGAGGGTGCACGACCAGCCGAGTCCAAGCAGGAAGAGCCCGGCGCCAAGCTGCCAGCGGCCATGCTCCCCGGCGGTGCCGGCGACGACGAACGAGGCGAGCAGGATGGCGCAGCCAGCCAGGATGACCGGGCGGCGGCCGAAGCGGTCGGACGCCATGCCGACGAGGGGCGAGGCGGCATACATTCCGGCGATGTGCCCGCTGATGACGAAGCCGATGATGCGCAGATCGGCATCGCCATGTTTGAGATGAATGGGCGTCATCGACATGACGGCGGACATGACCGCCTGGCCGATGCACATGGCGGCGAGTCCCACGGCGGCGGCCGGGATGGAGCGGATGAAGCTCAGGCTTTCCTTTATCGAACGTTGCAGGATCGGAACGGCGGTTGCCGCTCCATCGGTGACGCGCAGCTCGCGGGCGGTCAGGAGCGGGTCGGGCCGGAGAAAGAGCCAGATGACCAGCAGCGCGGTCAGCAGCGCGACCATGGTGAGCAGGTAAGGGCCGGTGAGCTTGGGGATGCCGATGGTTTCCGCGACCCGGCCCATGGGGGACGAGAGGTTCGGCCCGAGGACCGACCCGACGGTGGTGGCCCAGACGACAGTGGAGAGGGCGCGGCCGCGATGCTGTGGGGTGGCGAGGTCGGTGGCGGCATAGCGCGATTGGAGTCCGGCCGCGGTGCCCGCGCCGATTCCGACCAGACCGAGCAATGCCAGCGGGAAGAGTCCCAGACTGGCGCCGATGATGACGGTGAGCGCGCCGCCGACCCCGATGCCGTACCCGACCATGAGTCCGGCGCGGCGGCCACGCACGTTCATGACCCGCGAGATGGGGATGGCGGCCAGCGCGGCGCCGACCACACTGGCGGTGGCGGACAACCCACTGACCGATTCATTGGACAGATCGGCCGCGAGCAATGCGCCGACGGTGGCGCCGGTGGCGACGCCGACCCCGCCCAGCATCTGCGCGCCGGCCATGACATTGACCAGCCGGCGCTGGATGGACTGGATCGCTTCGGTCTCGGTGGGATCGACGGTGACAGTGGAAACGGTGGGGGAGTGGTCGATTGCGGTCACGCGGCGTCGCCTCGGCCCGGGCGGCATCGCCCGGTGGTCAGATTGCTTCGAAATGGACGGTTCGTCTGGTCCGCCGCCGAGTCCGCGACGGGATTTTTGCCCTCTGGGGGTGGATTGTCGCATGGGAGGGGTCATTGGGAACTGGTAATCAGCAACTGGTGGATGGTGCGTCAGAGTCCGTCAAAATCCGATACACTACTCACCGAAATGTGACAACAAGGCAACGCGACCGTCCCGCAAGACCCCGTTCGCCCCGCTAAGAAACCTGGTCCAGCGCCGGATCGCCCCTGCCCTTCGAGAGTCGGGGACATGGCAGAACAGAATCAACGCGAATTAACCGCCAACCTCAGCGGTTTCGTCTGGTCCATAGCGGAAATCCTCCGTGGCGATTTCAAGCAGTCCGAGTACGGCAAGGTCATCCTCCCCTTCACCGTCCTCCGCCGCCTCGATTGCATCCTTCAGCCAACCAAAACCGCCGTCCTAGATGCCGCCAAAAACTTGCCCAAAGGATTGGACGACCCAACTCGTGACCTCATCCTCTACGGCGCGGCCGGCGACCGCATCAAGGTCTACAACACCAGCAAGTTCACCTTCGAATCCCTCAAAGGGCAAGATGCCTCCCAACTTCACGACAACCTGCTCCAATACATCACCGCGTTCTCACCCAACGTCCGCGACATCTTTCTCGACAAGTTCCGTTTCACCGAACAGCTCAAACGCCTGCAAGACGGAAGAATCCTTTGGCAGGTGTTCGATCGTTTCGCTCAGATCGACCTTCACCCTGACCGCGTCTCCAACACCGACATGGGCTATCTCTTTGAAGAGCTCATCCGCCGCTTCTCCGAAATTTCCAATGAAACCGCCGGAGAGCATTTCACCCCTCGCGAAGTCATCCGCCTCATCGTCGATCTCGTGCTCGTAGCCGACGCGGCTGCCCT
>JAMLHN010000061.1 GCA_023957115.1 Thermomicrobiales bacterium
CAGCGGCATCAGCTCGTGTTGGTCGACGGAGTGGAGCAGTCGGAGATCGTAGCAGCCGGCGGGAATATCTACGGACGCGGGACGACGCTTCCCGGTATCGAGCAACCGAATCGCGATCCGAATGTCTGGATCACGATCAATGGGAATGTGCTCGGTCCGAACAACTCGTTTTCGGGTTTCTACCAGTCGCTGCTCTTGCCCGTGCAGCCTCCCTACGCGGGACTGAGCGACGACGACCGCGCCAAACCCGCCGAGGAGCTCGGCTCGACGGAGATCGGCGGTCGAACTTGCCAGCAGTACCGTATCGTCGATACGACACTGACCGGAACGCGCGTGGAGGTCACTCTGTCGCTGGCGGACAACGGGCTGGTCTGCGCGATCGAAACACGTTCCGGAAACTCGGTGACCAGTACGATCTATACCTACGACCAGCCGGCCCAGATCGACCTACCGGCGTCGCCGGTACCGGCGCCCGCGGAGAATGGATGAACGAGCCGCTCACCCTTGCGACCGTCGGATTCGAGCTCGTCGACGACCGAACGTGGCAGAAGACGGTCCACGATCGTGTTTTCACATTTCGCGAGCTGCGAACGATCGACGAGCTCATGCTTGCCGAGCGCATGCAGCGCGATGTCATGATGATCGAAGCGCCGGATGTGATCTCGGCGTCGTTTCTGGCCTTCATGCCCGATACCGGCGGCTTCACACTGGGAGCGTTCGAGGGGGATACCGAGATTGCCGTCGCGTTCAGCTACGGTGGGTTTCAGTATCCGGAACCGTTTCTCTATTCCGATTTTATGGCCGTCGCGCCTGAGGTTCGTTCGCACGGAATCGGATTCGAGATGAAGCGGCTGCAGGCATTGCTCGCTCGGGAACGTGGATTTCGCTCGGTTCGCTGGACCGTCGATCCGCTCCGCGCCGCCAATGCCAGGTTGAATCTGGAACGGCTCGGCGCGGTGGGTATCTCGTATACGCGTAACAAGTATGGGGCTCATTTTGCGGCCGGGCTCTATGGCGGTATGCCAACCGATCGCCTCCTGTTGCGCTGGCCGCTGCGTACCGAGCGCTCGGCCGAGCGATTGCTCCGCGACTATGTTCCACATCCGGATGGATCGCTGGACGGCGTCGAAGAGGTGTCGGCCAAGTCGGTTGGCGCGCCGCAGCTCGTCATTACCATTCCGGGCGACATCGACATCCTGGTCAAGACCGATTTCGATGCGGCTCTGCGCTACCGGCTGGAAACCCGCGAGAAGATCGAGCTGGCATTTGGGGCCGGCTATTTCGTTTCCGGTGCCGCGCGGAGTGGGCAGGAATCGCGGTTGCTGCTGGAACCGGCCGCCATGTTCGAAGAACCCGGAGCGGATGAATGAACGCGCACGAGATTGTTGCCATCGACATCATCCCCATCGAGCTGCCGCTGATCGAACCGTTCATCATCTCGTACGGCGCCGCGGCCAAGGTCGAATCGACGCTGGTGCGTGTGACCGACCGGGCGGGAAATGTGGGCTGGGGCGAGGGCACGCCCGATGAGACCGTCACCGGGGAAGCCCCCTCGACCCTGCTGCGCGATCTGAGCGAGATTGCCGCCCCGGCACTGTTGGGGTTCGATGCGCGTCGCCGGGATCTGGCGACTGCCGAGCTGGAGCGCCTGCTGCCCGATTCGCCAACCGCACGGTGCGCCATCGATATCGCGTTGCACGATTTGGCGGGCCGCGCGGCGGGTATCCCGCTCTGGGCACTCCTGGGCGGTTCGAAATCGACTCTGGAGATTTCTCGTGTCGTCAGCATGCGCGATCCGGAGCGTATGGCGGCGGATGCGCTGCGCCATGCCGGCGACGGGTTTGCCACCGTCAAACTGAAAGTCGGACAGAAGGACGATGTCGCGCTGGACATCGAGCGGGTCCGCCAGGTGCGTGCGGCCGTCGGACCGGAGATCGGGATCAAGATCGATGTCAATCAGGGCTGGGTCGATGCAGAGACCGCGACCGGCGCGATGCGGGCGATGCAGGAATTCGCTCCGGACTATATCGAGCAACCGGTCTTGCAAGGCGATCTCGAGGGGCTGGCCATTGCCCGCACGGAGAGTGGGGTGCGCACGATGGTCGACGAGGCTTGTCACGGTCCAGCCGACATGCTGCGGGTCGTTGCGCTTCAGGCGGCGGATCTGGTCAATATCAAGCTGATGAAAACCGGTGGACTCTCCTCCGCGCTGGCCGTCGATGCGATTGCCCGGGCGGCGGGGATCGGCTCCCAGGTTGGAACGATGGTGGAAAGCTCGATTGCATCCGCAGCCGGACTCCATTTCGCGGCATCGCGGGGCAATGTGCAGACCGTCGAGATGGGCGGTCCGATCATGCTGGCTGAGGATATCGGGAATGCGCGTTCCTGGTACGATGCCCGGACGATTGCGATTCCCGATGCGCCGGGCCTGGGAATCGAGATCGATACCGACCGCGTACGCCGGTTCGCGCTACAATGGATCGAGATATGCGCATGATTGGATATACGCCAACTGCGCAGCCGAGCTAGCGGTCGCTCAACACGGGTCCTCCATCATCGGGTCAGGAGAGAAACGGGCGCGTTATGCGCAACCTGTGGGGCTGATTTCGACCCTGTGATTGTCTCACAAATGACCCGCTCCCACGTTCTATCTCCGTCTGCCGAAGCGCTCTGTACAAGCGCCGGACTACAAGACCACCGGCAGATCGAGCGGGAGGTTTTTGCTGACGCTCCCGCGATAAAGGAGGCACCGGTGACGTTCGTATTTGGTCGTAAGCGGCTCGTAATTTCTCTTGTATCTGATCGGTCCGAGTCTGTTGGAGATCGCTACCCGATGGCATATGCGGCCAGCGATCGCGAGCTTCAGCGGCTCAGGCATCTCGGGGCCGGCGTGACTGAGCGAATTGGCCACGACGTTTCCCGGGTCATGTACGGCGCCGGCTGGGTCCGGTAAAGGAACGTAGCGGTGGATAGTGGACTCGCGGTTTTTCTTGGCGCCATTGTGGCGCTCATCCTTTTCGATCTGGCGGCGCTTCGCTGGGGAGCAGATTCCCGCGACAGCGTGCGCAACTGGTGGTAAGCCACCATTGTTTCGAAGGTAGCGTTTGACGCCTCCTTCCTTCCCACCTCTCTTGACGAAAACGCTCCCGGAATGCCCGGGAGCGTTTTCGTTGCGGGTCCAGTGTCCCGTGCTGGGGGCGTGGCCCTTGCTTGGATACTGGACCTTTCTGCTCGGGCGTGTTCGAAACGGTCCTGCGTTCTGAGCCCTGGGTCCTGCAGACGAAATCCGCGTGAATGCTCGGGGATACAAGTATGGTCGCCGCCGGCACAGGGCCGGCGGCGACAAGACACGGGGGTAGGCACGTCTTCGAGTTTTCGAATACGCCCTAACAACCCGCGATCAGGGGGTTCGTGCCTGCTTCCACCTCGGCGCCATCGCTGACCCCATCGAGATCGGTGTCCGGATTGGCGGGATCGGTGCCCAGCTCGATCTCGGTGCGGGTGGTCAGACCGTCCTGATCGGCATCGGCCAGGGTGTCGGCGCCGGCATCGGCCGGATCCTCAGGATTGAGCGGATCGTTGCCGAGGAAGAATTCCCAGCCGTCGGAGATACCGTCGTTGTCCGAATCCGGATTACTCGGATCGGCGCCGAGCTCGAGCTCGAAGTCATCCGGCAGACCGTCGCCGTCGGTATCGAGGGCAACGGACGACGCATCGAGCGGATCGGTGCCGGAGTACCCGGTCTCCAGACCGTCCATCTGCCCATCGCCGTCGGTATCGGGGTTGTTCGGGTCGGTTCCCAAGGTGGCCTCATCGGCGTCGGTGATGTTGTCGCCGTCGGCGTCGCCGGCAACTGGCGGTCCGTGGGGCGAGGTCACCTGCGCGACGGGTTCTTCGACACAGTCGGTCCCCGCTGCCGCGGCCGAACCGCTTGTGGGCTCACCAACTGGGAACTCGCCCAGGATGACCGTGACCGTGACGGACGTTCCAAGGTCGGCAATGGTGGCGACTCCGGCAATACCGGAGTTGTTCACATCGTCGATTCCAAAGGCAACCTGATTGCCGTTGACGAATCCGCCAATGACGCCGCAGGAGAGCTCGACCGCGTTCGCGTCGGTGCCGGAGGCAACGATGATGGCCAGGGGAGCATTCGCCATGACATCGGCAAAGCTTCCCTGCAGGGTTGTCGTCGAGGTGGCGACATCAATGGCAAGATCGCTCCCGCCAAACGTGGCTCCGGCGACCGAGGCTGCGGGGACGATCGGCTCGAGATCGACCACGTGTTGAATGGTCTCGGAATCGCAGGTGCCCTGGTAAATGGCCACCGGTAGTGAAGCTACCGCCTGGGCGCCGGCCGAGCTCGACGCCGCCAGACCGCCCAGTGCCAGAGCGCTGACGGTAAGCACCGTTGCGCCAAACCTCCGAAGGTTGTTCATCGTTCGCCCTTTCGTTCGTCCCGCTTCCTTTGTACGATGCGATCAGTTTCGCACAGCAAGCGCTCGAGACGTCACTTTGGGTTGCGGAGGTCCAATCCGCGAGCGCCATTGCCGGGAATGGCCAGGAAATCGGGCAGGTCGAATGCGGGATGCGTCTGTTCGAGCTCGATCAGCTCGCTGTCGACCCAGGCATCGGGATCTTCGAGCGGTTCGATATGAACGATCGTCTCGGTGCCGGGGAACACCTCGTCGATGGCCGATTCGATCCGTTTCGAAAGCTGATGTGCGTCACGGACATGTTGCGTTCCGGGAACGAGCAGATGCAGGTCGACGATACGATGCGAACCGGCCCGTCGCGTGCGCAGGGCGTGATAGGTAACGTCGCTTGGCAGCAATTGTTCGATGGCCATGCGGATCTGCTGCTCTTCGTCGACGGGAACGGCACGGTCCATCAACCCGTCGAACGAGCTTCGTAACAGTCCAAAGCCGATCCGAAGGATATTGACCGCAACCGCCAGGCCGACGATGGGATCGACCCATTGCCACCCCGTCATGCTCGCCAGGATGAGGGCCGCGACCACACCCACCGTGGTCCAGACATCGGTCATCAGGTGCTGGCCATCGGCATGGAGCACGACCGAATCGTGTTCCCGCGCGACCCGGAGCATGGCGCGGGCGAGCAGCAGATTGATCACCGTTGCCAGTAACGCCACGAACAGCCCGAGACTGACCGATTCGATCGGCCGTGGGGTGATGAGCCGCTGGATGGAATACCAACTGATCGTCACAGCCGCGACGAGGATGAGGCCGCCTTCCACCGCGGCGGAAAAGAACTCGATCTTCTGATGCCCGTAGTTGTGACTGCGGTCGACCGGCCGGGTCGAGTACCAGAGGGCAAAGAGTGCCGATCCGGCCGCCACCAGATTGACCAGCGATTCGACGGCATCGGAGAGCAGACCGATCGAATCGGTCAGAAGATAAGCGCCAAATTTGAGCGCGATCGTGATGATCGCGGCTCCGATCGAGAGCCATCCCCATTTCAGGAGCGAGGCGCCGGGAGCCTGGTCTGTGCGTGCTGCCAGCAGGACGTCCAATCTGCCGGGAACTGCCGGCAGATTGGAGTCTAGCCCGGCCGAACCGGCTTAGTCAGGAGGAAAAATCGTTCTTCACAGGGGCTAATTGAGGAGTTAGGAGTTGGGATTTAGGAGTTAGGATCGCCTTAACTCGCTGCGGCGAGGGGTCTCTCCACTTCGCTGTGCTCCGGTCGAGACGACGGGGCCTTTTCCTAACTCCTAACTCCCCCGTCAACTCCTCGTCAGGGCCTTGATGGTCGAGGCAAGCTCGGTGAGCAGTTTGTGCGTGGGGCATCCTGGACGGAGCTCCGACGCCGGGATCCGGGCCAGCGATCGGGTCAGCGCCGCGATCTGAAATTCGAGCCGTTCGGCATCGTATGGCGCTGCCCACGCCGCATCGGCCAGCGTCGCCAGCGCTTTTCGCTCAGCGGCGTTCCCGTGCCTGGCGGTGACGATCGCCTGGAGGAGGGCGGTGATATCGACCTCTTCCGGGGCAGACGCCGGCGTTTGCGCTCCGCGGAGCTCGGTTAGCAGGACCACCGGCGGCAATGCGCCGGGTTGCGATTCAGCGGCTTTCAGCGCGCGGGCAAGGCGCATCGCTTCGTCGGCCGAGAGATCGTCGGCGACGATCGAATCGCGCAAGGCTGCCTGCGCTGCGGCCGATAACCCCTGCAGCGCCCGGCTCTGCTTCTCACTCAAACGACCGGCGCGGATATCTTCCTGAATCGCCTCGGGCAGCTTTTCGGTGCCGAGGAGCTGGAAGAGACGGCTGCGGCGGATTCCGACAGCGGCGGCGACATTCTCCCAGGGGGCGTCGTCCATCTGCAGCTTGAGCGCGCGGAGCGCTTGGGCGCGGTCGACCGCGTTGAGATCCTCGCGGACCACGTTTTCCATGAGCTGCTGGATCAGCCGGTGCTGCTCGTCGACCTCCCGCACGATCGCCGGGATCGTTTTTTGTCCCGCGGCCTTCGAGGCTCGCCAGCGACGTTCGCCATGGACGATGACATAGATGTCGTCGGCTTCGTCGTAGCGGACCACGATCGGTTGGAGGACCCCTTCCAGGGTGATACTGGCCGCCAGCTCGTCCAGCCGAGCCGGATCGAAGGTCCGGCGCGGCTGCTCGGGGTCGGGCACGATCCGGTCGAGGCGAATTTCCTTGGCGGTCGGGAGATCGGAGACGCCGACGGCTTGCGGCCGTCCGTCGGTGAAGAGCGCGTCGACGGTGAAGCGGCGCCGGGCGCCGGACTTCGAGCCGGACGCCGGCGAGACACTAGACATGCAGCTCCTCCGATGCTGAGCGGGCCGGAGCAACCGGCGCGTCGACTGGGCCGGCGGGTTCCTCGATCCAGGTCGCGACCGATCGATAGGCGACCGCAACCGGGGAGCGCGGCATGTACTGCAATACGCTGGTGCGCTCCGCGGTCGATTCGGCGCTGCGCACCGATAGTGGAATCACCGGGAGCAGCGGCAGATCGGGGTATTGCTCTTCCAACGTCAGCAACATATCGGCCGCCAGGCGGGAGTTCGAGTGCACCTTGGTCGGCAGGAATCCAAGAATCTCCAGGTCTGGATTGAGTCGCCGGATCTTCGCCAGGGTTTCGAAGAGCCGTTTGAGCACCATCAATGAGAGGGGATGGGGTTCGATCGGGATGATGAGCGCGTCGGCCGCGACCAGAATATTGATCGAGATGATGTTCAGCGCCGGTGGCGAGTCGATCAGCACGTAATCCCAGGTGGAGAGATCGAGCGTGTTCAGCCGGTGCGCCAGCACCCGTTCTCGCTCGAGCACATTCAGGAGCTCGAGCTCGGCGGCCGCCAGGTCGGGATGTGCCGGTAGGAGCTCGACCGACCCGATCGTCGTCCCGGTGATGACCGATTCGACCGGGACCGATTCGTCCAGCAGGACATCGTAGACCGATCCTTCCATGGCGGTGATATCGGCGCCGACGGCCATGGTCAGGCTGGCTTGCGGGTCGAGGTCGATCATCAGCACACGGCGGCCCTGTTCTGCCAGAGCCGCGGCGACGTTGAGGTTGCTGGTGGTCTTTGCGGTACCGCCTTTTTTATTGAAGTAGGCGATGAGGAGATTCATCGGGATGGGCTCCACTCGTGCTGCGGGACGTCCGAGTGTACGTACGGATTTCCCTTGCAATGTAGCACGGTGGCAGAGCATGGACAAGCAGGCACTGGCTCGGTTGCGGTTGGCGACGCCGTGTGTATTCGAGAGAACCACCCTGCTCGAGTAGGCGTAAAGAGAGCAACCCGACAATGTGATAGGTACCGAGGAGAGTGGGCAATGGATGCAGCACGCGTCGAGTCGTTTGCCGACGAAATCTTCCAGGCCATGATCGGCTTTCAGAAGATTGCCGGCATATATCTGGGTGGCAAGCTTGGTTTTTACCAGTCGTTGCACGACGACGGTCCGGCAACGTCGGTCGAATTGGCCGGCCGCACGGCGACCGATGAGCGCTATGTGCGTGAGTGGCTCGAGTTTCAGGCGGTGAATGGGATCCTCGAGGTCGATGATGCCGGCTTGGGCCCGACCGAGCGCCGGTTTTCCATTCCGCCTGAGCACGGTGCGGTGCTGGCGGAACCGGAGAATCCGTACTATATGGCGTCCGCCGGGCCCATCTTGTTCGGGTCGATTCGCCCGATCGATCGCATCGTGGACGGCTATCGCACCGGCGCCGGGGTTCCCTATGAGGACTATGGCGAGGACATCGTCTGTGGGATTGCAGCCTTCAACCGACCGACGTTTGTCGGGTCGATCGGGCAGGAATGGATACCCGCAATGCCCGATGTGGACGCGGCGCTCCAGAAACCTGGCGCCCGCGTGGCCGATATCGGCATGGGGATGGCGTGGTCGAGCATCGCGATTGCGCGCGCCTATCCGAATGCGACCGTCGATGGATTCGATCTTGACGAGCACTCAGTCGGCCTGGCAAACGACAACATTGCCAAGGCGGGACTTTCCGATCGAGTCACCGCCCATCTGCGCGATGCTGGAGATCCGGAGCTTTCGGGCCAGTACGATCTGGCGTGCGCGTTCGAGTGCATCCATGACATGTCGAACCCAGTCGCTGCGCTGGCCTCGATGCGGCGACTGGTGGGCGATCGCGGCGCGGTCTTCGTAGCCGACGAGCGGGTGCAGGACACATTTACTGCGCCGGCGGATGAGGTGGAACAGATGATGTATGGCTTCAGCGTGGTGCATTGCCTGCAAGTCGGACGGGTGGAGACGCCGTCGGTGGCCACCGGGACGGTAATACGTCGCTCGATTATGGAGACGTACGCGCGCGAGGCTGGTTTCTGGCGAGATCGAAGAGCTCGACATCGAGAATCCACGCTATCGGTTTTGCATCAGATACGGGGATAGTCGGGGAAGGTCTTGCGTCCTGGGTTCTGAAATCAGACTCCGATCCCCTCCGGCCCACGGACGCACGACTCTGGACACGGGTGGGCTACGCCGACAGCGGTTGCGACTGATCGCCTTCCTCGGGGCGTTCTCCCAACCGGTACCGGCGAAGGACATGACCGGTTTGTTCGTCGATCATGCGCATCTCGCCCTGAACTCCGGCAGCTTCGAGCTGGCGGATCAATGGCCAGAATGCAAGCGGTTCGCGGCTGAGTGAGACGACGGAATCGTAGAGCTCGACTTCGGTAAGCAGCGGCATTCGTGGTCTCCCGGCATGCTTGTTCGGAACCGACGTACCAACATCTCTATCATTGCCGCTCACGACAACACAATGGTTAATCGACGGTTAATTGGCAGATATCTCCGATGCTTGCCCTGCCGGGTTAGGATGGTGGTACCGACGCGTATCTCCTGATCTTGGCACTGCATCCCTCGACCCCAGATTTCGGTACGGGGCGACACCGTCGGACAACGATGGACCTACTCGAGCGGAAAACCTACCTCGACGATTTGTGGGGATTCCTCGCCCAGGCGAGTCGCGGTCATGGCTGCATGCTCTTGCTGGGTGGTGAAGCCGGGGTGGGGAAATCCGCGCTGGTGCAGGAATTCATGCGCTCGGCCGAACCTCAGGCGCGCGTTCTGATCGGGGCCTGCGACCCGCTTTCGACGCCCGGACCGCTGAGCGCCTTGCACGATATGAGCGATGGCCTGGGGCAGGAGGTCATGCGGCACCTGCGCGCCTCGGCTCCGCAATTCGCGCTCTTTCGATCGGTGCTTATAGCGCTTCGTGAGCTTCCGCCGTCGGTGGTCGTAGTGGAGGACGCGCATTGGGCCGATGAGGCGACGCTCGATCTCTTACGGTTTCTCGGACGGCGGGTAGGGGACGTCCCGGTACTCGTCATTGTGACCTATCGAGACGACGAAACTGGTCCCGATCACCCGCTCCGGCGTGTGGCCGGCGAGCTTGCGTCTCAGGCCGCGGTACGCCGAATGGCGCTCCGGCCGCTTTCCCAGCCAGCCGTTGCCCATCTGGCAGCCCGCTCGAACCTCGATGCCGTCGAGCTGTTTCACCTGACCGACGGGAATCCGTTCTTCGTCACTGAAGTCATCTCGGTCGGGGAGGCGAGACTCCCGGAAACCGTGCGTGATGCGGTCCTCGCCCGCGCGGCGCATCTCGCCTCGACGGCACGTTCGGCGCTGGATGCCTGCGCGGTCATTGGCTCCCCCATCGAACCGTGGCTGTTGGAAGCGCTTGGATTCGATGCGGCTTCGATTTCCCAATGCATTGCCGGGGGCATGCTTTTTAGCGGCGGCTCGGCGTTTTCGTTTCGGCACGAGCTTGCCCGGCAAGCCGTGTTGGAGGCTATTACGCCGATCGCGCGGCGCGAGCTTCACCGGCGGGTATTGGCCGCATTGCGTACACGATTCCCGGTCGATGCGGCACGACTCGCACACCATGCCGAAGCAGCGGACGATGCGGCGGCGGTCCTCGAGTTCGCCGTTGTCGCCGCGAAGCAGGCGGCGTCCGCCAGCGCGCATCGACAGGCAGCGGCGCAATACGACCGGGCACTTCGTTTTGCTCCTGAGCAACCGGCGGAGATTCGGGCCGAACTGCTCAAACGGAAAGCGCACGAGTGCTTCGTTACGGCGCAACCACTGGACGCGTTGGAGGCGGTCGACCAGGAAGTCTCGATTCTGCAGCATCTCGATGATGTGCGCGGGCTCGGCGATGCCCTCGCGCGCAAATCCCGCATCCTCTGGAACCTCGGTCGGAATCAGGACGCCGAGGAATCGCTACGATCGGCGATCGACCTGCTGGAAACACTGCCGCCCACGAAGGAGCTGGCCGATGCCTATAGCTACCGGGCTGGATTGCTCATGCTTGCCTGGCAGAGCGAGGAGGCTATCGTCTGGGGTGAGCGCGCGCTCGAGATCGCCGAGCCGCTCGATGAAACGGAAGTTATCGTTCGGTCCCTCAACAATATTGGCTCCGCGCGCACGACGTTCGACGCCGAGCGCGGGGAGGCCGAGCTGCGTCGCAGCCTCGCGCTGGCGATCGAATTCGGGCTCGAGGACCACGCCTCACGGGTCTACAGCAATCTTGGCAGCAGCCTGTGTTACCGCTACGAATTCGCCGCCGCCGATGCCGTGCTGGACGAAGGTCTCGCCTATACCGCTGAACATGGCATGGACGAGCTTCGGTCCTACTTGCTCGGTTGGAAAGCCTGGGTCTTGAAGCACCAGGGACGTTGGGCAGAGGCCGCGGCGCTCGCGCAAGATCTGCTTGCCGAGCACACCGTCTCCCCGACGCGCCGCATCGTTGCATTGTTGGTGCGTGGGCACATTCATTTGCGACAGGGCGATCCGCAGGCGGGTGAATATCTGGACGAAGCTCTTGCGTTGGCGGGACAGACCGCGGAACCGCAGCGTCTCGCGCCGGTGCGCGCGATGCGCGCCGAGGCCGCCTGGTTGCGGGGGGATCTGGACTCGGTTCGAGATGAGGTCCGCTCGATCTACGGTCAGGTCGAGCAAACGAAGGTGCGCTGGAACATCGGCGAGCTGGCGTATTGGCTCTGGCGTGCCGGTGATCTAACGGCACGACCGGCGCACTCCTTCGAACCGTTCGACCTCCAGATGACCGGCGAGTGGAAAGCGGCGGCGACCTGGTGGCGTCGATTGGGTTGCCCATATGAGGCCGCGGTCGCGCTTGCCGATAGCGATGACGAAGCCGCGCTTCGGTATGCCTTCGCGGAGTTTGCGCGTCTCGGCGCGCAACCCATGATGGGAATGGTGACCCGCAATCTCCGGGCGCTGGGGGCAACCACGTTGCCGCGAGGGCCCCGTCCGACGACGATCGTCGATCCGGACGGTCTCACGGCTCGGGAACAGCAGGTGCTGGAGCTCATCGCTGCGGGACAGACGAACGCGCAAATAGCGACCGCGCTCTTCATCTCACCGAGAACGGTTGCCCAGCATGTCTCCTCGATTCTGGCAAAGCTGGACGTGAGCTCGCGGCAGCGTGCGGTCGAACGATACCAAGCCCGGCATTCGCCAATATAGGCATCGCTTCCTTCCAATCCAGGCATGGCCAGCGGATGTGCGGATGTCCACCGCGCCCTGATGCTCGTGTTGCCGGCTGGTGCTACACGCCATTCCGATTCGCCGGCGTCGTGTTCATCAAGGAGCCTGGTATGAGCTCGGAACCTGACCGTCGATTACGAGACCGCTTTCGGCTGAGCCGGCGAGCGGTCTTGGAAGGCGCTGCCGGAGGAGGTCTGCTGGCTGGCGCCGCGACCACCCTCGGCCCGCTCGATCTGACCGGAAACACTGCGCTGTCCGCTGATTCCACACCACGAAAGAGGGTGCAATCCATGACGACCTGGCGACCGGATTCGACGTTCTATCCGTCGGCCCGTATGGCGATGTCGGCTCCCCCGGAGGAGATTGCCTATGTCGTGCGTGTCAATCCCAACGACGACGGGCGCCCCGACGGGATCGTCGTGGTCGACACATCGCCGACATCGACAACATACGGAACGGTGATTGGCGAAGTGGAAATGAGTTATGCGGGTGACGAGCTGCATCATTTCAGCTGGAATGCCTGTAGCTCGATGCTTTGCCCGAATGCGGCGCATCCGCATGTCGAGCGACGCTATCTCATCGTTCCAGCGCTGAAGTCGTCGCGCATCTACGTCATCGACACCAGACCCGATCCCACCCGGCCGCGCATCGTCAAAACGATCGAAGCAGACGAGCTGGCCGAGCGGTCGGGCTACGCAAACGGGCACACCGTCCATTGCGGTACGGATGGCATCTATATCAGCGCATTGGGAGCCCCGGACGGAGGCGGACCGGGCGGCGTGATCATGCTCGATCACGATACGTTCGACGTGCTGGGTCCGTGGGAGATCGACCGAGGGGATCAGTATCTGCACTACGATTTCTGGTGGCATCTCGGATACGACACCATGGTCACCAGCGAGTGGGGCACCCCCACTATGGTCGAAACCGGCGTGCAGCCGGAGCTGTTGCTCGATGGGAAGTACGGTCACCAACTGCACTTCTGGAATCTCCGGAATCGGACGCTGACCCAGACGATCGATCTTGGCAAAGAGCATCAGATCGTGTTGGAGCTGCGGCCGGCGCATAACCCAAGCCATCCCTATGGATTCGTGAATTCGGTGCTCAATCTGAACGATCTCTCGTCGGCAATCTGGCGCTGGAACCGCAACGACGACGGGACCTGGGACGCGCAAAAGGTGATCGAGATTCCCGCCGAGCCGGCCGAGGAAGATCAGCTCCCCCCGGCGCTCAAACCGTTCAAGGCTGTGCCACCGCTCGTGACGGATATCGCGCTCAGTCTCGACGACCGCTTCCTCTACGTCTCGTGTTGGGGCACCGGCGAGCTGCGGCAATACGACGTTTCCGATCCGGAAGGCCCGAAGCTCACCGGC
>JAMLHN010000062.1 GCA_023957115.1 Thermomicrobiales bacterium
TATGGAGTGGCGCGTTGGGGTGAGCGCTAACCCTCGTCGTTGGGGGGCGCGAGGTCCCGCTTGCGAACGGTCATTTCCAGAACGTGCAACGGGCTACCATCGGGAGGGAGATATTCGGTGTGCGAGCCGGATTGCACGAAGCCGACCTTGCGATACGCGGCAATGGCGCGGGGATTGTGACGGAAGACTTCGAGCTGTACCTCGTCGAGATTCAATCGTTCGAACGCTTCGGCGAGGACCAAGAGCGTCGTTTCGGTGCCAAAACCTCGATTCCAGGCCCACTTTTCGCCGATGACGATGCGAAAGAGCGCGGCATTGGGATTGTCTGGACCGGCGTCCGTCAACGCGGTGGAGCCGATGAGTTCGTCCGACTCGATGTCATGGATCGCAAAGCAGTAGCCTTGCAGCGACAACGGCAGAATCATCGTGTCGAAATACCCGCGTGATTGTCGTTCGGTCAGCCGTTTGAGGTCGTGCCGCAGGAGATACGCGATCTCAGGATCGGCGTACCATCGTTGGAACGCCACGCGGTTCCCGGGCACATGTCGACGCAGGCGGACACGTGTACCTTCGCGAACGACATCGCCCTTGGGCGCCGCCTCGCCGAAATCGACCTCGGGCATACCTCGTTTGAACATCGAACGAAGCCCGGAAAGCCGACCATCTGAATTGTCTTTACTCTCGATCGTTGTTGAAGACATGGGACCCTGCATCCGATCCGAGATTCCCCCAATCGCGGGAACGGAGCCAACCGATCTCAAGTGTACCGTTCACGTATGGGTGGCGCAGCTTTGAACGCGCTCCCGCGATTCCGCTTGCGCGCGTTGCTCGGAAGCCTTAGTGTCGTGAGCTGCCTGCTTTTCCTTGGACAGGCAGCCTTCGCGCATGCGAATCTGGTCTCCTCCGATCCCGCCGCGGGCGCGGCGCTGGCGGTGTTTCCGAACGAGCTGCGCCTGACATTCTCCGAGCAGGTCGATCCCAGTCTGAGCTCGATCGCCCTCCTTCGTGCGGACGGCACTCGTGTTTCCCTCGACGAGACCTCTCTCGATCCAGCGGATCCTTACACGCTCGTCGTGCGTGTGGCGACGCCAGACGATCAGGAAACAGGCGTGTACACGGTGGTCTGGGGCGCTCATTCCGCGGAAGACGACCATTCATCCAACGGGGCGATCACCTTTTCCGCCGGCACCGGCGTCGCCCCGGATCAGATAGGGCAACCGGCCAGCACGGACTCTACCTGGGGAGTTGCCGGAAAATGGCTCGAGTTGCTGGGTGTCGTGCTGCTGCCCGGACTCGCGCTCTTCGCCGCGACCGAGCGCGATCGATCGACCAGATCGATCGCGGTGACCGCTGGCGTCGCCACCCTCCTCGGTTTGGCCGGGAGTGTCCTCTCGTTCCTGGCACGCGCGGCGGCGTTGAGCGGCGAGGAGCTTCCACACGGATTGGGCCTGGAGTCAGCGCGGCAGGTGCTTGCGACGACGTGGGGCGGGGGCTGGAGCATTCGGTTGCTTGCATTGATCCTGATCCTTGCGCTGGCGGCCTGGGGACAGCGCACGGGCCGGCCGATTGCCTGGCGGCTTGTCTTCGGAGTTGGTGTGGCAAGCATGGTCACCACCGCCGCAACAGGACATGCCGCCTCGGCGGATGCCGCGTGGGCCGCCAGACTCGTCGATTTCCTGCATCTGTCTGGGGCATCCGTCTGGGCGGGCGGGTTGCTGGGGATCTTGCTGGCATTTCAGCCGTCCAGCGACGTTGCCGCGGACCGAGCATGGCTGCGTCGTCAGGGGAATCGTTTTGTCGTCGCCGTCGCGATCGTCATTGGCGCGGGGTTTGCCAGCGCATGGTGGCATGTCGATGGCCGCCGAGCATTGTCGCAGACCGATTACGGCCAGACGCTTCTCGTGAAGGTCGCTGTGGTTGCAGGCCTGCTGGGCGTTGCGTATTACAACCGCCGGGTCTTGCAGGCGATCCCGGTCCGGCTCGTTCTTGTTCCACTCGCCGTGGGGTTGGAGCTGGTGCTGGTCCTGGTCGTCTTGCTGCTTTCGGCAGATTTGAGTCAAACGCTCCCAGCCACGCAGCCGCTGCCCGTGAACCAAGCGCCCCGCGCAATCGAGATTGCGGAGCAGGCGGCGGTTGGCTCCACCCTTGTGACCCTGGAGGGAATCCTAGCGGGCGATCCGGCGGAGCCATTGGTCGTGCATGTGGATCCGGCGACCGATCTTCAACGTGTGATCGTCAAGTCGAGCCTGGTCGATTCCGCGACAGGGACCACGGTCGGCGATCGCTTCGATGCCGTTCCTGACGAATCGGAGCCAGGTCGCTATCGTTTTCCGGCGGGCCGAATGGGGATCGCTGGACATTGGACGCTCGAGATCACCGTGCGGCGAGCAGGTGTCGAGGATGACGTTGTTGCCTTCGAGGTCGATACGTCGGCGCTTGCGTCAAGTGGCACTGCGCTCGTCGACGACCGCTGGCGTGGGGTGCGGGCAAGCTCGCACACGCTCCTCGCGCTCGGCCTCGCGGTCGTTATGGTCGTTGTGGGATTGGGAGGGCTACGACGCATTACCGGGATGGAGCTCTTGCCAAGCGCCTTCTTGCTGGCTGCCTCGATGCTCATTGCGGGCGGGTTTCTCATATCCGCGGCCCGCAGCCTCATTCCGATAACCCCAAATCACGCCGCCTCGAATCCGGTACACGCCTCCGCCGACCTCACCTACGCCGGCGAGCTCTACCGACTGAACTGCCTCGCGTGTCATGGGGCCGACGGGAGAGGGCCGGGGGCTGATAATCCGGTCCATCTCCATGGCACGACAACCGACCTCAGCCGGCCGCAGGCAGTTGAGCAATCCGATGGCGATCTGCACTACTGGATCGAGCAGGGGGTTGCCGGGACTGATATGCCGGCGTTCGGATCGGCATTGACCGACGAGGAAATCTGGCAGCTCGTACGCTACGTCCGCGAGCTGCAGGATGCGGCTCGGCAGGTGGATAGCGCCGATGAGTGAACCAGCGCGGCGGAGGTTGCCCGCCGTGCCCTGATCGATCTCGACAGAGTTGCTCGGGCTGGGGCGTGTTCGGAAAGGACGAATACGCCCGTTTGCAGGAACGGGTTCGACCGCGGCAAACGGGCGTATTCGCTCGTCTCAGGCCCCCAGGACCCGGGACATGTTCGAACAGGGACTAATAGTCCGAGTATCGTGGTTGTTGCTGCCCGCGCATCGCCTGAAAACAGTCGCGACAGTAGACTGGTTTGTCGGTACGTGGGAGGAACGGAACCTCGGTCTCCCGGGCAGGAAAGCATACGGCTGGATAGAGCTGGCGTGGTCCGGAGGAATATCCGCCGGTACCGCCCCGGGTATCCGCCGGAGTCATAACCGCCTCCGGATGCGTTTCGGTCCGCCTTTCGCTTCGCCCGGCATGACTGGCATCGCATGGGCGGTGAGAACCCGCGTTCGGCATAGAACGCCTGCTCTCTCCGCCGTGAAAATAAACTGCTGTCCGCAATCGCGGCAGGTGAGTGTTTGATCACTCATTCCGCCAGATCTCTCCTACCGTGGCGACCCACGACTGAACAAAAAGAAGAACACAGACGACGACTCCGCCGAAACGAGTTCGCGAAACACTGCCCAAAGGCACAGCTTCTGTCAGCGCTTTCGATTGAATGCGTCGTTTAATTCTTTATCTCACGTCAATCGAAATGTCAACAGTCTCGACCACAAATGGGCCGAATTGAACGGCCAATTGCTCCTTTGGCTAGGTACAGTCTTCTCGATGGACATTGACTTCATCCCGTGCCGTCTCTGACCGATTCAACGCGGCGTCGCGTCCGGTCCGGTGCGCAACCCACCGGTTGATTCATTGGCCGGGCTGTGCGCGACGCTGTGTTAGGATGCTGGGGTTTTGAAAGCTGGTCGATCGACAGCCGTTGGTGATCGAGATATCGGCCGGTGTTGCCTTGAGCCAAAGGTGCGCAACCATCGATGAATGTTCACGAATATCAGGCAGCCGGAGGTTCTGGCCTCCTATCGAATTCCGGTCAACGCGGGAAGGGTGGCGGAGACACCGGCGGAGGCGAAGGCCATTGCCGAAGAGCTGGGATCGGCGGTCGCCGTTAAATCTCAGGTTCATACCGGCGGGCGAGGCAAGGCCGGCGGTATCAAGCTCGCCAAATCGCCGGCCGAAGCCGAAGCCGCCGCCGAGAAGATCCTCGGTATGGACATCAACGGCCATACCGTTCACAAGGTGCTCATCGTTCCGGCGGTCGATATCCAACGCGAGATCTACCTGGGCGTGATCCTCGACCGGGCTCAGCGCCAGGTTTCGCTCATGGCGAGCGCCGAAGGTGGCGTCGATATCGAGACGGTCGCACGCGAAACGCCAGAGAAAATCGTCCGTGTGCTGGCAGATCCCTATCTTGGCCTGCATGCCTGGCAGGCACGCGAAGTCGGATTTGCGCTTGGGCTCGATGCGAAACAGGTCGGACAGTTTGCCGACATTGCATTGAAGCTTTACAAAGCCTTCATGGAGACCGATGCGACGCTGGCCGAGATCAATCCGCTCATCGTCACCGGCGATGGAACGGTGATGGCGCTTGATTCGAAGATGAGCTTCGATGATAACGCGCTCTTCCGCCACGCGGACATTCAGGACATGCGCGATCTGGCCGAGGAAGAGCCGACCGAGATCGACGCAAAGGCGTCCGGTATCTCCTTCGTCAAGCTGACGGGCAACATCGGCTGCATCGTTAATGGCGCCGGTCTGGCCATGGCGACTATGGATGCGGTCAAGCTGAGCGGCGGCGATCCGGCCAATTTCCTCGATGTCGGGGGCGGTGCATCGGCCGACCAGGTGGCGAACGCGTTCACCCTGGTCACGGCCGATCCCGCCGTGAAAGCCATTCTTATCAATATCTTCGGCGGCATCACGCGTGGCGATGTCGTGGCCCAGGGTATTCGCGAGGCGCTGGGCAGAGTGCAGGTGACCGTGCCGATCGTGGTGCGGCTTTCCGGAACGAATGCGACCGAGGGCCAGGCGATTCTGGCAGAAGCCGGTATTACCGCGGTCGATTCGATGGACGAAGCCGCCCGTAAGGTAGTCGAGTCGGTCGGGCAGGCAGCGTAACCAGATTTCCGCCATCTGGACAGGAGAGAACGTTGAGCATTCTGGTCAATTCTGAGTCCCGCATTCTGGTGCAGGGTATTACCGGCAAAGAGGGATCGTTTCACACCTCGCAGATGGTGGAATACGGTACGCCCGTCGTTGGCGGGGTGACTCCGGGAGGCGCAGGCAAGTCTGTCGCCGGCGCGCCGGTGTTCGATACGGTGGCCGCCGCGGTCGAAGCGGTGCAGCCGAACGTGTCGATCATCTTCGTTCCCGCGCGCTTCGCGCCCGACGCGATCTACGAAGCCGCGGATAACAACATCCCCTTCATCATCTGCATCACCGAAGGAATCCCCATTCTCGACATGGTGCCGGTCTACCGGCATGTCAAGGACAAGGGACTCCGCCTGCTCGGTCCCAACTGCCCCGGAATCATTACGCCTGGTGAGGCCAAGGTGGGTATCATGCCCGGCTTCATTCATGAACGAGGACCAATCGGTCTCGTGTCGCGTTCCGGCACGTTGACGTACGAAGTCGTCGATGCGCTGACCCGGGCTGGATTGGGCCAGTCGACCGCAATCGGTATCGGGGGCGACCCGATCATCGGCACGTCGTTCATCGACGCATTGGAGCTATTCCAGGCCGATCCCGCGACCGAGGCGATTGTGATGATCGGTGAAATCGGCGGTACCGACGAAGAGGATGCGGCCGCGTACATTGCCGAGCACGTTACCAAGCCGGTCGTCGGCTTCATCGCTGGCCGGACTGCCCCCCCAGGCAAGCGGATGGGACATGCCGGCGCGATCATCTCCGGCGGAAGTGGCACGGCGGACGGCAAGATCGCCGCGTTGAATGCGGCCGGCGTCAATGTCGCGCTTCGGCCTTCGGATGTTCCGGGACTGATTCGAGACGCGCGTTCCGCCTAAGATCGACCCAACGCGAACCCTAACCAGCGAGCTCATCCGGCCGGTCCGGATGAGCTCGATTGTTTTCACGAAAAATTCAGAGTTCGATCAGATTCGCTTCAGCCCGGCCGAAGACACTCGTATCAGCGAACGAACCGAAAGATCGTTCCGCGACGAGCACCAACGTCGCTTCTACGATACAAGCGCCAGAGCTCTGGCTTCGAGGAACAATAAAGCGATGGAGAATATTCACGATCGATCAACACGCCCTGCTCGGACACCATGGTCACCCAAGCGCCTTGTGGCCGCCGGCATCCTCACCTTCGGGCTTGCATTTGGCGCCGGAAGCGCAGGGACCATTAGCACGCTGATCCAACCTAATCCGGTTGCCGCCCAGGATCTTGCCGCTGCCCAGCAGCAGAGCGTAGCGGATGTCTATGCTGCGGCGAATCCCGCCGTCGTGACGATCACGACGTTCGTCGATGCGAGCACCTTGCAGCAGGCGCAAGGGCAGCAGATTCCGGGGATGCCGAATCAGCAGCTGCCCGGCCAGGACCAACTCCCTCCTGCCGAGAACGGAGCCGCGGGTTCCAATCTGGTCGAATACGCCTCTGGCTCTGGCTTCATCGTCGATGACGCGGGTCACGTCGTAACCAACAATCATGTCGTCGCGGGGGCGGTGGCCTTCCAGGTTCGCTACTCGGATGGGACGGTCGAAACCGCTTCACTGGTGGGAGCCGATCCATTCCAGGACGTTGCCGTGCTCAAGATCGATCTGGCGGAGGGCGCCTCGGTTCCCGGAACGGTAGCCTGGGGAGATTCTTCCACCATGCGCCCCGGCGATGAAGTAGTCGCGATTGGAACCCCGTACGGTGAGTTCAACAATACGGTGAGCGACGGGATGATCGGCGCGCTCGATGGCGATCTCAACTCGGGCGGCGGCTACAGCCTGCCGAATCTGATCCAGCACAACGCCGCCATCTATCCGGGCAACTCTGGCGGTCCGCTGCTGAATATGGCCGGTCAAGTGGTTGGTATCAATGTTGCCAAGGCTTACGGCGACGTCAACAGCACCGTCGATGAAGGTTTCAACTTCGCCATCGAATCGAACGTTGCACAGGCAATCGTCGACGAAATCATCGCCACCGGTCACTATGCGCGACCGTACCTGGGTATCCAGGCTCAGGCGACGATGCAAGGTGTGGCGGTCATGGAGGTCGAGACGAACGGCCCGGCAGCGATGGGCGGCCTGCAGGCGGGAGACGTCATTACCGGGATTGCCGGTGATGCGTCGATCGATCCTAGTGAGGCGCTCGACACGATTCTGTTCGAAAAGAAGCCGGGCGATACCGTCACGCTCGAAGTGGTCCGCAACGGACAAAACACCACGGTCGATGTCACGCTCGGGGAGCGGCCGACCGCACTTCCTCAATAGGAGACTACCGGGGCGGTTCCGCCTAACCGCCCCGTAGCGCTCAACTCTATCGGATGCGGCTGTGCAACGAGCGATCGATTGCCGGCCGCATCCGGTCCATGATGCGAACAGGGTTGTGCGCGAACCCGCATACTCTCTTGAATGGAGCAATCCATGTCGAATACACGGGAAATGGAAGGCTTGATGACGGAAACAACAACTGGCGTTCGGCCAGTCACGGTACTGGTCGTAGAGGACGACCCGGGTGTTGCCAGCCTGCTACGACGAGGACTTGCATTCGAAGGGTACGACGTTTCCCACGTCAGCGATGGCGCCCAGGCGCTGGTGTCGATTCGGAACCAACCACCGGATCTCCTCATTCTCGATGTCATGTTGCCGGTCATGAACGGCATCGATGTCGCCAAGCGGATTCGAAGTGCGGAAGCGCAAAGCGGGTCGAAGTCGCTGCCGATTCTGATGCTGACCGCTCGCGATGCGGTGCCCGATCGCATCGCGGGGCTCGATGCGGGAGCTGACGATTACCTGGTCAAGCCATTTTCACTCGACGAGCTGATGGCTCGGTTGCGCGCGCTTCTCCGGCGTGGCGCCACGTCGGCGGACGATCGGCCCCATGAAGTCCTGACCTTCGACGATATCCAGGTCGACCTGGGAACGCGTATCGCGACGCGCGAATCGCGTGAGCTGCGCCTTACGCCTCGTGAATTCGACCTACTGGTGTATTTCTTGCGCAATCCGAACTTTGTGCTGACGCGCGCACAGATCATGCAACGCGTGTGGGGGGACGATTTCTGGGGAGATTCGAATGTGCTCGAGGTCTTCGTCGCAAACTTGCGCAAGACGCTCGAAGCCGGCGGTGAACCCCGCGTCATCCAGACGGTGCGCGGTGTCGGATACGTGCTGCGTAAGCTAAACGCATGAGATCGGAGCGCACCAGGTTCTTTCGGTCGATTCGTTTTCGGTTGACCGCCTGGTACGCCCTTATCCTTTTTCTGATCATTCTCATGCTTGGGGCCGGCGTGGCCCGCGTGCTGGAACGAGATCTCCGGCACGATGTCGACAACCGCCTCTACTCGACCGCTGCCAGCATGATCGATCAGTTCCAGGTCGTGTCGCAGTTTGGCGGTCAAAGCACCTCGCTCTATTCCGAACAGTCGCCGGCCTCATTCTCGTTTCCAAGTCAGCTCATCCAGATTGTCGGTTCTCGAGACCGTGTCTTGTTCTCCTCGGAAAACCTGGGCGGTCGAGAGATTCCCATCATCGAAGCCACGCTGCAACGCGAGACCCAGATGCGATACGGAACCACGCGGATCGACGGCGAGGTCGTCCGTGTCCTGACCTATCCCTTGGTGGTGCGGGAGGGCGATGTGATTGGCACGATCAGCGTCGCAGAGCCGCTCATCCAGATCGATGACATGCTGGCCGACCTCCAGCGGCAATTCCTCGCAGCTGCCCTGGCAGGGGCGCTGTTGGCAGCGTTGGCCGGGTGGTTCCTGGCCGGGCGGGCACTGAAACCAGTCGATCAGATGGTCAACCGGGCTCAACAGATCGCGAACAGCTCGCGCGAGCAACTGGCGTTCGATCAGCGTCTCGATGTGCCGCCGACCGCAGACGAGCTGGCGCGTCTGGCCACTACGTTCAACAACGTGCTCGGCCAGATGGAGGTCTCGTTCGATACCCAGCGACAGTTCGTGGCGGACGCGTCGCACGAGTTGCGAACTCCCCTGACCGCGATCCGGGGCAATGTCGACTTGCTGGAGATGCAGCTCAACCGGGGCGGGGAGATCGACCTCGAAGTCGAACGCTCCTTGCTCGACTTGAAACGGGAAAGTGGGCGCATGGCTCGTCTGACGGATGATCTGCTGACCCTCGCCCGTTCGGAGGCTCCGGAGGGGCTGCAAATCCAATGTCACCCAGTCGATCTGGCCGATGTCGCCAAGGATGTCGTCCGAACGGTGCTGGCGTCTGGGCCCGAACCCGCGCTGTCGATCGAAGGGGATGACGAAGTTCAGGTTGTTGGGGATCGGGATCGGCTGGAGCAGGTCATGCTGATTCTATGCGACAACGCGCGCCGGTACACCCCTGCCGAAGGCTCGATCGTGCTGCGTGTCTGGCGTGATCGGCAGTCCGCCCGGTTCTCGGTTGCCGACACTGGCTCTGGCATCGCACTCGAAGACCAGGCGCGTATTTTCACCCGCTTCTTCCGTGCCGATGTATCACGCGAGCGGTCGAGCGGCGGTACCGGGCTTGGGTTGGCCATAGCCAGGGCAATCGTCACCGCCCACGGAGGCGAGATCGAAGTACACAGTGCGCCGGGGAAAGGATCGACCTTCACCGTCGTCCTGCCCGATGGCGGCTGCCGCTAGCCCGTGTTGGAAGCTTCAGATTGGGGAAGACGCATCGTGTAGCCAGCGGTCCTGGTCACTGCCCAGATTCTGTATCTCCTACGGAATCTGGGTGATTACAAGCCGGATCTGGCCCAGCGTTTCAACGTTGGAGACTTGGCTGGTTGACTCGGACTCGGACGACCGGGATGGCTGGCACCGTTGCCTGCTTGCTGGCAGTCGCAACCTGGATGGAATGCGCTCTAAACGCGGTACGCCCGCACGATGATTCGATCTGTATATTCGGTGCCGGTCCATTGTCCGCCGCACGTGATGAGCGTCAACGCCTCATAGCCGACGTCAGTGATGATCGTTTGCGGATCGACCGTTCGGGGCACCACCTGGACCGAATCGACGATATAGGTTGCCCCAGCGCTATCAGCTCCCAGGAGATAGATCTTGTCTCCTGACTGGACATTTCCGAGCTTCCAGAAAACGACGGGTCCGTATCCCCACCAATCCCGATGCCCCGCTATGACGGTGTTGGTCCATTCTCCCGGACGCGAGAACGACTCGTACCAGCCGGCGTTCCACGGATCGACTGGATTCGTCATCACGCCATCGACGACGGTGGTGATTTCGATCTCCGCGTCGACACCGATGCTCGGTATCCGAAGCCGGACCGGGTCGAAGGGGCCGCTGGCGTTCGCGATGGCGCCGTCGCCGGCGAAATCGACAAAGCGCGTCGGATCGAAGATTGGCAGATTGCCCTGCTCGACAGGAGTCATGGCGGCATGAGATTGGCGGGCCAGTTCGAGCCCGACCTCCGCGAGGCTGGCTCCAGTGGGGGAGTGGTCGATTCTGCCGAATTCGAACCACTGCGATCGAATGCCGTCATGACGATACGCGAGGCTGATCGGTTCGCCCAGCAGCGATGCGCCACCCCATTGTTGCCAGTAGGGGACGAGCTCGGCATCGACGGTTGGCGCCGGCGGAAGACCAGACACGTTCGTTTGCCCGGGCGTATCGGGCTGCGGAGCGGCTTGTGTCGTCCGAGGTCCCGGTGTTCGCCGGCCATCGATGATCGTTGGATCGCCTCGTAAGGCATCGAGGAGATCGCTACCAGCCTTGATTCGACTGACGGAACCGTTGGCTTTGGCGACCAGCACGCCGTACTGAAAATACTGCGCGGGGCGCCCACCGAGGTCGACAACGTCGGAGACCGGCATGCCAAGCATGCGGTTCCCGTCATTCTCGATCCAGAAACCAAGGAAGGGGTCGGCCAGAATCTGTCCGGTCGATTCGACGTAGAAGCTCGGCGATGGATTCATCGCCGAGGCCGGGGCAAATCCCAGGCAGGCAGCAACCAGAAGCGCGACGCAGGTCACGTAAGCGGAGCGTCTTGATCTGGTGTGCGGCGCCTCACGCGGGGGATGAGGAAACGCGAACAATGGTCCAGCTATATCCTGATAGGACGAATACCTAGAGATACTTGAAGATCAGGAACCCGCCGATGGCTCCGATACCGAATACGATGGCGCCCGGAACCAAAAAGCCCAGCAACGACGCCATGTTGAATCCGAAGGCATAGATGCCTGTGCGCTCGCGCACCGCGTCGTCCACCCCAAATTCCTTGTCGTAGTACTCGCTCGAACGCTCAGTCATATGAAACTCCGGAATTCCACTACCCGGCCCAGCACATATGGCCGTAGCTCGGAGACGACGTCCTCGATGCGCAAATTGTAGCGCACCCGGTTAGTCGTCCTCACCGTCATCGCTGTCGTCCGTACCGTCCAGATCGCCGGTTGGCAGGTTCCGCATGGCGGGAAAGAGAATGACGTCGCGGATGGTGCTCTGGTCGGCAAAGATCATCGAGATCCGGTCGATCCCGATCCCGACCCCACCGGTCGGTGGCATACCGTACATCAACGCGTTGATGAAATCCCGGTCGATCGGCATGGCGTCCAGGTCGCCAGCATCTTTGTCCTTTTGCTGTTCGGCGAAACGGCTCCACTGGTCGATCGGATCGTTGAGTTCTGTGAACGCATTGGCGAGCTCTCCACCGGCGATATAGAGCTGGAAGCGCTCGACATGGGTAGGATCGTCCAGCTTGCGCTTGGCAAGCGGGGAGAGCTCGACCGGATAGTCGATCAGGAAGGTTGGCTGGATGAGATTGGGACGAACGAACTGTTTGAGAAGCTCGTCGACGATCCGAGGCCAAACCGTTCCACCTTCGATATCGGCACCGGCCGCGCGTGCAGCCGCGAGGAGCGACGGTTGATCGGGATAGGCGACATAATCGACGCCGGACCAATCGAGAATGGCCTGCCGCAGCGTGATTCGTGGCCAGTCGCCCGACAGATCGATGATCTGCCCCTGCGTTTCGAAGACGAGTCCGCCGAAGATACGTTGGGCGGCATTGCGCACGAGCCCTTCGACCCGTTCCATGATCGTACGGTAGTCGGCAAATGCCTCATAGAACTCCAGCATCGTGAATTCGGGGGAGTGATTCTTGTCCACCCCCTCGTTGCGGAAGTCTTTCGCGATTTCGTAGACCCGCTCGAAACCGCCGAC
>JAMLHN010000063.1 GCA_023957115.1 Thermomicrobiales bacterium
CTCGATCGGCTCGAAGCGAACCAGCAGATCGTTTTTCGGTATTGCGAGCCGGACGGCACGGTAACGCCAGATGCGAACTTCAACGGTTCGGTCCGGTCGATTGCCGGTGTCTGCAACGAGCGCGGAAACGTGGTCGGCATGATGCCGCATCCGGAGCGCGCCGCCGACCCGATTCTGGGTGGAACCGATGGGTTGAAGCTCTTGAGCTCCGCGCTCGAATACCTGAACGTGGGGGCATAAGTGGCGAGCGAGGTCACCACGAGCCAGATCCCGGACGGAGCGTGGCGCGAGGTCGCGCTGAGCGACGAGGAATACGAGCTCATTCTGCGCCTGCTGGAAACGCGGGAGCCCACGCCGGTCGAGCTGGGCATGTTCGGCTCCATGTGGAGCGAGCATTGCGGGTACAAACACACTCGCCCGATTTTGGGGCGGTTGCCGACCTCGGCGCCATGGGTGCTGCAGGGGCCCGGAGAAAATGCCGGGGCGATCGACATCGGCGATGGCCTGGCGGCTGTCTTCAAGGTCGAGTCGCACAATCATCCGAGCGCCGTCGAACCGTATGAAGGCGCGGCAACCGGGGTGGGCGGTATCGTCCGCGACATCTTCACGATGGGCGCCCGTCCGGTTGCGATTCTGAACTCCCTCCGCTTCGGTCCACTCGACCAGTCACGCACTGTCTATCTGTTCAAGAATGTCGTTGCGGGAATTGGCGGGTATGGCAACTGCCTGGGCATTCCGACGGTCGGGGGCGACGTCTTTTTCGATGCGTCCTTTTCCGGGAATCCGCTCGTCAACGCGATGTGCATCGGCATCGTTGATGCGGATGGAATCGTCCGCGCCAAAGCGTCCGGTACTGGCAATCTGATCATGCTCATCGGCGCGGATACGGGCCGTGACGGCTTGCATGGTGCAACATTCGCGTCGGTCGACGATCCGGAAGCGTCGCACCGCGGCGTCATTCAGGTCGGGAATCCCTTCCTCGAAAAGCTGCTTCTCGAGGCCTGTCTCGAGCTCCTGCGGACCGGAGCCGTCGTCGCCATGCAGGATCTCGGCGCGGCGGGGCTGACGAGCTCGACCGTCGAGATCGCGAGCCGGGGAGGCGTGGGAGCCGAAATCGATGTCGCGAAGGTGCCGCGGCGCGAATTGGGGATGACTCCCTATGAGGTCATGATGAGCGAGAGCCAGGAGCGTATGCTGCTGGTCGTCACGCCAGAGGCCGCCGGCGAGGTCAACCGAATCGTCGAAAAATGGTCGTTGCATTCCGCGGTGATCGGTACGGTCACGGACGATGGCATGGTCCGGATCCTCGATGACGGCGACGTTGTCGCTGAGGTTCCGGCCGAGTTCTACACCGACGCGTGCCCGACCTATGTCCGAACGGCTGAAGAGTCACCAGAGATCGTGGCGGCTCGATCGACCGATCCGCGCCGTCATGCGGACATAACGCAGGGTCAGATCGGGGATCGGTTGTTGCAACTGCTGGCTTCCCCAAACGTGGGCAGCAGGCGGCCGGTTTTCGAGCAGTACGATCACACGATCCAGACGAACACGGTGGTCGCTCCGGGCGAGGGCGACGCGGCGGTCCTGCGAATCAAGGGGTCGGAGCGGGGGATTGCCAGTGCCATCGACTGCAATCCACGCTATTGCTACCTGGATCCCTATCTCGGCGCGCAACACGCGGTGGCCGAAGCCAGCCGAAATGTGAGCTGCTCCGGAGCAACGCCACGCGGCGCCACGAACTGTCTGAACTTCGGCAATCCACAGAAACCGGCGGGCTATTACCAGCTCGACCGCGCCGTGTCGGGTCTGGCCGATGCATGTACGGCGCTCGAGGTCCCGATGGTTGGCGGCAACGTCTCGCTCTACAATGAGACGACCTCGCAACCGATCAAACCGAATCCATCAGTCGGCGTGGTCGGCGTCCTGGATGACGTGGGGCGCCATGCAACCATGAAGTGGGACAACGATCAGCTCATCTATTCGGTCGGCGCGGCCGCACCATCGTTGGGGGGAAGCGAGTATCTTCATCTCAATTTCGATGAGGTGACCGGCAGTCCGCCAGCACTCGACCTCGCAGCAGAAAAATCAGCTCAACGCGCCGTGCGACGGCTCATCGAAACGGGCCGCGTCACGACCGCGCACGATGTCTCGTTGGGTGGATTGGCCGTTGCCCTGGCAAAGATGGCGTCGATCTCCGGTATCGGGGCCAGGATTGACAGCTCGGTCATACTTAAGCGTTCGACGCGCGTCGACGAAGCGTGGTTCGGTGAGTCGGCTTCGGACATTGTCGTGAGCTGCGCGTTGGAACACCGAGACGACATCGAAACGCAACTCGCCGAAGCGGGCGTTCCGTTCCAGCTCCTGGGAGAGACCGGGGGCAATCAGCTCGACCTGGGTGTCGAAACTATCGATCTATCCGTTCTTCGTGCCGCACTCGATCGGGCATTCGATCTTCCGGAAACGTCCGGAGCTGCCTGAGACAGGAAAGAGAACGCGTGAATTCCGAACAATCGGTCGACCTGTGGAGTCTGCTCGACGACAAACCGCATGAAGAGTGCGGCGTATTTGGGATCTATGCGCCCGGCGAGGATGTCGCGCGCATCACCTTTTTTGGTCTCTATGCGTTGCAGCATCGCGGTCAGGAAAGCGCGGGGATCGCGACGTCGGACGGACAGACCATCCACCGGCGCACGCATCTCGGTCTGGTCAGCCAGGCGTTCACCGAAAACGATCTGGCGGTCCTCCCCGGATTTGCGGCGATCGGGCATACACGGTATTCCACGACCGGGCAGAGTAGCGAGCGAAACGCCGGTCCGATGCAAACCGAGAGCAATCTTGGGCCGATCGCTGTTGGGCACAATGGCAACATCATCAATGCGTTCGCGTTGCGTGATGAGCTGGAGGCGCGCGGTGAGCGATTCATCACGACCACCGACAGCGAGGTGCTTGCCCGGTTGATTGCACTCGCTCCGGGCGACGACATGGTGATGAAGCTTCGCCAGTCGATGCCGCGCTTGAATGGGGCGTATAGCCTGGTGATCCTGACCAAGGAAAAGCTCTACGCCGTGCGCGATCCCAAGGGCGTGCGTCCACTCTGCATCGGTGAGCTCGGCGGCAACTACATCGTCGCATCCGAGAGCTGCGCGCTGATGACGGTCGGCGCTACCTTCATTCGGGAGATCGAACCGGGCGAGATCGTCGAGATCGACCAGAACGGACTCGTCTCGCATCTCCCCGCGGAACAAGGCAAGCACGCGACCTGTCTCTTCGAGCTCATTTACTTCGCTCGTCCGGATAGCACGCTGCTTAATCAACGATTGCATCTGGTTCGGCAGCGGATGGGCGCCGTTCTGGCCGAGGAGCATCCGATCGAAGCGGACGTGGTGGTCGGGTTGCCCGATTCGGCGACGCCGGCCGCCATCGGCTATGCCAAGCAATCTGGGATTCCGTACAGCGAAGGGCTCATCAAGAATCGCTATATCGGCCGAACCTTCATTCAACCCGATCAGCGGCTGCGCGAGATCGGCGTTTCCCTGAAGTTCAATGCCCTGCCGGAGGTATTGGACGGAAAGCGGGTAGTGCTGATCGACGACACGATCGTGCGTGGCACCACCAGCCGGCCGATCGTGAACCTGCTCCGAAATGCCGGGGCAAAAGAAGTGCATATGCGGGTGCACGCGCCACCGATGATGTGGCCGTGCTATCTCGGTGTCGATCTGGCGCGCCGGGAGGAGCTGATCGCCGCCAGGATGTCGGTCGAGGAGATCGGGCAGCATATCGGCGCCGACTCGATTGGGTATCTTTCCCTGGAAGGACTGCTGCGGGCAATCGATGCGCCCGGGGGCGGATTCTGCACCGGCTGCCTGACCGGGAACTACCCGGTGCCGGTCCAGCTCGAAATGGATATGAACAAACTGGTGCTGGAGCGCGAGGCCGTGCCGGCATAGCATGCGCGCGCTCGTACGAAGGAATGGGGAAGATCGTTGACCGAATCCGAAAACGAGGTTCTGTATACGCCACTCTATGATCGGCATGTGGCGCTCGGCGCGCGGCTGATTCCCTTCGCGGGGTGGATGATGCCAGTGCAATATGCGGGCATCTTGCACGAGCACCGGCTCGTTCGCAGCAAGGCGGGGCTTTTCGACCTCGGTCACATGGGACAGGTGGAGGTGACCGGTCCCGATTCGCTGGCGTTCCTGCAATATGTGGCATCCAACGATGTCGCGAAGATCGAACCGGGCAAGGCGCAGTACGCGCTGCTGACCAACGAACACGGTGGTGTCGTGGACGACATCATCATCTACCGACCCAACGAAGGTGAAGGGTATTTCGTCTGCGTCAACGCATCGAACAAGGAAAAGGACGTCGCCTGGATGCAGCGATGGGCCGCCGAGCGCGGCGATCTCGATGTGACCGTCACGGACATTTCCGACAAGACCGGCATGATCGCCATTCAGGGCCCGGATTCCGAGCAGATCATGACCCCACTGGTTGCCAACCCGATCGCCGACCTCGACTATTTCGCCTGGATGCCGAATGCGATCAATGGCATTCCTGTTCGACTGGCGCGGACCGGCTACACCGGCGAGGATGGGTTCGAGATCTACAGCGATATATCCGACGTCGGCGCCATCTGGGACGCCGTCTACGCGGCCGGACAGGATTACGGTCTCGAAGCGATCGGCCTGGGCGCACGCGATACATTGCGTCTCGAAGCCCGTATGCCTCTCTACGGCAATGAGATGGACGACGTCACCACGCCGCTGGAAGCCGGCTTGGGGTGGGCGGTGAAGCTTGACAAGGGCGACTTCATCGGTCGAGACAAACTGGTTGCACAGAAGGAAGCCGGGGTGCCGCGCAAGACGATCGGATTCGTTATCGAGGGGCGGTCGGCATCCCCCCGCTCGCACTTCCCGTTGCGTGTCGATGGACGCGAGGTTGGGTTCGTTACCAGCGGAGCATTCTCACCAACCCTCGAAACCAATCTGGGGCTGGGATTGGTCGAAGCGGATATCGCTGGAATTGGTAAACCAATCGATGTCATCATTCGCGATCGTGCCGTGCCGGCCGTTCAAGTCAAGACTCCGTTCTACAAGCGCGGGCAAAGCTAGCTCGCGGTCGACTACCGCATAGGAGAGAAAAGAACAGTGGCTTCGCCTGAAGATCTGCAGTACACAAAATCGCACGAATGGGTACGCGTCGAAGGTGATCTCGCGACGGTCGGTCTTGCCGATTACGCGCAGAACGAACTCGGCGATATCACCTATCTGGAGCTTCCCGAGGTCGGTGATTCCATCGTTGCCGGGGAACCGCTCGGCGTGGTCGAGTCGGTCAAGGCCGCATCCGATATCTATGCCCCTCTTGGTGGCGAAGTTGTCGAGCGCAACGAGACCGCGATCGGCTCACCTGAGCTGGTCAACCAGTCGCCGTACGGAGATGCGTGGCTGATCAAGGTTCGGCTCGCCGATCAGGCCGAGCTGGATGCGCTCATGGACGTCGCGGCGTACGAGACGTTCCTGGAGACCGAAGCGGGGCACTAAGACGCGTTCGAAGAGGTCCTGAGTCCTGGGTCCTGCGACGATCTGGGAAGCTGATTTCAGGGCTTGAACGGACGGATTCCGGGCCGGTCCAACGCGAGCGAATCCAAGTCGGCGAGTTTTCGAGCACGCCCTAGACTCTTGTAACTGTGGCAATCCGACTCAGTCGTCATCAGAAGGAAAAAGCACCAGATGGCCTTCAATCCTCACACCGCTGAGGACCGCAGCGAGATGCTGGCGGTGATCGGTATCGACGATCTTTCCGAGCTCTTCGAGCCAAATCCAGTCGAAGTTCGGCGACCGGCACTCGATCTGCCCCCTCGACTGACCGAGATGGAGGCCGCGGCCTACTTGGACAAGCTCGCCGCCAAGAATCTGGTTCCAAACGGCGCCGATTCGTTCCTGGGCGCCGGCTCCTATCGACACTATTCACCGGCAACGGTATCGCAGCTTCTTCTGCGAGGCGAGCTCTTTACCGCGTATACCCCGTATCAGCCGGAAGTCGCGCAGGGAACGCTGCAGATCATCTACGAATTCCAGTCGCTGGTCGCTGCCCTCTTCCAGATGGACGTCGCGAATGCGTCGATGTACGACGGTGCCACGGCGCTCGCAGAAGCGGTCCACATGGCGGTCACGGCCGCAAAGAAGAAGTCCAGGGTCGTTCTCAGCGGAACGCTTCATCCGAACTATCTCGACGTCATCGAGAGCTATTCAGCCGGGTCGACATTCGAGATGGAGAATCTCCCCGTTCCCACTGACGGGCTCGCGACCTCGGTTGCCGACATTACCGCCGCGATCGACGACAACACGGCGGCGGTCGTCATTCAGTACCCGAACTTCTTCGGCACGATCGAAGATGTCGCCGCCATTTCGGATGCCGCGCACGAAGCGGGGGCGTACCTGATCGTGGCGACGTATCCGGTGCCGCTCTCGCTGCTGAAATCTCCAGGGGAGCTTGGGGCCGATTTCGTCACGGCCGAGGGACAGTCGCTGGGTGTCGCGCAGAGCTTCGGCGGCCCCTACGTGGGCCTGCTTGCCACCAAGCAGGAATTCGTCCGGCAGCTTCCGGGCCGTCTGATCGGCATGACAACCGATCAAGAAGGCAAGCGCGGCTATGTCCTGGCGCTTCAAACGCGCGAGCAGCACATCCGTCGCGAAAAGGCGACCAGCAATATCTGCACGAATCAGGGATTGATGGCAACGGCGGCAACCATCTATATGTCACTTCTTGGTCCTGAAGGTTTTCGGGAGGTCGGCCGCGCGTCCTATAACAACGCCCACTATCTGGCGGATCAGCTCGCGCAGATCGACGGGGTTTCCGTGGCCAATGGTGGGGAGTTCTTCAACGAATTCACCTTGACGACCCCGGTTCCGGCGGCCGCGATCAATGCGGCGTTGTTGGAAGCCGGTATCATCGGAGGATACGATCTGGGCGCCGTGGACGATGCGTTGGCAAATTCGCTCCTGGTCGCCACGACTGAGCTGACGTCTCGTGAGGGAATGGATCGCTTCGTCGATATCGTCCGCGCGACCGTCGCCTGATCGCTCGTCAGCCTTCGCGTATACTTCCGGCGCTGCCGGCCGATGGGGGCCGGTATTTTTGATATGTCACGAAAACGCGGGAAACACTCGCAATCTGGCCGCGAATCGGCAGTTTCCTGATCGAAGCCGAGGGAAGAGACCGTGTCCAAGCCAATCGTAGCGATCGTCGGACGGCCGAATGTCGGAAAGTCCGCGCTCTTCAATCGACTGATTGGAGAACGTGTCGCCATCGTCGAAGACGAACCGGGTACGACACGCGACCGGGTCTACGGCACGACCGACTGGCGCGGTATGGATTTCACCCTGGTCGATACGGGTGGTCTCCAGGACGAAGAGGAGATCGAAGCGTCGAGCGTGGCGGAGATCGCACGCCGCACACGGGATCAGGCGCGCAGCGCCATCAGCGAGGCCGACGTCATCATCTTCATGGTCGACACGAAATCGGGTCTCACCGCGGGAGACTATGAAGTCGGGGATATGTTGCGCCGGACCGACAAGCCGACGATTCTCGGCGCAAACAAGGCGGACAACCTCGAACGACGCGACTCCGTCTACGACTTCTACGAGCTGGGCCTCGGCGAGCCGATCCCATTGTCGGCGCTACACGGCACCGGCACCGGCGATCTGCTCGATGCCGTTGTCGAAGCGCTCCCCCATTTCGAGGAAGAAGAGGAGTTCGAAGGTCCCCAAATCGCAATCGTGGGACGACCGAATGTCGGCAAGAGCCGGCTGGTGAACGCCCTGCTCGGGCAGGAACGGGCCATCGTCAGTGACGTTCCCGGAACGACGCGCGACTCGCTCGACACGCATCTCGAATGGAACGGCACGCCGGTGACGTTGATCGACACCGCCGGCATCCGGCGGCGGGGACGCGTCGAAACCGGAATCGAGCAGTACAGTGTGCTCCGGTCCATGCGCGCCATCGATCGCTCTGATGTCGTGCTCATGGTCATCGACGCCACCGAGCCATATACGGCACAGGATCTGCACATTGCCGGCTATGTCGAGGAGCAGAAAAAGGGCATCGTCGTTGTCGTGAACAAATGGGACCTGATCGACAAGGGGCCGGCCACGATGGAGGAGTTCCGAACCGAAGCGGCCAAGGAGCTGGTCTTCGTGCCCTACGCGCCGATCACGTTCATCTCCGCGAAGTATGGCCAGCGCGTTCATCAGGTCATGGAGCTGGCGCTCGATGTCGTGCAGGAACGCAAGAAGCGGGTCCCAACCTCGGCCCTCAACAAGATGTTGCGCGAAGCGGTGGCGAACCATCCGCCGGCGAGCAAGTCCGGCAAACCGATTCGGTTCTTCTACGGAACCCAGGTCGATATCGAGCCACCGACGTTCGTTTTCTTCTGCTCCGATCCGAAGCAGATCCACTTCTCGTATCGCCGATATATCGAGAACCAGCTCCGTGAGCGATTCGCCTTCATCGGAACGCCGATCCGCATCAGCTTCCGGGGTCGAGACGAGCCGATCACGTAAGAGGGGCTCTGAACGAGGAGATCGGCAACGATCGTCGACTCAATCAGTCGGATCGCCATAGCCGTTCGGGTTTCGTTGCATCCAGTCCCAAGCGCTGCCGATCATTTGGTCGAGCGTCGAGCGACTGGGTTCCCAGCCGAGCAACGCGCGTGCGCGCGCGCCATCGGCCACCAGAACGGGCGCATCGCCGGCTCGCCGGTCGCGATAGACCCGCGGCACCTCCTGCCCGGTCACCGTTTCGGCAGCAGCGACCACCTCGGCCACGCTCGCACCGGCGGTCGTGCCGAGATTGATCGGACCCGACACCGAATCGATCCGCTCCAAACCCAGCATATGTGCGTCGATGAGATCGTCTACGTGGACATAATCGCGAATGGCGGTGCCGTCCGGAGTGGGATAGTCCGTCCCGAACAGATCGAGCGGTGGGCGACGACCGGCAACGGCAAGCAGACAGTTCGGAATCAGATGCGTTTCGGGACGGTGGTCCTCGCCATGCTTGTACGTAGCCCCGGCAACATTGAAATATCGGAATGCAATCCACCGAATGCCATACGCCGTTTCATATGCTTCGAGGAGCTGTTCGAACTGCAGCTTCGACATTCCGTATGGGGAGAGTGGGCGAGTTGCGGTTTGCTCGGTAATCGGCATCTCTTCCGGAGCGCCATACACGGCCGCGGTGGACGAAACAATGAATCGCTCCACGCCCGCGGCCCGCGCCGCTTCCAGCACGTTGTATCCGCCGATCAGGTTGATTCCAAAATAGAGATCGGGTCGAACCACCGATTCAGGGACGATCGTGGCTCCGGCAAAATGCATCACGGCATCCGGTTTGATATCCGCCAGCAAATCGGTGAGGAAACCGGCGTCTCTCAGGTCGCCCTGAACCGTCTTTGCGCCCGGTTCGATGGATTGCGCTTGCCCCGTCCGGAGATTGTCCAGAACGATGACCTCGTGTCCGGCATCGACCAATTTCTCGACGCCGACACTTCCGATGTAGCCGGCTCCGCCGGTCACGAAAACGCGCATGTTTCCTCCGATTGCCTCACCTTCGCGCTCTTTCCACAACCCGGGAGAACGTGGGGGCGATGGTACAATGCGGGCGCTCTTGACGACTGCACCGAGTCAGTTCGTGGAAATTGAAAGGCGCTCATGGTTACTACCGCGATCGATGTGCTGGCCGCTGATCCAGAAGTTGCAGATGCGATTCGAAACGAAGAGCAACGGCAACGATTTGGCATCGAGCTCATTGCATCGGAGAACTTCGTTTCGGCCGCGGTCCTCCGAGCCGTCGGGAGCGTTCTGACCAACAAATATGCGGAGGGGTATCCAGGCAGGCGGTACTATGGCGGCTGCGAGTATGTCGATGTCGCCGAGAATCTCGCCATCGACCGAGCCAAGCAGCTCTTCGGCGCCGAGCATATCAACGTCCAACCGCATTCCGGCGCCAACGCCAATCTGGCCGCATATCTCGCTCTCATCGACCCGGGTGACAAAATCCTCGGTCTGAGCCTTGCCGAGGGCGGCCACCTGACCCACGGCCTGGCGGTCAACTTCTCGGGCCGTCTCTTCGAAGCGCACTTCTACGGCGTCGACCAGGAAACCGGGTTGATCGACTACGACGTCGTGCTCCAGCGGGCAAAGGAGGTGCAGCCGCGCGCGATCATTGCCGGCGCCAGCGCCTATAGTCGCGCGCTCGACTACGAACGGTTCCGCGAGATCACCGACGAAGTGGGCGCGTATCTCTTTGCCGATATCGCGCATCCCGCCGGATTGATTGCAACCGGGCTCATCCCGACGTCGATTCCCTATGCCCACGTGACCACCACGACGACGCACAAGACGTTGCGCGGTCCGCGGGGCGGCATGATCATGACCAGCGAGGAATTCGCCAAACCGATCGACAAGACCATCTTTCCCGGAATTCAGGGCGGTCCGCTGATGCACGTGATTGCAGGTAAGGCGGTTGCGTTTGGGGAGGCGCTGCGTCCCGATTATCGCGCCTATACCAAACAGGTCATCGAGAATGCAGGGGCAATGAGCGACACCTTCGTCGAACGCGGGATGAAGGTGATCTCGGGCGGGACCGATACCCATCTGTTGCTCCTGGACGTCGACACACTCGGGCTCAGTGGGAAGCAGGCGGAGAAGGCTCTCGACAAGGTCGGAATTACCGTCAACAAGAACACGATTCCCGGAGATCCTCGTCCGCCGACTCAGGCCAGTGGTATCCGTATCGGCAGCCCGGCTGTCACGACCCGCGGATTCGGCGTCGACGAGTCACGGTGGGTGGCCAACCTGATCGTCGATATTCTGCAGCAACCAGAAGACGAGCGGGTTCTCGCACGAGCGCATGAGGAGGTGCTCTCGGTGTCGGGCAGATTCCCGCTCCCTGGGCTCCCGTCGGTCTAGTCCGCCTCGTGGCGTTCCGGCATCGCCGCACGCCGACGAGTTCCATCCTCCCTGGACACCATGCCGGAGTAGGGACCAATGAGCCACGCTGAGATTGCGCTGTCGCTCCTGGTTCTGGTGATCGCGAGCTCGGTTCTGCTCGTGCGCCACACCATTCCCATCGGGCGGCAATTGGGAATTGTCAACCGTTCCGGGGCACGAACTCCACGCATCGGGGGGCTCCCAGTCGCAATTGCATTCTGGGCCGGCATTGCGATCAGTTTCGCGCTGCCGATTGCGCGATTCCCGGCAGAAGTCGAGCGCATTGCGCTGATCGTGCTCGCCGGCGCAATCGTCGTGCTGGTGATGCTGGTCGACGATGCGATTGGATTGCGCCCGCCGACCAAGCTCCTGGTCCAGATCGGGGTTGCGTCGGTGATGGTGCTGCCCCGCCTGCGCGGGCAGGCGCATGGAATTGCCATCGATCAATTCAACGCCCCGCTCATTGGCGAGGTGCATTTGGCGTTGCCGCTTGCCCTGACCGCGACGATCCTCTGGTTCGTAGCCACGATGAACGCTATAAACTGGATCGACGGAATCGATGGGCTTGCCCCAACCGTGACGCTTGTCGCGGCCATCGTGCTTTTCCTGCATACCTATTTCTGGCCGCGGAATGACCCTCAATTCACGATCTCGGTCTTGCCGCTGATCCTGGGAGCGGCATTGATCGGCTTCTTGCCCTTCAACTGGTTTCCGGCCCGCATTACCCTCGGGGATGCCGGGACGAATTTCATCGGATTGACGATTGCGGCGATCTCGATCGTCGGCGGGGCGAAGCTGGCAACAGCGCTCCTGGTGCTGGGACTGCCGTTGTTCGATTTGGTCTGGGTGACGATTGCGCGCGCGCGACGACGGCAACCGGTGGCGACCGGCGACAAGTCACATCTTCACCACCGACTCATGGAGCGCGGCTGGAGTGTTGGCCGAATCGTTGGATTCGTCGGCGGTGTTTCGCTCTTTTTTGGCGTCCTGTCGCTCGTGCTCCCCTCGCGAGAAGCGAAGCTCGGCGCGCTGCTGGTGCTCCTGATCGTGCTGCTGCTGACCGTTGGCCGCCCAGGTCAGCGGGCCGAGGGCACATGAGACCGGATGATACGGAGAAAACGATCGTAACTGAGGTTGTCTGCCCTGTTGCGTCGAAATTCACGAGAGGGCAGACACGCTAATGGTTACAACTTAAGCGCATCTGTTCTGGCCCTGCCGCCTGGCGAGGCGCGCGCGGTGCCGTTTGACCAATCCCAGATCCCCTTGTGCGGGATCACTCAGC
>JAMLHN010000064.1 GCA_023957115.1 Thermomicrobiales bacterium
TTGGCATCGTTCGTATCCTCGTCGATATAGGACACGTGGACGGTGTTGCTGTTTTCGGTCAGCGAAAGCCGTTGCACGGCGCCGGCAGAGATGTCGGCCGCAACAGCGGAAAAATCCTTGTTCGTGACGGAGTCGTCGTCGTTTACAACAAGGAACCAGAGTGCGATTACAGCGGCGATCAGGACGAGCCAGATCGCGCTGCTCCGCAGTCTTCGAATGTCACTCATGCAAGGACCTCCGGCCAGCCCAATCTCCGGACGAAACTATCAATCCTGAAGGGGCGGCGTATCGGAAAGTATAGCAGTCTTACTTTTGGTAAGCTCGATTTCGGATGGATCCAGCACGCCGATGTAGGGGAGGTTTCGGTACCGGCCGGCATAGTCGAGACCGTAGCCAATCACGAACTCATCCGGGATATCGAACCCGACCAGATCGGCCTGCACGGCGATCGCGTCCGGCTTCAATTTGCGCAGCAACGCGACCACCTTGATATCAGCGGGATTGCGTCGCTGAAGTACGTCGAGCAGGTATTGAAGGGTGAGACCGCTGTCGACGATATCCTCGACGATGAGCACATGCCGGCCTTCTATATTCTCGTTCAGATCTTTCAGGATACGGACCGCGCCCGAGCTGGTGACCTCGTCACCGTAGCTCGACACCGCCATGAAGTCGATTTTCAGCTCAGCATCCATTGCGCGCATGAGATCGCTCATGAACGTGACCGCACCGGTCAGCACGCCGATCAAGAGAGGCGTTTCGGTTTGATAGATCGCATCGAGCTCAGCCGCGAGCTCGCGGATACGGGTCTGGACGGCGTCCGCTTCGATCAGGACTCGCTCGACTCCCCGGTCTTTCCGCTTTCCCGTACTCGTGTCCACCGCACTCCTACCTTCTTTGCGCCAACCTCATCCACTCGACTGCGAATGGTGGGATAGATGGCCGGGATCAGCAAGACCCCTCCGTTGGCAACCATCGCCAGGAGATTCTCCCGCAGCAGCGGGTGAATGCCGTAGGCGCGTAGATCGTCGGTAACGTGTTGTTGCGTGCCATACCAGCAATCGCCTGGGCGAAGCGTCCGGACTCTCAACGGCGCTCCGGGCGGTGCGTGCGCGATCCCATGCACGTTCGTCGTCGAATCCACAATCTCGACGTGCCAGCCGGCGGTTTCGCGACCCGAGTCCATCGGCATCTCGTCGATCGCGTTCGCCCTGAGCTGCTCGACGGGAATGAGCGCTCCGCCGGCTCCGGTGATCGAGATCCCGCGGCCGATCTCGATCACGCGCGCTTCGTTGTCAGATGAGGCAAACGCTTCCACCCGTTCGATAACGTCCTGGCCGATCTCGTCGACGCCGATCAGCTCGAGCCAGTAACGAATCACGCGGGACGAGATTGCTGGATGCAATGCTCGCAGCATGTCCGTACGGAGTGTCCGGTCACTCGAAATGACCGTCTCGATTGCCGCTTCTGTCTGCTGATCGAGATAATCGACATCCTGATCCAGAACGAACGCTGACCTGCCGATCGTTTTCTGCGCCGCCGGCCATCGTTCTTCGAACCGTGGGAGGATTTCATGCCGGATCCAATTGCGGTCGAACACGCGATCGTCGTTGGTCGGATCGTGTATTGGGGTGAGCTCGTGACTGTCCACATAGTCCACGATCGCCTGTCGCGACTCGTGCAACAGGGGACGGATGACTTCGAAGCGGGGTGGATCGGCGCCGGAATCGGTCCACCAGGGGATCGCACGCGTTTCGCGCTCGCGCATGCCGCTCAAGCCCCGCAACCCCGATCCACGCACGAGGTGCAACAGAACGGTCTCGGCTTGATCCTCGATCTGATGTCCCAACGCGATGACGGGGCTCTGATTCGATTCGGCGATCCGGGCGAGCGCCAGATATCGCTCGCGCCGGGCGGCCTCCTCAACCCCCAGTCGCTCACGCTGGTGGCGCGGGCCAGATGACGCCGTCGCCACCTCGATTGGGATGCCGATGACGTCGGCCAAGTGAACGCACCGGCGGGCATCAGCTGCCGATTCGGACCGCAATCCATGATCGACGTGAACGAGAATCAGCTCCAGGTCGAGCGGCGCGCTCACGGCGCGCAAAGCGAGTGCGAGCGCCAGCGAGTCGTATCCGCCGGAAAACCCGACGGCAATGCTGGCTGCTGATTCGAAGCCGAGCAGGCGCATGCGCCGGAGGAAACGTTGCTCGAATCCTGCTCGGACGGAACGCGTACGCGCCATGGGTGGATTGTTCCTGAAGGGGTTTAGGCCGGGGAGGCGGTGCCGACGGGTGGATTCGAACCACCGGCCAAAGGCTTATGAGTCCTTTGCTCTGCCACTGAGCTACGTCGGCCCGGACAACGGTCGAGAAGCCTAGCAATCCAGAGGCACTTGCGTCAACCCGGCTGGACAACGCGATGACGAGCTTTGCCTTTGCCCACGGCCGGTCGACCGTTTTGTCATCGTTCAGTCATCGACTGGCCGCGCTTCGCGGTCGAGCTGCTGCCAGTGCGCGAACGGCGGAATCGAATCCAGGTCGTTGTGCAGACCCGCGATTCCGGCGGCAATCGTATTGCGCGCCAGCATCAGCGCGGTAATCGGACCCGTTCCGCCGGGGACGGGGGTGATTGCGCCCGCGACCCCGAGCAAAGAATCGAATTGGGCATCACCCGTTATGCGGTCGCCAACGACATTGATTCCAAAGTCGAGCACGGTCGTCCCCGGGGAGATGTCGTCCGGTGTCAGGAATCCTGGTTTGCCGATGGCCAGGGCCACGATGTCGGCGTTTCGCGTGTAGGCGGGGAGATCCCGCGTCCCACTGTGGCAGACGGTCACCGTGGCATTGCGTCGCTGGAGCAACGCGGCGAGCGGGCGTCCGACGACATTGCTTCGACCGACCACGACCGCGCGAGCGCCGTCCATCGGGATGTCGTAGTGGGCCAGGAGCGCGATTCCACCACTCGGCGTGCTCGGCGCCAGGCAGGGGAGCCCAAGATGCAGGCGTCCCGCATTGATGACCGTGACCCCGTCGACGTCCTTCAGTGGATTCAGCTGCTCCGAGACGATTCCAGCGTCCATTCGCTCCGGGAGCGGCATCAGGACGAGCACACCGGTGACCGCCGGATCACCGTTCAATGACGCGAGCCTCTCGGCGAGCGTCTCGTCGCTCGCGCCGGGGGCCAGATCGATCGGCCGGTGCTCGATGTCGACGCGTTTCATCGTTTTGGCAATCGAAGCGCGATAGGCATCGGCCGCCGGGTTGGGATCCGCGGCCAACGTGACCAGGACGGGGGGCCGTCCACCGTCCCGGATCAGCCGGGAGCGGGCGAGCGCGATTTGCGCGCGGAGCCTGGTTGCAAGCTCGCCTCCACGGAGATGAATCGTCTCGGTCGCCGCTGAAACACCCGCAGTGATTTGAGAAGCCTTTCCGACTGTCGAAAGACGCGAGCGCGCGGTGCATTCACGTCGTTCGAATTAAGCCACAGAACGCGCCAGATGAGCCATGAGCTCCGTGTCGATACCCGGGCGACCTTGTGGATTTTCTGCCCGCAGGCCGGTCAACGACAGCTATCGACAGCAATACGCCAGTGATTGCGTCGCACGGGAGTTATGCGCATCGATAACGACAATTGCGATTGTCCACTGTGGATAAGATGAAAATACCGTTGACGGTCGGGCAAGGCGCTGGTAGGATGGTGTCATCCAGTCAACGAGCGGCAGCAGCGATCGTTGGCCAAGACAGGCAATGTGCCAATCTGTCACAGAGCGGGGGTTACCAATGACGGAGTTCGGTCAGCTTTTGAAGTCGCTGCGTGAGCGGCGCGGTGTTTCCCAGAGCAAGCTCGCGGAACGCGCGGAATTCGATCACAGCTATGTCAGCCGCCTGGAGGGCGGGGCACGCATGCCAACGCGCGATGCGGTCGATCGTCTCGGCGATGCGATGGACCTCGGCGAGGGCGAGCGCGACATGCTTTTGGCAGCCGCCGGTTTTCTGCCGCGCGATTTTGCCAAGATCCTCTCGGCCGAGCCGGTGCTGGGGGAGGTCTTCTATCTGCTGAGTGACGAGCAGCTCCCGGCTGAGTATCGCGAGAACATGCGCCAGGTGCTGCATCTCATGGCCGAGCAAGCACGGATCGCCATGCAGTTCGCGACGGTGGGCCAGGTCTCCGCCGCGGCCTGAGCAACGCACGACTATGGAATTCGGCTCCGCGCCCTGGCTCGACTCCCCCGCGTCGACCGGCGACGGAGCCAGTTTTTTCTCTTCGAGCGCGTCGGTTATCAGAAGTACACTTGAATCCAGGTCCTGAGCGCCCCTCGCTTGGGAAAACGCGGTCAGCACCGCGCTAGAAACCGAGAATTCCTTGCCCGATTTCGCGCACCTTCACCTGCACACCGAGTACTCACTACTCGATGGCATGGGACGTATCCCTGAGTACATCCAGCAAGCCCAGCAATCGGGAATCCAGCATCTCGCTGTTACCGATCATGGCGTGATGTATGCGGCCTACGACTTCTATAAGCAATTGTCGAAAGCGGGGCTTCACCCGATCGTTGGAATGGAGGCGTATTTTGCCGATGGCAAAGCCGGTCCTCCGCCACCGGACGCGTCCGATGCCGAACGCAAGGCGAGGCGCAAGTCGTATCACCTGCTGCTGCTGGCTGAGAACGAGACGGGCTACCGGAATCTGATGAAGCTCGCATCGAGCGCGAGCTTGAACGGGTACTACTACCGGCCACGCGTCGACATCGACATGCTGGAGCGACACAAGGAGGGGATCATTGCCACCTCCGCCTGTCTGGGCGGTCCGCTCGCCAACAACCTGCTCTACGAACGGCCGGATACCGCGCGCGACTACGCGGTGAAGCTTGCCGAGATCTTTGGGCGGGAACGGTTCTTCGTCGAGATCCAGGACCATGGACTCAAGGAACAGCTCCAGGTCAACAAGGATCTCCTCTCCCTGGCGAAATCATTCGATCTGCCTATCGTCGTGACCAATGACGTGCACTATTGCAATCAAGGCGACTCTCCGGCGCAGGAGCTGTTGGTCTGTATCCAGACCAACACCACCCTGAGCGATCCCAAACGGCTCAAGCCCGAAACCGATGAGCTCTATCTGAAGAGCCCGCAGGAGATGTGGGATCGATTCGGCGAGCTTCCCGAGGGGCTCAAGAACACGATGCGCATCGCCGAGATGTGCCAGCTCGACCTCTCGCCCAAAGGGTTCCAGCTTCCCGATTTCGACGTTCCGTCTGGATATACGAACCACCAGTATCTGGAGCATCTCGTTCGCAGCGGAGCCGCCGAACGTTACGATGCCGACGACCGTGATGTGGAGAACAGGCTCGCCTACGAGCTCCGCGTCATCGGCGACATGAACCTGACCAACTACTTCCTGGTGGTGTGGGATTTCGTCCGCTTTGCCAAGGAGAACGGTATTCTCGTTGGACCGGGACGCGGTTCCGCCGCAGGAAGCATCGTGACCTATTGTTTGGGCATCACCTCGCTCGATCCGCTCAAGCATGGTCTGATCTTCGAGCGATTCCTCAACCCGGATCGCCTCTCCCTTCCGGATATCGACATCGACTTCGCTGACGACCGGCGCGACGAGGTCATCCAATACGTCGTCAGCAAGTACGGCGAGGACCGCGTCGCCCAAATCTCCACCTTCGGCACGATGGCGGCTCGGGCATCGTTGCGAGACGTCGGCCGCGCGATGGGCATGCCGTTCAATGAAATCGACCGGGTGGCCAAGCTGATCCCGGCCGAGCCGAAGATGACCATCGAGAAAGCGCTCGACCGCGTCGACGAGCTGACCACGCTCATCGATTCGGACAAGCGCCTGCGGGAGCTGCTGGACAACGCCAAGAAGGTCGAGGGAATCGCCCGGCATGCGTCGACGCACGCCGCGGGGGTGGTGATCTCGCGCGATCCGCTGATCGAAACGGTTCCGCTACAGCGCGCGGGCGGCAAGAGCGAGGGCGAAGTCACGACCCAGTACCAAATGGGCCTGCTCGAGGAGATCGGGCTCCTCAAGATGGACTTTCTGGGTCTGACGACCTTGACGATTCTGGGACGCGCAGTCGAGCTCGCGCGTCGCAAAGATCCGAATCTGACCATCGACGGAATTCCGCTCGAAGATGAGAAGGCATTTCAGCTCCTGCAGCAAGGCGACACGATCGGCGTCTTCCAACTGGAAGGTGGATCGACCACGCGCATGACCACGGAGATTGCGCCGTCGTCATTCGACGATGTCATCGCATTGATGGCGCTCATTCGTCCCGGACCAGCCGGCGGAGCGGCGGAATTCTGTGACCGCAAACATGGCCGGGCGCCGGTCACCTATATGCATCCCGATCTGGAACCAATTCTGCAGAGCACCTTTGGAATCGCGGTCTATCAGGAACAGATCATGCAGATCGCGAATGCAATCGCGGGATTCTCGATGGCCGACGCCGACGGGCTTCGCAGCGCCATGGGGAAGAAGAAGCAGGATCTGATGGAGTCGTATCGCACCCCTTTCATCGAAGGGGCGGTCGCGCATGGACTCACCAAGGAACTGGCCGACGAGATCTTTTCCATGATGGCGCTCTTCGGCGGGTATGGATTCAACAAGGCGCACAGCGCGGCCTATGCTGTCATAGCCGCGCAGACCGCATACCTGAAGGCGCACTACCCAGTCGAGTTCATGTGCGCGCTCATGACGACCGATGGCGATAACCACGACCGGCTGGTCTCCGATGTCGCTCAGGTGCGACGGCTCAGGTACGAAGTGCTTGGTCCCGACGTGAATGCCAGTGCGCTCGATTTTCAGCCAGAGCTTGGGGATGACGGTTCGGAGAAGATTCGATTCGGCCTTGGCGCAATCAAAAATGTCGGGAAAGGAGCCGCCGAGTCGATCCTACAGGTTCGCGTGTCGCAACCGGACGGGCAATTTGCGAGTTTGGACGACTTCTGTTCGGCGGTGGAATGGAGCAGGTCTCCCGCAAGGTTGCCGATTCGTTAGCTCGATGTGGGGCGCTCGACTGCTTTGGACCGCGAGGCTCCATCATGAACCTCGAGGCGGCCATCTCGGGAGCGATCGACCGGCAGAAGGCCGCGGCCAAGGGGCAGCTTGGATTCGATATGCTCGGCGCTCAGATCGCCAAGCCGGTGGAACCGACCGAGTCGATGACCCGCAACGAAGATCTCCCGCTCAAGCAGCGGCTCGCCTGGGAACGCGAGCTCCTGGGGATTTACCTCAGCGATCATCCGGTGAACGATGTCCTGCAACGTGTGGGAAATGCCGGGCGGCAACAGATCAACGATGTCGAGCATCGATTCCCGGGCGATCGGGTCCGCATCATCGGCCGAATCAATACCGCCCGCCGAATTCTGACCAAGACCAACAAGACGATGGCGATTCTCGATTTCGAAGACATGACGGGAACGATCGAGCTCGTAGCGTTTCCCGAAACGTACGCCACGTTTCAGGACGCCTGGGAAGTCGACAACGTCATCGAGATCGAGGCGAAGGTCGATCGACGAGGCGAGCAGCTGCAGTTGATCTGTGAGCGAGTTTTCGATTCCATCGAAATGCTGGCCCCGAAACAGAGCAATCAGCAAGTACACATTGCCCTGGCATGCGATAGCTCGGATTCGAACGCTCGTATCGATGAGATGCAGAATGTACTTGCGGTCCTTCGAGAGCACGAAGGCGATGACGAAGTGGTCGTCCATGTACGTGTTGGCGAGGACATCCTGCCCATGCGGAGCAGAACGCTCAAGGTCGAATGGAGCGATCTGCTCAAGGTCGAGCTGGAGCGGTTGCTTGGCGCGCGAGCGGCCTGGGTCGAACCGATTGGAGAAGCCGCGGCAATCGCGGCATGATTCCCGCGCACTCTTGTGGTATCACGGAAGGCGCAACTGGTGAGGCGCTTCCACCTTACAGCGGTTTGCAAAAAGCTTGGGGGCCGTCTCGAACTTCGGTCTGGGGGGAGGCACTCGCCGCGGCGAGGAGCTTCCTTCGTCGGGATGACAATGCGGGGCGGCGTGTCTCAACCATTCTGCAACTCGCTGTAGATCATGTATACAGGAGCCGGCGCTTAGGGAAGCGCCGGCGTTGGCACCCTTCGTGAAATCAATGGTCCCAGGGACTCAATGCTCTCCCAAAGAGCTGCCGGATTGTCCGACAGCACGTAGATCACATCCTTGGGCCGAGCCAGGCCGATTGCCCGGCGCAGCGCCTCGAGCTCCGATACGACCGGGATCACCATGGGAGGCACGGCATTGCGGCGTACCCCCTCCAGCGTCAGCTGAATCCGCTCTCCGTCCGGAGCCTCATCGTCGCTCACGATCAGGATATTGCTGATTCGGCCGAGCAGCCGGCCAACCTCCGCAATGTCGTCTCGGGCCGTACCCCGCAATCCGCTAAAGGCCGTCAGGAGACGCGACCGATGTACGTCGCGCAGTGCCCGCAGAACGGGACGGAGATGCCACGATGCGGAAGGACGATCGAGAATGATTGTGGCGTTTCCGGTCGAAAGGAGATTGAACGACCCGGGGACGACGCCGGGATCGTTCGCGTACGAGCAAAGCGCCCGGTGAATGACATCGACCGGAATGCCGAGAACCGTCGCCAATGACGCAGCCATGAGCGTATTGAAGATCATGAAGTTGGCTTTCCCGTCGAGCGTGCAGGGAAAGTCCCCCCGCAATCCAACCTCGCTGACATGCCCTCGATGAACGACGATCAACTGTTCGCCGGCAAGCCAGGCAAGATTCAAACTGCTGGCCAAATGATCTTCGACCGTTGGCGATTCGAGCCCCAGTCCCACCAGTAGCCGGTTGTGCGGCGTACTGGCCAAATCGGCCGATACCGCGAGATCTTCTCCGTTCAGGATGAGCCAACCCTGGTTCACGACCGCTGTCATCAGTGCCGGCATCGCAACGTCGGCCAGCATGGCGTCGCCGGCGGCAATGCAATCCTCACGATTCGCGCAGACATTGGTCACGGCCAGCATCGGCAGGCGAGGGCCGGTTGCAAGGGTCGTAGCGGTCGCCCAGTCGACCTCCCGGATTGCAATGTCGAGCTCGCCAGTCGCCAACTGATCCTCGACCGTCTGCCATGGACCGAGCTCTCCGCGTTGCCGGATGCCGCCGATATCGACGCCGTGGCTCGACCAGTTGGCGACGTTGAGACCTGCTTCCGTCAGGATCGATTCGAGGAGCTGGCCCACGATGGTCTTGCCGCGGGAGCCAGCAATGACGATTACCGGCTGCATTCCAGCCGTCGTCACCCAATCACGCCATTCCTGAAATGTGTTGCCCTGGTACGACGCGACTTCAAGCATTGCCGGTCGCCTCGGCCAGTGCCGGCAGAATCGCGCGAAGCGCATTCCCGCGGTGACTTACGTCGTCCTTTTCCCAGTCCGAAAGCTGCGCCATGGTTCGTCCGTCGAGAAAGCGAAAAATTGGATCGTATCCGAATCCATTGGCGCCGTGCGGCTCTATGCCAATTGTTCCCTCGCAGGTTCCCTCGACCGACGTCAGCAACCCGGATGGCCCGGCCATGGCCAACCAGCAGACGAAGCGAGCCGAGCGGTCCGGAGATGCGCTCGCGGCGAGCGCGTCGAGCAGTTTTTCGATATTGCGGGCATCTGAGACCGGCTCTCCCGCGTATCGGGCCGAGACGATTCCGGGTTCTCCGCCAAGTGCGGTCACCTCGATGCCGGAATCGTCGCCAAGCGTCAACCGGCCGGTTGCCCGGGCAACGGCGATGGCTTTCGCTTCGGCGTTGGCACGATACGACTCGGTCCCTTCTTCCGGAAGGTCGATCTGCTGGCCATCGAGCCCTTCGACCGTGAATTGGCCTCCAAGCAATCGTTCGAATTCGGCGAGTTTTCCTCTGTTCTTGGTCGCGATCAAAAGGTGCGGTTTGGGGTTGTTCACGATGGATCTCCGACCGCGGCAAACTGCGCGGACGTAAAGACGCGGCGGGCGTTGGCCGATGTCTGCGCCGCCACCTGTTCTACCGGTATTTCGAGGAGCTCTGCCAGCGCGCGGGCGATCGGCGGGATGTTGGCCGGTGTGTTGCGCCGGTTCTTGATCCCCCGCGGCACCAGATACGGCGAGTCCGTTTCCAGGACAATCGACTCCAACGGCACGGACCGCAACGTCTCACGCAACGCGCGCGAGGCAACCTTCGTCATCAGACCGCCGACCCCGATCGCGTGACCGTTCGCCACCGCGAAGTCGCGAAGCTCGGGAGAGCCATCGAACGAATGGAAGACGATACGGACGTCGGGAAACGATGACAGCGTGGACAGTATCTTCTCTTCGACGTCGCCGCGCATGTGGATGACGACCGGCAATCCAAATCGCCGGCCGAGCTCGAGCTGATCGCGAAATGCCGCTAACTGGGAGGCGCGGTCAACCCATTCGCGGAAGTCGTCGAGACCGGTCTCGCCGATCGCCACCGGTCCGTGTCGTTCGATCAGGTCGGCAAGCTCATTTGCCGTATCGACATTCCAGCGATCGGCGGAATTGGGATGCATCCCCAACGCATAGTCGATGTCCGGGTAGCGCTCCGCAAGCTCGAGCGTGCGCGCCCAGCTTTCCGGCTCGTATCCGATGTTGATGAATCGACGTATTCCCGCGCTGCGGGCGTTCTCCAAAACCTGGGCAAGGTCAACTGCGAACGCATCGTCATCGAGGTGACAATGCGTATCGACGAATTCCATTGTGTTCCTCCGGCGTCACTTCACTGTGACGCTCTTGGCAAGATTGCGCGGTTTGTCGGGGTCGTTTCCCCGCAACAACGCCGCGTGGTATCCAAGCATCTGGGCCGGGAGGGCCTGCACCAGTGGCGCAGCGTCTCCAACGTCCGGCGTGGGAAGCCACGCATCGAACACTGGATCATCGACCGGTCCGATACCAATGATATGCCCCCCACGCGCCTTTAGCTCCATCGCGCCGGACAAGACGTCCGCTCGAGTCTCATCGTTGGGAGCGTAGACGATACACGGCGTGTCGTCCTGCACCAGCGCGATGACGCCATGCTTGAGCTCGCCGGCCGCAAACCCTTCCGCATGGATATAGGAAACCTCTTTGATCTTCAACGCGGCTTCAAGCGCGGTTGGGTAGGAGAGGCCCCGTCCAATGACGAACGCGTGCTCGGCCCGATAAATCTGAGCGGCAACCTCACGAACCCGATCGGTCCAGCTCGGGGCGAGCATCTCGCGCAATCCAGCGGCGGCCGCCGAAACGAGCTCCTGTCCCACCTCGGAGGTGCCGGCCATCGCATGCGCCGTCATCAGCAGGACGGCAACCTTCGCCGTATACGCCTTTGTCGAAAGAACGCATTGCTCCGGCCCGGCCAGCAGATCGACCTTGAGATCGACCATGCGGCCGAGCGTCGATCGGGGGGCATTGACCACGCCGGCGATCTTCGATCCGCGTGTGCGCGCCGCCAGCATGGCTTCGATGATGTCCGCGGTCTCTCCGCTCTGGGAGAATGCGATCACCAGCGATTCCGGGGTCAGAAAATGCTCGTAATACTTGAATTCGGAACCAGGCGCGAAATTCACATGCCGGGAGGCGATGCGGCTGAACAGGTACGAGCCGGTCAGCGCCGCGTATGAGGCGGTGC
>JAMLHN010000065.1 GCA_023957115.1 Thermomicrobiales bacterium
GGTTGGACTCGTGTCGCTCTATCTCGTGCATCGCATCGTGCCGGAATCGACCGACCCCCTTGCCAGCCGCAAGATCGACTGGACCGGCGTGGTCATTTCCGGCGTGGGCATCTTCTGTCTTGTGTTCGCCTGTATCGAGGGGAACCGGCTCGGCTGGACCAGCCCGAAGATCATCGGCCTGTTCATCGCCAGCGCGGCGCTGCTCGGGTTCTTTGTCTGGTGGGAGCGCCGGGTAGCCGATCCGATCGTCAAGATCGAGCTCTTTGGAAACCGAAACTTCACGGTTTCCAACATCATCGCGATGGTGGTTTCGTTCGGGATGCTGGGGATCTTCTTCCCCATGACCCTCTTCTTGCAGGAGGTACTCGGTTTCTCCCCGATCAAGGCCGGGCTGACCATGACGCCCATGTCGATCATGATCCTGGTTGGCGCTCCGATTGCCGGCCGGTTGTCCGACCGCATTGGGGCGCGGTGGCTCCTCTTCACCGGAACCGCCATCATGGCCTTGGGCATTGTGTTCATCATACGGTTGGTATCGACCAGTACGACACAATGGTCGATTGCGCCGGGGTTGATCGTGACCGGGATCGGTATGGGAATGACCTTCTCGCCGATGACGGCAGCGGCCATGCGCGATGTGCCAGCGCGTGTGGCCGGGAGCGCGTCGGGGGTTTTGAACACGACGCGGAATATCGGGCAGGTGCTGGGAATCGCCATTCTCGGATCGGTGCTGCAAAACCGCATCGGCTCGCACGCCATCACCGAGCTGGCTCCGATCGATCTCGATGAGGCGACAAAATCAACGGTTGCCGATCTGGCCGCTCAGAATCTCTTCGATCAGATCGCCGCGATGCTGCCGGTGGAGCAGCTGGCTCCGGTCATGGATGCCTTGAAGGAAGCCTTCGTGCAGGCACTGCACAATACCTTCGCGGTTGGAGCAATTGCGTGCGGCATTGCCTCCCTGCTGGCGCTGCTCCTGCGCAATCCGCAACCGATGGAGACTCCCGGCCGGATCGAAGCTGCCGAGGCTAACCTGGCGGACGAGACGGCGTATCCAGCGTGATGGATTTGGGGAGTTATTGGGGAGCTAGGAGTTGGGATTTAGGAGTTAGGGACGGTGTCCTCCACCGCAACCGGTCGTAGCTGAGGGCGTGTCTGCCCGCTCGTTCCCGAACGCCTATTCTGCGGTGCCTGGCTGCTGGCTCCGTCGTTATCGCGCTGACGCGCGATCTCCGGACGGAGACGACCGGAGCTACGACCGGTCGTGCCGCTCCCTCCGGTGTTGCGGTCGAAGGTAATACTTATCGAATCGCAGTCCGCGGATGCGGACAATGACGCCGGGCGGGCGTGCCGGCGGTTGATTCTTTCCAGGAAGTGTACGTACACTCTGTGGGCCGGTGAGCTCCCCTCTTCCGGGTACAAACCGTCCTCCCGCAGATAACAGTTCAAAACGAGTTCATGCGAGTGTGGATGTGAGCCTCCCAAACCGTGCCCCCAACGAACCAGTCCCGATCCGAGCCGATGTGGAGCTCCCACCGGCCACGCCGCTCGATCCCGTGTCGCCATTTGTGGGCGCGGCGCCAAAGGTGACCCTGCTGCGCGACGAATCGACCAGTCATCCCTTCTCGGTTGCCATCGCGGCCGCCTGGTCCTGTTATGGAGGGAAGCCCGCGAAGGCGGAAAACGTTCGCAAGCTGATCGGACCGGCCCCGGACGGACTGTCCGAGGAGAAACTGGCGGAACGTGAGGGCCGGCAGGCGCGGGCGCTTCGTTTGTATAGCGATCTCTTCGCCGCTGGCCATCACACGACGATGCAGCACGCCAGCTTTACGTTTGTACTGGACAATGTCTCGCGCCTGGCGATCTGGTCATTCTTCCATTCGCATCCGTATTTCAATTCGGAGCAGGTTTCCCAGCGGTATCGCGAAGTCACCGGTGAGACGGTGCTGATTCCCGATCTGCCGGCCGCGCAACAGGATGTCTATGCGGCGGCGATCGAACGGAGTCTGCGGGGCTACCGGCGGCTGGTCGAGCTGCTGACGCCCGACCTGGCAGCCGACTATGCGCGTGTTTTCCCTGCCCGCTCGAAGGGACGCACGCCCGAGGCGGTTGCCCGCTTCGATGCCGCGGTACAGAAGCGTGCCCAGGAGGTTGCGCGCTATGTTCTGCCGCTGGCGACACCGAGTCATCTCTATCACACGGTCAATGGGCTGACCCTGCTGCGCTATCACGTGTTGGCCAATCAGCCGGATGCGCCCGCCGAGGTGCGGTACATCGTCGACCGGATGGTCGCCGAGGTCCTGGCGGTCGACCCCTACTTTCTGGGAGCGCCCGACGCGCCCCTCGATCTTCGCCAGTTAGGTGTGCACGATTCGGTCGAGGGACGCGCGTTCGAATCGTGGCGCGAGTCGCTGGCCGAGGTCCCGAACGAGGCGTTTTTCCAGGAATATGATGCTGCTCTGCAACCGTTCCAGCAAAGCCGGCTGGCGGGATTCGATGCCAATGCCGAAGCGACGATGGCACATGCGGTGCGCGCCGTGCTGGCGCGCGCGTCCACCGAGCTGAACGATCAGGATGCGATCGCCCAGGTGCTCGATCCGCGGTTCAATCCGTATCTCGGGCACCCGCTGTTCCTCGGCATGAATTCCAAGTTGATGCAGACGATGAATCACGTTCCGTTCACCTTCCAGAAACGGATCAGCGGAGCCGAGGATGCGCAGAACCAGCGGCACCGGGGCACGTTGTCGTCCAGCCCGATGCTCTTGGCGCATCAGCGTCGCCAACCGGACGTGATGGTGCCCTGGGCGATCCAGCGCAATCCGGAGGCGTTACAGGAGTACACCGAAACAGTGACTGCGCTCTGGAACGCCAAGAACGCGCTCCTCGATGTTGGCGTCGATCCGCAGTGGAGTCTCTATCTGCTCCCGAACAGTCATCGGGTCCGGTTCTACGAAACGGGAACGTTGCTCAACTACTACTGGAAGTGGGTGAAACGGCTCTGTTTCGACGCGCAGCGCGAGATCTTCTCGACCGCGGTCGAAGAAGTGGGTCAAATGCGGGAGCACTTCCCGATCATCGGCCGGTTCGTCGACGGTCCGCCGTGTGTCATGCGCTCGCGTGCCGGGTCGATGCCAACCTGCCCGGAAGGTGAGCGCTTCTGCGGCATCCCCGTCTGGCGCGGACACCGGTTCGAGGACTTGGCCGACCGCCGGGTGATGTGACGCTGTCGGGGAGCTAGGAGCTGGGATTTAGGAGTTAGGAACGATATCTTGCGCCGTCGATCGTAGCCGAGGGCGTATCTGCCCGCTCGTTCCCCAACACGCCGATTTCAATCTGGGAACTTTCTATTGCATATTGCCTATTGCCTCGCACCAACCGCGGTCAAGCCCACCCCCCCCTAGAGCGAATCGCGAAAAGGTTGACACAGCGGCACGGATCTGGTGAACTGGGCAATGCCTCGCGCGTATTCGGTGGACCTCCGTGAACGGGCACTGCAGGCTGTGGCATCAGGCCGGTCAGTTGCCGAGGTCGCGTCTCTGTTTGGTGTCGGTCGCAAGACCCGCTATCGTTGGCGAACCCAGCAGGCGACCACCGGGTCGCTGCAGCCACGACAATCGACCGGTCGTCCGCGCCGATTGACGGCGCCCCAAGAAGCGGCGCTGGTGGCACAGGTGGAGGCCGATCCGGATCTGACCTTAGCCGAGCTCTGCGCCACGACGCCCGTGACGGTCAGTTCGACCACGATGGGGCGGCTCTGAGCGCGCCACGGGCTGACCCGAAAAAAAAGACCCTGAGCGCCACCGAGCAGGATCCGGTCGTCCGGGCCGCTTGGGAGACCGAGATTGGCACCTGGCGGACCGGCCAGGTGATCTTCCTCGATGAAACCAGCACGCACACCAGTTTCACCCGCACCTACGGACGCAGCGGCAAAGGAACACGGGTCCGGGGCGCGGTGCCGCGCAATCATGGTCCGAACGTGAGCTGTCTGGCAGCGTTGGGGCCGGCGGGCATCGTCAGCTCGCTGGCCATTGCCGGAGCGATTGATGGGGACGTCTTGTGCGCTTGGCTGGCCGCCGACCTGTTACCGCGGCTGACGCACGGGACCACCATCGTACTGGACAACCTGAGTGTGCATCGCGGGGCGCAGGTGCAGGCCCTGGTGGCCGCGGCCGGCTGCACCCTTCGGTTTCTGCCACCCTATTCGCCTGATTTCAATCCCATCGAACTGACCTTCGCCCGGCTCAAAACCCACCTGCGGGCCACCGGCAAGCGCACCTTCGACGACGTGGTCACCGAGATCGGCGCCAGCTTTACCTCCGTCACGGCCGCCCATGCCTGTGCCTGGTATCGGCATTGTGGCTACCCACCCCCGATCCACGACCAGGGTCAACCTTTATGAGATCTGCTCTAACTCCTGATCCCCAACTCTCAACTCCTCCCCCATCCCATGAGATACTTTCTGGTGGTCGCGGGGCTTTGGGGGGAAAGTACACTGCCGTTATGTCATCGCAAACACGTGAGGGATGGGACCCCGGAGTCGATTGGGGTGAGCCCGTCTACTTGCGATCTTCCTTTTTCGGACGCGCGGACGATCGTGCCGCGCTCTCGGCCATGCTGGTCGATCCATCTGTTCGCCTGGTGACCATCACGGGGCCGAGCGGCGTTGGTAAGTCACGCCTGGCCGCTCAGCTCTATCTCGATCTGAGAGCATCGTTTGCGGATGGCGTGGTTTTCGTTTCGCTTTCATCCGTCCGCGATCCGGAGCTCGTTCTTCCCTTCCTGGCCAATGGACTGGAATTGCGTGAAGATCGCGATGCTCCGGTACTCGACCGTTTGCAGGAACGGCTCGATGGCAAGCGAATGCTGCTGGTTCTGGACGGATTCGAGCATGTGCTGAGTGCGTCGCGTGCAATGACCGATCTTCTGGCGCATACCACGGGACCGGTGGTGCTCGTGACCAGCCGGGCGCCGTTGCGAATCACCGCCGAGCACGAGTACCTGCTGGCGCCGCTTCCCCTCCCCTCCGTCGAGGACACCCGTACGCCGGAGGCGCTTCTGCAAAATGATGCGGTCGCGCTTTTTGTCGACCGGGCGCGGGCGGTGCGCAATACCTTCGAGCTCACGGAGGAAAACGCCGGAGCGGTGGCCGAGGTTTGCCGGCGTCTCGATGGGTTGCCGCTGGCTCTCGAGCTGGCCGCGGCCAGAACCAAGATTCTTTCTCCCCAGGCATTGCTTTCCCGCCTCTCCAATCGATTGCAGCTCTTGACGGGCGGCCCGCGTGACGTGCCGGCCCGGCTGCAAACGATGCGCGACGCGATTGCCTGGTCGTACGATCTGCTCTCGCCCGAACACCAGGCTGTCTTCCGTCATGTCAGTGTCTTTTGCGGAGGATTCAACCTGGACGAGGCGGCGATCGTCGAAGGGTTCAGCGTACTGGGTGATGAATCCTTCGACTCCGGTGACAGGGGCGATCCGCTCGAGCTCTTCGAGTCGATCGCGTCGCTCGTCGATACCAGCATGGTGCTGGCGGATCGATCGTCCGAATCGGAAGCTCGGTTCATCGTTCTGGAAACGATGCGCGAGTATGGACTCGAGCAATTGGATGCTTCGGGTGAGACTGATACCTACCGGCAGCGACACGCCCACGCCTTTTACGAGCTGGCCAAACGGGCCGATGAGCATATCTGGGGTCCCCAGGCCTACCGCTGGGTCGGCCGGCTCGATCAGGAGAACGACAATCTGCGTTCGGCCCTGAACTGGGCGATCGAGCACGAGCCCAAGCTCGCGCTGCAAATGGCAGGCAAGCTCTGGTGGTACTGGCAAACACGTGGATATCTGAGCGATGGCCGTGCCTGGATCGCGAAGGCGCTCGACGCGGCGCCGTATGAGCCAAGCGACGATCGATTGCAGGCGCTCTACGGTGGTGGGTTTCTGGCCGGGATGCAGGGCGATCCGGATGGAGCCAGTCCCTATCTGGAACAGTGCCGCGTTCTGGTTGCCGAATCCGGCGAAGCGAGCCGCGAGGGACAGGTCGACTTTCTCGAGAGCTTCATTCTCGGCGGGAAGGGTGAGCACGAGGCCGCCGCGGCCTCGGCCCGGCGCGCGCTGGAAACGATGACCGCAACCGGCGCCGGTCCGCGCGTGCCCTTCGCGTTCAATCGGTTGGGTATCGAGCTGGCCGCGATCGGGCAACATGCGGAAAGCGAAGCGAGCTTCCGGTCGGCGCTCGAACTCTGGCAGGACCAGGGAAACGAATGGGGCATCGTGACCGCACTGATCAATCTGGCGATCGCGGCGCGCAATCGAGGGGACTATACGCAGGCGGTCACCGATCTGGTGACCTGTCTCGAACCGGCGCACCGGCAAGGCGATCCCTGGGGCGAGGCGGAAACGCGGTTGACCCTGGCAGGTTTGGCCGCGCTGCTCGGCGATCAACTCGCGGCAACGCGATTCCATGCCTCGGCGGAGCATATCCGCCAGTCGATCGGACTACGCCTCCAGGAATATATTGACCCAGCCCTCATGGACGGCGATACGCTCGAGGAACGATTGCGCGATCCCGCGTTCGCGGAGGCCTGGGAAGACGGCCGGCAGGCAACGATGGAGCAATTGATGGCCTGGGCCGTCGAGCTGCAGGAGCTGGCGTCGTCCGGGGGACGGAAGACTGCTCGAGCTGCTGGGACGGCGCCCGTGCCCCGCCCAGCCGCAAATCGGTTCCCGGTCAATACCAAGCCGAACATTCTCTCCCCGCGGGAGCTGGAAGTGCTGGCGTTGATGGCGGAGGGGCTCTCCAGCCGGGAGATTGGCGACCGGCTGTTCATCAGTCCACGCACGGCAACCACCCACGTGGCGAATATCTTCTCCAAGCTCGGTGTCGACAGCCGCGCATCGGCGGTTACGGCGGGGTTCCGCCGGGGGTTGATCTAGGGACGTCTCGGAGCGTGTTCGGTGGGTATTGGCGCAGTGCCCAGTACCCAGCGTGTCGGTTCCTGGGGTTTGCTCTGGACTCTGGGCGCTGTTTCAAGGACTAGCCGCCGTTTGCCGGGTCAGATAGACTGATTTCCATCGACTGCGACAACACCCGAACCTGTTCCCGATCGATCCGGCCAATGTCGCAGCTCCCCGAATTCGCCCGTTGTTTCCGGGGACACGAGCTCGCTGGCATCGTGCGCCTTCTTCTTCACTTCGGATTCGCCCATGTTTCGATCCACCTCCCGGCCGCTTCGCTCCATCGTTCTTGTCCTCATAGTGCTTCTGCTCCTGCCGTCTGGGCTCGTTTCCGCGCAGGAGAATGGGGCTGGCGGCAGCTGGGAATCGTTCGTGGTATCCGATGAGCTGACCATTCGGGTGCAGGACGGCGCTGGGACCACGGCTGATGAGTTCGGTGTCGCTTGGTCAGACGTCCTCTCGACCGGTCTCGACGAGCTCCTCCTCTTCCTGAATCTCGAACGTCCATCGCAGCCGATCGTCGTCGAGATCTATGGTCAGATTGCCGACTACCAAACCGGGGTCGAAGCAATCGATCGGACCGAGTTGGACGGTCAGATTGCGATTGCCGATCCGGAAAACGCGGTCATTCTGCTCCCCTATGACTCGTTTCGCTCGCTGACTCCGCTCGATGCGGAGAACCAGCTTCGCCACGCGCTCTCGCATGTCGTTGCCGGTTGGGCCTCCGGATTTGCCATTCCACGTGGATTCGACGAGGGCCTTGCCCAATATGTGGAACGGCCGAATCTGCCGGTGCAGGCGCGGTTGGCGGCGTTGGTGCAGGCGGCCGCGCACGATGGGAAGCTTTCATCCTGGTCGAATCTGAACCGGCCGGCGCCGTTTACGAACGACGATCTCGACCGGGCGCAGAGCTACGCGATGGTCGCCTTCCTGATCAGGCATCAGGGGTTGCCGGCTTTTTGGGCGTTCCTGGACGAGCTGAACACCGCCGGTGACTGGCGGGCGGCAATGAATGTCGCCTTTGCGCCGCTCACCGCTCAGCAGATCGAACGGCAGTGGAAGGAAAGCATTCCCGCCTGGGCGTCCGGCGACTGGCGCTGGAATCTGATGAGTGGGTTCGATCTGGAACCGGCGCGCACCCTGCTTGCTCGTGGCAACTTCCAGGCAGCATCCCAGGCGTTGGAGATCTCTGAGCAACTCCTGCGCGATATCGACGACCCGGCTCGTGCGGCGGAAGTCGCCGATCTGAAGGATCAGGCGCGTATCGGCGACCTGGCGGAAACGAAGATGCTGGAAGCGCAACAGGCGCTCGAGCAGTTCGTCTACGACCGCGCCGCCGCGGCGGTGGCGCAAGCCGAAGAGCAGTACCGGCAGCTCCCATCCGAGGTTCGTCCGGACGAGCTGATCGAAACCTACAAGTCGATGGCAGCGCTGGGGATGTCGGCAAACGGTCAGCTCGACATTGCCCATATCCAGGCGGGGAACTGGTCTGAATATGCCGAGACGCGGGACGCCGCGGTTTCGGCCGGGACCGATCTCGCCGAATTGGGCGATACGGACCGTCGTGATGAGGCGAAGAGTCTGGTCGATCGTATCGATCAGGAGCAGTTGCGAATCGTGCTGCTCCTGGCGGCGCTTGCGCTCCTGACCGGGGGCTGGTTGGCGCTTTGGTTGCGCACCCGGCAAGCGCATCCGCTTCGGTGGGAGTGAGCTATGGCGACTCGGGTGAATCTGCCACCGGTATCGTTGCCAAACGTTCGGAATCTTCCCGGACGCGTCTCGGCATGGAGCTCGGCGTTGCCGGCCGATCGCAGGGTATTGGCTTGGCAAACGCTGACCGCGCCATGGTGGCTCTGGTCAGATATGCCCGTCCTCCCCTACCCCGCACGGGATCCTGCATTACCACCCGGCGGTATTGCCGGCGATTGGGTCGTCGACGGATTGAACCGGATCGCAACACGTATCTGGATCCAGCGGACGATGGCGATCGTCGTGCGTGGAATCTGGCTTACCGTTCTGATCGGTTGTCTCTGGCTGGTGGCCGAGCTGCTTGGCGGACCGGCGTTGCGGCTGCCGATCGTGCTCGGTCTCGGGGCCTTGCTCGTCGTTTGCTCGGTGGTTGTCGCCGCGCTCAGCCGGCCGACCCGAGCGCAGACCGCGCGCATGCTCGATCGTTCGTTTGGCCTGCAGGAGCGGATTTCGACTGCATTGGGCAATATCGGAATCGAGATCCCGGCCGAGGACGGCCCGGCCTCGGTGGTCTACCTCCAGGTTGCGGATGCGGCAAATGCCATCACGCTGGTGCGTGAGCAATCGGTGTTTCGGCTGCGTCCTCCCGCGCGGGAGCTCGTCATGGCCATCGCGCTGGCGCTGGCCCTTGCGGCGCTGGCATTTGCCCGGGGAGCTGGAGGGACCATTCCGCCGGCCCAAAGCAATGTCGTGCCGGCGTTCGTTCCGGCGGCCGAGCGGTTCGTCCAACCAGAAACCCAATCCCAGTCGCCCAATCCCAACGAGGGGCTTTCCTTGGCCGAAGTCGAGCAGATGGTGCAGGCCTCGATCGACAACCAGCAGGATCTGCAAGCGCTCGCCGATGCCCTCTCCGATCATGCGGTGACCCGCGCGGCGGCCGAGTTGATCCAGCAAGGTGACTATGCGGCTGCCGCGGAAGAGCTGCGTGATGTTGCCAACGAGGCCGATCAGCTCTCGGACAGCGCCCGCACGGCGCTGGCTCAGGATCTGGACAACGCGGCGTCTCAGATGTCCGCCGGGAACCAGTCCCTGTCGCAGGCGACCGAACAGGCCGCAGATGGACTGCAGGCAGGCGGTCAACCGGCCCAAGACGGATTGCGCGACCTGGCGAACTCGGTGGAGCAGAGCGGTCAACAGGTGAAATCGTCCGAGGCGCTCGACCAGGCGATGCAGCAGGCCCAACAACAGGGAGGGTCGTCCAACGCGGCACAGGAGGAGAGTCAGCCCGGCGGCCAGGGAGAGGAACCCTCCTCGGCTTCGCAGGATGGAAGCACCGGAGCGGAATCCGAGAGTTCCGGCGAGCAGCCATCGGGGGCACCGGGCGAGGCAGAGGCGAACTCCGGCGCCGAGGCCGAAGCGGGAATTGGGGAGGACCCCGAAACGGGCGCAGGACAAGAGGGCGAGGGCGCTCCGTCCGGTTCACAGGATGTCGGGCCGGAGTCGCAGGGCGGGCAGGCCGGGGCGCCACCGGACGGTGCGGCCGCGGGAAGCGGTTCCGATCAACAAGGCGACGCGGAATCGAGCGATACCGGGGGCTCGAGCCAGAGCTCATCGGCGGGCTCGGAGAGCAACGACCAATCTGGCGCCGAGGGTGACGGTGGCGAGACCAAGATCACGAATGCGAGTGGTCAGCCCGAGGATCCGGCGGAGACCGACGTGTCCGATGCGTCCGGCGAAGGCGCGAACACCAGCGGCGCCACGACCGATCCTCACGAGGCGGTAACACTCCAGCGAGCACCGGACGGCGAATCGGTCCAGATCGGCGGTAGCTCTGGTGCCTCCAGTCTCGGTTCCGGAGCCGGCGTATCGGTGAGCTCGGGAACGACCTCCCAGGGTGAGGTAGGCGAAACCGGCCCAGAGAGCAACCATGTTCCGCCGGAATACCGGTCGATCGTCGAAAGCTACTTCTCGGACAGGGACGGATCATGAGCAGTCTGGTCTCCTCGATCCGCGAGCGATTCGGGGGCAACGCGCCGCGGGCGGCCGAGCCTGTTTCCGTTGCCACCGATCAGGTGGTGTTCGATGAGGCGTTGCTGGCTCGGTTGCGCCGGTTGACCCTGCTTTCCAATCGCACGGTCTCTCACGGGATCGCGGGCGAGCACCGGTCGCAACGACGCGGTGCTTCACCCGAGTTTGCCGATTTCAAGAGCTATTCCCAGGGCGACGATTTCCGCCGCATCGACTGGAATATCTATAGCCGCCTGGGAGAGTTGTTCGTCCGTCTCAGCGAGGTCACCACCGAGATAACGGTGCATCTGTTGCTGGACGCCAGCGCCTCGATGGATTGGACGAGCGACCCGGCCCGCGCCACCAAATTCACCTATGCCCGCCAGGTGGCGGGGGCGCTTGGATATGTCGGGCTCTGGCATTTCGACCGGGTCGCAATCACGCCGTTTGGCGCCCAGCTCGGTCATCCCTTCGGACCCGCCCAGGGTCGCTCGAATACCACCCAGATGCTGCGTTATCTGACCGATCTCGACGCCCAGGGACAAACATCGATCGCGGAATCGATCGAGCGCTATGCCCGCGCCCGCAAGCGCCCGGGCATCCTGCTCGTCAT
>JAMLHN010000066.1 GCA_023957115.1 Thermomicrobiales bacterium
CGCTCGCTTGGGCTCTCGATCGACGTCATCAATGAGAACGAGGAAACGGTGGACTTCACCGAAGACACCTCTCGCGATCTCCTGTCGAATCTCGACCGCATCAATCTCAGCGGGTTCGAACGAACCGAGGGCTAAGTAATCGGCTCGGTGCACCGTTCGTCTCGCACTGTGAACGTCACAATTTGCCGCCGGAAGTGGAGTGCTCGCACGTCCGGCGGCAACCTGGAAAGGTAAGCAATCTATGTCAGACACCGCGTTTCGAGAAGCGACACAGACCGACGAGCTGACATTTGCTCCAGGAGAGCGACAGTCGCGTGGTTTCAGCCGCAGCGATCGTCGCGATCGGGGCCGCGTTCTCGACGTGAACAATTTCGATGCTATTCGCATCAGCCTTGCATCGGCGGAGTCGATTCGGGGTTGGTCGTATGGCGAAGTGACCAAACCGGAAACCATCAACTACCGCACGCTCAAGCCGGAGCATGGCGGTCTCTTCTGCGAGCGCATTTTCGGTCCGACCAAGGACTGGGAATGCTATTGCGGAAAGTACAAGCGGATTCGCCACGCCGGCACCGTTTGTGACAAGTGCGGAGTGGAAGTCACCCGTGCCAAGGTGCGCCGCGAGCGGATGGGCCACATCGAGCTTGCTGCGCCCGTGGCGCATATCTGGTACGTGAAGGGGACCCCCAGCCGGCTTGGGCTCCTGCTCGATATTTCGCCGCGCAATCTGGAGCGCGTGCTCTACTTCGCATCGTATCTGGTGACGCAGGTCGACGAAGAGGCGCAGGAAGCCGCGATCCAGGAGATCCGCGATGTCCATGAGGAGTCGGTCGAGGAGCTCACGGAAGTCGCCAATGGCGAGCTTCGGGAGCTTGCTGAGGCGACCGGCACCGAGATCAAGGTCCTGACCGAGGGCGAAACCCGGACGACCAAGGACGTCAAGGACGAGCGCAAGAAGGCGTTGGCATCGCTCAAGCGCGAATACAACGCATTGACCAAGAAGCTCAAGGCGGTCGAGGGCGCCGCTCCGCAGACCTATGCGTTCCGCGGCGTCACCATTGTCGAGGAAGATGAGGCCGTCAACGACGATCGATTCCAGCAGCTCGACGAGGCGTACGAGGTCGAGAAGGTTCGCATCGAAGAGGCGGCTGACTACAGCGCCTCCGGCGCCGAAGCGCTTGCGGGCGCCGGTAAGGATCTTGCCACGCAGGAGCTCGAGGCAGCCCAGCAGCGGATCACCGATCGCTTGACGGAGCAGGTCCGCGAGCTCGAGCGGGAGCGGGACGATGCGATTCGCGCGGTCTCCGATCTCAAACCGCTCCAGATTCTCTCCGAAACGCAGTACCGTGAGCTGCAGGAGGTCACCCCGGCGGGCGTGTTCCGCGCGGCCATGGGCGCTGAGGCCGTCTACGACTACTTGGTCAATAGCCTCGATCTCGATCAGCTGGCCATTCAGCTGCGAGACGAGATGCAGGCCTCATCGGATGCCAAGCGCAAGAAGGCAACCAAGCGATTGCGCGTGGTCGAGGCGTTGCGCAAGAGCGGCAACCGGCCGGAGTGGATGATCTTCTCGGCGCTACCGGTCATTCCGCCGGAGCTGCGGCCGATGGTCCAGCTCGACGGCGGCCGTTTCGCGACTTCAGACCTGAACGATCTCTACCGTCGCGTCATCAACCGAAACAATCGTCTGAAGCGACTGATCGAGCTGGGCGCGCCGGACATCATCGTCCGCAACGAGAAGCGCATGCTGCAGGAAGCGGTCGACGCGTTGATCGACAACGGCCGCCGCGGCCGGGTCGTTTCCGGCTCGGGCAAGCACAAGCTGAAGAGCCTTTCGGACATGCTGAAGGGCAAGCAAGGGCGGTTCCGCCAGAACCTGCTCGGCAAGCGTGTCGACTATTCCGGACGGTCCGTGATCGTGGTTGGTCCGGATCTGGCGCTGGACGAATGCGGTCTGCCGAAGCGGATGGCGCTCGAGCTCTTCAAGCCGTTCGTCATGCGCCGCTTGGTGGATCACGGTCACGCGCATAACATCAAGGCTGCCAAGCGCTTGGTGGAGCGTGTCGATCAGCGGGTTTGGGAGGTGCTCGAAGAGGTCATCAAGGACCACCTCGTGCTGCTCAACCGCGCTCCGACGCTGCACCGCCTCGGTATCCAGGCGTTCCGCGTGCGACTGATCGAAGGCTCGGCCATCCAGCTCCACCCGCTGGTCTGCACGGCATTCAATGCCGACTTCGATGGCGACCAGATGGCGGTTCACGTTCCGCTGTCCAAGGCGGCACAGGCCGAAGCCCGGGCGCGCATGCTCTCGGTTCGCAACCTGCTTTCGCCGTCCAACGGCGAGCCGATCGTTTCCGCAACCCAGGACATCGTGCTCGGGTGCTACTACATGACCAGCGAGCGCGACTACGAGCAGGACATGGCCAATGGCACGCTGCCGAAGGGCTGGGGTAAGGTCTTCGGTTCGCTCGAAGAGGTGCAGCTGGCGTACGACATGGGCGTGGTCGACATTCAGGCCGCGATCCAGGTGCTGACCGATCGCGATGGCGGCGAAGAGAAGCTGATCGATACGACCGTGGGTCGCGCGATCTTCAATCTGGCGTTGCCGGCATCGCTGGGCAAGTACTACAACATGACCATGGACCGCAAGCAGGTTCGGCGCGTGGTGGCTGATTGCTACAAGCACTTCAGCGACCCGTTCGAAACCGCAGATGTGGTCAACGAGATCAAGAAGGTTGGCTTCAAGTATTCGACGCGGGGCGGTATGAGCATCGCGGTGGACGATGTCACCCTCTCGCCGGACAAGGCGGCCATGCTGGCCGAGGCCGACGAGCTGGTCGAAAAGGTCGAGCGTCAGTACAAGCGTGGTCTGATGACCGAGGACGAGCGCCTGCGTGAGATCGAGTCGATCTGGAACAAGTGCCGTGACGATCTGCAGACGGATATTGCCACCCGCCTGAAGGGGCAGAACGCGGTCTACATGATGGCCGACTCTGGCGCCAAGGGAAACATGAACCAGATCAGCCAAATGGCTGGTATGCGCGGTCTGGTGCTCGACCCGCAGGGGAAGATCGTGGAAATTCCGATCAAGTCGAATTTCCGCGAGGGCCTGACGGTGCTCGAGTACTTCATCTCGACGCACGGCGCCCGCAAGGGATTGGCTGACACGGCGCTTCGCACCGCGGACTCAGGATATCTGACTCGTCGCCTGGTCGACGTGGCGCAGGACGTGATCATCAATATCGAAGATTGCGGCACGCAGCACGGTCTGTGGATCGAATGGGTCGACAGTGAAGGCAAGGAAGTTTCGCCGGAGGATTTCCGGTCGAAGATTCTGGGCCGCATCCTGGCTGCCCCGGTCTACGATCCCAACACGGGCGAGCTGATTGCCGATGCCGGCGCAGAACTTGGCGATAGCATCGAATTCGAAGACGGCACGGTGCACGATCTGGTCGGCGAGGTTATCGCCACCGGGGAGAAGGTCTGCGTTCGCTCGGTGCTTGCATGCGAGGCAACCCATGGCGTTTGCCGCGCCTGCTACGGCCGCAATCTGGCGACCGGCAAGATGGTGGAGCTGGGCGAAGCAGTCGGAATCGTTGCCGCTCAGTCGATCGGTGAGCCGGGTACGCAGCTGACGATGCGCACCTTTCACTCCGGTGGTGTTGCGCGCGCGGACATTACGACCGGTCTGCCGCGTGTCGAAGAGCTCTTCGAAGCGCGCCAGCCGAAGAGTGCCGCGCTCCTGGCGGAGCGCGAGGGTATCGTTGCGTTCGAGCAGGCCGAGGACGGCCGGAGGCTGGTCATCACCAGCACCGAGCAGGATTCGTTTGCGCTCGTGCTCGAGGACGGCTGGCAGCCGGCGCTGACCGATGGCATGCCGGTTACCAAAGACAAGACGGCGATCGCGGAGGGACCGGACGGAGCCAAGCGATTCTCGCCGATCGACGGTCTCTTCTTCCTCGATGGCCAGACGATCTACGTCCGAAACGAGCACGAGGAGAGTGACGAATACCCGGTGCCGGTTGCCTACCACGTCTATGTGGAAGACGGCGACCATGTCATTCCGGGGCAGCAGCTGACCGACGGCGCCAAGGATCCGCAGCAGATTCTGCTGACTCGGGGCCGGGAAGAGGTTCAGCGCTATATCATCGATGAGGTGCAGAAGGTCTACAAGTCGCAGGGCGTGTCGACCAACGACAAGCATATCGAGGTCATCTGCCGGCAGATGCTCCGCAAGGTCAGCATCATCTATCCGGGAGACACCGACTTCCTGCAGGACGAGCGGATCGACCGCTTCGAGTTCAACCTGATCAATGAGGAGATCCTGGCGCAGGGTGGCGAGCCGGCGACGGCAATGCCGGTGCTGCTTGGCATCACGAAGGCATCGCTCGAAACCGATTCGTTCCTGGCCGCAGCCTCCTTCCAGGAGACCACGCGGGTGCTGACCGAAGCCGCCATCAATGGCAAGGTCGACCAGTTGCGCGGTCTCAAGGAGAACGTCATCATCGGTAAGTTGATCCCGGCGGGATCCGGCTTCTTTGGAGCCTCCCCAGCCGAGATGAGCGAGCTGGACGAGGCGAACCTGTCACTCATGGAAGAGGGTGCGGTGGCCACCGTGGAGCAGGCTGAAGAAGAGGATCTTCAGGAGCTGATGATGAGCGGGCTCCTCCCGAGTTCAGGCGGTGATGGTGAAGTGGGCAAGGGCGAGTTCGAGGGCTTCCAGTCCTGGACTGCGGACGAGGAGCCCGGCGCCTAAGACCACGACACAGAGAGCATTCAAAAAGCGGGCGGGGTTGTACAACCCCGCCCGCTTTGCGTTTTCGACGGGTTGTGCGTCCTGGCTGCCTGCTGAAAAACTCGCATATCCGGGTTACGGACTAGGATAAAGATATACCTTGTCGACCTGGCTCGCCCCTGCGGTCTTCGAGGTCGTTGGCGTCAGATCTCGACGCGGAAAGGAGGAGAAATGCCGAATGCGCGCCTGCCGCGCATACCCCGTGCATTCTCCAGTCTCATCCTGCCCGTCGTTCTCGCAGGCAGCGGACTGGCTGTGGTTTCGGCGCAAAGTGAGCCGTCTACCGCGGCGAGGCGTATCGTTGCGTCGTCTCGTGGAGATGTCAGGACGAACCCGGCCAGTTCTTGGCTGGGTTCGTCACTTGGCGACGCTTTGATGTCGCGACGGATGGCGGCTTGACGCCAGGGAAGCGATCGCGCTAGAATTCCCCGCTGTGGCCGCCGAAAGGCGGCTACGTCGTGAGGATTTGCAACCCGTATCTTGCGGGGTGCCGAACCTTGCCGGGCGAGTGGCGCCGCAGCTGCGGGTCTGATCGTTTCCGCAGAGCACGGTAAGAGGCAAGCCGCTTGTCTGTATAGGAGTCAGTTGTGCCGACGATCAATCAGTTGGTCCGGAAGGGCCGGAAGAGCGTCAAGAAAAAGACCAAATCGCCAGCGCTTGGGTTTACCAACAATGCGCTCGGTCGATATGCGGGTCGGACACGCCGTTCTCAGGGGGCTCCCCAGAAGCGCGGTGTCTGCACGCAGGTCAAGACCATGACGCCCAAGAAGCCCAACTCCGCGCTGCGCAAAATCGCCCGCGTGCGTCTTTCCAATCATATGGAAGTCACGGCGTACATCCCGGGTGAGGGTCACAATCTTCAGGAGCACTCGGTGGTGCTGGTACGCGGCGGCAAGGTCAAGGACCTTCCCGGCGTTCGCTATCACATCGTCCGTGGCACCCTGGACACCCGCGGTGTCGAAAACCGCAAGAATGCGCGGTCGAAGTACGGGACCAAGGCGCCGAAGAAATAGCCCGACGCAATTCGGGCTGGCAGCTGGATTCCAGTTGCTCCGGTGTTCTCTGCCGACGCAGAACTGAGACGACACGACTGGAAAAGCGGAACGACGCAGATGTGCGTCTACCGCTTTTTCGTCTGAGTACGACAACGTAAGCAAGAGGGTCGCACCGGCTGTACGGGCCGGTCTGGCGACAGGAAACCTATCGGAGGCGAGAAGAAAACATGCCGCGACGGACCAAGATCGAGCCGCGAGTGCCGGTGCCAGATTCGAAATACAACAGCGAGCTGGTCTCTCGGTTTATCAACAAGCTCATGGAGCGGGGCAAGAAGGGTCTTGCAGAGCGCACGATGTATGACGCGCTCTCGATCGTCGAGGAGCGTTCGGGCCGCGGCGCGCTCGAAGTCTTCGAGCAGGCTGTGAACAACGCCACGCCGTTCCTCGAGGTCAAGCCGCGACGTGTGGGGGGCGCCACCTACCAGGTGCCTGTGCAGATCGAGGGCCGCCGCCGCCAGAGTCTGGCGATTCGCTGGCTTCTCACCTCCGCGCGCACCCGTTCGGGCCGCTCGATGACCGAGAAGCTCGCGAATGAGATTCTCGATGCGGCCAACGGTCAGGGCGCCACGATCAAGCGACGCGAGGACACGCACCGCATGGCCGAGGCGAACCGCGCCTTTGCTCACTATCGCTACTAGTTGGTAGCACATTCGATTTGAAGCGCGAAAGCGAGACCAGGACAGTCCAAACGCAATGAGCACGAGTACGGCAACCTTGCCCGCAAACCAACAGGATACGAAGCTCGCGAGGACGCGAAACATCGGGATCATTGCTCACATCGATGCGGGCAAGACGACCACCACGGAGCGCATTCTCTTTTACACCGGCCGTGTCCATCGCCCGGGTGAAGTGCATGAGGGCGCCGCGACCATGGACTGGATGGTCCAGGAGCGCGAGCGCGGCATTACCATCACCTCGGCCGCGACGACGTGTGCATGGAAAGACCACACCATTAACATCATCGACACCCCGGGCCACGTCGACTTCACCGTCGAGGTGGAGCGCTCGTTGCGCGTGCTCGACGGTGGCGTCGTGGTCTTCGATGCCGTCGCCGGCGTCGAGCCGCAATCCGAGACGGTCTGGCGCCAGGCCGACAAGTATTCGGTGCCGCGGTTCTGCTTCGTGAACAAGATGGACCGCACAGGCGCGTCGTTCGAGCGCACGCTCGACATGATCGTCGATCGTCTCAAGGCCAAGCCGGCTCCGGTTCAGCTTCCGATTGGCGCCGAGTCAGAATTCCGGGGCGTTATCGATCTGATCGAGAGCAAGGCCATCATCTACCACGACGATCTCGGGCAGAACATCGAGACCACATCGATTCCGGCCGACATGGCCGAGGCTGCCGCCGAGGCGCGCCATCATCTGGTCGAGCTGATCGCCGAGACCGACGAAGAGATGATGATGCGCTATCTCGACGACGAGGAATTCACTATCGACGAGCTGCGCGCCGGTCTGTGTGCCGCGACCCTGAGTGGGGCGTTGGTGCCGATCCTCTGCGGTTCTTCCTTGAAGAACAAGGGCGTCCAGCCGATGCTGGATGCGATCGTTTACTACCTGCCGTCGCCGCTGGATGTTCCGCCGGTCACCGGTATCAATCCCAAGACCGATGAAGAGGAAGTGCGGCCGGTCGATCCGTCGGCTCCGTTCTCCGGGCTGGTCTTCAAGATTCAAGCCGATCCGCATGTCGGCAAGCTGGCCTATGTCCGCATCTATTCCGGCACGCTGGAATCGGGCAGCTATGCGCTCAATACCACGAAGGGTGAGCGCGAGCGCATCGGTCGTTTGCTGCGCATGCATGCGAACAGTCGCGAGGAAGTCCAGTCGGTTGGCGCCGGCGATATCGTCGCGATCATTGGCCTGAAAACGTCGTTCACCGGCGATACGCTGAGCGATCCGGCGAATCCGATCGTCCTGGAGTCGATCGTCTTCCCCGAACCAGTTATCTCGGTGGCCATCGAGCCGAAGACGCGCGCCGACCAGGACAAGATGGGCGCCGCGCTGAGCCGCCTGGCCGAAGAAGATCCGACCTTCCGCGTTCGCTCGATGGAAGATACGGGTCAGACCCTCATCGACGGGATGGGCGAGCTGCATCTGGAAGTGATCGTCGATCGTCTTCTGCGTGAGTTCCGCGTGGACGCGAATGTCGGTCGCCCGCAGGTTGCGTTCAAGGAGACCATTACGGTTCCGGTTCGTGCCGAAGGGAAGCACGTTCGCCAGACCGGTGGCGCCGGCCAGTATGGCCACTGCGTCGTCGAGTTCGAGCCACAGGAGCGCGGCGGCGGTTATGTCTTCGAGGACAAGATCGTTGGCGGCGCCATTCCGCGCGAGTTCATCGGCCCGGTCGACCAAGGTATCCGCGAGGCGATGGTGACCGGCGGTCAGGCAGGTTATCCGCTCGTCGATATCAAGGCCACCCTGGTCGATGGCTCCTACCACGATGTCGACTCGAAGGAAGTGGCCTACAAGGTCGCGGGGTCGCTGGCGCTCAAGGAGGCAGTCCGTCGTGGGAAGTCGGTCATCCTCGAGCCGATCATGGCGGTCGAGGTGAACACGCCGGAAGACTTCATGGGTGATGTTATCGGTGACCTGAACTCCCGCCGTGGGCAGATCCAGGGCATGGAGATGCGCTCCGGCGCGCAGGTGGTCAAGGCATTCGTGCCGTTGGCCCAGATGTTCGGGTATGCCACCGATCTTCGGTCGGCTACCCAGGGGCGCGCTGTGTATTCGATGGAATTCGATCATTATGCACCGCTGCCGGCGAGTCTCCAGGAGGAGATGATTGCCAAGGCTCGGCGCGACTAATTGACGTTGGACTTGAGCCGCTGGAGCGGTAGTCGATACGAAAGGAATCACATCTGTGGGTAAGCAGAAATTCGAGCGGACGAAGCCGCATGTGAATGTGGGGACGATTGGGCACGTCGATCATGGGAAGACGACGTTGACGGCGGCGATCACCAAGACGCTGGCGTTGCGGGGGGAAGCGTCGTTCCGGTCGTTCGACTCGATCGACAATGCGCCGGAGGAGCGGGATCGTGGGATCACGATTGCGATCTCGCATGTGGAGTATGAGACGGACCAGCGGCATTACGCGCATGTGGACTGTCCGGGGCACGCGGACTTCATCAAGAACATGATCACCGGAGCGGCGCAGATGGACGGGGCGATCCTGGTGGTGAGCGCGCCGGACGGCCCGATGCCGCAGACGCGGGAGCACATCTTGCTGGCACGGCAGGTGGAAGTGCCGGCGATGGTGGTGTTTTTGAACAAAGTGGACATGATGGACGATCCGGAGCTGCTGGAGCTGGTGGAGCTGGAAGTCCGGGAGTTGTTGAGCAGCTATCAGTTTCCTGGGGATGAGATTCCGATCATCCGGGGCTCGGGGCTGGCGGCGCTGGAGAGTGCGAGCACGGATCCGGAGGCGCCGGAGTATGGGCCGATCTGGGAGCTGATGGCGGCGGTGGACGCCTACATTCCGACACCGGAGCGGGCGGTGGACCAGCCGTTCCTGATGCCGATCGAAGATGTGTTCGGGATCAAGGGACGGGGCACGGTGGTGACCGGGCGGGTCGATCGTGGGATCGTCAAGGTCGGGGATGAGATCGAGATCGTCGGCTTGGGCGAACAGCGCAAGGTAGTGGCGACCGGGGTGGAGATGTTCCAGAAGACGCTGGATGAAGGCGTGGCCGGGGACAACGTCGGGGTGCTGCTGCGCGGGGTGGAGCGGACCGAGGTGGAGCGTGGCCAGGTGCTGTGCAAGCCGGGGTCGATCAACCCGCACACGAAGTTTGCGGCCGAGGTGTACGTGCTGGGCAAGGAAGAGGGGGGGCGGCACACGCCGTTCTTCAACGGATACCGGCCGCAGTTCTACATTCGGACGACGGACGTGACCGGATCGATCCAGCTGCCGGAGGGGGTCGAGATGGTGATGCCGGGGGACAACATCCAGATGACGGTGGAGCTGATCACGCCGGTGGCGTGTGAGGAAGGGTTGCGGTTTGCGATCCGGGAGGGGGGACGGACGGTCGGCGCCGGCGTCGTGACCTCCATCATCCAGTAAGTAGCAAATAACGGTTCACAGGCAGGAGCAGGGAATGGTCCAGCGGAAACAGGCTCAGAAGATCCGCATTCGACTGAAAGCGTACGATCATCGCATCCTCGATCAGTCGGCGGCGAAGATCGTCGAGACTGCGGAATCGACCGGAGCGAAAGTGGCGGGACCAGTTCCCTTGCCGACCCGGATCGAGAAGTTCTGCGTGATTCGATCGCCGTTCATCGACAAGGATTCGCAGGAGCAGTTCGAGATTCGGACACACAAGCGACTGATCGACGTGTTGGAGCCAAGCGGCAATACGATTCGCGCGCTGATGCGCCTGAATCTGCCGGCTGGCGTGGACATCGAGATCAAGCTGTAACAAAACGAAGCGCGTAGTTCGAGTAGGTTCGAAATTACGCTCTGAAGGTTCGTGCGGCCAGCGGGGCTGAGCGAACGTCCTGGCATCAGGAGAGAGCCAATGATTCAGGCAATGGTCGGGAAAAAGCTGGGAATGACGCAAGTCTTCGATGAGAGCGGCGTCGTCTATCCAGCAACCGTCATCGAATGCGGCCCCAACGTGGTGACGCAGATCAAGACGGAAGACAAGGACGGATACCAGGCCGTCCAGCTCGGGTTCGGACTCGATTCACGGTTGAATCGACCCGAGCAGGGGCATCGCAAGGCGAGCGGCTTCCAGTCGCGTTTCCTGCGTGAGGTCAAAGCAGACAGCTATGACGACCTCGAGGTCGGCCAGGTATTCAAGGCCGATGTGTTCAAGCCCGGGCAGATGGTCGATGTGACCGGAACGTCCAAGGGGCGCGGGTTTCAGGGCGGTGTCAAGCGCCATGGATTCGCTGGTGGCCCGAAGACGCACGGTCAGTCCGACCGATTGCGCGCGCCGGGGTCCATTGGTTCCAGCGCCACGCCGGGACGTGTCTTCAAAGGCACGCGCATGGCGGGCCGCATGGGCAATGACCGGGTGACGGTCCTGAGTTTGGAAGTGCTGCGGGTCGACCCCGAGCGGAATCTGCTGGTGGTCAAGGGTTCTGTCCCGGGACACAACGATTCGCTCGTCGTCGTTCGAACCGCGGTCAAAGCCGGCGCCAAGGCCTAGCTGGGACGCCCTGAGGAACGATGATGAAATACGATCTCGTTG
>JAMLHN010000067.1 GCA_023957115.1 Thermomicrobiales bacterium
CATACCGACCCCAAGGATGGCGGTCAGCGATGCCTGACGAGCCACATTGAGCCAGTTGCCGCTGGTCATGAAAACCGACTCCTGGCTCCAGATCAGCATGCTCAGGATGATGAGACTCAGCACCGGGCCGAAGGTCTGCCAGATCCGGCCGATGGTCAGACGGTTGCGACCCTCTGCCGGTGACGTCACCGCTGGCGCAGGTATGCTCATGCGGCGGCTCCCATCTCATCGTGCGTGCTTGCGGCCGCATAGCTCATGATCGACTCCTGGGTGGCATCCGCGCGGTCGAAGCTCGCCACAATCGCGCCCTCACGCATGACGAGAATTCGGTCGCTCATACCGAGCACCTCGGGCAGCTCGGACGAGATCATCACGATGGCTGCGCCTCCCTTCAATAACTCGCCCATGAGCCGGTAAACCTCGACTTTTGCACCGACATCGATTCCGCGCGTCGGCTCATCGAAGATGAAGATGCGCGCCTGGGTCAGCATCCACTTCGCAAGCACGACCTTTTGCTGGTTGCCGCCGGAGAGGAACATGACTTTCTGCCGCGCGCTGGGCGTCTTGATCCGCAACGCGTCGATAAATCGGCGTGCGGTCTGGAAGCGGTTCCGGGGCGGAATCAGCCCGCGTGGCGCTCCCGTTGCGCTCGGAGCGGCCATCGAAATGTTGTCCCCCACCGAAAGGAGCAGCACGAGTCCCTGGTGCTTGCGATCCTCCGGCAGCAGGGCGATCCCGTTTTCGATCGCCTTGCCGGGCGTGGAATTCGCAACCGGCTGGCCGAAGACTTCGATCGTGCCGCTGTCGATCTTGTCGATGCCGAAGATCGCGCGCGCCACTTCGCTACGACCCGCGCCAACCAATCCAGCAAGCCCGACGATCTCTCCCTGCCGGACGTCGAACGAGATATCGTGCAGGAGGCCGGCGCGGCAGAGATGGTCGACCCGCAACGCAATCTCTCCGAACGGAATCGTCTCTTTCGGGAATTGCTGAGTCAGCTCGCGGCCCACCATGAGGCGAATGAGATCGTTCGGAGTCGACGTGGCCATGGGAACGGTGTCGACGTATTTACCATCGCGCAACACCGTCGCCCGATCGCCGACGCGGGTCGCGTCTTCCAGGTGGTGGGAAATCAGAATGATCCCCGTTCCCTGCGCCTTCAATTTCTCCACCAGCTGGAAGAGTTGTTCGGCTTCCTCGGCCGTAATTGCGGCGGTTGGCTCATCGAGAATCAACACACGAGCATCGTTGACCAACGCCTTGGCGATCTCGGTCATCTGTTGCATCGCAACTCCAAGACGCGAGACAGGGGTATGCGGATCGAGCTCGATGCCAAGCTGACGCAACTGGCCGCGCGCGCCAGCGTAGAGCGCCGGCCAGTCGATGACGCCCGATTTTCCCCGCATCGGCTCGCGTCCCAGATAGATATTCTTCCCGACGTCGAGATGGGGAATCAGGTTCAGCTCCTGATGGACCGTGCTGATGCCGAGCTCCTGGGCCGCATGCGGCGTCCGCAGGTGCACCGGCGTCCCATCGAACAGGATTTCCCCGTCGTCCGGTAGATAGATACCGGAGAGAAGCTTCACCAGGGTCGACTTTCCCGCTCCATTCTCCCCGACGAGCACGTGGACCTCGCCTGGATAAAGATCGAAGCTGACATCGTCGAGCGCGATGACGCCGGGGAAACGCTTGGACACGCCACGAAGCTGAAGAATCGGCGCACGGCCTGGAGCCGGAGCCTCTGGATCCGGCTGATGCGTATTGGGTTGTGCGGCCAGGTTCGACATTGGACCGTCCGGGTACTCCTCCGAGACAACGAGATCCCTGACGCTGCTCGAGATGACAATCCCGGGAAGGGAAATCAATGGGGGGAGCGGATGCTCCGCTCCCCCGGTGAGATCAGGCGTTGCCTGCCTGGAAGTCGGCGGCGTTCTCGGCGGTCACGAGCAGCGCGCCGGAGTCGACCAGCGCCGGAACGTCCTCGCCGTTGAGATGGCGCACCATCAGATCGACACCGACCGCGCCCATGACCTTGGGATACTGGGCAATCGTGCCGTCCACGCTTCCGTCGATGATCGCCTGAACCACGTCCGGGATCGCGTCGAAGCCAACCAGGGCCACATCGTCCCGGCCAGCCGCAACGAGCGCCTGAAGCGCGCCAAGGATCGGGGGATCGTTCGCGCCAGCAATGGCAACGATGTCCGGATCGGAGGTCAGGATGTTCTCGGTAATCGTGAACCCTTCATCCTGATTCCAGTGGGCGGACTGGTCGATCACCTGAATATCCGGGTAGGTGTCGAGCGCCGCATGGAGCCCCTCGTTACGAGCTTGTGCGGTCTGGTTCGCCATGTCGCCCTGAAGGTTGAGGACCTTGCCGGCGCCGCCAATCAGCTCGGAGACATATTCGCCCTGCTGGGTCGCCGCCGCGACATTGTCGGTCTGGATAAGGGAGACGAGCTCGCCACCAGCCGGAGCAGTGTCGACCGCGATCACCGGAATACCGGCCGCATTGGCCGCTTCGACGCCCTGGACAATACCCGCCGCATCGACGGTGCCCATGATGATGCCGTCATAGCCTTTCGTGACGGCATCTTCCATCTGGGAAACCTGGTCGGCAACACCGGAATCGTCCGGCAGGGCGATGACATCGACGGTTACGCCATTTTCGACCGCCCGCGCTTCCACGCTCTCCTTCAGAATCTGCCAAAACGCCAGAGAGGGGAAGACCTGCATAAAGGCGAGCGTGTACGCCTCGTTACCCTGTACCGGGCCATAGGCAGTCATGGGATCGGCCACGGGAGACGCGTCCTGTGCGCCGGCCGGTCCGAGCTTGAACCCTGTCGCTGCGGCGGCTGCGGCCGCGGCGGAAAGACCAAGGAATGTGCGTCGATGAAGCGTCATTGCGAATCATCCTCTCTGTCGTCGTGAGTGCCAATGCGTCGTTGCTGGTCCGGATCTTTGCTCGATGCGGGGCATACCTCCCGATGGACGCGAATGCTGGAGTTTTCCTCAGATGTCCAGGGATTGTACCGGAACGCCCCACCGGTTGAAACGATCGCAACTGTGCTACAAGTCTCGCAAACGAATCCGATCCCCGGCAGGGGCAGACACAGGAGAACGGAATGCAACTGGCAACGAGGATGTCTCGCCTTGGCACGGAAACGGCCTTCGAGGTGTTGGTGCGCGCCCGCGCACTCGAAGCGCAGGGCCGCGACGTCATTCACCTCGAGGTCGGCGAACCCGATTTCGATACCCCGGCCAACATCATCGAAGCGGGAGCGGACGCATTGCGCTCCGGCTGGACCCACTACGGACCAGCCCCGGGTTTGCCACAGCTTCGCGAGGCAATTGCCAACTACCTGAACCGATCGCGTGGGACCACATACACGCCGGACAACATTGTGGTCACTCCGGGCGGCAAGCCGATCATGTTCTTCACGATTCTGGCGCTGCTGGAAGCCGGCGACGAGGCGATCTACCCGAATCCCGGTTTTCCCATCTATGAGTCGATGATCAACTTCACCGGCGCGAAAGCGGTGCCGGCGCCAATTCTGGAGAAGTTCGGATTCGCGCTCGATGTCAACGAGCTGCCCGGTCTGATCACCGACAAGACCAAGCTCCTCATCATCAACAGCCCGGCGAATCCGACCGGCGGTGTGCTCAACCGCAAGGAAATCGAAGCGATCGCCGAGCTGGCCGTCGCCAACGACTTGATCGTGCTGGCCGATGAGATCTATGCGGAGATCCTCTATGAGGGCGAGCATGTCTCGATCGCCACCATGCCCGGGATGAAAGAGCGCACCATCATCCTGGACGGCTTCTCCAAGACCTATGCCATGACCGGTTGGCGGTTGGGCTACGGCGCCATGCCCGAGGACTTCGCCCCGATCATTGGCAATCTGATGGTCAATAGCAACTCGTGCACCTCGATGGCGGTGCAGATCGCCGGCGTCGAGGCCCTCAACGGGCCACAGGACGACGTCGCCAAGATGGTCGCCGCGTTCAGGAATCGGCGCGATCTGATGGTCGACGGACTGAACGACATTCCGGGCATCAGCTGCCTGCGGCCAAAGGGGGCTTTCTACGTTTTCCCGAACATCACCGGAACTGGACTGAAGAGCAAGGAATTCGCCGACAAGCTGCTGCAGGATTACGGGGTTGCTGCCCTTTCCGGCACCGCGTTCGGCGAGTATGGCGAAGGCTATTTACGACTTTCCTACGCGAACTCCGAGGAGAACCTGCAAAAAGCGCTGGATCGGATCCGCCAAATGGTGACCGACCTGGGCGTAGCATAAACCAGAGTCTGTTTCGTTCAGTATCCAAGGGGCGGCCAACGCGGCCGCCCTTCTGCACGCTCGTAGCTGAGGGCGTATCTGCCTTCTCGTTCCGATCGCCAATTGGAGGGCAGATACGCCCTCAGCTACGACCAATCCCGTCATTATTGTTGAAGCAGCTTGTAGTAAAAGACGGTGCCGTCGATCGTGCCGCCTGCCGATTCGGCCCAGCGTGGGATGACGCCCGCCCGAGTCCATCCTTGCGCCCGGTAGAAGTCGTTCGATCTGTCGCCCTCCCGGGTATCGAGATGCAACGTGGTCCAACCGTTCTCGACAGCCATCATTTCGAGACGGACCATGAGCTTGCGGCCGATTCCGAGGCGTTGGGCATTCGGATGCACCAGTAGTTTGTTGACTTCGGCTCGATGACGGGCGTTCTTCTTCGGACTCCATTCGAGCTGAACCGTGCCGACGATCATCCGCTCCCGACGTGCCACCAGCAGGACGACGTGCTCCGCCCGTACCGCGTCGAGCCAATACGCGCGTGCGACATCGGGCCGCAACGGCGGAAGGAATCCCACGGACGCACCTTGATCGACCACGGCGACTAGTAGGTCCGCCAAGGCCGCGACATCCGGCTCGGTGAGCGATGTCACCTGTTCGATCTCGATGGCCGTGCCGGCCCGGCTCATCCGTCCGCTTCTCCCCCGTGAGGATTTTTCCACCCGTTCTGGCGATAATACCCGCCACGCACGACACCATCCGAAGGAGCTGCAATGGAGCGGATACCGCTGCGAGGACAGGTTTCGATCGAAGGGGCAAACGCGCATCCTCATGCGGCTCGCCGCTTGCGCGAGTCGTTTCCGGCAATCGAATGGATCGAATCCACGACGCTCGACCGGCCGGCGGTCTCGCTTGCCGTCGATGCATCGCTCCCAGAGGGCGCGTTTGCCATCGATACGACCGCCAACGGTGGCATCGCACGTGTCGATGTCGCCGGCGGTCCATTCTCCGGCGTCATCTACGGGGTCGAAGAAGTCATCCAGCGTCTGGCGCGTCCCCTGGAAGAGGGCTTCGACCTGCCAGCGGGCCGGATCGAGGAGCGACCCGACTTGACCTATCGCACCTGGTGGAATTGGGACCATACGACCAACTGGGACCTCGATCAGATTGGCATCCAGGAGATCGGCGTCATGAATCCATATGCCAAACCGGCAGATGGGTTCCTTGCCGATTTCAAACGGGCGGTCGATTTCATGAGCCGCAACCGCATCGCGGCGATCACGATCTATGGGTTCCTGCGCACGTCGCACGGCGGCATCGAGGCCGCCCAGGAGCTCTGCCGGTACGCGACCGAACGGGGCGTACGCATTCTGCCTGGCATCGCAATCAATGCCTACGGCGGGGTGGTCTGGGAGATGGACCACGATTTCAACCTGGCCACCTGGTTGCGCAGGCATCCAAAGCTCGCCGCCCAGATGGAGCACCCGCCCGGATTCCAGATTCAGGATCTCGACTTCGAGCTCTACTTTCCACGTGGCGACTACTCGATGCGCGGATGCCCATCGCAGCCCGCGAATCAGGACTGGATGGCGGACGCGGTCGCGTGGCTGGCGGAGAACTTCGAGATCGGTGGAATCAATATCGAAGCCGGTGACTATGGGGTGTGCGGATGCCCGCGTTGCGAAGCGCGACGGGCTGAGCGGGAAGACGCGAAACGACGTGACGGATACGCCGAATCCTGGTCACACGCCGATATGGCCGATTTTTACCCACGACTCTATGACGCGGTCCGTCAACGGCGGCCCGATGCCTGGATCTACTCCGAGATTCAATGGGACAACCTCCTGGATGTCGAGGCGATGGCGCCCTTGCGCGACTTGCCGGACGGCGGTATCTACCAGCACACCCTCAATCGGAGCTATTGGAACCGGGTGGAACGTGAGCTGACGCCCGAATACACGGCTCAGCTCCCGACGAAGACGAATGTCTTCCGCTGTCAGTTCGCCAATCAATGGAACGGCGACCGGCGCACCGAACGCTATCGCTTCAATGGCCGCGACTTCGAAGCACTGGCGAAAAAAGCCGCAGGCACCCACTTCGATGGGTTGACCGTATGGGGCGAGGTCTCACCGTACAACACCGCGACCGAGCTCAGCTATTCGGCCTTCGCGCGATTCACCTGGGACACCTCGCTGGACTGGAACGACTGGGTGAAGCAGGATGTTGCTCCACTGCTCGGCGGGGAAGCCGCCGCCGAGCGATACCTGGACATCCTGGTCGCAATCGACCCACCAAATCGACCGGAACCGCACACGCTGGTTCCCGTCCTCCAGGAAGCGCTCGGCGTTGCCCGTCAATCCGATGACGATGCCGCGCGCCGCTGGCTTTGGTTGGCCGAGCGCATCAGCCGCATTCGCTACGCAGGGGGCCAGCAGCGCTCATGAGTGGAAAAACCAACGTTCTCGTCACCGGCGCGGCCGGACGAATCGGTCGAGCGTTCGTCGCAGAGATGCAGGATCGGTACGATTTTCGCCTGGCCGACAAAGTCGATCGTGTGCACGAGCTGCTGCCGGGCACTGATTCGCTGGTGCTCGATATCGCGGATCCAGCCGCGTGCGCCAGCGCCGTGCAAGGTGTCGACGTCGTGCTCCACCTCGCCGCCGATCCCTCACCGTGGGCGGACTACTACGAATCGCTCAAAGCAAACAATTTCGACGGCACCTACAACATCTTCCGGGCAGCAGCCGATGCTGGCTGCCGAAGAGTGGTCTACGCCAGCAGCGTGCAGACGCTGCTGGGGTATCTCGACCAAGCAAACCAGGTCGAAACGCCGGTGGACGCGTATTGGTGGCCACGCAACATGTACGGGGTTTCGAAATGCTACGGCGAAGCCACCGCTCGTATGTTCGCGGCGACGGAGGGAATTTCGGCAATCTGCGTTCGTATCGGCGCCTACGAACGCCCCGGGCTCGGCGATCCAGAATGGCAGTACGAGCTTCCCGTGTACGTCAGCCCGCGCGATTTGAATCAACTCTTCCGGCTCTGCATCGACGCCGAGGATGTCGATTTCGCGGTGGTCCACGGCATCTCGAACAACCGAATCAAGCGGCTTTCCCTCTCGGAAACATGCGAACTGCTGGGGTACGAACCGGTGGATGATGGGTACGAAGTCTATGGAGTGTAGTTCGCCAGCGGGTCGGGTATATCGACATCGAACGCGTCAAAATGCCGGACATTCTTAGTGAAGACGGGAATGTTTTCCCGGCTCCCACGAACGGCTAAATGAACATCGACGAATCCCAGACCGGGCGTTCTCGACCAGATACGCACTGCGTCGATCAACGACTCGTCGTCTAGCTCGACTGCCGGAAGCGCCATGAAGCTGATCAAATAGTCGCCGATATCCGCTCGACTCATCTGTTTCACATACCGGCCAACCGCATAGGCGAATTCGTGGACCACCATGCCCGTAAGGACCACGTGCAACTCGCCTGACTGAACGCGTTGTAAGAACGCCCGGCAATCGTCCCCTTGTGCGTCACGTGTCAGGGCGTAGATCAGGACATTGGTATCCAATAGTCCTGGGGGGCTGTTACTCACCAATCGCCTCGGCAGCGGCTACGTCCTGCCACTCGCTTCGAATCGCATCGTCGTCGTACGGCTCGTCGCGTGCGAATTTCTCCCAGAAATAGTCGAGCGGCTTGACGGGGATCACCTCGATAATGACTTTGTGCATCCCATCTGCCCGAATATCCACGATGTCTCCCGGAGCGACAGCAGCTTCTTCCCGCACACTTTTCGGAATTGTCACCTGCCCCCGGGTTTGAACTGTGCTCTTTGCCATGAAAATCCCTGCTTGCCGCAATGAGCAAATTTACACACATTGGAATTATTACATACTCTCCCTATCCTGTATGCGCTGGCGCGAAGAACACCAGAATGTGCAGATCCTCCTCGATGTCGTGGAACTTGTGCGGAACTCCCTTGGCGACGAAGAGGATCGACCCGGGTTCGGCGGGGTAGTCCTGGTCTCCAGCGGAGAGACGGCCTCGGCCGGAGACGATGTAGTAGATCTCGTCTTCGCGATGCGGGGTTTGCAGGTCCTCTGCGCCCGCGGGGAGGTTGTAGAGTCCCAGACTCAGATCCGGTACCGTCAAGAACTGCAGGTATCGGTTGTCTTGCGCGGCGTGCGCGGCTTCGACCGCTGCAAGCGTATAGGCCATCGACTCCATCGAACCCCTCCTCAGAACATCCGGATCAACACGACTCCTGAGATCACCAGCGCAACGCCAACGACCCGTCCGGGATTGAGATCGTGAACGGGAACTCCGAACAAGCCAAACCGGTCCATGATCAGGGCGGTCGCCATCTGCCCGAGCACGACCAGCGAAAACGCGAACGCCGCTCCCAATCGGGAGATCAACACCACACTGATCGCGACATAGGCGGCGCCGAGCAGACCACCGATCCAGATCCACCAGGGGGTCGACTGCGCCTGGGCAAGACTCGGCCACGGTCTCCGTTGAATAACGAAAACGAAGAGGGCCAGTGAGATCGTGGAAACGAAGGTGGAGACCATGGCCGCCTGCGCCGGACTACCGACGAAGTGCCGCAGTTCCAGATTGATGGCTGGTTGGATTGCCATGAACAGCCCCATGATCAGGGCCACACCGATCAAGAGTGCAAACATCGCCTTGCTCACCTGCGCGCTCACTTCCGCGGGAACGGATCGAATACCGAATGCGTTGCAGCGTACTCCGACCGTAGCACGCAGGGAACCGGCTTATGCCGTGCGCGTCTCCCGGCCGCTGGTGACACCGGCCGGTTCGGCATAGAGCGCGATGTGAGCGGAATAGGCCAGTTGGAGCCGGAGCCGCACATCGGCATCGTCCAGGTCGAATCCGGTGAGATCGCGGATGCGCTCCAGCCGGTAGAGAACGGTGTTGCGATGAACCCCGAGGATCGCAGCCGTTTCCTTTGGACCACAACGACCGGCGAAGAACGCGCCCAGCGTACGCAAGAGCTCGGCTCCGTGCTGCCGGTCGTATTCGATCAGGATCGAAAGCGCGTCGTCGTGAAAACTCCGCAGCTCCGGCAGATCGCGCGCGGCAAAGAGCAACCGATAGATCCCCAGATTCTCGAATCGGGTCACCTGACCCGGCCCGTAGAGCCGGCGGGACATCGTCAGCGCCTGCTTTGCTTCCTGATGCGACTGCCGGATGCCAACGGTACCGGCATGGACCCCACCAACCCCCATGGAAATCAGCGAGCTCGCGCTCGCACGCATTTGCCTGCCCAGCTCGGCTTGCAGCGCCACCGGGAAATCGAGACCGTGCACGGTCTGAGCCGGATTCCAGACGACCTCGATGCTGTTATGCCGAATCCGCCAGAGCACGGTCGCCTCGAGCCGGCTCATTGCCGGTTCGACCGCATTGCGCATGGCATCGAAGCTGACCCGCGGCTGACCGATACCACCGGAATCGAACCGCGCCACCAACGCGGCATGCGGTTGATCGAGCACATGCCCCAGCCGGCGCGCCTGCTGGACGAGGGAAATTTCGCTGCGCAACGCCCCGTCGAGAATCTCATCGAGGACGTTCAATTCGATTTCACGTCGCGCGGTAGCGGCCGCCTGTTCTCGCGCAAGCACGACCGCGCAGGCTGCCGCGCCGCGAGAGGCCAGCATCGCGTCGGTGCCGGTAATGTCGCTCGACGTCACCACGAGCGACAGGCTGCCGAGGAGTCCGTCGCGTCCGATAATCGGCGAGACAACCCTGGTCCAACGGTCATCGAGCGGGTAACTGGCGTGCGGCGGATCGGCGGAACTCGCGCCAGAAACGACATTCCGGTACCAGGCCTGCACGGCGGGCCGGGTCTGGCTGAGTCCGGCGGTGACATCTTCGGCGGTGATCGATTCACCTGGTGCGGGCTGGAACGCGAGCAAGCGTCCGTCGCGACCTTCGAGCACCACCGGGCGGCCCGAGAGCTCGGCCAGCGTGCGCACCATGGCCGGCAACGGTTCGCCGGCAATCGCCAGTTCGAAGAGGCGACGACCGACTTCCTGGCCCTGGCGCTGCGCTTCGCGGCGACGCTCCATGATCAGCTGGGAAGCGTCGGCTTCCAATTTGCCGATATCGGAGCCGACTGGAAGTTCGATCAGAGGAATCCCGGCCTGGTTGGCCGCCTGAATCGCCGCGTCGGAAATCGAACCGAGGTGGGCGATGCCGGCCACGTTGAATGACGAGAGATGACGCACCGCTTCTTCGAGCGTGAGGCGGTCATCGAGCAGTTGCAGCGCTTTCTCGGCGAGGAGGACGAG
>JAMLHN010000068.1 GCA_023957115.1 Thermomicrobiales bacterium
CGGCCTGGGTCCTTTCACGCGGGGGAGGACATCAGCACGATCTGAATACACGCGGGGCATTTCTCCACGTGATCGGCGATCTGCTTGGATCGGTTGCGACAATCGCGGCCGCATTGATCGTCATGGTCACCGGGTGGACCCTGGCGGACCCGATCCTGTCGGTTGTCATCGGTGGATTGATCGTGTTCAGCGCCTGGCGATTGCTCAAGGAAGCAGTCGACATTTTGTTGGAAGCGACGCCCGCCGGCATCGATCCGAACGAGGTGCGCGCGGCTTTGCGGCAGGTGCCCGGTGTGGCGCAGGTACACGATCTGCACATCTGGACGGTAACCTCCGGCGTGATCGCGGCCAGCGCGCATCTCGAAGTCTCGAACGTACGGCATTGGAACGAGACGCTGGCGGCCGCCAGTCAACTGCTGACGCACGAATTCGGTATCGTCCATTCCACATTGCAACCGGAGGAGTACTATCCCGATCGAACCAGCGAGCGCGGATGCTCGCTCGACACCGAAGACGGCCTGGCGGTTTGCCAGAATGTAGGAGTTCGGAATGAGGAGCTGGGAGTTCGGAGCTAGGATACCGGGCCGGGGCCAGTACATTCCGAACTCCGAGATCCCAACTCCGAACTCCTCAAAAGGAATTCAATGACTGACGTTGATGCACAAGCGAACGAATCGAACCGTCTCAGCCTTCCGGCGTGGGTGCCATTGGTGCTCGGGGTGCTGGCACTGGTGCTGGGCGCGCTGGCGCTCTACCTCTTCGTTCAGGGAGATGACGTCCCGGCCAACGATTCGGCCGATGTTGGATTCGTGCGTGATATGAGCGTCCATCATACCCAGGCGGTCGAGATGGCCAATATTGTCTACCGCCGTACGGATGATCCCGATATCGCCCGCCTCGCTCGGGATATTGCCGACACGCAACAGTTCCAGATTGGGATGATGACCGGGTGGCTCGATATCTGGGGGCATACGGTATCCAGCGAGCAGCTACTGATGGAGTGGATGGGCGATCACGCGATGACGTTGCCGCCTCCGCCGCCCGGACTCGACGACGACGATTCCCCGGCCGGAATGGACGCGTCCGCGAGTCCCGTAGCCGGCGATGCGGAAACCCCGCTCATGCCCGGTATGGCGACGACATCCGAGGTCAAAGCACTTGAGACCCTGCCGGTCGACGAGATGAACGCCCAGTTCCTGCGGCTCATGATCCGGCACCATCAGGGCGGAGTCGCGATGGCGCATGCCGAGCTCGATCTTGGCAACGACGACATGGTGAAGAACTTCGCCCAACAGGTCGTCAACACCCAGGACAACGAAATCGCCACCATGACCACCATGCTGAATGCGATCACAGCCGGCAACGACGCATCGGACAGCACCTCGCTGCCGGATATGGCAACCCCCGTTGCCGCCACCCCGGAAGCGCACGACGAGGACCATTGACAACGCGTCGCTAGCGGACAGCTCTTCCTGGAATTCGCAGGTTCCAAAGCCGTGCGACCGCGTGGAGATCGGGATCGTCCAGATTGATAGGTCGTGCTGGGCCCTGAGCTAAGAGTGCGGCGCCGCCGAAGATGGCCCAACAGGTCAGGGCCGGGTTGTGGCACGAGGCGTATGCAATGCCATCGAATGCATGGTCGATTGCCCATCCCGCGACGAGGCGAGTGAGGTCATGGTCATTTGCCAGGAGATCGCCCAGGACGAAGCGCTCGCGCTTGCCGGCGTGCACAAGCGCGGACCCAAGCTCCTCGCGCAAGACGGCATGGGTTTCGGGAACCCTGACATCGAGCCAGCGCTGACCTTCTGCCAATCGAAATCGGACGAACGCACGCTTCAGAAAACGATCGGGGATCGATTGGGGAGGCGGGGGTGCGGATTGCACGTCGCCAAGGGTCGTATCGCGCTCCTCGAGTGCGGCAAGATCGGGACGAAAGGCATCCAGCGTTTCCAGAAATACAGCGCGACGCTCGACGGCGGCATACAGTGTCGATCTGCGTCGTTCAGGATCGTCGTAGCGGCCCGAGCCACTGAATGCAATCGGTGGAAAGGCGAGCGGATCGGGAGTGCGGCCGATGCGATAGAGGCTGGCCGGGGTCGGAGCGAGACGGACAGTCACCTAGCCGTTGGCGACAAATGCCAGCGCGGCTTCCATCGCGCGGTCGCCGCCGTCGTCGAAATTCGCAATCACCCAGGCAGGCGCACGATGGTCCAGCACTGGATTCATGCCCGCAAACCAGACGCGCGCGGTCTCCTCATCGTCGACCAGAGCAATCAGCGTCGCGATCTGATACGCATCGCGCAGCTTCCGTTCGCTGTCAGGCTGCGGTTTACGCGTGCCCTTCGCCCACTTTCCAACGGCCTTGGCGTCTGAGACTCCCGCCAAATAGGCGGTCCAGCGTTGCCCAAGCACACGCTGGACATACGTCGCCACCTCGGTAATGGGCGCACGCACGGCTTGTTCATGTGCTTGTTGGAGTTGCCGATTGGCCAGCAGCTCGGTTGGGCTTGTCGATCGAGAAACAGTCAATGCAGACATGGGACCCTCCACGTGTGCTGAAAGACTACCCGAAACACCACCGAAAATGCCACCTATTTCCGTTCGAACATTGCCTGGATCACTACGAGGCGGCCCATCCCCAGGTTGCGGCCGAAATTCTGAATCCGTTCGACGAACGCCGGACCGAAAAGGATCATCTGTCCCGGAGGCTGCTGGGCGGGACCAGTTCGCTCGGCTGGCGAAGCGTCTCGGCCCCGAGCGACGAACTCCAGTACCTTCGGGGTTTCGTCCTCCCACGCCAGCTCGCGGAACCCGGCCGAGGCGATGAGCGCGCGCATGTCGCTGGCGGAGCGGAGAAAGCTGAGCTCAGCCGATCCTGCCCATGGCATCGGGTAGTCGATCGGGTCGCTATTTCCCAACATGACTTCATGCATCGCCAGGCGACTGCCGGGTTTCAGCACTCGGTGGATTTCCGCATAGAGTGCGTTCTTATTGGCGATATTCATAGTCGCGTGCTGGGTCCAGGCGCCAGCGAACGACCCATCCGCGAACGGCATTTGGGTTCCATCGCCGAGCTCGAAGTCGACCTTGTCACTCAAACCGACCCGATCGGACAGGATGTGGCCCTGCTCCACGAATGCCGGCGTCAGATCGAGCACGGTGACATGCGCTCCCGTGCGACTTGCCAGCGCCCGTGCCGGACCGCCCAGTCCTCCACCGATATCGAGCACCCGCGCTCCGGCGGGGAAATCGGCCAGGGCGATCAGGTCGAGCGTGGCGGCCAATCCTCGGGAGTGAAAGTTGTCGTACGGCGCCAGCGATTCGAGGGTGGGATGTGCCGGATCCAACCCTTGCTCGCGCAAATGGCGGTCGATCCGCTCGAGCGCGTCCTCGGACGTGTAATGGGAAGCAATCGGGTTCTGCGTAGACATGGCACGCTCCAGACAAGAGAGAAACAAAGATGAGCGCCGGTCCCTCGATCATACACCTCGCGGATTGGAGCTCGTTGCCGGTTGGAACGTGGGGTTCGAGTCCAGTGTCCAGAGCATGCGGCACGAACAGCCACACGGGAACCCCAGACACAGAACCTTGGACAATCTCCCTGCCGGCTGCCTCGACGTAACGCGTGCTACTCTTCCGCCACTCCACGTCGAAACGATGTGTCGAAAGGCATATGACGATGATCGAGCAAAGAGATCGGGGATCGAGGCAAGTCGTTTCGCCGGTTTCGGCGGCCGAGGTCGCGGCAACGCGCACGGATCTGCGCCGTGCGTCACTGCTCCCGCCCGCGGTCTATCACGACCCGGAGATCCTGGCCTACGAGCTGGAGGCCTGGTTTGCCGATGGCTGGGTCTGTGTGGGCCGCACCGAAGATATCCGGCTCGAGGGCGAATATTTCCTGACCTCGCTCTGTAACGAGAACATCATCGTCGTTCGGGACAATGACCAGCAGATTCGCGCCTTCTTCAACGTCTGCCGGCATCGTGGCGCGACCATTGTCAAGGATCCGAACGGGCGTGTGCCCCGCTTCCAGTGTCTGTACCACGCCTGGGTCTACGATCTGGACGGCGCGCTCCACATGCCCCGCTTCTGCGATCAGCTCGAGCATTTCGACCTCAACGAATGGGGGTTGATTCCCGTCAATGTCGATGTCTGGCAGGGATTCATCTTCCTCAATATCAACAACAACGCCGCTCCATTGCTGGAATCGCTGGGCGATATGCCGCAGTTCTTCGACCGGTTCGATCTCGCCGCGCTCCGGCGTGGGCAACTGATCGAATACGACGTCCAGGCAAACTGGAAAGCCATCATCGAAAACTACTCCGAGTGTTATCACTGTCCCGGGGTCCATCCGCAGCTCAATAAGATCACCCCCTTCAACATGGGCGAGTGGATCGATACCGAAGGTCCCTGGCGGGCAAGCTGGATGCCGGTGGTGGGGGAATACGACACCCTGACCATGGATGGGCAGATGACCGAGCACGGCCGGGAGCTGCTCGATGGGATGACCGAGGACGATCACAAAAAGGTCTACTATTTCGTCGTCTGGCCGAATCTGTTGATCAGTCTCCATCCCGACTATCTCATGACGCATCGGGTGGTGCCGATTGCGCCCGGGCGGACCTACGTGGCCTGTGAGTTCTTTTTCGATCCCGAGCAGATGGCGCGGCCGGACTTCGATCCATCCGATGCCACCGAATTCTGGGACCTCACCAACCGGCAGGATTGGAACGTTTGCGAGTTGCAGCAAGCAGGGACGGCGTCACGCGCGTACACTGCTGGACGATTCACCGCCATGGAAGGCGGGGTGTATGCCTTCGATGTGAAGGTGGCCGACCGCTACGCCAACGATGGCGTGGTCACGCATATCGAAGAGATCAGCAAGGCCGACGCCAGTGCGAAGCTGGCCGGCAGGATCAAGCGTCGTGCGATTGCCGGTTAGGATAGTCCCACCCGGGTGGATGATCCTCGGCTGGAGTTGTTGCGTATCGTCATTGGACGCGGATTCGCAGGGACGTGTCGTTCCTCGAACCGGCCGGATAGGGTGCGCAATGGCAATCGTGCTTCGAACAGGCAAGGAGCTGGCGCCAGTTGTCTGAGGCAGATACTCGCGATACCGCTGCCGGGGATACAGCTCGGGCCGCGCTCGATGCGGCGCTCTCCCGGCTGCCGGACGACCAGCGGCAGGCCATCGAGCTTGCCGTTGGAGCGCGTATGACCTATCACCAGATTGCGAACCACGTCGGTGTACCCGGTAACGTGGTCCAGCAGCGTATCAACCGCGGTCTGCAGGCACTGCATGTTGCCCTGCGTGACTATCCCCAGTTCAATGGTTTGCATAACCCGGAAAGCGATCGATCGTGAGCCACGATGAGGTAACCGCCGTACCCAATCCTGACCAGGACGAGGCACTCGCGCATGCCGCGATCGGAGCGTACATCCTGGGCGCACTGCCGGAGTCCGAGGCAATTGCCTTCGAGGATCATCTCCGCGGATGCGTTCAGTGCCAGATCGAGCTGCGCGAGCTCCAGCCGATTGCCGACCTGCTTCCACGCCTCTATGACGATCTCGTCCTCCCGGGTCTCGATCCCCTTCCGGACGGTCTCGAGGCCAGCGGAGCGGTCAAAGAGCGCATCGTTACTGAAGCAACGAGTGTTGCCCAGGATGATGAGTCCATCGAAGCTGGCCGTGTCGAGGTCGAGACGTTCGAGGCGGATGCGGATGCACCTGCGGTCGAGAGGCCGGCGGAGCTGACCGGCGATGCTCCCACGGTCGAGGCGGTCGAGGCGGTCGAGGCGAGCGTAGAGGCCGTGATTCCCGAGGTCGATCAACCCGAGACGCCGGATATCGCCAGTCCGCCGGTCGAAGCGGAGGATTCGGCTGCGGCCGGCGAGAACCTCGATGCAATTACCGCGCAGGTTGCGCGCGATGAAGCAGCCGAGGGCGTGGATACCGTAGCGGTGACCGAAAGCTCCGAGACCGTCGAGGCGGCTGCCGCAGCGGCGACTGCCCCCACCAGGGTGCGTCCGCGCGGGCGGATCGCCCGGGGAGAAGCGCCCCCGGATGCCAACGTCGTCTCGCTTCCCAGGGAGCGAGGCTCACTTCTGCCCTGGGCGCTGGCCGCGGTGGCGGCGGTGGTTGCAGTCGGGGCGATCCTCTGGGCGCTGGCAATGATGGGGCAGATCGACGATCTGAACGATGAGCGCGATTTGCAGGATCAACAGATCGCCCAGATGATGACCGACCGGGAAGCCTATCTCGCCGATACTCCGGCATTGGTCTATCCACTCATCCCGACGACGGCCGGGGCAACCGAGGCCACCGCGATGGTCTATATGGACCCGGATCCAGAAGGCTGGGGCGGGATCGTTGCGTTCCGTGGGATGTCTCAGCCTCCATCCGGTCAGGTTTATCAACTGTGGACGATGAGCGAGGATCAGATGACGCCGGGTCCAACGTTCATGCCAGACGCGAGCGGCCAGGCGATCGTGCAGGTTGGGGGCGGCTCGGAGAATTCCGGTCAGATGTTTATCACCATGGAACCGTCTGGTGGCAGTGATACGCCGTCCACGTCACCCATCATGCAGGGCGCCCTGACCGCGTAGCGTGCAACTGGGCCCCGAGCCCGCGAGCGGAGCTGGGAGCCAGGGCGTATCTGATGTGGTCCTGAGTCTTGGGGCCTCGGTCCTGAGAAGATCGCATGGGCCGTTTGCGAGGGTTGAACCCGTCGATTCGATGGCAAGATCGTCCGTTTGCACTGACGCAGTCGATTTCTTCGAGCAAGCTCTGAAATCAGCCCCCGGGACCGTCGCAGGACCCAGGGCCCAGGACGCAAGGCCTGTTCAACCGCGTCCTACAGCCGATTTCAGAATGGTTGACGCGCCGAAACCCCGGTTGTCATTCTGACGAAGGACGAATCTCCCCACCGCAGCGGGCGTTCCGATGCCGCACGCCTCCAACGACGTGCCAACCATTCTCTGATCCGCGTTAACTCCCAACTCCCAACTCCGAACTCCTCATCGCCACGGTACCTTCGAGCAGCCTTGCGCGACGGAAGAGCGATTCGAGGGTTTGATAGGCAATATCGTAGCCGGTGAGCTCGTCGACCCCACCGCGAATGATCACGACCACGTCGTGCCCTGGTTTCGTGGAGGGGTGCAGGACGCGAATGGCTTCCCGCACCAGGCGTTTGCACCGGTTACGCTCATGCGCTTTGCCAACCTTCTTGCCGGCGACGACCGCATAGCGATTCGGTATTGGATTGTCTGGATGGGGAAAAACGCGAATGACAATCGGGCCCTGGGCAAACGCCTTGCCACGGGCCCGAGCATTCCGGACGTCCCAGTCTTCGCGAAGTCGGAGGGAGCGGTCCATGAGAGGAGCTAGGAGTTGGGATCTAGGAGTTAGGAGACGATGCTCCAGGCTTGGGAACTATTCCTAGCTCCCAGCTGCTCGCTCCCAGCTCCTACTTGTTCTGCGTGAATTTCTTCTCGTCGCGGACGGTCAGCTTCCAGCGGCCCTTGGCGCGGCGACGGCGCAGGACCTCACGGCCACCCTTGGTGGACATGCGGGCAAGGAAGCCATGCTCGCGCAGGCGGGGGATTCGTTTTGGTTGATAGGTTCGCTTGGTCATGGTCTCCGTGCTCCCGTCGCCCGATGAGCTGAGCGATCGTCCGGTTCGTACTGGCCTCGAGCGTCGATGGTCACAAAAACGCGCCGCTACGGATTCGCAGCGGCAGCGAGGAAGGATAGCAGGTTTTGGGTCGAGGGACGAGGGTGTTGGAGTTAGGTGGTAGGAGTTGGGAGTTAGGTTTTGCTGGCTCCGACGCGTACCCGGCGAGAGACGGACGGCGGCCGGAGTCCCAAGGGGACTTCACGTGCGTAGCGCCGCGGCTCTCGCTCGGCGTGGACGACCGCATATCCATCTCTCCGAATCGGAGACAGGGTTTTGGGCACGGAGCGGTTCCTCCGCTTCGGTCGGAATGACGGGTGCGTCGTCCCGACCGGAGCGGAGGGAGGTGGGGGGTCTCTCTCTGTGCGGCGTGGCACAGTTTCCGTACCGGAGGCGGGTTGCGGGAGACGAGCGGGCAGACACGCCCTCAACTACGACTGGGAAACGTAAACAAGGAGGACGGGGGTGCCGTCCTCCCTGTTGCGTTCGAGTCGGATGCTTCGGTGTTGCGTTACTCGGTGGGCGTCTCGGCCGGTTCTGCGGCGCTCGATTCGACGGATGTGTCAGCGTTGGCATCGACTGGAGCCTCGACAACCTCGACGTACTGCGGCTCGGCGGAAACCTCTTCGACGTATTGGACTTCGGCCGGAACTTCCTCGACGTACTCGACTGCCGGCTCGGGTTCTACATTCTCGACGACCTGGACTTCGGTCTCGGCAGCATAGTTGACCCGCTCGCTCTCGACGTAGTCAAGGGCGACAGGCTGAACATCACCTGCTGACGCAGGACACGCAACACCACCACAGTCCCAACCCCAGCCAGGATTCGCGCAAATACCTGATGCAACTGGATCCTGCCAAACCGGAGATGCCCCGTTTGAGCAGCAGAACAACACTCCCGAGCCATCATTGCATGTATTACCAACGCTGCCACATGGCTGATTGATGGCAGGATCAGGACAAGCACCAATGTCAGTCGCCGCAGCCTGATGGCTTGGAGCGGTCATGGAAAGCACGATGGGCGCGCCGGACTGCGCTGGCGACACCGGCGGCGATGTATCTGGTCGCCCGCCGGCGGGTCATCACGGTTGGCCAGGACTCAGGCGGGCTCTGCAGCAGGCTCGCCACGCCAAGGTCGTTGACGGTCTCCTGCACGACCTCGACGGTCAATCCCAAATCCGCGGCAACTGCGGCGGCACTGGCGCGCCCGTCACATCTGTGCCAGATCTGGTACGCCGTCCCATTCAGCGTGTGGTACTGCATGGTCTCAGCATCGAAGAGAACCAGCTCGTCTCCGACCTGCTCCACGGCAAAGTCGCTCAACGGACGCGCGGCTGGAACCGGGGCGCCACTGGGGACGGCGTCTGTGTGGGTACGGTTTTCTTGAGCATCGATCATGGTGCTTCCTTCCTCAACGCACAACGAAAACATCGGGCGCGTGTGGACTCGCGGCCCTCGAAGGACAAACCAAATTGACTTCTTTGATCTGGGTAAGGATACGACAGGCTCGCCACGAAGGCAATGTCCAAACGAGGCATTCATCGGAGGGAAGCGCCATTTAATGGTACGGAATGGGGCCGAATCGAATTTTTCCCGGAAAATCCGTCATCTCGCGTGGGCTGCTGGGCATCGCGGGGTTCCCTCGATCGCTGTGGCGGCGTATTTGCGCAAAACTATCGCGAACCCGCGTTCTCCTGCACCGCTGCAAGGATCGAATCAGCACGGCGAACGTACATGCGTACGTACGCAATTCGATCGTTCGAGGTCGACAGAACATGCTGGGTTGAAGCGGCGTCCTGCCGCCAAAAACAGCGGCGCCATGCGCGTTTTTGGCGATGCCTGGGTGTTTCCCGAACTGTACAAACGCTCTGAACGTGCACTAGAATACGTTCACCCCGAACACACCCCCGATGTGTTTGCCCCGAGGCGAGCCGCCTGGCCCCTCTTGTGCGCAAACCGTCGTTTGGGTTGGAACTACGGTGATCGTCACCGGTCTCCCCGCTTGGTTCGAACGCGTTTTTGCGGTCGAATGGAGGATCCGGAATGGTTACCGAGCTGGTCCGCACCGTTACCCGAGTCGACGAGGAAGGCGACGCCGTTCGCACGCTCGACTATCTGGGGCGTTCCTTTTTCGGCGGATACCGATTGGCGAAATTCGCGCTCGATTCCTGGTCGCTGCTGGGGAGATCGGAATCGGTCGATTGGGCCGATCCGAACCATTCGGCCCGGCCGATCGTCGAGATCTGGCGGCAATCGGACCACGCCGGTCGCACGCTGGGCGCCATGACGTTGCACTACTACCACTGGAATCGAATCCGCCGGCAGCACTACTTCTCGCTGATCCCAAACCCGCGCCAGCCCAAGCGGTCGCGGATCTTCGTATTGCCGTTCGAGGAGCTGATCAGCCGGGAGCTGGGTATCGTGACCGCGCCGTCGGTCGCGGTGGAGCTTGGCTATTTCGCGGTTTCGCCAGAAGCGCGCGGGCAGGGTATCGGGAGCGCCTTCTTCGATACCTTCCTCGACCGGGCCAAGCTGCTCGCGCCGGACGGCAACCTTGCCTTCACTATCGTGATGGCGCGCCACGCCCATATGCCGTGGGGCGCCGAGCTGATGGGGCATCTGATCGAGCGGGGGGCGACGTCGCAGCAAACCTCCATCTTGATGTCCGAGGTCGGTCTGGAGCTCAATCACCCCGCCGATCTCTGGGACGTTGCCGATCATGCGCAGCCGACCGCCTGGCTGGCCGAGCGCCGTGGCCTGGATGTGGTGGGGTATGGCAAGAACCTGGGCCAGGTTTGGGCCGGGCGCTCCGGTCAGGTGAGCCTCGAACTTCCCTTCGAGATGCGGCATCGCATTGCCGTGTGAGGAGTTCGGAGTTGGGATTTAGGAGTTAGTGCGAATTTCAG
>JAMLHN010000069.1 GCA_023957115.1 Thermomicrobiales bacterium
CGAGCACGGCCCCGGCGGGAGAGCGCCGGAGCCGTGCCAGCCGTAAACGGACGCTGGGGCTTCTCCTCTAGATGCGCTTCGCGACCTCGTCGCCAAATGCATCGGTCGAGACCGGTGTCAGATCGCCGGCGATGTCGTAGGTGCGAATTCCTGCTTCGATCGTCGCCTCGACGGCGTTCTCGATATCGCGGGCCGCATCGTCCAGACCGAGCGATGAGCGCAGGAGCATGGCAAACGACAGAATAGTGCCCACCGGATTCGCCTTCCCTTGTCCAGCCATGCTCGGTGCGCTGCCGTGGATCGGCTCGTAGAGCCCCCTGCGGCGGTTATCGGTCGCGCCGCGAGTAGCGCCGACACTGGCGGACGGGAGCAATCCGATCGATCCCGCCAGCACCGAAGCTTCGTCGGTGAGAATGTCGCCGAACATGTTCTCCATGACGACGACATCGAAGCGGGAGGGCTGGCGCACGAGCCGCATGGCCATCGCATCGACCAGAACATGCTCCAGGGTCACATCCGGGTAGTTCGGTGCGATCTCTTCGACGATCGAGCGCCAGAGACGCGAGGTGGCGAGCACGTTCATCTTGTCGACACTGGCGAGTTGCTTGCGGCGAGTGCGCGCAAGCTCGAATGCCAGGCGAACCACGCGGGCGATTTCGTCCTCCCGGTAGCGCATGGTATCGACCGCAGCGCGTCCCTTACTGGTTGTGCGCTGGCCGGACGGTTTGCCGAAGTAGATACCGCCGGTGAGCTCCCGGACGACGACCAGATCGGTGCCGGACACGATCTCGGTCTTGATGGGAGAGGTGTGGGCCAGGACATCGTTCACCGCCACGGGGCGCAGATTGGCAAAGAGACCCATTCCCTTGCGGAGCGCGAGGAGGCCGCGTTCCGGACGCAACGCAACCTCGATGTTGTCCCAGGCCGGACCGCCGACCGCCCCGAGCAAGACGGCATCCGCCTTCTTGCAGATCGCGAGATCCTCGGGACGCAAGGGCACGCCGTGGGCATCGATCGCCGCGCCGCCGATGGCCACCTCCGTCGTTTTGAATGCGACATCATACTTGGCCGCAACGGCGTTCATCGCCTTGACGGCCTGGGCCACGATCTCCGGTCCGACGCCGTCCCCCGGCATCAGCACGATGTTTGCCTTGGTTGCCACTTGCTTGCAATCCTTCCTTCGGACAAAGCGATGGGCGCTCACGGGAGCGCCCATCAACGAATCGAATGTTCGTGTTAGAGGTGAATGCTCGGCATCCAAGCCGGGCGGGTCGCCTCGTAGGTCGTGATGTCGTCGGCATGCCGCATGGTGATACCGATATCGTCCAAGCCTTCGAGCAGCCGGTACTGGGTGAAATCGTCCATCGGAAACTCGATCTCGATTCCGAGCTCGGGGACCGAAAGCATCCGGTTCTCGATATCGATCGACATTTCCAGACCCGGTTCGTCGGTTGCAGCTCGCATGAGCAGATCGTTGATCTCATCAGGAACAACGACCGGGACCAGCCCGGTCTTGGTGGCGTTGTTGCGGAAGATGTCGCCGAATTTCGGAGAGATGACCGCCTGAATACCGTTTTCCATGAGCGCCCAGACCGCATGCTCGCGCGAGCTGCCGATCCCGAAGTTCGGCCCAGCGATCAGAATCGAGCCGCCCTCGTACTCTGGCTTGTTCATGACGAAATCCGGGTCCTGCTTCCAGGAAGAGAAGAGTCCTTCGGCAAAACCGGTGCGCTCGACCCGCCGCAACCACACGGCCGGGATGATCTGATCGGTATCGACATTCGCGCGGTCGAGTGGAATTGCCTTGCCCTCGATCTTCTGAATCTTCTGCATTGCGTCTACCTCAGATCCGCCGGAGTTGCGAACGCCCCAACGATCGCGGTCGCCGCGGCAACCGCCGGAGAGACGAGATGGGTACGCCCACCCTTGCCCTGACGGCCTTCGAAGTTGCGGTTGCTGGTCGAGGCGCACCGCTGACCCGGCGTGAGCTGGTCGGGATTCATGCCCAGACACATGGAGCATCCGGCCGAGCGCCACTCGAATCCCGCGGCTCGGAATACGCGGTCGAGCCCTTCACGCTCGGCTTGCTCCTTGACTCGCATCGAGCCAGGAACGACGTACGCCTGCACGCCGGTTGCCACCGACTTTCCTTCGATCACCTGGGCCGCGAGGCGAAGGTCCTCGATGCGGCTGTTGGTGCACGATCCGAGGAACACCACGTCGACTGGTACGTCGCGCAGCGGCGTTCCAGGGACGAGGTCCATGTAGGCGATCGCGCGCTCGGCGGCATTGCGCTGTCCGGGATCGTCGAATTGGGATGGATCCGGGACCATGGCGTCGATCGGGACGACCTGACCGGGATTGGTGCCCCAGGAGACATATGGGGTGATCGAGGCGGCATCGAGCTCGACGTAGCTGTCGAAAACGGCGTCATCGTCGGTCGGTAATGACCGCCAGTGGTCGAGCGCCTCTTCCCACAACTTGCCTTTCGGCGCGTACCTGCGGCCCTCGATATAGGCGAAGGTGGTGTCGTCCGGCGCGATCATCCCGGCCTTGGCGCCGGCCTCGATCGACATGTTGCAGATCGTCATCCGTCCCTCCATCGAGAGATTGCGGATGGCGGAACCGCGATATTCGACCATGTGGCCGATACCGCCGCCGGTGGTGATCTTGCCGATGATCGCCAGAATGATGTCCTTGGCGGTCGACCCTTCGGGCAAATCTCCGTCGACGTTGATCGACATCGTCTTGGGGCGCATCTGGGGAAGCGTTTGCGTGGCGAGCACGTGCTCGACCTCGCTGGTGCCGATCCCGAAGGCCAGCGCGCCGAACGCGCCGTGTGTGGAGGTGTGGCTATCGCCGCAAACGATGGTCATGCCGGGCAACGTCAGCCCTTGCTCCGGCCCGATGACATGCACGATGCCCTGACCGGGCGATCCCATCGGATGGAGCAGAATACCGGACGCCGTGGTGTTCTCCGTGAGCGTCTCGACTTGCTTGGCCGAAGTGGGATCCTTGATCGGGAGATGAATGTCGATCGTCGGCACATTGTGGTCGGCGGTCGCGACCGTCAGATCGGTGCGCCGGACGTCGCGATCGTGCATCCGCAGGCCTTCGAAGGCCTGCGGAGATGTCACTTCGTGCACCAGATGCAGATCGATATAGAGAAGATCCGGACCACCTGACTCGGTGCGAACGACATGGGAGTCCCAAAGTTTGTCGCTCAGGGTCTTCCCGGTTGCGGAATTCGGAATGTCGGTTTCCACACTCATCGAAGTCGGCTAGCTCCAGCGAGAAACGCTTGTCGTGGCGGCGAGCACGGTGGACGAATCTCCCGTTTCGATCTTGCTCATCGCGTCGAGATATGCCCGCGCACTGGCTTCCACGATATCGGTGGCCAGACCGTGTCCCGTATAGATTGCGTCCTGATACTTGATCCGGACGTGCACCTGACCCTGTGCATCGTATCCCGGGGTGACGGCCTCGACGTGGTAGTACTCGAGGGAGGGCTCGATTCCCGCGGCGGCGCCAATGGCCATGAAGAGCGCATCGACCGGGCCGTTGCCCTCGGCGTTGCCGACCAGCGTCTCGTCTCTATGCCCAAGCACAATCGAGACCGCGGTCGGTTCGCCACTTGCGATGTCCACCTTCCACTGGCGGAGGGTATAGACATCGTCCTTGGTTTCCTGCTGGTTTTGCACCAGAGCCACCAGGTCTGCGGCGGTAACCCGCTTCTTCTTATCGGCCAGCTGCAGGAACTGCTCGTACGCTGCCTGCATTTCCTCGTCGTCGAGCTTGATGCCGAGATCGGCGAGGCCGCTGCGGAAACCGGCGCGGCCGGAGTGCTTGCCCAGCACCAGCCTGGTGCCTTCCCACCCCACGTCCTCCGGATTCATGATCTCGTAGGTGGTTCGATTCTTGAGCATCCCGTCCTGGTGAATACCGGCTTCATGCGCGAAGGCGTTATCGCCCACGATCGCCTTGTTGACCTGGACCTCCAGACCGGTAATGCCCGATAGACGCCGGCTGATCGGCACGATGCGGTCGGTGCGGATGTTGGTGTACGCCCTCCCGAACTGCTCGCCACGGGTGGCGAGCGCCATCACGACTTCTTCGAGTGCGGTGTTGCCGGCACGCTCTCCGATGCCATTGATGGTCACTTCTGCCTGGCGCGCCCCGGCCGCGATGGCCGCCAGCGTATTGGCGGTGCCCATACCGAGGTCGTTGTGGCAATGGACCGAGATGATCACATCGTCGATTCCCGGAACATGCTCCTGCAAGTGGGCCATCAGATTTGCGTACTCAGCCGGGGTCGTGTATCCCACGGTGTCTGGCACATTGAGGGTGGTCGCGCCCGCTTTGATGGCGGTGTCGAACACCTGCACCAGGAAGTCCCAATCGGACCGGGTCGCATCCTCGGCCGAGAATTCGACGTCGCTGGTGAACGACTTGGCGAGCGTGACCATGTCGGACACCCGCGCGATCAGCTCCTCACGGGACATCTTGAGCTTGTGCTCCATATGGATGTCCGAGGTCGCGATGAATGTGTGGATCCGGGCCGATTCAGCCCCTTCGATCGCCTTCGCCGCCCGCTCGATGTCGTTGCGGTTCGCACGGGCCAATCCGGCGACCGTGGCGCCTTTGACCCGTTCGGCGATCAATTGGACGGCTTCGAAGTCACCGGGCGAGGCCGCCGGAAAGCCCGCTTCGATGATGTCGACGCCCAAGTCCACCAGGGCGTCCGACATCTCGAGCTTCTCCTCGACGGTCATCGTTGCGCCGGGCGATTGCTCCCCGTCGCGCAAGGTCGTGTCGAAGATCCAGATTCGTTTTCGTACATCAGACTCCGCTGATGGCATGTGTTCGTACTCCGTTTCGGCCTACGAGACCGGACGATTTCCCTGTTTCAAGAAGGGCATCATCGCGCGTAGACCCTTGCCGACCTCTTCGATCTGCGAGCTTGCATGCTCGTCGCGCAGCCGCAGGAAGTTGTCGCGTCCCGATTCGTTTTCCGCAATCCAGGCCGCGGCCCAGTTTCCGTTCTGGATCTCTGCCAGAAGAACTTTCATCGCTTCGCGCGTTTCCGGCGTGATGATCTGCGGTCCGGCGGTGTAGTCGCCGTATTCAGCCGTGTCACTGACGGAGTAGCGCATATATGAGAGACCGCCGGTATAGAAGAGGTCGACGATCAGCTTCAGCTCGTGCAGGACTTCGAAGTAGGCAATTTCCGGCTGGTATCCGGCATCGACCAGGGTATCGAACCCGGCCTCGACCAGCGCCGCGACGCCGCCGCAGAGAACGGCCTGCTCGCCGAAGAGATCGGTCTCGGTCTCTTCCTTGAACGTCGTCTCAAGGACGCCGGCGCGCGTCGAGCCGAGGCCCTTCGCATACGCCAGCGCAGTCTCCTTTGCTTTTCCAGAGGGATTCTGTTCGATTGCGATCAGCGCCGGAACTCCGACACCTTCCTGGTAGAGCTCGCGGACGCGGTGGCCGGGGCTCTTGGGTGCGATCATGGCGACATCGACATCTGCCGGCGGCTTGACGGCGCCGAAGTTGATGTTGAACCCATGCGCGAACATGAGGGTTTTGTCCGAGGTCAGGTTTGGCTCGATCTCTTCCTTGTAGACCCTGGCCTGAGTCTGATCGGGAATGACGATCATGATGACATCCGCGGCTTTGGCGGCATCCGCGACGGACATGACCGTCAGGCCATCGGACTCCGCCTTGGCACGGCTCTTGCTTCCTTCGTGCAGGCCGACGATGACCGTCAGGCCAGAATCGCGCAGATTCTGCGCGTGGGCATGGCCCTGGCTGCCGTAGCCAATAACGGCAATCGTCTTGCCCGAAAGCGCATCGAGGTTCGCATCCTGGTCGTAGTAGATCGTTGCCGGCACTCCGGTTCCTTCCTTTTTCTATCGGTTCGTGTCGTGCCCGAGCACGCGCAGGGGCGCCCAATTATCGACGGTTTTGCGTTTAGTCGGCGGCCGCCGACCCAGCATACTGATCGGCCCCGGTCAGACCCTTGCTGGTGATGATGCCACTGCCTTTACTCATCGCGATCGCGCCGGTACGCGCCAGCTCGCGAATGCCGAATGCGCGCAGCATTTGAAGCAACGATTCGATCTGCTCCACCGGTCCGGTGGCTTCGATCATGATCGTGTTCGGACTGGCGTCGAGCACCCGCGCATTGAACATCTGCGCGATCAGCAGGACTTCCTGCCGTTGTTGCGCTTTGGCGGCGACCTTCACGATCATCATCTCGTGGGCGATGACCGGCTGATCGGTGAGATCGACGACCTTCAGCACCTCCATCAGCTTGTAGAGCTGCTTGCCGGCTTGCTCGATATCCGCATCGGTTCCGCGCACGACGATCGTCATACGGGAAACGCCTGTCTGCTCCGAATGACCGACCGTGATCGAATCGATGTTGAACGATCGACGGCGCAAGAGCGACACCACGCGGTTGAGAACGCCTGGGTGGTCTTCCACCATCACGATCAGGGTATGTTGCCGTTTCATTCCGACCTCCTGGTCCAGATGGGCGAAGATCTATTTGTCCTCGTACTGATGCAGCATTTCTGAGTTGCTGGCGCCCTGCGGGACGATGGGCCAGACGTTCGCTTCCGGTTCGATGATGAATTCGACCACCACCGTGCCCGGCGTCTCCCGCGCTCGTTGAATGGCGGGCAGAAGCTCTGCATCGGTTTCGACCCGGATACCGGTCACCCCGTACGCCTCGGCCAGCTTGACGAAATCCGGGCCGTTGATCTTGACCTCGGAATAGTTCTTGCCGTGGAAGAGATCCTGCCACTGGCGAACCATACCGAGATAGCCATTGTTCAGGACCGCGATCTTGACATCGATGCCTTCCTGAACGCAGGTTGCCAACTCGTTCAGTGACATCTGGAATCCACCGTCACCGCAGATGGCCCAGACTTCCTTGTCGGGACAGCCGATCTTGGCGCCGACGGCGGCAGGCAGTCCGTAGCCCATCGTCCCCAGGCCACCGGAAGTCAGCCAATTGTTCGGATGGTCGAGCCCGAGATGCTGGGCGGCCCACATCTGATGTTGCCCGACGTCGGTCGCGTAGATTGCTTTGCCCCTGGTTGCCTCGGCGATGGCCTTGATGATCGTATAGGGCTCCGGCGTCTCGGGCCGGTCTTCGAGCGCGGCTTCCAGCACGAAGTTGCGTTGCGATTCGATCCAGGAGATCCATTCATCATGGCGGCGCTCGTCCACCAAATCGACCAAGAGGTCGAGGACCTCCTTCGCATCGCCGACAACCGGGACCTTGGTTTCCACGTTCTTGCCGATCTCGGCGGGATCGATGTCCACGTGCACGATCTTGGCGTTGGGCGCAAAGCCGGAAACCTTGCCCGTGGCGCGGTCATCGAAACGGGCGCCGATGTTGACGAGGAGATCGGCTTCATCGAGCGCCTTGTTGACCTCGCGATGACCGTGCATACCCATCAGACCGAGGGCCAGCGGCTGCGACTCCGGATACGAGCCCTGGCCCAGCAGGGTGAACGCCACCGGAATGCCGGTCTTTTCGACCAGGGCGGCAAAGCTCTCCTCCGCGCCGGAGAGGAGGATGCCGTGGCCGGCCATGAAAATGGGCTTCTCGGCCTTGTTCATGGCTTCCGCGGCCAGCTTCACCTGACGCATGTTCGGAGAGGTGGTCGGCTGGTAGCCTCGGCGGTCGCGCAGCTTGCCCGGTTTGTAGATCATCCTGGAGACGAACAGACTCTTGGGGATATCGACCAGGACCGGGCCCGGGCGCCCGGACTTGGCAAGATAGAAGGCTTCCTTGATGGTGGGAGCAATGTCCTGGATGCGGGTCACCAGGTAGTTGTGCTTGGTAACCGGCAGGGTGATGCCGGTGATATCGCACTCCTGGAACGCATCCTTGCCGATCAACGGCTGGACGACTTGGCCCGTGATTGCCACGACTGGAACGGAGTCGAGCTGCGCATTGGCCAGTCCGGTCACCAGGTTGGTGGCTCCCGGACCCGAGGTGGCCATGCAGACGCCAACCTTGCCGGTTGCTCGGGCATAGCCGTCGGCGGCAAGCGCGGCCCATTGTTCGAAGCGGGTGAGCACATGATGAAAGCCGGCTCGTGGCAGCGCATCGTACAAGGGAATGACGGCGCCCCCCGGGTAGCCGAAGACGATGTCGACGCCTTCTGCCTCGAGCGCTTTGCAGACGATCTCAGCGCCGGTCAGCTCTACTGCAGCGATTTCCTCGATATGGCCGTTGAGGCCATTCGACAGTTTCGGCAGTGTTGCTTCGGTCGTTGCCATGGTCTGCTCCTTCTCCGCTACGGTTCCATTGTCACGTGACGTAAAACGGCCCCCCAGGATTGCTGGGAGGCCGTTGACGCGGTGCTTGATTTCTTTTGATTTGCTGCCGCTCTTCAGCGGTTGTGGCCCCCAGCACACGATGCGCTCCCGTATACCGGGAGCGAAATAAGTACCAGGCTGGTAATCAGAAAATGGCCATTCACAGCAGAAAATTGCTCCGCGCGCCACTACGGCACGCTTACCACTCGTGATGATAAGAAGTCAGTTGTTCGCTGTCAAGGAGAACGAACGTCGAATTTCGGCGGGATCGGCATGGCGAGCCCAGTGTTCAGGACCGGAGCAAATGTCGCGAGTTGCCAACCTGGACGTCGCACGCCCGGCCCTAGTCCGCTGCCGCGATCGATTCGCGGAGTTGCGAACCGTACCGAGCGCGTAAGCCGCCAAGGAGGGTGTCGACGAGAATCCGGGCGCGGGACTCGTCGAGCGGTCCCGAGATCCGGCCTACTTTCAGCGACCAGATCTGCCCATGAACCAGGCCAATGAACATGCTCGCTGCCAAGGTTGCATCGAGTTGAGGAAGGTCGCCCGATGAGATCGCGTTGGCAAAGATCCCTTCGTAGAGCGTCCAGGGATCGTTGCCGCTTCCATGGAGGGTTTGCTGCTGCTGCTCGGAGAGGTGGAGCTTTGCGTCGGTCATCAGCCGTCGTAGCTCGGCCTGGCTGTCCTGGAACACCTGGAGGGCGACGCGCGCCAACTGCTCTTCGAGCGGACCACCCTGCACCATGGACTTCTCGACGCTCTTGTAATGCTCGCTGAGCGCGAGATGGACGACGGCCAGAAAAAGCTCGTCCTTGCTCTGGAAGTGGTGGTACAGCGTCGCCTTGTTGAGCGGGACGGCATCCGCGATGTGCTGCATCGAGACCGATTCATAGCTTTGCCCGACGAAGAGCGGAAACGCGGCGCGCACGATCCGTTGACGACTTTCCGACCCCTCGAATGGGTTCGTACCTTGTTCGTGACGCTCATATTCACATTGACGCATACTGACTTTGACACCTCATTTCAGGCGGAGTATAGTGCGCAACCGCCTCACCAACCAACCGGTTGGTTGGGAGCATGCGTGGTCGTTTCGGTTCGGTCCAGAAATCCCCCAATCGTCAGAGGAGCAATTGATGTCGTCACATGGTTCCGGAGGATCGTCTTCCGGCGCACCGGCGGCGCCAGCCGCACCCGAGCAATTCAGCCACCGGCAGATCCAGGTAATCCTGAT
>JAMLHN010000007.1 GCA_023957115.1 Thermomicrobiales bacterium
ATGAGCTGCGATGGCCCTGCTCCCAACTCTCCCGCCGCTGGACCAAATTCCCGTCGTTCTTTATGCTTACCGCTTAGCCGCTGGACCGGGCGGATCGGTCGTGCATACGCGCGGGCCGGATTCGTTCGTGAGCAGTGGTGGGTAAGTAATCGCCGAATCCGGCAATCCGACGGTGTGACAACCACGGTTCGACCCATGTCATGGCGGCAGATCGCCATGCGCCCGTCGGTGCTCGGACTGGCATTTGGACGAGACGTCTTCGCCTCGTCCCTCCGGAGGCCTCGTGCTCGAATCGTTTGATCTCATTAGCGGAATCGCGCAGCCGCTGATCTCGTTCCCTTCACCTCCGGGTTGGAACGCCTACGTCGGTCTTCTGGAGAAGGCGCTCGACTTCCTGGCGGTCCATCTACACAGCGCCGGGCTGGCCGTTGTCGTCTTCACCATCATCATCAAGACCCTGCTGCTCCCGCTGACGATCAAGGCGACGCGGTCGAGCAAGGCCATGCAGGAACTGCAGCCCAAGATCAAGGAGCTGCAGAAGAAGTACGGCAAGGACAAGCAGAAGCTCTACCAGGAGACGACCAAGCTCTACGGGCAATACCAGGCCAATCCCATGGCCGGGTGCCTGCCGATGCTCATCCAGATGCCAATCTTCCTCGGGTTGTACCGGGCGATTCTGCATCTCTCCAACAACAACGTCGATTTTTCGATTTCAGACTATTGGGCCGGGGGGTTCCTCTGGTTGCCAAGTCTGGCCGATCCGGACCCGTACCACATCCTGCCGATCATGGCGGGTGTGTTCCAGTTCGTACAGACCAAGATGATGCGCCCGGCGGGGATGGGCAAGCCGTCCGACCCGCAGCAGGCCATGATGAACACGATGATGAACTTTCTGCCCATCACGGTCGTGCTCTTCGGGTGGGGATTCGCATCGGGCCCGGTCATCTACTGGGTGACCCAAAGTGTCTATTCCGTCGTGCAGCAATGGCTCATCACTGGCTGGGGTTCCATGAAAGACTGGTTCCCCTGGCTTCCCGAGCTGCCCGAGCACCGACGCCTGGGGTACAAGCCGCCGCGCGATCCATCGGAATTCCTCGTCTTGAGCGAAGACGGCACCCCGGTTCGTCCCAAGGGCGTCATGGGCTGGTTCCAGACCAAGATGGAAGAGGCGCAGGCGCAACAGGCGGCCCGGCAGGGCGCCGTGACGGTCGATGAGGACGTCGAGGTCGAAGCCGCTCCCAAGGCGGCCACCGCCCGGCCGGTCAAGAAGAGTAGCAAGAAGCACAGCGCGAAATCGTTGCAAGAGCAAGTCGACGAAGAAGTTGTTCCCGCCGAACCGGCCAAATCCAATGGACATTCGGCCAAGGGAGCGCCCAAGCGGACCCGCTCGACCCGAAAGACCGCCCAATCGGGGTAGTGCCAAATCGAACCCAGGCATCCTGATCGAGCGGCATCGTTCGACGGATGCGAACCAGAACAACGATGGAGCTCAGAACAGATGGCGAACCGGATGACCAGCGTTGAAATCCAGGCCTTTTCCGTCGAAGAGGCAATTCGCCTCGCGCTCGAACAGCTCGACCTGACCGAAAATGACGTCGATATCGAGGTGCTGTCCGACGCCGGTCCGGATGAGGACGCCGAGGCCCTGGTTCGTGTCACCGCCAAGGGGATGGCCTCCCAGCCGATTCCGAGCGGAAAATCCAGCCAGCAGGCGAGCCGGCCGAAATCGCCACGCCGTGCCCCGGGAGATCGCCCGTCGCAGCGGGGAGAGGGCCATCGCCGGGATCGCCAGCCGGCTCCGCCGCCCCGTGTCTACGATCCGAACCGTGCGGACTCCGAAGACGAGCTCATTGCGAAGGAGATCGTTTCCGAGCTGCTCGGTCACATGGGGATCTCGGCCGAGGTCGTCGCAACGGACAATCCGTCGTCGATGGACGCGACCGACGACCCACCAACGATCTTTATCGACATCCTGGGGCAGGATCTCGGGTTGTTGATCGGGCGTCGCGGCGAGCACCTCGCCCATCTGCAGTACATCGTCAATCTGATCGCCAACAAACGGCTGGGGGACTACACGCGGGTCATCGTCGATGTCGAGGCGTATCGCACCCGGCGTGAAGAGTCCCTCATTGCGCTCGCCGAGCGCGTCGCGCGTCAGGTCACGCGCAGCGGCCGCCCGATCGTCCTCGAACCGATGCCCCCCAACGAACGCCGGGTCGTCCATATGACCCTGCGCGAGCATCCCGAGGTCGCCACCGAGAGCAACGGCGAAGGCCAGGACCGTCGTATCACGGTCATGCCCCGCGCGTAGACGAGTCCTGAGTCCTGGGTCCTGAGCCCTGAGAAGAGTGCGCGAGCGATGGGGAGGCTCTCCGCCGATCCGGCGTATCTCATCAGCTTCACACTTCCCGGGCCAGCACCCGCTTCGCTGGACCCTGACTCAAGGCCCGATCCATGGACAATCACCCGTCCTCCTATCACAATGTCGCAATGATTGGGAAGAGAGGGGCAGATTGACTGAATCGAGCGGTGGACGACACGCATCACGGTCGGGGTCGCCTTCCCGGCGGCAGCCGCTGACGGGCTCGCGATCGTTATCCGGAATGCAAACATCCAGAACACCCGAGTATCTCGTCATCGGGCATATCTGTGGCGATATCCAGGCCGACGGTTCAGTCGTGCTGGGAGGGACCGCGCTTTATTCCGCGTTGACGGCCGCCCGGCTCGGTTGGCGTACGGCGGTCCTGACCCGCGGGGTCTTCGGTCGGGAGGTTGCCGGATATCAGATCCCGTCGCTCGAAGCGTATGCCGATGAGATCAGCATCATCGTGCAGGACGCCGAGACCCCCACGATGTTCATCAACGAATATACGAGCGGGCGACGGACCCAGAAGCTCCCCCAATGGGCCGGGCAAATCGACCTGCGCGGCCTGCCGCCCCACTGGCGCAACGCGCGCATCATCCATCTTGGCCCGATTGCTCAGGAGATCGACACGAAACAGACCGGCTCCCTGACCCCGTATTTCCTGGGAGCAACCCCCCAGGGTTGGATGCGTGACTGGCCCAAACCGAATGGAGGCAAGATCACGCATAACCATCTCCGCCTGCCGAAAGAGCTCGTCAGCCGGCTCGATTGCATCATCGTCAGCCAGGAAGAGATTGCGCTCTGTCGCGACACGGTCGAAGCCGTCGGCGCGAATCGACTCGGGGTGATCACCATGGGGCAGGACGGTGCAAAGGTGATCTACGGTGGCCAGCGGGCAAGTGTGCCGGCGTTCAAGATCGACGTGGCCGATCATACCGGCGCGGGCGACACCTTTGCCGCTGCCTTTTTCATCGGGGCAACCGACCGTTCGATCTCGGCGCCGCGCGCGGCGCGCTTCGCCTCCGCCACCTCAGGTATGAGCCTGCGCGAGGTCGGCATGCACAGCATTCCGTCACGAGCCGAGGTCGAGGCGTTCATGCGCACCGCCGAGGAATTGCCTATTCGGAGTTAGGAGTTGGGATTTGGGGGTTCGGGCGTGTTTGAAAAGGGGTCCGGAGTCCGGGGGCCGGAGGAGACCGAAGCGGCGAGTTTCGGGGCCTGAACGGCATGAAGCACCCGAAACGCGGCGCCCATCAGGCCGCATAGTGAGCTTTCAAACACGACCTAGGAGTTGGCCCGCACACTCCAACACCCAACTCCCCATCAGCCATGCTCGACTCAGCAACCATCGCTGCCATTAGCACGCCTCCCGGACAGGGCGGACTCGGGGTCATCCGAATCAGCGGGCCGGAAGCAGCCGGGATCGGCGCCGCCATCTTCCGATCCGCGACCGGACGACCTCTCCGACTCACGCCAGAGCGCTCGCACCGGGTCTTCTATGGCCGGATCGTCGATCCAGTCGACGAGCGGTTGATCGACGAAGTTCTGCTCACCTGGCTGGCATCCCCGCACAGCTATACCACCGAGGACACGGTCGAGATCTCCTGCCACGGTGGGCGGTTGCCCTTGCAGGAGACCTTGCGCGTCGTCATGGCGGCTGGAGCCAGGCATGCCGAACCCGGGGAATTCACGCTGCGCGCGTTTCTCAACGGCAGGCTCGATCTGGCGCAGGCGGAAGCCGTGCTCGACGTCATCTCGGCGCGAACCGCCGAGGGGTTGCAATTGGCCCTGGGGGACCTGCGGGGCGATATCACCCGGCGGTTGGCCCCGGCGCGAAACGCCATCGTCTCGCTGCTGGCCTATCTGGATGCCGCCGCCGACTTTCCCGACGATGAGATCCCCTCGACCGATGTCGATGCCGATCTCTCGGTCGCGCATGCCGCACTGGAAGCGGTCATCGAAGGATCGCGCGCCGGGCAGCTGATTCGGGATGGGGCGCAGGTCGCGCTCGTCGGGCGGCCGAATGTTGGCAAGAGCTCGTTGCTCAATGCGCTCCTGCGGAGCGAACGGGCCATCGTGACGCCGGTTGCCGGGACGACGCGCGACATCGTGACCGAGAGCGCCCATATCGATGGCTTGCCGGTCACACTGCTCGATACGGCCGGTATCACCGAGACCGAAGATTTGGTAGAACAATTGGGGATCGAACGGAGCCGGCGCGCGCTGGCATCGTCTGCGGCCGCGCTTCTGGTCCTCGATGGGGCGACCGCTCCAACCGATGCCGATCGTGAGATCGCCCGGCTGATCGCGGAACGGCTGCCGGAGTCGCACTCCGGGAACACCGGGGTGGCGATCGTTGTCAACAAGAGTGACCTGCCGGAGCAAGCCGATCAATCGGCGGTCGTCGACATCGTGCCCGGCGCGCCAATCGTGCGGCTCTCATGTCATACGGGAGACGGATTGCCCGAGCTCGAACGCGCCATCGGGCAGCTGCTCAGATCGGATCTGGCGACCCATGCGCAGCCAGCGTTGTTGAATGCCCGCCAGCACTGGGCAATCGAGCGCGCGCTGGAGCATCTGGAGCTCGCCGGGGCCACCCGCACGGCTGGGCTCCCGATCGATCTCATGGCGACCGATGTGCGGGCCGCGCTGCACGCCATCGGTGAGGTCACCGGTGAGGCGGTCGACGACGCCGTGCTGGCCGAGATCTTCAGTCGATTCTGTATAGGAAAGTAGCTGCCGGGGCGCGCATTCTACACTTGCGGTATGCCCTCGGGATCGGCCCGCGGGCGGATCTGGGGGAATCTCCGTGTCGGATCAGCGCGAGATCATCGAGGTCGAGGACTTTCGTGTCGTCGGCGAAATAGAAGAACCGCTCGATGATACCGAGCATGTGCCTGCCAGTGGTCCGCCACCGGGGACGGAATGGTCTGGCCGGGTCTACACGACATCCGGGGGCGGAGGATGTTGCCTGGGGATGTCTGCCACGCTCTTGGTGATCGGCGTGATCTTCATCCTGGGTCTCTGCGCCTTTGTCATGCTGATCGCCCGCCTCGTCGGCTGGGCAATTCCGGGCCTATGAGTGCGCGGGATGCCACGATCCGCGACTTCGAACCTCGCGACCAGGAGGTTGTGCGCTCGCTGGTGCTCGCCGGTCTGGGCGAGCATTGGGGATACATCGACGAAACCCTGAATCCAGATTTGGATGACATCGCTGCGGCCTATCCGGCGGACCGTGCCCGCGTTCTGGTGGCTGAGGATCGGCAAGGACAGATCGTTGGGTGTGGATGCGTCGTTCAGGAGGAAGGTGCAATCGGCCGGCTGGTGCGCATGAGCGTGGCGCGAGCGGCACGAGGACGTGGACTCGGTCGCCGGCTCGTCACCGAGCTGGAAGCGATTGCCGTCGCCTGGGGGTGCACCCGCCTCGTCTGCGAGACGACGCACGACTGGACCGATGCTATCGCGCTCTATCGCAGCGCCGGTTTCACCGAGGTCGATGTGCGCGACGGAGATCGCCATTTCGAGAAACAGCTTCCCGCTGCTGTTGAGGAGTTCGGAGTTGGGATTTAGGAGTTGGGAACCACGACGAACGCTCGTTTCTTCGATCTCCTCCGGGCCCCCGGACTCCGGGCTCCGGACTCGTTTCAAACACGCCCTAACTCCCCTTCGGCCGGTTGACGACCAAATCGAACGCTGTCCGGGCGATTTCCTCCCCTTCGCAGCGCAAGATCAGTGCAAACCGTCCTTCACGCTCTAATGTCACCGGGCCGAGACGGAGCGCTAGGGGGACGACCTGATCCGTTCCGTCCTTGAGCTGAGCGGGACGCCCCACCCGAATCTCCGCCCGGACCGAGGTCGTCAGCAGCGGCTGACCATCCTCGTTCTCGATTTGCAGCTCGATCGGATGGGGACGATTGGTTTCGGTCCAGGGCACGACCACCCGGATTGCGGTTTCGAACGATCGCGTCACGGGAAGCTGCGTTGCCGTCAGGCGCGCCCATCCGCCGCCGAGGATGTAGAGCTTTCCGTTCGCAACCTGCGCCGAATCGACCAGGAGAAAACAATCGATTCGTGGCACAGATTCCTCCTCGAAGATGTCGCGGTTAGCTGCCGATCGGGGTGCAAATCTCGATGAGGACGCCGTGCGGATCGCGTACCCACGCGACCGTCTGTCCCCAGGGTTTGGTTTCCGCCGGCACCAGCAGCTGTGCCCCAGCGTCGAGTGCACGTGTCACCGCCGCTGCGACATCCGCTGTGGCGAACGCCAGCTCGGTCCCAAACGGGGGATTTGCCAGGGAATGTCGCAAGAAACCATGCTCGAAATGCGATGCACCGAGCGCCTCCGATGCAAATGAGAGCGTCGTCGATCCGGTTTGGAGCTCGCCATAGTCACCATCTGGTGAGACGAACCCCTGTTCGAACCCAAATGCGCTGGAGTAGAACTCGAGCGCGCGCCGCACATCGGGCACATAAACGATCGTATAGCTGAACCGAACATCGCTCATGGTAGCTCCAGTCTATCAAGTCCCGGAGAGGGATCTCTGTCTCTCTTCTCACCATAGAACGAATGTTCTCAGTAGTCAATTGCACCGTGGTCGATTCGCCTCGTCCAGATCCTAGAATCCCAGCTCCCAACTCCCTCAACCCCATCTGCTACATTGACCGAGGACATCGACCCCAATCGGGAGCAGCTTTTTCGTGAATCAGAATCCGACCCAACTGGCAACTGCCGGCGAAGCTTACGAGCCGTTGACCGGACGTTGGAGCCGCATGGTCGCTCCCCTGTTTCTGGAGTGGATCGACGCTGGTCGCAACGGCCGCTGGCTCGATGTCGGATGCGGTACCGGTGCACTGATTCAGGCGATTCTCGATGCAGAGGAACCGAAGGAAGTGGTCGGGGTCGATCCCTCGTCCGCCTACATTGCCTATGCCCGGCGTGAGATCCGCGATCCGCGGGTTCGCTACGAGGTCGGCGATGCACGCGCGTTGCCGGTGGCGTCGAATCAATACGACGCCGTCGTCTCCGGTCTGGTCATCAATGTCCTGCCGCCATCGGGTCAGCTGAGCGCCGTTCGCGAGATGACGCGGGCCGCCCGGCGCGGCGGAACCGTGGGCGCCTATGTCTGGGACTACGCCGGCGGCCTGGCGCCGCGCGCGCTGTTCTGGAGCGTGGCGACCGCGCTCGACCCGGCGGCGGAGGAGCTCGACGAGCGCGTCCAGTATCCCATCTGCCAACCGGATCAGCTCGCGCGTCTTTTTCAGTCGGCCGGCTTGCATGCGGTGGAAACAGCCGACATCGAGCTCGAAGCCACGTTCAGTGATTTCGAGGACTATTGGGATCCCTTCCTGGCTGGCTACGGACCGGCGAGCGCCTACCTGCTTTCGCTTCCAGCCGATGCCCAACAAGCACTTCGCGACCGCCTGAGGGCGGAGCTTCCCGCCGCAGAGTATGAGCCGTTCCGGCTCCCAATTCGGGCGTTCAGCGTCCGCGGTGTCAAGTAGCAAAGACGTCATCATTCCTCGGTGTCAACTGCCGGGGTCATTTTGGACACCTCCTCCCGGTTTTGGAGCGTACGAACGCACCTTATTTTGCGGCGCGGATTGACTGCGCGTCATGGAAGATCGCGCGCAAATAGACGCGTTCTCGGCTATACTGCAGCGCAGAATCAATCGACGATGGCCCCCGATCGCCATCACCGCGCGCGGCGCCCCCGAATGCGTCGTGTTCGCTGTGGCGTCGGTGAGATGCGACAGCGCAATGCTCGGTGACCCGCGCCGGCGAAATCGGCTGCATCGAAATTCACTGCTCTCGACCTCAGTAGCGCTTCTGCTGCTGAGTTTGGTGTTGGCCGCATGCTCGCGCTCCAGCGCGCAGCCCGAGATTCCGGTCATTGCCGCGGCGCCGGCGTATGAGACCGCCACGTTGCCTCCTATCGTCACCCCAATCATCACGCCGATTCCGACGGCTACCAATACCGCGACCCCTGAACCGACGCCAACGCCAAACGGCTATTGGCCCGAGACCGACGAGCAGTACGCAGCCAATAGCCTGTTGAGCAGTCAGAGTGGGGTATACGGATTCGTTGTCATGGAGGCGGATGGCCGTATCGTTTCCTCCTACAACAGCAGAACCCCCTTTGTGACCGCGAGCACGTATAAGGTCGTGCTCATGGCGGACATCCTCAAACGTGTCGAAAACGGTGAGCTCTCCCTCGACCAGGAGCTCTATCTCGACCACGCCATCTTCGACCGAAGCGGTGGCGACATGTACTTCACCTGGGGAGACGCAGGAACGTACAGACCACTCGGCGATCTCCTCTACGCCGTCGGCGCCTGGTCCAGCAACGTCAGCGCCCTGACCTTGCTGACGTTGACCACCCCGGACGCACTCAACGAAACGGCTCATGAGATTGGTATGGAGCAGACCTATCTCTTCGCGAATCCGTATGAGGTCCCGTACTGGCCCCCGCAGCCGGGCGTCGACTCCTCCCAGGAGGATATCGACGAGGTGATGACCTACATCATCGATTCCTATGAAGAAGAGGGTTGGGTCAATATCACGACCCCATACGATATGGCGATCTATCAGCTCGGGCTAATTCATGGCACGGTCGTATCGCATTGGGTGAGCGCCTACATCGTCGACATCCTGCTCGACAATGCGATTCGCGATCGGTTGCCGGCCTATCTTTGGGACGTCCAGGTGGCCGACAAACCGGGCAACCTGGTTGGAGCCGTCAACGATACCGGCGTCATCTATCTCGATTCCGGTCCGCGGGCCGTTGCCGCATATTCGGCATCGGTGTGGGATGAAGCCCATGCAACCGAAATCCTGGCCCTGCTCGGTCTGATTGCTGCCGGCCGTCCCGCCTATTAGGGCAAACTCCGGAATCGAACCTCAACGGGACATCTAGTGTCGCGTGGCGCGACGTCGGATCGCCCGATCCGGTTCTTGAATTCCCAGAAGCCTGAACGAAAGCTGGGACGTTTTCCCCGTATTTCCTCATGTTGAACGCGTACAATTTCCTGGAACAGCCGATTGCAGTCGGATCCATTGTGAGCGCACGTTTCTTCAACTCATCCTGTGCCAGCCGAAGAGGGCCGAAGCGGAGCGCACTGGCATTGCTGGTCGTCTTCGTGCCGAGTGTGGTGCTGACCGCGTGTGGCAAGCAGAGTGGGTCGGTCGAAACCCCGCCGACCGCCACGATGACAGCCGAAGTTGCCCAAGTCGTGACGCCAATCTTCACGGTGCCCCCCACCGAAACGCCCACCATCCCGCCAACGCCCACCGTCCCACCGACACCCGAGTTCATCGACGGCGTGCCGACATCGCCGGAGCAGGCGGCAACGGTCGGCCTGTTGATGGACGAGCCTGGGGTGTATGGCGTTGCGGTGTTGGGGAGGGATGGGAGAGTCATCGTTTCGCACAACGCACACGTCCCGTTTGTGACCGCCTCGACCTACAAACTCCTCGTCATGGCCGACATCCTGCGCAAGGTTGAAGCGGGAGAGCTGTCGCTCGAGCAGACCTTTGTGCTGGAAGGCCGTCTGTTCGATCAGGGCGGGGGCGACATGTATTTTGCGACCTCAGAGGCGGGCGAGATCGCGACGCTTCAGGATCTGCTTTTCGCGGCCGGTGCGTTTTCCAGCAACGTAGCCGGACTGACCATGCTGACGCTGACCTCTCCAGAGTCGCTGCGGGAGACCGCCGAGCTTATCGGTATGAACGACACCTGGTTGCTCAGCGATCCGCTCACGCTGCCGAACTGGCCTCCCCAACCGGCGCCGGATGCCACTCCGGAGGATGTTGCCCAGGCACAGGCATACATCGAAGCGTCCGCCCAGCTCGGACCGGTGAATATCACGACACCGTTCGATATGGCGACGTATATGCTGGAACTCTCGAACAACACGCTCATCTCACCGTTCGTATCCGAGCAGATCAAGGGAATCCTGGAAGAGCAGTTGATCCGTGACCGGATCCCGTACCACCTTCCTGACGGGTATACGGCCATGGAGAAACCGGGCAACCTCGAAGATGTCGTCAACGATGTCGGGTTCATCACGTTGCCGAATGGTGAAGTCCGCTCGCTGGCGTTGCTCTCCCTCGATGTCCCCGACGACGATCACGCCACCCAGGTGGAGCAACGACTGGCCTTGATTGCGGTGGGCCTGTTCGATCTGCCGCCCTATGACGATATCTCCGGAGCGACACCGGCAGCCTGAGCGCCGAATCCGCCCGCGCATGCTACGCTCCACGCCATGACGCTTCTCCTGCAAGCCAACGGTATTAGTTACGCCCACGGTGGGCATCACGTCTTCGAGAATGTCTCGTTCGAGATCAAATCGGGCGATCGATTTGCCCTGCTCGGTCCGAACGGCGCCGGGAAGTCAACGCTGTTCCGTTTGCTCTCAGGTGAGCTGACGCCCCAGTCCGGTGCGGTGACACAGCGGCGTGGTCTCCGTATCGGGTATCTGCACCAGGAAACCGCCGTCGATCCCGAGATGACCGTGCTCGAAACGGTGGCGCTGGCCGCCGGCGATCCGGACGCGCTCGATCTGCATTTGACCCGGCTCGAGCTTCGCATGGCGGAACCACTCGACGACGATCAACTCACCGCCGTCATGGACGAGTACACGGCAACGCTTGGCCGCCTGGAAGAGGTGCGTGACGATCGTATCCCGCTTCCCGGCGCCGATATTCTCGCCGGATTGCGGGTACCCGAAGCCGACTGGGGCAAACCAGTCGGACAGTTGAGTGGCGGTGAAAAGAAGATCGTAGCCCTGGCCGGACTCCTGGCCGGTCAGCCGGACGTGCTCCTCCTGGACGAGCCGGACAACCATCTCGATCTCGAAGCCAAGGCATGGCTGGAGCGACTCCTTGCCAGGTCGGATGGAGCCGTCGCCACCATTACGCACGACCGCTATTTTGTCGATCGCATCTCGAACCGGATCTTCGAGCTGGCGCATGGCAAGATCACGGTCTATCACGGCAACTACAGCTATTACCGCACCGGAACGCCAGAACCGGCACGAACGCGCGGTCGAGCTACGCGAGCCTAGGAACGAGAATTCAAGAAGCTCAAGGCGAGCGCCGAGCAGCCACGCAATGGGCCCGCCAGAATCCGAAGTTCGCGTCTCGCGCGGAGAACATGCGCCGCAAGCTGGAGGAAGAACGTGTCCGGCTGGAGGAGACGCGCATTCCCTCGCTCGACCGGCGACCCGCGGATTTCAGCTTCAGTACCGAACGTGGCGCAACTGTCATTCTGGACGCGACCGGCGCGGCCTTCGCCTATGCAGAACGGGAGATCGCCAAACCGTTCGATTTGCAGATCCGGTCGGGCGAGCGGATCGGTCTGGTCGGTCCGAACGGCGCGGGAAAGACATCGCTCCTGCGCGTGCTGGCAGGCCAGGTCCCGCCGTCCAGTGGGACGGTTCGGCTCGGTCCGGCCGTGGTATTGGGCTGGTATGCGCAAGAGCAGGAAAACCTGCCGCCCAATCAGACCGCCATCGACTACATCCGCCGGCTGCGCCCCTTTACCGAGCAACAGGCGATTAGCTTCCTGGGAACGCTGCAGCTCGATCGCGAAGCTGGCCTGACGCAAATCGGGCAACTGTCCGTCGGCGAGAAAGCGCGCTTACAGATTGCCGGACTGATTCTCGGCGGCGCGAACTTCCTCGTGCTCGACGAGCCAACCAACAATCTCGACCTTCACGCCATCGAATCGCTCGAATCCGCGCTGGAAGAATTCCCTGGCACCATCCTCGCGGTCTCCCATGACCGCTATTTCCTGGAGCGCATCTGTACTCGAACCCTGGAGCTGCGCGACGGCATCCTCCGGGACTACCCCGGTGATTTTGCCTGGTACGACGAGCACCCCGAGAGCGGCGTCGTCCTTACCTCGAAGTCCGCCCAACGTGCTTGACGGCAACGGTGGTGAGCTCGTTTCGCAACGCAGGGCTGCGCGCGTCAGGCGCAGAATCCTCTTTTCAGAGGGAGCGGGACCGGAGGGAGGCGATTCTTCATCTATAATCCCAAGCAGGTCCACCTCACCGATCCCGATAGGCCGCGCGTGACCGCCGGATCTGATCCGCATGATCGTGCGCGTGCTCGGCGTAGTATTCGAGCCAGCCGATGACCGTAAACGGTTCTGGATACTCGCTGTGCGTGCCGAAGCGTGTCCAATCGCTTTCCTGAAACTGTTCCAAAAGGTCAGCAGTCGACGCCCGCGCGCCAGCCAGTGCCAGCAGCGAGCCTGCTATGGGCCGCCCGTAGGAGAGCTTTCGGGCGAACTCCTCCTGATCGTACCCGACGATCACCGGCTCATCCTCAGCAATCAATCGCCGGATGCGAATCGCGGACGTCATCTCGCTGTCAGCCAGGTGATGCACCACTTCCCGTGGAGTCCATTCCCCATCCGCAATGCGGAAATCCAGCTCCGCATCGACTATGCCGTCGAGTGCGCGGTCAACCTCGACGGGACCTTCCCGATAGCGGTCGATCAGCCGCTGGCGTTCCATGGCGTTCAATCTGAATCTCCTTCTGCGTGTGCGATGCGTGACCCATGCGTCCCGCATCCTCCAATTTTCGTAGTTGATTTCAGACAAAAAACGAATAAGATGGGAGAGGCTATATAAAAAGTGAAGTGTTCTCCCGGACTAGTGTGTGTTCTTACAACGGAGGATGGATGTCATGTCATCGGCGCATCAGCTCCTAGCGCGATTGGTCGTGCTCATACTCGTACTCGGCTCGCTGCCAGCGTTGCAGCCGCCCCCCGTTGCTGCTCAGGACACTGGCTCCTATACCGCAGTCAAATATGACTGCGCGCCAGGCTACGATCCTGGGAGTGGCGATGCCAACGCCGCCTTCGCGAATTGCACCACGCCGGCGGGTGGCGTTTCGTTCACGCTCCAATCTGGAGACGGAACGTATGGCGGCGGAACGCAGCAGACCGATGGCAGCGGCTCCGTTTTCTGGAGCGGAATTCCGCTCGGCAGCGGCTATTCCGTCTCCGAATCGGTCCCCAACGGCTACGGCACGCCATGGGTCTACTGCGAGATCACTGGCAATCCCAACAATCCAGGTGATGTGCAACGAAGTTACTTCCCCGCGAACGGCGGGAACATGGATGTTGGGTATTCTGATCCGTCCCTGACATCATATACCCAGTCGACCTGCTATTGGTTCAACTCGACTCCTGCCCAGAATGGTGACGCGCAACAACCCCAGAATGGGGAGACGCAACAACCCCAGAATGGTGAGGCGCAACAGAACCAGGGCGCGGCGGTCGTCAAGATCCAGAAGTTCCTGTGCGATGATAGTAGCTATGACTACGATTCATTCACGATTTCCGACTACTTCGCCTATTGCCCCGACTTCCACAATGGCGTGAATTTTTCCGTCAACGGTGGAACTCACACGGCCACCGGCAATGGCAACGGCACGGTTGAATTCGGCCCTGTGGGAGCGGGACAGGCCGATATTCGCCTGCACGAGTCCAACGGCTATCGACCGCAGGCTGTCTACTGTGTCGAGTTCCCCACCGGGGGAAGTGCGTCGACCATAAACGAAACGAACAAACAGACGCTGACGGACGAAGGCAATGGCACCTATCGTCTCACGTCCACCCTGCAAGATGGCTATACCTACTTCTGTTATTGGTTCGACTATGTCGATGCGCATCCCAATGTGCACATCTACAAGTACTACTGCGCGCCAGATTTCGACTGGCAGAGCAACGGATACGACTACCTGCTGGCCGGCTGTACGTCCGCCCAGTCTGGCGTCTACTTCGAGATTCACAATGGCAGCTATTCGGAAGGCCAGTCGACCGATAACAGCGGCCATGCCTGGTGGTCGAACGTGCCATGGGGCGGCCTGGACATCACCGAGCAAGCGCCCAGCGGCTATCAGGTCGGTCGTATCTTCTGCGGTGTCGCCCAACAGAACGACGCCACACAGCCGAGCTCCTGGAGCGAGTACACCTACGCGGACGGCTGGCATGTCGACCTTCCCGAAGGGCAATATCTCCACTGCTATGTCTTCGATGTCCCGGTCGACTACGGGACCGTCTACGTGTACAAGCTCTCCTGCCCGGCAGACTTCGATTGGCAGAGCAACGGATACGACTACCTGGTGTCTGGCTGCGCGACTCCCCACACCGGTGTCTATTTCGAAATCCGCAACGGTGGCTACACCCAGGGGCAGACCACCGATGGTGGGGGAACGGCCGCCTGGACCAATGTTCCCGGGGGCACGCTCGAAATCGTCGAGCAGACGCCGGAAGGCTATGCCGTTGGCCGTGTCTTCTGCGGGTACTCGACCGACGGGAGCGCGCTGCCCAGCTCGTGGGATGAGTATTCCTACAACGAAGGAATCCAGGTCGACCTAGCAAGTGGCCAGTATCTCTTCTGCGTCTACTTCAACGTCCCGTCCAACTACGGAACGGTCTATCTCTACAAGTACTACTGCGAGCCTGGCTTCGACTGGAATAGCGGCTCCTACGACTACTTGTACGCGGAATGCACGTCGTCGCAGCCCGACGTCTATTTCGAGATCGCATCCAGTGGCTATGCCAGCGGCCAGACGACCGATAGCTCGGGCATGGCAACCTGGGCAGACGTCCCGGTTGGCGCGCTCACGATCTACGAGCAGCCGCCTGGTGGCTACCAGGTTGGCAAAGTCTTCTGCGGCGTAACTGCCCAGAACGCGGGAACGCTGCCGAGCTCATGGGATGAGTATGCCTACACCGACGGCTGGCATGTTGACTTGCCGGAGGGGCAGTATTTGCATTGCATCGTCTTCGATGTCCCGGCTGAATACGGCTGGGTGACCGTCTGGAAGTACACCTGCCCACAGAACTTCGACTACGGATCGACTGACCTGTCCTACTACGAGTCGAGCTGTGCAGAACGGCCCGAGGGCGTCGAATTCGAGCTCTCCAACCAACCATACGGATATCAGGCGTCCGAGTCGACCGATTCCAGTGGTGAAGCAAGTTGGAGCGATGTGCCGTCCGGGGGACTGCTCTCCTTCTGGGAAGTCCCGAGTGACTACACGCCGATTGCCGTTTGGTGCGGAACGTCGTCCGATGGCTCTCAGCCCAGCTCCTGGGACGAATACACGCTGGAGAGTGACGGCAGTCTGAGCGGCCTCTGGGTCGAACCAAGTCAGTACCTGTACTGCAAGTGGTTCAACAAGCCATACGACAATCCGCACGTCTGGATCTACAAGTACAACTGCCCGCAGACCGCGCACTGGAACTGGGCGTACCATCAGCTGCTCTCACAGTGCACGAGCTGGGCGCCGGGTGTCGAGTTCGGATATGGCCCGTCCGGAAGCGAGCCATCCCCCTCAAGCACAGACGATCAGGGCAAGTGGCACTATGAGAACCTGACGCCAGGCATCTGGTACTGGGAAGAGACGTATCCGGACGGCTATTCTGGCGCCGTGGTCTATTGCCAGTGGGTTGGATCGTACGGCTCGGGTGATTATCAGAAGGCGACCCTCGATGGATCCACCCTCTGGCTCGATGTCGGCTACGGCGATGTTGTCACCTGCTATTGGTTCGACTTCCTGACCGGTTACGAACCGCCGGCTGCGCCGCCATCTTCGGGCGGGTCGGGCTCTTCCGGTGGATCAGGCTCCTCCGGTGGAACCGGCGGCAGCGGCGGGTCGAGCTCCTCCGGTGGATCGGGTACGTCTGGTGGAACCGGCGGCAGTGGCGGGTCGAGCTCTTCGGGTGGCTCAGGCGCCTCTGGGGGTCCCGGTGGAACCGGCGGTCCTCCACCGCTGACCTCGAACGCGCCCGCCGCGCCGCAACCGGGCGGACCAGCCGGCGGTTCGACGACCTCGCAGCCAGGCGACCCGAACGCGCCAGCGACGCTTACCCTGGTCAAACGAACGTGCGCGCAGGGCTTCGACCTCTACAGCGACGACGCTGACGTGGAGCAAGATTGCACCGACCTGACCGGCGGGATCGCGTTTGCCCTGACGGATCTCTCGACCTCCAACGCGAGCCCGATCGATCAGACCACCGGCGACGATGGGAGTGCGGTGTGGACGAATCTCAAGGCGGGGCCATACCTGATCGCCGAAACGCTGCCGGAAGACACGTACGCGGCGTTCATCTGGACATGCACGAGTGACAAACGGCAGTTCGAGAGCCAGTACCCGTTCACCCCATTCTCGTATGCCGGGCCAAACGGCCAAATTGGCATCACGCTGATCGCCGGCGAGAAGCTCGAGTGTGCGTGGTACGACATTCCGTCGGCGCCCGTTGACGTGACGGTCCTGAAGTTTCAATGCCCAGGCTCGACGGTCATCATCGCTCAGTGCGGCCCGGTGGGGGCTGGAGTTGCGTTCAATCTGATGCCGGCCGGCGGCGTCGCTGGTGCGATCATCCAGCTCACGACCGATGAAAGCGGTGCGGCAAGTGGTTCCGGCGCGGCCGGGACCTACACGCTGGTTGAACAGGACGGTACGCCCTGCCTGATCGACGCCGACGTGTTGGATATGCAGGGCAATGTAGTGCTCGAGCCGGGAGCCCCGGTGGAAATCAGGGTCTACAACTGCGGAGGTGGCGGAAGCTAACCCATTCGTGCGAACCACCGTCCCACGAATGGGACGGTGGTTCGTCTACTCCAACTCCACCTGCACCATCTTGTCCGTGATGTGAATGTCGACCTGTTTTAGCGGAACATCACCCTGACTGACGAACTTGTGCGGGGTGTTGGCCGGGACGATAACGATATCCCCGGCCCGCACCACCCGCTGTTCGTCGCCGTAGGTCATCAATGCTTCGCCTTCCAGCGTGATGAAGATCTCTGGGTAGGGGTGCGTATGCAATCCGGGTCCTGTTCCAGGTTCGAGATAGTGGATGATGAAGAACGAGGCATCGAGCCCTCCATGCTGATACCCCTCGAACCGAAACGAGCGGATATCGCCTTGCAGGAGGTTTCGAAAATCGATTGGTTCGGTCATAGGTCGATTTCCTCGGCGGTAACACAATGCGTTGACGGATTCTCCATCATCAACGCACGAACCCTCTCGATGCCAAATCTGCGACAAGCGCACAATTTGTCAGGACTCATGACTCAGGACTCTATCCGCCATTCGGCCCTCGATCGCTCATCCCATCCGGCGACATGGCACAATCCTTAGATCGTCTCCCCGCCGTAGGATTCAGAAGGAGCGCCGTTCAACGATGACCGCGACACAGACATGGAATACAACCGATCTTATCGAAAAGGACAAGGCGCATCTCCTGCACCCGGTTTCCAACCTCAAGGATATGCGTGAACAGGGTCCGCTCGTCCTGTCGCAGGGTGACGGGGTCTACCTTTGGGATACCGACGGCAAACAGTACATCGATGCGTTTGCCGGACTCTGGAACGTCAATGTCGGTCACGGTCGCAAGGTACTCGCCGATGCGGCGGCCGAGCAGATCATGACGGTCGATTTCGTTCCCAACTTCTTCGGTCTTGCCTCGCCGCCCTCGATCGAGCTGGCCGCCAAGCTGGCCGAGATCTTCCCTGGTCACCTGAACCATTTCCAGTTCACCTCGGGTGGTGCGGAATCGAACGAAACCTCGCTCAAGATCGCCCGCTACTACTGGTGGCTCAAGGGCAAGCAGGAGAAGGTGAAGATCATCTCCCGCAAGATGGGCTATCACGGGATTGCCATGGGCGCCCTGGCCGCAACCGGCATCCCCACCTACCATGAAGGCTTTGGTCCCATGGTGCCGGGCTACGTCCATGTCAGCCCGCCGTACATGTATCGCTTCGGCGAGGGCATGTCCGAGGACGAATTCGTCTCGAAGCTCATTCAGGAGCTCGAGGATCTGATTGCCGCCGAAGGCGAAGACACCATCGCCGCTATGATCGGCGAACCGGTCACTGGTGCGGGCGGCGTGGTCGTGCCGCCGGCTGAGTACTGGCCGGCCGTACGTGAGACGCTGACCAAGCACAACATCCTGCTCATTGCCGATGAAGTTATTTGCGGCTTCGGGCGAACCGGCCAGATGTTCGGCGAGCAGACCTTTGGCTATGTGGCCGATATTGCCTCCTTTGCCAAGGGCGTGACCTCTGGGTACATCCCGCTTGGTGGATCCGCCGTCTCCGATGAGATCTTCGACACCATGTCGAGCGCCGACCGCATGTTCATGCACGGCTTCACCTATTCGGGCCATCCGGTCGCGTGCCAGGTTGCCTTGCGCAACATCCAGATCCTCGAGGAGGAAGACCTGGCGACCAACGCACAGGTTGGTGGTGACGCGCTGCGCGCCGAGCTGCACCGGCTGCTCGACGATCACGCGCATGTCGGCGACATCCGGGGTATTGGCCAGATGACCCTGGTCGAGATGGTCGAGAACAAGGAAACCAAGGCCAAGTACGACCCGGCGCTGAAGATGGGCGACAAGCTGACGATGGAAACGCGCAAGAATGGCATCATCGTCCGCTGCACCAACGATGGCGTGGCAATTGCGCCGCCGTTGACGCTCACGACCGAGCAGGCAAAGACCGTCGCCGAGGCGGTCGCCGCATCGATCGAGACAATCCTCGTCTAGGTGGCTCTACGCGTCTGGGACGATTGTCGTCGCCGGCGGAGTGCAGGACCTCGGTGTCCTGTTGTTTCGGCAAAACGGGGCTACGGCCACGACGCTGAGCCTATCCCGTAGCCGCGCGGGCGCACAATTCGGAAAAAAATGAATGCGAATGGACGCTGGCAGCGTACGCCAGCGTCCATTTTTCTCTCAGGTTTCGGTGTCACGCTGGCACGAAATCGCTTTCCCCGAAGCAAGTGTCGTTGCCCGGGACCTCCTTTTTCGGCGATCGACCCGCGAATGTGCGCGGTTTTCCTGTACTTTCACGACAGCCTGAGAACGGGCTGACCGTTCGCTGGATTGACTCGAAGTCCTATGATCTTTTGCGATCGAGAATGACGCAATTGTGTACAGTTGCGTACGTCGCTATCGAACGGTAGTCTGGTCACAGGTACCGCTTTTACCCGCTTGCGCGCAACGTACCGCGCATGACCGGATTCGCTCATTGCAGTGACGGCTCCGGTGCAATCGAAGAGGGAAATCCCGATGCTCCGCTCCCCGCACCGAGCCAGCCGCTGGTTCGTTTCAGTTCTGGTTCTCAGCCTGCTTGCAAGCGTCATAGCATCCCAACCGCACGCCAGAGCCGCTACGGATCTGGTGCTCGGCGCGGATGCGGAAGTTGCCGATGCCCAGGGTGACCATGTCAATCTGCGGAGCGAGCCGTCCTATGCCGGTTCGATTCTGACCAGTGTGCCCGAAGGCTGGTTGGTCAATGTGCTTGACGGGCCGTTTACGAATGATGCGGATGGCACCCTCTGGTATCAGGTCGTTGCCCGCGGGCAGACGGGGTATATGCTCTCCGATTACCTTCGCACTCCGGGGGGCGGGGCGGTAGCGCCGGCAGCGGCAGCAACGACGACCGCGAACCTCAATCTGAGAACCGGACCGGGCACCAGCTATTCGGTGATTCTGGTCATTCCCAACGGCGCGACTGTCAATACCACCGGTGCGGTGCAGAATGGATTCACGCAGCTCACCTACGATGGAACCACTGGCTGGTCATCCAGTCAGTACCTTTCCACCAGCAGCGGAACCACCACGGCAACCGTATTCGATGGTGCGCTCAATCTGCGCTCTGGACCGGGCACCAACTATTCTGTCGTGACCCTCATGCCCAACGGCGCCACGGTCACCATTACCGGATCGCAAACCAATGGGTTCTACCCGGTGACCTACGGCTCGCTTTCGGGGTACGCCGCGGCCGCCTATCTCCAGATCGGCTCGACACCGCCCAGCCAAACCGCGACCGTGTTCGATGGCGGGCTCAATCTGCGGTCGGGTCCGGGGACCAGCTACTCGGTCATAACCGTCATGCCGGATGGCGCCACGGTTACGATTACCGGTAGCCTGCAAAACGGTTTCTACCCGGTGCGCTACGGCACCATCAACGGCTATGCCAGCGCCACCTATCTGCAGATCGATGGAACGAGCCCATCGCCAACCCCGACTCCGACCGCTCCGGTGATCGATACCGCGACCGTGATCGACGGCGCCCTGAACCTGCGCTCTGGACCGGGCACGAACTATTCGGTGCTGACCCTGATGCCGGACGGTGCGACCGTGGGCATCACCGGCGCATTGACCAATGGGTTCTACCCGGTTCGGTATAACGGTATCGACGGCTACGCATATGCCGAATTCCTGCAATTCGCGTCCGCGCCATCGCCGACCGCGACCCCGACGCAACCAACGACCCAAACGGCCTGGACGACGGCAAATCTCAACATGCGCTCCGGTCCTGGCACCAATAATGGCGTTGTCGTCGTCATGCCGAATGGCGCGCAGATCACCATCACCGGCGCGCTGACCAATAACTTCTATCCGGTTCAGTACGACGGGTACAACGGGTATGCGTCGGCCGACTACATCACCTTCGATGAGCCAACCACCCCAACCCCGGGCGATGGACTGCTCATCTGGCCGGTCTCAGGGGGTACCTGGACGATCATTCAGGGCTACAACGGGGGGACGCACAATGGGGAAACCTATATGTACTCCCTCGACCTGCAACGCGCCGATGGCGAACAGGCCACCATTGGCCAGACGGTCTATGCCCCGGCATCCGGCACCGTGGCGTGGACCAGTGGTGGACTCTTGATCAACATGAACAATGGCTACGGCATCGCGCTCTTCCATGTCACCCTCAATTCGGGGATCTCGGCTGGAACCCAGCTCACGCAGGGGCAGCCGATCGGATATGTGTCCGGTCCCGGCGGCACGGGCTATCAGGTGACGCCCCATGTCGACATGACCCTCTGGCAGCTGCCGAACGGAGGGGGCTACCCACGCATCTCCACACCGTTTACCGGTCAGTTCGCTATCAGCGGTATGGACTTCCCACCGGGTAATCTGGCCTGGAACACCTGGGGTGGAACGACTATCTACCCGTAACAGGACCGCACTCCTACCAAATCACCCAAACCGGCGGCTCTTGTGCGAGCCGCCGGTTTCCTCGATAAGTGAATGCATTGGACTCCGGACACTGGACCCCGGACCCGTCCCCTGCCCATTGCGTCAATCCAGCCAGTGCGTCATCCTGCCGGTAGCATTCGAAAAGAGATTTGGAGCGAGGGGGAGAGGTTCAATGGCCCGACATCCATGGGTTGCTAAAGCGGACGACGGCGTACGCTGGGGCATGCAGGTCGTTGTCCCGGCGAGACGCGATGCATTGCCGGACTTGATGACCGTCGCCAGCGAGATGGAAACGCTCGGCTTCGATTCCATGTTCGTTATGGACCACCCGGCGCTGCATGCCGATCCGTACATCGCGCTGGCCGGAGCGGCTGCGGTGACCGAAAAGCTCTACCTCGGACAACTGGTCATGGCGGCGACCTATCGCCATCCGGCATTCGTCGCGCGGATGCAGGCCGATCTCGACAATCTTTCCAGCGGTCGTTCGATCCTGGGGGTCGGCTCCGGTTGGTTCCAGGCCGAATACAACATGATGCACATCGATTTCCCCTCGATCGGACGCAGGCAGAAGGACCTGGACGAGCTGATCGAGGTCATCGAAGGCCTCTGGTCTGGAAGGCTCTATACCCACGGCGGTGAGACGTTCGAGATCACCGAAATGGCGATCGATCCACCGCCCGAGCGCCGCCCGCCGGTCCTGGTCGGCGGGAGCGGCAAGAAGGGAACCTTGCGCCAGGTGGCAACCTGGGGAGACGCCTGCAATATCCAGGAGACGCGCAAGCTCAATGTGGCCGGAGTGACCGACGCCGAGCGCTTCGCGGAGATTGCCGAGATCTTTGCCGCGCTCGATGGCCATCTCGACGATCTGGGGCGACCGCGCAACGAGGTCTTGAAATCGCACTTCACCACCATGCTGGTGCTGGCGCCGACCCAGGCAGAAGCCGACCAGCGTGCCGATGCAGTCGATACGTCGAAATCCACGTCGGCCGGCGCGCGGAGCAACGGCCGCAGCTTTCTCGCTGCCGCGTCCGTCGACCGAGCCATCGCCTACTATCAGGGGTTGCGTGCTGCCGGCGCCCAGTACTTCGTCGTTCAGGTCGACCAGGACGACCGCGAAACCATGCAGCTTCTCGCAAATGCGGTCATGCCTAATATTATGTAGGAGTTAGGAGTTGGGATTTAGGAGTTCGGAACGAACAGCCTACCGAACTCCTCAGTTCGCTTCGATCATGCGGCGCTGGGCTACGGCCGCGCGGGCCGCATCGCTCAAGAAGCGGGCCGTCGCCTTGATACCGTCGAACCAGGTTGGCTCGTCGAACCCCTCTGCCTGGCGGAGCCTGGCTTCGGCAAGATGATGCCGGTACCGCATCTGTCGCTCGCGTTCCAGATGCAGCTCGTGCGCCACGAGAGACGCTCGCACAATATCGTGTCCACCCATTTCAGATCTCCTTATTGCCGGTGTGCCAAACATCCTTACGACACACCTTCAGCTATCGACGGTGATCTTCAGAGACGGTGCTCCGTTTTCATGTACTGGAATCGATCTCGGCCACCCTTATCCGCCGATTCCGTTCCCTCGCGAGCACCGTCTCCGCTCACATCACCATATTCAGCCATTTCAGGGACGCCGGCATCCGCAGAATTGCGGATTTTGCGTCTCCATAGGTTGTGACGATCTACGTAGTTCGCTTGGTAACTCCCATACGCACGTCCTAACTCCGAAACCCCAACTCCTGATTCCCTCCAGTGTGGTTGAATGGACGAAGGGAGCACCACGCAATTGCCACGGAGAACGCACCGGATGAAGAGACGACTTGGATCTATTGCGCTGATTCTTCTGCTCGCGTTCGTCGTATTGCCAGGTGCGGCGCAGGACGCGACCCCGATGGTCGATGCACCCGACCCCGAGCTCTGTACGCTGCGCCCGCTGACCGTGGCGGATTTGCAGCGCATAGCCGAGATCGTGGTCGAACCGCGCCCAACGGTTACCCCGGTTGCCGAACTATTCGCGATGCCGGAGGGGGAAGAGCTCTTCACCTCGGAGCGGAAAGAAGTCGAGAAAGACATTCGCCGGGCCATCGCCTGCGTCAATACCGGTGAACCGCTCAAGGCGCTGGCTGCCTATACCGACGACTGGATCGGCAATATGATGATCGGCCAGGGTGGGTTGAACGATGCGCTGATCGCGGGCCTGCAGGTCGGTCGCGATCTTCAACCGGAGCACTTCCTGCAGATCCTGTCGATGGGCGACGCGGCTCGCCTGCCAGACGATCGGGTCGCCATCGTGGTTGTCGGGAGCGATCCGGCGACGGCGACCGGACCGCAACCCAGACTTTTCCTGATGGCCGAGGTCAAACCAGGGCGCTTCCTGATCGATGACGTCATCGAGCTGCCGGCTGAATAGGATGGCGCCGGACGACTGCTCGACCAGAACAGCGCGGCCAGCACGGCCGCGCTGTTCCCGATTCGAATGCTGCTGAAATCCGGAGACTACTCTGGAACGACCGGCTCGAAGAGGACGATCCCCCCATCCATTGGCAGGGCGAGCGCAAGCGTGCCATCTCGGATCACAAAGCTCGAAACCTCGGCAAGATGGCCAGCATAGAGCGCGTCCTGGGAATCATCTCCACAGTACATGCGCGTGGTTGCCAGCATCAGGGTGATTTGCGGGCCATCCGTGGTGTAGCTGCCGAATGCCCGATTGCAATCGATCTGGCCGGCCACCGCGCCATCCTCGGCGAAGCTCAGATAGTAGTTCTCGGGGTTGGCCGGAATGATGGCCGTGTCATCGCTTATTTGCGTCTCGGACCACTGCCAGACCACCCCGGTCAACGAAGGGCTGAACGTCAGCGAAGTGCCGTCGGAAAGTCCGAGCACCAGCTTGTCGCTCGCCGCACGCTGATCGATCGACCAGGACGAGACATTGCTCAAAGCGTCCAGGAATGCATCGCCTGAACCGCCTTCGGGACAAAGCATGAGTGTCGTGCCAAGCGGGCCGAACGTCAGATTGCTCCCGTTCAGCTCATAGCTGCCGAATCCGCCATTGCAGTCTGCGCGGAGACTGAGCTGACCGTCGGGCAGGAACTGAATCCAGTAGCTGCTCTTCGGGGCAATTGCTCCTTGCTCAGAATCGGCGGTATCCGTAAGGGGAACGAAATCGTCGGAAACCCAGACGACCGGCGGGATACCGTCGCCTGTCCCTGGTGATGCTACAGGTGAAGCTTCCTGCGCTGCGACCCCGCCAATCGTGCCGGCTGCCGCCACGATGACGAGTCCAAGCGTTGCGACGAGTCGTTTCATACCGATCCCTTTCGTTTGTGGTCGTGTGGCTGGCGTCTTTGCGCCATCGCATGCTTCCGCGTGAAGTCGAGGCGCCTTCTGGCCGCGACGGCTCGAGACCGAAAACCGGTCGACGACCGCGGCATCCTCACCCTGTTGAACGAATTTCGAGTGTACGCGGTTCCTTCTGGCGATGGCGCCGGATACGCCGATAGGGTGGGGTGCTTACAATTCCCCTTCGGGGTTCGTGGGGACCCCTCGCGCTTGATCAGCCCGACCACGCTTTATTCCCAGAGGCCCTATGTCCAACCCGACCATTGCCATCGACCGTGACGTTCGCGTTCGATATGCGCCCAGCCCGACCGGTCTCTTGCACGTGGGTGGCGCGCGCACGACGCTCTTCAACTGGTTGTTTGCCCGAGGAGAAGCAAAACGGCTCGGGTTCGATGGCGCCATGATTTTGCGAATCGAGGATACCGATCGCAATCGCCTGGTCGAAGGCGCGACGCAGGGCATTCTGGACATCCTCTCCTGGTTCGGAATCGACTGGGATGAGGGGCCGGATGTTGGCGGCCCGTATGCCCCCTATGTCCAGAGCGAGCGGTTGCCGCTCTACCAGCAGGGCGCGCAGGAGCTGATCGACAAGGGGTTGGCATACCGGTGCTTCTGCTCGCCGCAACGCTTGCAGCAGCTCCGCGAGGAACAGCGCCAGAAGGGTTTGCCCCCCGGATACGATCGACATTGCCGATCGATCGCCAAAGAAGAAATCGAAGCCAAGCTGGCGGCTGGCGAAGGGTACGTCGTTCGGTTCGCCATGCCGCGCGACGGGACGACCGAGGTTTACGACCTGATTCGCGGCGAATCGACCTTCCAGAATGCCAACCTGGAAGACCTCGTCCTGCTCAAGTCCGACGGCTATCCGACCTACCATCTGGCAAATGTGATCGACGATCACGACATGCAAATCACGCACATCATGCGGGGCGAGGAATGGATCCCGACCGCACCAGTGCATGTCCGTCTCTACCATGCCTTTGGTTGGGAGCCGCCCGCCATCGCGCATATGCCGCTCATTCTTGCTCCGGGGGGCGGAAAGCTTTCCAAGCGGCATGGTTCGACCGCGATGGAGGAGTTCAAGGCACAAGGTTATCTGCCGGAAGCATTGATGAACTATCTGGCGCTGCTTGGCTGGAGTCTCGATGGCACGACGGAGATCTTTTCCAGGGAAGAGCTTCTGGCCAATTGGTCGCTCGAACGGGTCAGCCCGTCACCGGCGACGTTCGACTACGACAAGCTTCGCTGGTTCAACCAGCAATACATCAACCACATCCTGACGCTCGACGATCTGACCGCGCGAGTCGTGCCCTTCCTGATCGATGCCGGTCTGGCCACCGATGGGGCACTCGATCCCTCGAACGCCGAGTTTGCCCGAGTTCGCGATGTTACCGCGGTCTTGAAGGACCGGCTCGTGCTGCTCAGCGATGCTCCGGATCTGATGAGCTTCTTCCTCGTCGACGAGCTCCCACCGTATGACGCGGCCAAATTGATTCCCAAGAAGAGCGACGCGACCCAGGCGCTCACCGCGCTCCAGGGGGCCTTCGCGGTGTTCGAAGCTGGAGCCGTCGATGACGAGGCCGCGATCGAGGCATCGCTGCGCGAGCTCGCCGAAAAGCTGGGACTCAAGGCGGGCCAGCTCTTCATGCCCATCCGGGTTGCCGTCACTGGCCGGACCGAATCCCCGGGACTCTTCGAAACCCTGCGCGTCATCGGCGACGACTGGGTTCGCGCCCGCGTTCGCGCTGCGATCGAGCTCCTGAGCACTGATGGTTGAACTGAAGCCATCGGTGGTCGTCCATCCTGCTGTGCGCAGCGTGCACCCAAGAGATAGGAGCAAGAGAACGACCATGGTCCATACACTCCAACGGGTGGCGCTGGGCGCCTTGTTGCTCCTGACCGTGTTCGGCAACGCCGGCGCGACGACGCCCGTTGCGACACCCGATGGATACGCGCATCCTGACTGGCTGGTCGACCCTGCATGGTTGGCCGAGCATCGAGACGACCAGTCGCTGGCCGTCGTTGCCTTGACGCCGGAGGGTGATTTTGCCGCTGGCCATATCCCCGGCGCCGCGCAGGTCGACTGGCCCGATCTGGCGCGGTCCGAGTCAGCGCAAATCGGCGACTGGCGCACGCAGATGGAATCGCTCCTGACGGCGCTGGGCGTCGAGCGGAGCAATACGGTTGTCATCTATGATGGCGGGACGGTCTATGCGCCGCGGCTCTGGTGGATTCTGTACCAGTTAGGACACGAGGATATCCGCATTCTGAACGGTGGGTTTCCCGCCTGGACTGCCGCCGGTTTGCCGGTCGCGACCGGCGAGGTCACGCCGGCCGCGGCGTCGCAACCCTACGTTGGGATGCCAAACGATGACGCGATCGCGACCGTCGATGAGGTCATTGCTGCGCTCGACGATCCCAATACGATCCCGGTCGATGCCAGATCGAGTAGTGAGTACGCACAGGGACATATCCCCGGAGCTGTCCCCTTTCCGTTTGCGGATGTCGTCGTATCGGACCAACCGCCCGTCTGGAAATCGGCGGATGACCTGCGTACCGAGTTCGCCGCCCTGGGGGTGACCCCGGACAAACACGTCATTCCCTATTGTTCCTCCGGTGTGCGGTCGGCGGCGCTCTACTTCACCTTGCGCCTGATCGGGTTCGAGGACGTTCAGCTCTTCAGCGGATCCTACGACGAATGGACCGCTGACCCCAGTCGCCCAATCGAGATGTAGGCTGATCGATCCAGGGTCCAGAAGAACGGCTCTGGAGTCCCTGAGCAGAATCCGGGTGATTGAGCGTAGCCGGAATAGGCTGAGGACCGCCGGCGTCCCGACGGGACTTTTGGTGCGTAACGCCGCAGCTTTAGCCCAGCATGGACCACCATACACCCTGCCCATTCTCCGGACGCTCCAAAAAGGGGGTCTTAGAGCGGATTGCAGAACGGTTGTCACGTCGGAGGTGTGCGGCGTTGGAGCGCCCGCCGCGGCGGGGAGATCCTTCCTTCGTCAGGATTACAACCGGGGGTTCGAACGCCAACTACCCTGAAATCGGCGGAAGGGTGCCCGGAACCGACGACGCCGCCCGCCTGCGCTGGATTCGTCTGGAATCCGTCCAATCACGCCCCAAGATCAGCCTCGGACCGTCTCAGGGCTCAGGACGCAGGACCGCTTCAGCGTTGGGGACGGGATACTGTTCAAACGGAATCTGTATTACAGCGGTTCGATATTGCTCTCCAGGTGATACGGCACGCTGGTAACCACGGTGCCGGGACGGAAGAGGAGCGCTGCCTTCAGCCGGAGTGCGGTCTGGTTGTGCAGGATGTGTTCCCAGAGATGGTGAGCGACGAATTCCGGCAGGACAACGGTGATCGTGTCCCCCGGGCGTTGCTTCTCGACCTCGTCCAGGTAGCTCATGATCGGGCCGATCAACGACCGATAGGGAGATTCGATCAGGATCAGCGGAATATCGGTTCCGATCTGTTCCCATCGTTTCTGGAAATCGTCCAGCTCGTCGCTGCTGTCCGAGATGTGGACCGCGGTGACGTTGTCCGAGATCGAGCGGGCATAGGCCAGCGTCTGCCGGGCGACGCGGTTGAGCTGCGAGACCGGCACGATGACCGTATGGTGGATATCCCTGGCCTCGAGCGGCGTCGAGACCGCGAGCTCGGCCGCGGCACGGCGATAGTGCTTGTGGATGGTGCGCATGATCAGGATCAGCAGCGGGATCACGATACAGATGATCCACGCCCCGTGGCTGAACTTGGTAAACACCACGATCACCGCGACCACGCCGGTCGTCACGGCCCCGGCTGCATTGATCAACAGCCCCAGATGCCAGCCGGGTTCCTTCTTGCGAAGCCACCGCACGCACATGGACGATTGGGAGATCGTGAACGAGAGGAAGACCCCGAGTGCGTAGAGCGGGATCAACCGCTCGGTTTCACCGCCAAAGAACGCGAGCACCAACCCGGCCATCAACCCCAGGGTGACGATCCCGGTGGTGTAGGCCAACCGGTCACCGCGGAACGTGTATTGCTTGGGTATGAACGAATCGCGTGCCAGAAAGTAGGCCAGGCGGGGAAAATCGGAATACGACGTATTGGCAGCGAGCACCAGGATGGCCATGGTCGCAAACTGAATGTAGTAGTAGGCCGCATTTGTCCCGCCGAAGACCTCTCGCGCAATCTGCGAAACAACAGTCTGATAGGTAGCGGAGTTCTGTTCGAGGGGAAGCGCTCCGTATTGATGCGCCAGAAAGGTGATCCCGGAAAAGGTAATCGCCAGAATGACGATCATCACCGTGAGCGTTTTGCGCGCATTGTCGGATTCGGGTTTGCGGAAAGCCGGCACGCCGTCCGAGATCGCCTCGACCCCGGTTAGCGCGGCGCATCCGGACGCGAATGCACGCAACATGACCAGCGCGCCCACTGCGCCCAGACCGGCACCCTCCTGGGTCGTGAGCACGGGTTCGTGCACTGGGAATCCGGCCATCGCATTGCGCACCAACCCGATTCCGAGCATGACGAGCATACCGATCAGGAAGAGATAGGTTGGAATGGCGAAAATGGTGCCCGATTCGCTGATGCCACGCAGATTCACCGTGGTGACCAACAGGATCAGCAGAACACCGATCAGCACGCGATGATCGTTGAACTGGGGAAGGGCGGATGACATGGCCGCCACTGCCGCCGAAATGCTGACGGCCACTGTCAAGACATAATCGGTCAGCAACGCGGCGCCCGCGGTCAGCGCCGGGAGCTCGCCCAGATTGTCCTTGGCGACGATATAGGCGCCGCCCCCGAGCGGATAGGCCTTGATGGTTTGCCGGTAGGAGATCCCAACGATGACCAGCAGGGCCACAATGGCGGCGCCAATGGGCAGGCTGCGCGAGAGATAGGCGAGACCGCCGGCGATGAAGAGCACCCGCAGGATCTCCTCGGTTGCGTACGCAACCGAGGAAAGCGCATCGGAAGAAAGCACCGCGAGGGCTTTCGGATTCGAGAGTCGTTGATGCTCCGCGGCGGCGGTTGTCATCGGCGCGCCGATCAGGACACGTTTGGCACGCTGCAATCCCCGGCCCACCGGGCCGCGCGCTTCAGACGCATCCTCGGTTGCCACCAGGTGCCCGGGACCAGTTCGTTCGAAATCCTCGGTCTTTTGCCGAATCACCCGTACATACCGGTCGCCGATATGCGATCCGAGCACCTCCTGTTTGCCGGAGAAGTCGCCCTGCAAGCGGGACTCGGGTTTCCTGAAGACCGAATCTGGTCGAGCGGCATCGACCGGGGGAGGCGAGCTGGCGGCTTCGGGTGCGCGGGCGCTCGATTCGGGGGTGCGGCGTTTTGGCTTGAAGACCGCCGGCCGAGGGGATCGGGACGGTTCCTTCGGGGGATCGGGTGTTTGCGATTGGTCGTTCAACGGTGCCGGAACCTCATCCGACGTCATAGGCTGGTCCTTGGGCGGGGAGGACGAAATCGGGTTGTTTCCGCGCCGGAGGGGAATGATACGGGGATTGTTCTCCGAGCGTGGTATTCTCGCAGTGCCCCGTACGGATTTTCCGCATCTCCCCCTCGATTTCCCCGCGGTCCGGTCTCATTTGCACCTCGATGTGGGATCAGAGCGAAACGATCCGTGCGACCCGGCGTTAGAAATGTTGAGGCTGGCGCTCTGATTGCAGTCGGAGTGACGACGGGCATGGCTGCGAGCTGGCGCGGCTGAGCCCTCGGAAAGAAGCCCGCGGGAGGTTCCACAATGAAGCAGGTCGCGCTCGGGCAAACGCTCGCGCTTCGTCTTCTCATTGCGAGCGTTGCTGTCCTGGCGACCATGCACACGTTCGGAGCTGCTCCACCTCTTGCCGCGCAGGGCACCGCAACGATCGAGATCATCAACACCGACGCCGATACCGGTCTTCCCGCTCCGTTTACCCGGTTTCAGGTCACGAGCGAGAACGGCACCCCATACGGTCCCTTGGAAACCGATCTGAACGGGTACGTCGCGTTTTCGGTAACGGTCGATCCCCAGGGCACCAGCTTTACCGTCGAAGAAGAAACCCCACCCGCCTGCGCGGCCGTGCCCGAACCGCAAACGACCGAGCCGTTGCACGCCGGAGACGCCACGACGGTGACGTTTACGACCCAGGACAATCCAGGTTGCGGGTTGGGCACGATCGCCTTGTATGCCATGTCCTGCCCGGAGGGCTTCAATGGCCCAGCGGACGACTATGGACCGTGGCGCGATGGCTGTCTTGGCAACGCGGATGGCACCGGTTTTACGATCACCTCCGTCGCGAGCGGGCAGCAGTGGACCCCCACGGCCGGCGCCTATGGCATCCCCGGTCGCGCGCCAATCGTTGGGTTGCCTGCCGGGGAGTACACCTTCCAGCAGCAAGGAGCTGTTCCGGCGACCGTATTCTGTCTGGTCTACGACACCTCCAACTATGTCACGTCCCCCCAGCCGTCATCCGTCGTCCCCATTTCGCTGGTCGACGGCGTGGGATCGATCGCGCTGGACGGCAACCGGGTGTCGTGCGATCTCTTCACGGCGCCTGGCGGCGGAGCGGTCGTGCAATCGGCCGAACCCATCGAGGTCGCAGAGCCAACGGCGCTTTCCTCGCTCGAAGTGCATCTTGCCAGTTGCCCCGATGGATACCCGAACGATGCGTCGATCTTCGATGCCTGTCATGACAACGGCATCGATGGCCGGCAGGTCTCGCTCTTTGCCACCGCGGGGGGGGCCTATGCCGAGAATCCCGTCACGGTGGTCGAAAACACGCCCGGACCGGGTATCGCGCGATTTGGCGATGTGCCGGTCGGGCGATATGCGCTGGATCTCTTCGTGGCTCCCGGAGTCGAGATCGTCGCGAATTGCACTGGCGCTGAAGGTAACCCCTTCGATGCAGAGGTCGATCCCTCCACGCAGGTCGTATTCCTGGACATTGGGGTGGGAGAGACGATTACGTGCGATATCTACGAGGTCTCGACCGGGACGATTCCCAGCATCGGAAGCTCATCGCTAGAATTGCATGCGCTCCTCTGTCCCGCGGGAACGGATCCAGACGGTGACCTCTATGGGGAATGCCATGGGAATGGCGTCGACGGTGCGTTCTACGAGGTAACGGGGCCAGATGGCTACGTGGCCGATCGTTTGACGACAATCCCGGTCTCGCCTGGTCCGGGTGTTGCGACGTTCGGCGAGCTGTCCGGTGGCGCGTACACGATCTCGCAAGCCACGATCCAGCCCAATGCGAACGTGATCGTCTACTGCTCGCTCGCGGATGCAGACGATGCCGTTCCGTTTGTGTATGTCGATGGCGGTACCATCTCGCTCGAGCTCCCCGCCGATACTGGAGTCGTCTGCGACTGGTACACGATCCCCGTGCCCGACGTTTCTACCACCACGCTCCAGGTCGATGTCTATCGATGTCCGACCAACTTCAGCGCCGATGAGAACACACCGCTGGAGGTATTCCAGGACCTGTGTGGACCGAGCACGGGAACCACGCAGTTCTCGCTTACGCCGGATGGTGGCGAGCCGATCGTGCAGATCGAGGGTTCAGCCGGCGTTGGAACCGTCCTCTTTCCACCGCTTCCGACCAATTCCTATCTCCTCCACTCAAGTATTCCAGGCGACTTCAACGATGCCTACATCTTTTGCGGTGTCCAGGGTGCCGGATTGTCGTATACGGGCCACAACGGTGTTCGTCTGGACATCGATGCAAGCCAGGGGCCGTATGTCTGCCAGTGGTTCAACGACCCATACATTGCACGAGGCGAATTCGAAACGATCAACGTCACCAACTATCTGTGCCCGCCGGGAACAGACGGCGCATTTGCGGAACGATGTGCCTCGTCACCACTTGCCGGGGCGACGCTCCGGCTCGAATGGAGGGCGGAGGAGCTCGTTGCGACAACGGATGTGAATGGGGTCGCGTCGTTGAGCGGCATGCTGCCGGGCGAGAACGTCCTCACGAATGTTCCGCCTGCCGGGACCAATGTTGCGGTCTACGTGGTGGAGTGCGAAGCCACTGGCGAACCGTTCGGCTTCACGTACAACGACCAGCACGGGATGAGCATCGAGCTCGACCTCCCGGCTGGCGTGGTGGTCGATTGTGCCTGGTACAACATTCCGCCCGCTACCCCGTCCGTCACTCCGGCAGGCGAGCACGGCTCGATTACCGTCCACACGTTCCTTTGCCAGGGCAAGTCGATCGACGCCTACAACTGGGAAGAGGATTGCGCCGCCGAAACCGTTCCAGCCGGATTCGCGCTCAAGACCGCTGCTGGTCAGCCGGTTGCCGTGGGAACGACCAACGCGCAGGGGCAGCTCGTCTTTTCCGATCTCGCCGTTGGCGCGTACAACCTGGACGAGACAACCGGCGACTGGTGCCACGCGGAAGCAGACCGGGTCGATTCCGCGGGAAATGTGTTGGTCGCGGAGAGCGGGAACAACGACGTCTTCATCTACAACTGCTCGCTTCAGAGTGTCGCCGATCTACCGAGCACCGGCACCGGCGCGCAGGCCGGTGCGACGCCAGCGAGATTCGGCGAGGAGCGGATTTGGCAGCTGGTGCTGGCGGCGATGGCCACCCTGGGAATTGCACTGCTGCTGCGTCATCGCCTGGAACGTGAGGCGGCGCAGGTGGTGAGCCGGACCGAGGCGTCGAGTCCGGCCGTCGCAGGTGACGACACTCCCCCCGCAATATCGAACTGAGTGGTTGGCGCCAGACTGCCGAATTACTTTGGCGTACTACGCAGTTGGTGTTCCTACTATTGGCGCAAGCCGAGAGGTGTCACTTTGGTGTACGTATATCCGCGTGTGCGCATATATGGGGCCGGAACGATTGTATACAAGGACATGCTTCGGATAAAATGATGGTTGCTGAATATGCAGGGTTTTCTGCTGAATCTCAGCAGCTGAGGCGGTCGTGATTCCAAAGAGGTCGAACAAGACTCGGGAACGGCGTTCAGCGACAGGTGCATCGGCCAGCGTGCGCTGGTCGAGTCGTAGAAAGCTCCATCTTGGGGCTTGGGAGTTCGGCCTATGAAACGATTTTCGTTGGCTAAGTTGATTGCGATCGTCGCAGTCCTCGTAGCCTTGGCCGCGCCAATTGCTGGTCCGACGATGCTCGGTTCCAGCGGGTCGGGTGATCGCGTCCTGGCCCAGGATGGCGACGTGGGTGTGTCGACTGCCGACGCATCGCCGGAGTCAGACGGCGCAGTTGACGAAGAACCGGTTGATCAGCCATCCGATGGCGAAGAACCGGTCGAGCAGCCGTCGGATGGCGAAGAGCCAATTGACGAGCCCATCGATGAGCAGCCAGGAGTTGACGAACCAGTAGACGAGACAACCGACGAGGTTCCGAGTGAGGAAGCCGAGGAGGTTGTTCAAGAGACCGTCGCGGATGCGTCTGTGGAAGTCGCGTCCGATGACGAAGTTGTCGTGCCCGCGGCTCTTCCGGCCGGCGTGGTGAACATTGGCTGCCAGATCCCCAATCCGGCTCAGCCCGATCTGCGGCGCATCACCCTGGTTGTGACCGGCGCGGCTGGCTACGGACCGCCTGAGGTCAGTGGAACAGTCACCCGGGTCGACGGTACGGTTGAACCGTTCTCCTTCAGTGGAGCGGGCAACAGGACGTGGGGTCCGGATCCGGGATACGCGGCAATCGAAGTTTTTGCCGAGTACGAGAATCTCGACACGGGCCAGACCGAGATTGCGTCGGCCTCTGGCACCTGTGTGCCCGAGCCGACGGTGACGCCGACCTCCACATCGACGGCGTCGAATACTCCGACGGTGACGTCGACGCCAAGTCAGACGTTGACCCCGTCCAATACACCGACGCCGTCGATGACGCGGACGATCACCAACACACCGACGCCGTCCAACACGGCGACGATCACCCTGACCCCGTCGATCACCAACACACCGACGGCAACGGGTACGGCAACCGGAACGGGCACGGCCACCAGCACGCGAACCGCAACGCTGACGCCGACCGAGACGTTGACGCCGACGATCACCTTGACCCCGTCGATCACGTTGACGCCGACGATCACCAACACGCCGGCGAACACCAACACGGCAACGGTGACCCGGACGCAAACCGCGACGCGGACAGCTACACCGACGCGGACCTCGACGCCGTTTGGATCCCCGAACGGATCGGTCGATATTCTCTGTGGTAATGCCACCGAGCCGGGCGCCGGCGTCTACTCCGGATTTGTCTTCCTGGAGGGCCCGGGCTACGCAGTGGTCAACTGGAGCCTGGAGCGTGAAGACGGAACGTTCCTGTACGGTGGACCGGTCACGGTTCCCCCGGCAACGAACCCCATCTTCGTTGAAGAGGGCAAGTTCCTGCAGGCGTTCATCAACGTCGTCTACTACAACACGGACGACACTGTTTTCGCTGTGGCGAACGGAACCATGCAGTGCAACATCACCCCGGGTAACACCTGGACCCCGACCGCGACGGCCACGATTACGCAGACCCCGTCCGCGACCACGGTGCCACCGACGAATACGGCCACCGCGACGGTGACAAATACCGCGACGGCGACCGAGACAAACACGGCGACGGCGACGGCGACGAACACCGCGACCGCGACGGCGACAAACACGGCGACGGTGACGAACACCGCGACCGCGACGAATACAGCCACCGCGACGTTGACGAACACGGCGACGGCGACGATCATGCCGCCGACGATGACCGCGACATCGACCGCCACGAATACGCCGACAAACACGCCGACGGAGACGTCGACCAACACGCCGACGAATACGCCGACGGAGACGTCGACCAACACGCCGACGAATACGCCGACGGAGACACCGACCAATACGCCGACGAATACGCCGGTGATCGTGGCGCCGACTTTGACGCCGACGCAACAGGACAAACCTTCGGTGACGCCATGGGCCACCCATACGCCGGCTCCGAAGCCGACCGGTACCGCGGTGCCCGGTCTGCCCTCGACCGGTGCGGGTGACGGCGGGTTGAGCGCCGGTCAGTCACTCCTGGCCATCATGGCCGTGGCTGGCCTGGTAGCAGTCGGATTCGGTATCCGGCGGCGGAGCTCGCTGGTTGGAAAATAGGACGGTAGCGCTCTGAACGAGCGCGCAACCGAATAGAGCGATTCGAAAGCGGGCCGGGAGCATTCCCGGCCCGCTTTGTCTCCTCTCCCTCGTCCCTTGGCTTGCCCCTGCATTTCACGTTCATGTCCGAATGCCGGCGCGGGAGATGCGGGTTCGACGCCACTCTCCCGCCGCCTCCAGACCGATTCCGTATGCCACCCTCGATCGTGGCGCCAAATCTGCGGAATCCGGAACGGATTTCCTGTTATCGAGAGATCGTCGATGGCGCGAGAAGTTACCGAGGGCGCATTTTGCTGAAAGGCGGTTCGACCCGCAATTGCCGTACGTATAACCTATACCATGCTTCGGAAATATTTTATTATGGAGGATTATGGACAAATGTTCATATTTTATTGGAAAATTTTGACCAAGTTACCAAGAGGTGACGATAAGCCGCCACTTCAAATTCTGTATACAAGACGCTTGCATTTTTGATCCGAGCCTGATAAAGTCCACTGCTAGCCGACAAGTCGCAACTGGTACGAACCAGTCGCAAGAGTCTTCCAAGGCCCCGGCGCTCTTGAGAGTGTAGTCATTCAGAGTGCAGCTTATGGGTGGCCGTGTTGCGGGGCGAACACGGAGTAGATACACGTGTGTCAGGTCAGATAGCTATGCAAAGTCCCAGAAGAATAGGGTTTTCACGGCTCATACCGTTGCTGCTCGTGCTCCTGGCACTGGCGGCTCCTGTTGCGTCCCCGATCATTTCCGGGACAACGGGAAGCAACAGTAACCTTGCCATGGCGGAGGACGTGCAAGATCGCGATGGCGATCTGATTGCCGACGTCGACGATCCCTGTCCCGATGACAAGGACAATCAATGTCAGGTTGAACAGGCACAGGAGCAAAGCTCGGAACAGGAGTCCGCGCCCCAGGTTGCGGATCGTGACTTCGATGGCATTGCCGATGCGCTCGATGAATGTCCCGACGATGCCTCCAATACCTGCAACCTGCCGTCCGATCGTGACTTCGACGGCATCCCGGACGCCAGTGACGAATGTCCGGACGACGCTTCCAACCAGTGCAACATCCAGCCTGAGCCGCCCCTCGATTCCGATGGGGACGGGTTTGCGGACGTTTCCGACAATTGCGCCTCGATTGCCAATCCGGATCAGCTCGATTCGGACGGCGACGGCGTCGGTGACGCGTGTGACGACGCGTACGTGCCGCTGCCCACCGATACCGACGCAGACTCAGTGCCGGACGATATCGACAATTGCCCAAGCGTTGCCAATCCGGATCAGCTCGATTCGGATGGAGACGGCGTTGGAGACATTTGTTCGGCCCCGCCGGTTGTCGGAACCGAGGCCGTTGGTACGCTGATTCCGCTCACGACAACGCCCACGCCGACCGAAGAGATGGTCATGGCTGCCGCGGATACGCCGACGCCGCCACCCAACACCATGGTGCTCATTGGTTGCACCATTCCATCGATCAATAATCCGGATGTCCGGGAAGTCAATACGACCGTCTTTGCGTCTCCAGGCTGGACGGTGACCTCGATCCAGATCGATGTCTACAACTTGAACGGAACGACGGTGGCCTACACACAGAACCCACCCCCGCCCTACGCACTGCCCTATTTCTACAGTTCCGGTTATGGGGCATTTGGCGGCATTCGAACCACTGCGGTCTATCAAGACAATAACGATCCCAGTCGATCCGCGCAGATTGTCAACTATGGACGGTGCGTTCCAGAGCCAACGCCAACTCCGACTCCAAGCAACACGGCGACCAGGACTCCCACGCCGAGCAACACACCGACGAGCACGCGGACGCGTACGAGCACGCCGACTCCGAGCAATACGCGCACGGCCACGGCAACGCGCACGGTTACCTTGACGCCGTCGATCACCCTGACGCCGTCGATTACCCTGACGCCATCGCGTACCGCAACGCGGACCGCTACCCGAACGCGCACCGCAACGCGGACCGCAACGGCGACGCGCACCGCTACGCGTACCCCAACGATTACACGGACGCCCACGATCACGCTGACGCCGTCGCGTACCGCGACCGGTACCGCTACCCGGACGCGCACCGCGACGCGCACGGCCACGGCAACGCGAACCGTTACCCCAACGCCGTCGATCACGCGGACGCCAACGATCACCCTGACGCCATCTCAAACGGCAACGCGGACCGCTACCCGAACGCAAACGGCGACGCGGACCGCAACGGCGACGGCGACGATTACCTTGACGCCAACGATCACGCTAACGCCGACAGCATCCAATACGCCGACCAGCTCTGCGACGCGTACGGCGACCAGCACATCGACTCCGTCGAGGACACCGACGGCTACGCCTTCATCGACCCCATCGCTCCCCGACGGGACGTTGATCGTGCAGTGTTCCACCATCGTGCCAGGATCGACGTACTTCTACTCGGTCACTGCGTTCCCAATTCCTGGGCAGGATTTCCCACCGCCACATATTTTCGTGACGTTGCTGAATCTCAACGGTCAGTTCGAGTACCCGGCGCCACAGCCATCTACGGACACCATGAACCGGCAGTTCACTGGACCGTATCTCCAGGTTTGGGCCAACGCCATCTACTACGACCAGTCGGGCAATGTCTTCGGTGTCGCGAACGGAGTGCTCATCTGTGACTCCGCGGTGACGACTTGGACGCCGACGGTGACGCTCACTCCGTCTCTAACACCGACGGTTACGATGACGCCGACCCAGACCAACACGGCCACCAGTACGGCGACGAACACGGCCACCAATACGCCGACGAATACGGCCACCAATACGGCGACGAATACGGCCACCAACACGGCGACGAATACGGCCACCAATACGGCGACGAATACGGCTACCAACACGGCGACGAATACGGCCACGAACACGCCAACGGAGACGCCGACCAACACGCCGACGAGTACGTCGACCAATACGGCCACGAACACGGCGACCAACACGCCGACAAGTACGGCCACCAGCACGGCGACAAACACGGCCACCAGCACGGCGACAAACACGGCCACCAGTACGGCGACGAACACGGCTACCAACACGGCGACGAACACGGCTACCAATACGCCGACGAGCACGGCCACCAATACACCGACGAATACGGCGACGAACACGGCCACGAACACGCCAACGGAGACCCCGACAAACACGCCGACCAATACAGCGACGAACACGCCGACGGAGACTCCGACCAATACGCCGACAAGTACGGCCACGAATACGCCGACGAACACGCCGACGCGGACACCGGAGATCATCCCGCCGACGATGACGCCGACCAATACGGTGACGAACACGGCCACCAATACGCCGACGAACGCGGCGACGATGACACCAACGGTCAGCGCTTCGCTGACTCCGTGGAGGACGCATACCCCCGGTCCGAAACCGACGGGCAGCGTAGTCCCTGGCTTCCCGGATACGGGATCGGGTGGAAGCGGATCTGGAGCCGGGAATCCTGGCGCACTGTTGTTCGTGCTGCTGACCAGCTCGATTGCATTGCTGGGATTGCGAGTTCGTCACGCGCCGAAACGACGTACGTAGGCAATTCGCCCCATAGCGCTCGCGAAAAACAGGGCCGTTCCTTCTTTTGAAGGACGGCCCTGTTCGTTCAGGAAGTCAATCGACCGATATCGGAGTCGAGACGTCGCCGGTCAGTCGATTTGAATGGACGGAAAGATCAGGACGAGCGGGGCAGTGGTCGGACTGGACAACCGGCGGTCTATATCGGCAAGCACCATCGCGCTCTGGTCCCAAAGCTTCTGCGTGTCGATGCCAAGACAGCCGGGAAGAAAGCGGCCGAGCTTGTCGAGCCCGTCGGCCAGCAGAAGCCGTGCGCCGCGGAGATTGCCATTGCTGGCATGGTGGAATCCCACGCCGATTTGCAGAATGCCCTGATACAGATCGCGGATCTCACCGGATTCCGCGTGCCATTCGTGCTCGATTTCCTCATGGCATTCGTAATAGAGCCCTTCGTTGAAGAGGTGAATTCCTTCGATCAACCCGGCTGGCGGTTGAGAACCGCACTCGATCGGCCCGGCATCGACCTGGGCGATGATGGGCTCCAGAAGCGCCCGTACCGCCGCAACGCTCCGGGCGGGATTCGACCGGGCTACCGACTCCAGCATCAACGGCCCATCGAAGCCGGCATTGTGGATTGCACGGAGTATCGCGGACCAGGGCAGGGTGCCATCTCCGGGTGGAAGGCTCCCCGTGCGACGCCCCTCGCTATCGAAGTCATGTAGATGGGCGCTGAACAGTTTTCCCCGCATCTGCCGCAGCAGCAACATGGGATTAGCGCCAGCCGCCGCGGCAGCGTACGGATCGAAGGCGTACCCGACGCCGCTGGGCAGGCGTGGACCGATCTCCATGAGATCGCGCAACGTGGACAGCATCATGACCGAGGTATTCTCGATGGCGAGCCGGATGCCGGCATTTTGGCAGCGACAATCGAGCTCATAGAGAACCTCGAGAAAGGGATCGAACCCCGCTTCGATTGGGTACTCGGCCCGCATCGGCCCCTGCCAGATGACGGTCTTCGCGCCGATCTGAGCGGCGCCGGCAATGGCTCGATCGAAGTTTTCCCACGCTTCGGTCACCACCGCTCGGTCCGGATCGAACGCGCGGTGCTCGTTTGGCTCCAGATGCACGACGTCGATCGACACACCCGCTGTCCGTGCAGCTTGCCCGCATGCCCGAAACGCCGCTTCGGTGTAGTGACGCCGGTGATAGAGCGTGAGCTCGGCATGCGTAAACCCAAGTATGCCGATGGCGGTCAATGCCGCGATGGGGGAAAGCTGTGGATAGAACCCGTTCGTCGAACAGCCGATGAACATCGAACCCTCAAGCGTCAGGACGATTGCGTCTCGTGGGAAGGCGGACCCGGCATTGACGAATCGCGCGGGTCAGGCGCCGGACGCTTCATCGTGCCGCAGGTATCTCCTGTTTACCGTGCATTGTGACGCACAGGCAGGGGGTGGTACCATCGCCGTTCGATCGATCGCCTCGCAGTCTGGATCCGAGTACGCCCCGCAATGACTGAGCCCAAGGCACCACCGCGCCTGACAAAGCTGGAGCTGCACGGGTTCAAGAGTTTTGCCAACCGCACCACATTTCTCTTCGAGCCCGGCATCACGGCCATCATCGGTCCCAATGGCAGCGGCAAATCGAACATTTCCGACGGAGTCCGTTGGGTGCTCGGCGAGCAGAGTCACTCCCTGCTTCGGAGCAAGAAGACCGAAGATGTCATCTTTGCCGGTGGGAATGGGAAAGCACCGGGAGGCTTTGCAGAGGTCACGGTAACCTTCGACAATTCCACCGGCTGGCTGCCAATCGAATTTTCCGAGGTGACCGTCACCCGGAGGTCGTTGCGATCCGGGGAGAACCAGTTCCTCATCAACGGGCGCAAGGTCAGACTGAAGGATATCCACCACCTGACGGCTTCACTGGGGCAGTCGTACACCGTCGTCGGCCAGGGATTGGTCGACGCCGCGCTCAGCCAGCGGGCCGAAGAACGACGCGGGCTCTTCGAGCATGCGGCGGATCTGGCCGGGTTGCAGCTGAAAGCGTCAGAAGCCGAACGGAATCTCAACGACGCTCGCAACAATGCCGATCGCATCGCTGATCTCCTTGCCGAAGTCGAACCACGTCTTCGCACGCTCGAGCGAGCCGCCAAACAGGCGCGTGAGTGGCAAGGCGTTCACGACCGGCTCACGACGATCGAACAAGCGTATTTCAAGGAGTTGCTGATCGACGTCGGGGAACGCCTCGAACGGGCTGAGGCGGCGAGTCAGATGGAGGGCTCGCGGTTGGGGAGCGCCCAATCCGCGGTCGATGCTGCCCTCGAACAACTGGACGATGCCCGCGAGCTTGCTGGAATGACGCAGGCAGCGTTCTCCCGTCAAAGTGCACATCTGCGCTCGATCTCGGAGCAAGCCCAACAATTGGCGCACGAACGTGATCTGGCCGCCGAGCGGATCGCTGCCATCGACCGGCGCCGCGAAGATCTGATCGAGGGGCAGCGTGGGCTGGAAACACGCGCAGTCGAGCTCGAACGTGAGATTGCGGCGGTGCAGACGACGATCGACACCCTCTCGGCGGGCGGCGAGACGTCGCAGCGCACGATTGCCGAGCTCGAGCGGGACGTTCTGAGAGCTCGCGAGGCCCGTCAGGCGCGCGAGCGGCAACGGCAGCAGCTCGCGGCCGCGTTGTCCGATTTGGAGCGTCGCGTTGCCGACGGCGAGCGTGCCGTGCAGATCGGCGCGGAACGTCGCGCGGCTCTTCAGGGCGAGCGCGAGCGCCAGGCCAGCCAGGGTCAGGAACAACGTGCGCGGCTTGCCCAGCTGCGCGCCGAGCTCGAGACGATCGAGCGCGATGGTCGTTCCGCCTCCGACGAGCTGGATGCTGCCCAGGCGGCACTGGCGGCCGCGCAGGCAGCCGTCGATACCACGGCAGGCAGCCATGAGCAGCTTCAGGCTGAGCTGGCCACGCTCCGAGAGGAACGATCGCGGGCCAGGGCTCAGCTCGACGCACTCAAGCGCATTCAGGAAAGCGGCGCTGGGCTTTACTCCGGCGTTCGCGCGGTGCTTTCCGCTGTCCAATCCGGGAAGCTGGGGGGTATCGAGGGGACGGTTGCTGAGCTGATCCAACTCCCGACTCGTTACGAGACCGCGATGGAGGTGGCGCTTGGCGCCCACGTCCAGGACATCGTCGTACGCCGGTGGGCCGATGCCGAGGCGGCTATTGCGCTTCTGAAGAAGACGCGAGCCGGCCGGGCCACCTTCCAACCGCTGGAGACCGTTCGCAGCGGCAACACCACGCGACCGCGCGATCTCGACGGAATCAGCGGCGTGCACGGCATTGCCGCAGAGCTGGTCACCGTTGCCCCCGAGCATCAGGTGGTCGCCACCGCGCTGCTTGGACGGACCGTTGTGGTCGAAGATCTCGCCGCCGCGCGGGCGTTGCTCGGTCGTCTGCCGGGTGGTTGGACCACGGTCACCCTGGCCGGCGAGATCGCTCGGTCGGGCGGATCGGTCACTGGTGGATCCCACGTACGAGAGAATGGCATGCTCACCCGGGAGCGTGAGCTTCGCGAGCTGCCGGAAACGATTGTCGCGCTCGATGCCAGAATCGACTATGCCCGAACGTCGCTCGAATCCGCGGCCACGCAGCTCTCGGACGCACGGGCCACGGCTCGCGAGCTCGATCGGAACCGACTCGAACAGGAAGCCCGCCTGCGCGAGCTCGGCAGTCAGCAACGTCGCCTGGCTGGGTGGCTCCAGGAACAGGAATCCCGGCACGGAGACGACGAGAGCCGCCAATCCGAGGCCGATGCGCGTATTGCCGAGCTGGATGCGACCCGGATTCGGCTCGAGCGTGAGCTGAAGGAACTCGAACCGGCACTGATTCAAGCACGTGCCGGCCATCAACGGATCGTGGATGAGCTGAATCGCGACGCGGACCGGCTTCGGGAATTGGAACAACGGCTGGCGAGCGCCCTTCAAGAGCGTGCCGTCCTGGACGAGCGCTTCCGGGCCGAACGTCGACAGATGTCGTCCCTTGTCGCCCAGCAAACGACCCTCTCCGAACAGCTCACTCAGCGGCTCGAGCGAGCGTCTGCCTTTGACGGCGAGCGTGGCGAGATCGAACGCCATCTCCGCCAGCTTTCCGAGGACGCGGCTACGGCGGACACCGAGCGCCAGCGCCTAACCGCGGAACAAGCTCCCACCGAACGCGCCATGCGGGAAGCCGCCGCCACCGTTGTCGAATGCGAGCAGCAGCTCGAAGCGGCCCGGCAACGGCTGATGCAAGTCGATCGCGAGCGGGGAAGCGCGACCGTCGTGCTCGAACGGTATCGTGGTGAGATGGCGACCGTACGCCAGCGCATCGCGGACGATCTCGAGCTCGAAGAGCCCGCAGACCTGTTGCATCAGCAGGTCGAAGAGCTGGACATCGATATGATCGAGGCTGAACGGGAGATCGGCCGGCTCAAGGAGCGCCTGCGCCGGGTTGGTTACATCGGGGACGAGGCCGTGCAGGAATTCGAGCGAGAATCGGAGCGGCATCGCTTCCTCAGCACCCAGCTCGAAGACGTGCTGACCGCATCCGGTTCTCTGCGTGAGCTGCTGGACGATTTGCGCGGCACCATGCAGCGGCGTTTCGAAGAGACTTTTACCCGCGTGGCCAGGGAATTTTCGACGGCGTTCACCACGCTCTTCGGTGGCGGTACGGCGAAGCTGATCCTGATCGACAATGAGAATGGCGGTCCCGCGGGCGTCGACATCGTGGCGCAACCGCCCGGCAAACGGTTGCAATCGCTCGCGTTGCTCTCCGGAGGCGAGCGCGCGCTGACCGCGGCGGCGCTCCTTTTTGCCATTCTGAAGGTGAATCCATCCCCATTTGTGTTGCTCGATGAGGTCGATGCGGCGCTCGACGAAGCGAATGTGGTGCGTTTCCGCGAGCGGTTACAACAATTGGCCAACGATACGCAGGCGATCATCATTACCCACAACCGTGGAACCATCGAGGTTGCCGATTCGCTCTACGGCGTCAGCATGCGCGAGGATGGTGTTTCCACCGTCCTTTCCATGCGCATGGCCGGTTCCCTGGCGGGATAATCGACGTTCGTTTGCGGATCCTTCTTCCGAAGTACCGATTGTGTGCCGGCTTACGCGCGGTGACGAGCGGCGATTCTTGAACGATGTGCGGCTATCCTGCCTGCCCTCGGCGTCGTGTGGCGTAGTTGCAGGGCCTCCATGTCCTGATCCTCCGCTTGGGGATCGGGTAGCCGCCGGCCCTGTGCCGGCGAAGCACCGCCGGCTACCCCATGTGCTGCTTGGTCGGAGCGGCGGTGAACCGATCATGCCCCGCCCTGCTGTGTTCACCCGGATTCGATATCAGATCATCGCCAGGAGCGTATCCACGAAGCCCTTGAGCTTGTTGACGATCTTCGCTCTTGTTTCCTTGCCGCTCATCGGGGCGAACGCGACGCCCACGATCATGCCCCAGAAGAAATACTTGAAGCCGACGCGTGTCTTGCCGATCATGACCCCGCTTCTCCGTTCCATTCGGCCGGGTTTGCGGCCGTTGCATACCATTCCGGCGGCAGCGTCCGGTCTTGCTCCGGTTGCCAGACTTCCATGCCTGTCAGCCGAAAGAGCGAGTCTTCGACAGCCTCTTCGATACGGGCGCGCGTGGCCTTGCCTGAGCGGGGCGCGGTCCAGACGCCATAGGCGGCGCCGGCAATCGCGCCGATCATCGCACCCTTCCAAAACGCCATTCGGTGGAATCCTCTCTTGCGGGAACGGATGATTCGTCGAGCAAGTCTAGCAAACGAAGGATTGGAATTTGGGATCTGGGAGGCGGGAACGAAGAGCTACCGAGCATGACTGCCTACTCCCAACTCCCAGAGCCTTGCTCCCAGCTCCGCTCAGGACTCCAGACCCAGGACCTCGTCAACAGTTATCCTGATATCCGACCGGCAACGACGCCTCCTTCGACTCGCTGTTACCCAATGCATCGGACACCACGCTCGGAATGCCACGACTCAGCAAGGATCATGCGCAGGCGCTCGCGGAGGTGCGTTCGATTGCGTCCCGGCCCTTTGCCGTGGATCAGATGGGCCGCGAGCTCTTACGCCCACTGCAGCGCGCGATCGGATGGGATGGATACCGTCTGTTCGGGGTCGATTCTCGCACCCTGCTCATCAATCGACTCATTTCGGCGAGCGACAACGATCGAGACGCCCGGCGAGAATGGCTGGAAGAGGTCTATCTCGATCAACGCACCTTGCCCTATCTCCAGCTTCCGGTCATCGCCCGCGCGCGCCTCAAGGGGGTTGCCTACCAGCCGAAGCAGGACGAATCGTGGGGATATCCATCAGCGATGCTCGAATCGATCGATCCCCACCAGCACTGGATCTATTACCACGAGTCCGAGAGTCCGATCGGTGGAACGCTCCATGCCACGTTCGAATCGGCAGGTCGGCAGGTCGCGGTCCTGCAAGCCTATCGCCGTGACCTGAATCGGGCATTTCGCCCGAAAGACGTGGCGCTGATGCAAGCCGCGTCGCCTATCGTCGGGCAGGGGATTGGGCAGGCGCTGGCGCGCGAGCAGGTGTTGGCGACGGCCAGCGAATCTCCCCCCAGCGGAATTCTCTTCGTCGGCCCGGATCGTTCGATTTCCCTCATGACGCCAGCAGGCGACGAGTGGCTACACCGTCTCAAGCGGGTCGAGCAGAGTGAGGACGATATCCTGCCCACCGTCGTCTGGTCGGTCGCCAAGGGGCTCGCCGAGTATCGGGGAAATGCATTGCGAGTCGGGGCGATGACCGCACTCGGCCCGATAACATTGGAAGCCTCGTCCGGTGGGGACGGTTCGACCGCGATCGTGGTGATGCCACAACGTCCGGAACCACCGATCGAGCCACCGGCTTCATGGGGATTGACTCCGCAACAGGCGCAGATCGCCATGCAGGTGATCAGCGGGGCAAGCAACCGGGAGATCGCCGAACGGCTCTTTCTCAGCGAACATACGGTCGAATGGCATCTGCGGCAGATCTATCGCTCGCTCGACATCTCGTCACGTTCGCAGCTTCAGGCCCGCTTTTTCCGAGATGTTGGGCTGGGACAGTTTCAGGATCCGATCGCTGGAGACGATTGACCGAGCTTCTCAATGTCCTCGCATGTGCTGACGAGACAGAGAAACCGCTCGCGCGGACTCGGTATTCCAAGTCCGCGCGGCGGCAGAGGAGTGGGGGAAGAAGTTATTCGACGGTGAAGCCCTCGACCATACCGAGTAGGAGGGCAGGCATCTGAGTCTCCGCATCGATGACCCAGCTTGTGGCGGCATAGGTTCCCGGTTCGAGGTCGAGCTCGAGCCAGGTGCCATATCCCGATGACGCGACCGCGGTGTAGCCAACCCAGATCATCGAGGTGAACTCGGGCGTCGGCGTCCCTGCCGACATGCTGGCGAACATTGCCGCGAAGTCGTCTGCGTTCATGAGGCGTGATGTCTTGAAGAGCACCATCTGGCGCGGCTGTTCGCCGGTATTGGTCACATGCCAGATCTGCGGGCCGGTTGGAATCACCGCGCTCGAGAGTCCGAATGCGACATCCTGCAGCTCGAGAACCACATCCGCCTGCAGCTCACCGGCCGCGACCGGGGTACCTGCATGGACCGTGAACGGAGTCAGCGTCATCATTTCCTCACCGCCCTCGGGCTGGTACGAAGCCGCCACCTGCCAGACGCCAGGTGTGAGATCGACGATGAACTCCACCGCTTCGCCGCTGATGGCGTAGGAGCCACCGGCGTAGGTCCATCCTGCAGACGGGACGTCATCCCGTGCCATCAGCAATGCCTGCTCGGTGGCGGTTTCCGGGTCGAGCCCCTCGGGCATCTGCATGAAGCTGACGTAGCTGGCGACACCCGGCACGCTCGTCAACACGACGTGCAGTTTGCCCTCGGCGGCTTCGGTTGCCGAGAAGGTGAACCCGGACTCGCTGCCATCGGCAACCAGGGTCGGTAGACCGTATGTACCGATCCGGGTATTCGTAAATGCGGGAGACGCCGCTTCATTCTGCGCGGAAACGGACGGGAGTCCCGGCCTCACCACAAGAATGCCGAGCAGCAATACGCCCAGCAAGGAAAGAAACCGTTTCATGTATGACATCCTTCCAAACAATTCGGGCATACCCAGCCAGGTATCGTCTTAGACCTGGCTGGCGCCCATGCTTATTTGCGATGCGCCATCCGCGCATCGCACGAGTGCAAAGGTAGTGTGCGAATTTCCCCGGCACCCCACGGAAACCCGTGGTTTTCCGGTAGTGTTTCGCAGGGAGGTTGGGAGAAACATGCGAATTCGGGATATCGATGTTGTCGGGCTCGTTGGAGCGACCCCAGAAGGGGGTTGGAGCAACGAGCTCAAACCGGAAGATTCGGTGCATACCCTCATCGTCGTGCGGACAGATGAGGGGATCGATGGCCTTGGCGGCGCGTTCACCAACGCGAATTTGGTGCGGGCAGCGGTCGAGGTCATGGAATCGCTGTGGAAGGGCGAGTCGGCCATCGAACCGGAACGGGTCAGTGAGAAGCTGCACCAGAATACCTTCTGGCTCGGACGAGGTGGTTCGCTGACCCATGCCATCAGCGCCATCGATATCGCCCTCTGGGATATCTTCGGGAAGGTCACCGGGCAACCGGTCGGCCGGCTGTTGGGTGGACGTCACCGTGAGCGGGTCAAACCGTACGCCTCGGTGCTCATGGATCAACCGGGACCACTGCGTGAGCTGATGGAACGACTGCGGGACGAGGGCTACCGAGCCGTCAAGATGGGATGGGGACCGTTCGGGCGCGTGAGCCACGCGCTCGATGAAGAGATTGTGCGCACCGCTCGGGAGGCGCTTGGCTCCGAGGTCGAGTTGATGGTCGATGCCGGCGGCAGTGACGCATTCTGGCCCAATGGCTATGCCTGGGCATCGCGAACGGCGAAGATGCTGGTCGACTACGACGTCGTCTGGTTCGAGGAAGCATTGCGCCCCGATGCGCTCGACGATTTCGTGGCGTTGCGGCGGAGCTCGCCGGTCCCGATCAGCGGTGGGGAGGTCCTGACACGCCGGCAAACGTTTGTGCCGTGGCTCTCGGCCGGCGCCTTCGACATCGTGCAGCCGGATGTGTGCAAGGTTGGCGGTATCAGTGAGGAACGCCGGATCGGCTGGTATGCCGAAGAATTCGGCGTCAAGCTGATTCCCCATGGCTGGAATACCGCGGTCGGACTTGCGGCCGATCTGCAGCTCGTCTCGGCCCTTGCCGGTTCCGACCGGGTCGAATATCTGCAAGGATCGCCCTATATCGACGAAATCGTCACAACCCCGTGGAAGCTCGATGTGGATGGGTACCTCCCCATCCCCGATGCTCCCGGTCTGGGCATCGAAATCGACTGGGATATTCTGCCGAAGTACAGCGACCGGCCATGAGTCCAGCTCCTAACTCCTCAATTGCGTCACGGTCGATCCCACCGCCGAAGATGCTTACCCTCTCAGCTATTTCCCTTTTCCGAACGTCAGTTCACACGACGGAAGCTGCGCTATTCCCGTGGCCGGAAGAGGCCTCGCGTCCCCGACGAAGCCGGCAGCTCGGCCACCGGTTCCGCAGAGCCGCCTTCGAGCCGGTATTCCGGTTTGGGTTGCTCATCGGGGGACCAGGGGCGTAGACCCGCCTGAACCGCCGGGGCCGAATCGTCCGCTCCGCCGATCTTGAACCGCATCCCCTTCAGATCTGAGCTGACCTGATCGAGATCGGTCTTGACCGCGGTTAGCTTGGCATGCTGATCGCGCACGAAACGGGAATAGGGCGCAATCGCGCTCTCCATGCGGGAGACCGACCGTTGCAGCTCATGCTCGAATTGCTCGTTCATGACCGTGATCAGGTTCTGTTCCAGCTCGGACGAGCGCCGGCGGAACTCTTCCCGCGTTTGCTTCCGTTTGCGGGGCAGGATGAAGAGCCCCAGGCCGGCCAGCAGACTGGCGGCGGCGATACCGGTGACGTCGACCGCGACCGTACTTGCCGCGGCAACCACCAGCGCGCCCAAACCGATCGCCCCGACCTCAGCGATGGCTGTCTGGGCCACCGCACCGCGGACGGAGAGCGAAAGATCGCGGGCCGACTGCTCGGGATCGTAGCGGTCGACCTCTTCCTGGGCACGTTTCGAAACGGAATCGAGCAGAGCGCGCCGGTCGTACCGGAATTGACCGCTGACCTCACCGACCATCTGGTCTTCGTACTGCGCCAGACGACGGCGGTCGAGATAGCCGTTGATCGCTTCCCAGGTGCGCAAGTCCTGTTCGACCATCCAGTCGATCAGCTCATTGACGGTCGCGTCGATCTCCTGTTCGGTGTCGCCGACGACCCGCTTTTCGAATTCGGCCTTGATCTTGTCGCTGTTCATCAGGTCGAAGACACGACCGATGCGGATCGTGTCTTCGAAGAAATCGTCGCCGCGGGCGTTCATCTTGGCGATGATGTTCTCGATCCGATCGAGATGGTAGGCGAACTGCTTACGCATGTCCTCCTGATAGAGCTCGAGCTGGCGATCGATCGTCCGCAGCGTCTCGATATCTTCGGTCAGCACCGCGAGCCGCTCGTTCGTAGTCTTGAGATATTTCTCGGTCAGATGCTGGGCAGTCCCGAGCGGACTCAGCAGTTTGAGCCGGATGCGACCTTCTTCATCCAGGGTTTCGAAGATGTAGTTCTGCAGATTGCCGAAACGGCTTTCCTCCCAGAGCCGTTGGCTCTGGGTCAGGTTGCGCGCGGCCAGATCGTTCGCCTGCTGCGCCAGCAGAGCGGAGACCGGAAAGATCTCCGGTGCGATTCCCAGCAGGCGGGTGATGTTCGTATCGACGAACTCCATCACCTGTTTCACGCTCTCCTGATCGCGCAGCAGGTCGATTTTGTTGATGACCACCACGATCTTCTTGCCCCAGTCTTTCACCCCCTCCATGAATTCCCGTTCGGATTCGGTAAACGGCCGGTCGGCTGAGGTGACGAAGAAGACGATATCGGAGCGTGGGACGAACTTCTGGGTCAGCGCCTCGTGCTCACGGATGATGGCGTTGGTTCCCGGGGTGTCGACCACGGTGATATCGATCAGGAACGGCGCCGGAAAGGTGCGCTCGATACTGCCGTCCCCGAGCCGGCGCTCGCCAGCCTGCTCGCCATACGTGAGGATATTGATGACCGCGGTGGTCGGCGTTACTCCCTCCGGGAGGATCTGACCGCCGATCAGCGCATTGATGAAAGCCGATTTGCCCGCATTGAACTCGCCGACCACGACGAGCATGAAGAGCGACGTGAGCTGCTCCTTGGCATCGCTGATCTGGTGACGATCCTCTTCGGTGGCCGGATAGTCGTCCAGCAAGACGCTCAGCCGAGTGAGCATTCCCAATTCTTCTTCGACCAGCTCGTGCTGCCGGTCGGAAAGCACCACGCTCGATTGCTCGGCGCCTCCGGGAGCCCCACGTCTTCGGCGAAAGAGATCTCTCATACGGTCAGGTCCTCAGGTTCCTGGATCGAACCGGGCATACGGTGGAAACGGATCGGGTCCGAGCAACGGAAGGGCATAAGCCGCGAACGCTTCGGTAGGAGCCAACTTCCGGTCATCGAAGTATGCCCGAGGAAGCGATCGGACGCGATTCGCAACCTCACCAAGCTCGACGTAACGTGTCGTGAATCCGGGTGGGAAATCGTCCGACCGCGCGATTCCGGCCATGACGCCGCCCTCTCCCTGGGCGACCCGATCGGCCGCCGCACGCCCGCTCAGATAGGCCAGACTCTGGTCGATGGGGGACGCCAGGGAGATCGACATGCGCGTGGCCGACCCGGGACGTTCGACCCGGGCCCGAATTCCGGTTGCCGCGCGAAGCCGCCGAGCCAACCCTTCACCCGCTGATGCGAAATAGGGATGCCCGAACGGATCGACATACTCTGGTTCATCGCCGCCGAGATGCTGTCCGCCGGCATCGCGCAAGGTTTCGGGCACGATGGCTACGACGAATCCAAGCGTCTCGATCCGGTGGACGATGGCGGCCACCATCGACTCGACCGACGCTGGGGGAGACTCGGGCAGGAAGACCAATGGGTGCATGTCGATATCGTGGTCGATGAATCCGAGTGCGCCGCTGAGCGGAAGCCAACCGGCATCGCGCCCCGGTACCTCGATGAGCTTGACTGGATAGAGCTGCGGCGCCGAAAGCGAATCCCAGGTCGCATCGCGCACCAGATTGGCGAGAAAGCGCGCCGCCGAGGGGAATCCGGGACAGAAATCGGTCTCCACGAGATCGTTGTCGACCGTCTTGGGGGCCAGCACGGCTGGTATCTCCCCCCCGGAGCGATCGTCGAGCTTCCGGGCGGTATCGGCCGAATCGTTCCCGCCGATCAGAACCACGCCTTGCACATTGCGGCGTCGCAGGATCTCGATTGCCTCGTCGAGCTGATGGTCGGTGGCCTTCAACCGGCTCGTTCCCAGCGCTGACCCAGGCGTGCGTTGGAGCAGCGCCAGCTGATCACGCGAGAGGTTGGTCAGATCGACCAGTTGTTCGTCGAGCAGCCCGGCGAACCCATTCCGCATGCCGAGAATCGTGTCGAACTGGCCGGTTGCCAGCCCCGCTTCGATGGCGCCGGCCAGCGATGCATTGATGACGGCCGTTGCCCCGCCGGACTGGCCGATCAGGAGTGTCCTGCTGGTCATGGACGAGATCCGATCAATCGATTGGCGTTCCGACGAGATGTGTGCGCCGGGCCTGGAGCAACCAGACTGCATAGGGGGCGCGCTGGCGCACACGCTCTTCCCAATCTTCGGGCAGATAGAAGACCACTTCGATCTGAGAGGGGTCGAGCCCCAGTAGCGCCGCGACCCGTTCCTGCGCGGCGTCGATCTGCTCGAGGGGAATCTCGCCGATGAGCACCAGCGGAATCGACCCGTCCGCCCCCGAAAGCGTCGATTGGGTCAATGGCAACGTCGTCGCGATGAACGCGGACTCCAGCCCGGTAATCTCTTCCAGTGTGCTGCGCAGGACCTCCTCGGCGCCCAGAGCACTGACCACCAACGCGGTCAGCTCACGAATCGATGGTCCTTCGGGGTTGACGCGATACCGGCGGGAGGCGCCTTCGCGCGCCGAAACGAGAATGCCCAGCCGTTCCAGCTTGTAGCACTCATGCTGCAACGAGCTGATTGGCAGCTCCAGAATGCGGGAAAACTCGGTCAGAGAATAGGCAAGATGGGGTCGCGGAATCGTCTGGCCCAGCACCGCCGCGCGGACCCTCGAAGCGAAAAGCTCTGAGAGAAACTCGTTCAAATCGATTCGCCGTCCGCGAATGCGAAGACAAGGACGCACCCTTACGATCGAATCGTAACACGAATTCGGGGTGTACGTATGGGGAGGAGGGGAGTTAGGAGCTGGGATTTAGGAGTTAGGATCGGATTGTGTCCAGTGCCGACGAATATGCGTGGACGCTATTCAGGGCTGGACTCCGATTACCTTTGCCTATTGCCTCACGCGAAAAGCCACACCCCCACAGCTCGGGCAATGCAGCGGCCGCATCAGGCCCGGGGCCTCGGCGCTGCATTGCTCGCAGACCCAGATGGTGCGGGCGTAGTGGCGCATCAGCTCGCGGCGGGTCACGATACCGACGAGCTGGCCGTCCTGCACCACGGGGAGCTGGCGAACGCCATGCAACCCCATCAGCTCGATGAGCTCACCGACCGGGGCGCGTTCCTGGACGGTGATGACCCCCTGGCTCATGATGGCGCCGGCGGTCGTCCCCCGTTTACTGATGATGTCGTATTCGGTCACCATCCCGACGAGCCTCCGCTCCTCGTCTAGCACAGGCAATCCACCCAGATCGGTGGTTTCCAGAATGGCGATGACCGAGGCAACCGGGGCATCCGGTGTCGCGGTTGGAATACCGGTGATCATGACATCGTGCGCGGTGAGCGCCGTCTCCATTGCGTGCGTGCCTCTCAGGAGCAGTCTGCGTGTTCGTCAGGAAGAGTGTACCGTTACGTCCGTAACGCGCACGTTTGGGGAGTTTTGCCAATGCCGCGTCCGACCCAGCCAGCCGAATATGCCATTCTCGGATTGCTCTATTTCGAGGAAGGAGGTGGTCATGGCTACGATCTTGCCCGGCACTTTGCGGATGGGCAGCCGCTGGGCGATGTGCTCAAGCTCGAGCCGGGGATGCTCTATCACCATCTGAAGAAGCTTGGACGCACAGGGTGGGTGACGGTCGATATCGAGCCCCAGGGCACTCGGCCGCCGCGTCAGGTCTATACGCTGACCGATGAGGGCAAAGATGCGCTGCTCCGTTGGTTGCGCGAGCCGGTGCAGCATACCCGGGAAATCCGGCCTGATTTCCTGATCAAGCTCTACTTTGCGCGTATGCTCGATCAGAAGCTGGCGAGTGACCTCATTGCCGGACAGCTTACGACCAGCCGCGAAACCGAAGCCGGTCTCGAAAGCCGTCTTACGGAGGAGCCGATCACCTCAGACGGCTTGGCCGCCAGGTGATCGAGCTCCGTCTCCTCCAGACCCGCGCCGCCATCGCCTGGCTGGAGTCGCTGTAACGAAGGAACTCCTGCACCACGGTCGCTGCACGCTGCTGGCGCGTTCCGCCTACTCCTAATCTGTCATCCTGAACGGAGGTGAAGGATCTCTTTCGTCGGGTGTACCGATTATGCGGTGTTGGGTTTGCAACGCGAATCCAATTGCGCCCGAACGGATGGGACGCCGGTGGAGGCGTGCGGCGTCGGAGCGCAGGGACCCGTGTCCGGCGATCGGCCGCGGGGTGACAGCTCGACGCAAGCGGACAGCTACGTCCTCAGGTTTGGCGACGCGTCCGCGATCGTCTGGATTCCGTATCAGGTGGAGCGTGTTCTGGGGCGGGGAAGGCGGTGGAGTTGCTGCGTTTCGGCCCTCATCCATCCCCCAACCCCCTTCCTTCTCCCAAGCCTGGGAGAAGGAAGGGGGCTTTGCGCCAAGGCTCCTTAAGTCGGGTGGGATGGCGATACACGGGGAAGCTGGAAAACGGGGGCGCATTCGTTTTTTTTTTTTACGAACGACGCCTGGGTTGCTCCGGTGGGATCGACCTCGAAACACGCCGGGCGGGGAGTGAGGAGTTAGGATCTGGGAGTTCGGAATAAACGACATTCCTAGCTCCTAAATCCCAACTCCCAGCTCCTCACAGGACGCCGGGACCCTGGTCTGCCGGGCAGGGGGCAGGAGCGAGCACGACTGGTGAGCCGTCCGCTGACCTGGCCAGCGATCCGTAGGCTGGCGATACGACGGATGTGGTACTGCGCTGCCCAGGCCCGCACCATCCGCCGGTGTGCCGCTTGTCGATAGCAGAGAACGCATGTTCTCCTTGCGTCAAGTCCAGTTCAGAGGGAGGAACGGCATGGTACGACGCGGTCAGACAGGGCAACGGGTGTGTGCGATGGAGGGGGTTGGGGGATGGATGAGGGCGGTTTCGATGATCCAGACCGAGGACTCGATTCCAGCCTCGGAGCGGCTTTGTCCGGTGAGCCCCAGGTTTTTCAACCGGGGAGAACGTCCGCATTAGCCCCGTCCACGAGCGGACACAGCGGTCCTCGGCTGCGATCTCCTGCAAACCCGCGCCGCCATCGCATGGCTGGAGTCGCGTTGATCTGAGCGCCTCGTACTACGGCAGAACGATGATGGTTCCGTGCATGCCGGCCACGCGCTGCCCCGGGACGTCACTGTAGAATTCGTACACGCCCTTGGGTGCATTTATGAGCACCGGTACCTCTTCGCCAGGCGGGAGCTCGACGTTGATGTTCAGCTCAGGAACGACTAAGGTTTTCCGTGCCATCCCCTCGTTGCTGACAACAATCGTGACATCAGTATCCGCCGGTATCTCGATGCGCGCTGGATCGAACTTGAGGTCGATGGCAGTGATCTTGAACATGACCATCGACGGCTTGGCCCGGGACGTGACATAAATCGCTTCATCGACAAGCCAACCACGGTCGGAATCGACGAGGATGAAGTACTGCTTGACTCCATAACCCGTGAGATCTTGTTCGAGCAGAACCCCGATTCGTCCATCTGGAAGCACATTGGACGAAAGGATGATTGGCGTGACGACGTGCGTGAGATAGCCACGCGGATTGATCGGTGTTGCCTTGCTTTCGGTCGCACTGGTTGTGGCAATAGGCGTTCCCTGTACGCCCTCTCCACGATTCGAGCCGGTGCGCCGAATCGAGTCGTCGGAGAAGAGTGCTTCGACGCTGGCATAGTCGCGCTCGTAAAGGCACGCGGCCAAAGTCTCAAGCGTTTGTTGGATTCCAGCGAGATCCTCTGGAGATGCTTCCGGCCCAGTTGGAAGGTCCGCTTCGTAGAGAACAGGACCTCTACTACTCGGGATATTGGGGTACCAATCGTTGGTGTTGGCGAACAGTATCGCCTCGTGCTCTGGGGTTCCGCTTACCGTCATGATTGCTCGCGGTTCGACCGAGCAGGTGGCCGCGCTGGATTGGGAGAGGCCGTTCATAGGTGCTGGAATGACGGGACCATCCGATCCGCTGTTGAATGAGCGGACGAGCAGTAGTACGACTGGTACCGCCAGCAAGAGGAGTGCCGCCGCGGACATCAGCCAATGGCGTGGGACGGTCGACAGGGAGCGGCCCGAAGCAGGGGCCGTGGGACGCAGCTGAAGGGCCGACGTTTCGGGGCCTCCGGCAAGCGCCGGACGCAATTGCGTCCAGATTTGGTGGTCGAGCTGGTTCGTGCTCATAGGCTGGTGTCCTTTCTGTTGAAGCCAGATTGCTGTCTGGGCAAGTTCGGCTGCATCAACTGGCGTAGGGCTCGCGATACCTCGCGCCAGCTGATCGAGCCAGGCGTCAAACCGATCGATATCGATGCGTTCAGTCGGATCCATGCGTGACTCTTTCCTTGACGACGTCCGCGTCACGTTTTCGCAGCAGCTCGCGGAGCGTTCGATACGCCCGCACCTGGGCGATCTTGACGGAGGCATGGGTACGTCCCAGCACCTGGGCAATCTCGGCGCCGGTCAACCCGGCGAGCCGTAGCTCCAGAATCTGTCGTTGGGTAGCGGGGAGCTGGCGGAGCAGTGCCCGGACCTCCGCTTGCTCGGCGGAATGCAACGCAACCGATTCGGGCCCGTCGTGGTTGTCTTCGACCTCATCGAGATCATCGAGCGAGACGACCGGGCGTTTCCGCCGATGCAAGTCGACGACCGTGTTGTGCGCGATCGAGAAGAGCCAGCTCCGCCGGGAACCTTTCCCGGTGTACGTGTCGAACGCGGTCAGCGTCTTGGCGAAGATCTCGCTGGTGGCGTCCTCTGCCGCTTCACGCGTGTCCAATCGAAAGAAGCAATAGCGATAGACGTCATCGAGATTCTCCCGATAGAACGCAGCGAATGCCTCATCCCGGTCAGATGCGTCCCCGCTGTTCGTTTCAGAGATTCCATGAGCCACCGCACGCGCTCCTTGCAGAGTTAGACGCGTTTCTGCTTGCTATGTGGGTACATTTGATTTGTTCGATTCAGTTGCGACTTTCCATATGGGACAATAGCGCCGAGTTTTCGATCCGCTCCTTCGACCCCGAGATTGACCGCCGAAGGAAACGCGCCGAGAGGGATTTCCATGGACGCCAAGATCTTCGATTACGCCTTTTTTCAGGGGGAGATCGTTCCCTTCTCCGAGGCGAACGTCAGCATCGGGACACATGCCCTGCAATACGGAACCGGCGCGTTTGCCGGGGTGCGTGGGTATCTGGATGCCGACGGGTCGACGATCAATATCGTTCGCCTGCCGGATCACGCCGAGCGATTGCTCAATTCGGCCAAGCTGCTCCGCGCCGAGCTGCCCTATGCCAAGGACGATGTGGTTCGTATCATCAGCGAGCTCACCGCCAAGAATGCGCCGTCCGGGGATGTCTATATCCGGCCGTTCATCTACAAGCCGGCGGTGCAGCTGACTCCGCGACTGCGGGGGATCGGCGACGAGTTTGCCGTCTACATGATGCCAATGGGCGACTACCTGTCGCTCGAACGTGGTCAGAAGGCGGTCGTCTCGTCCTGGGTGCGCATTCCGGATGCCGCGATTCCGAGCCGGGGCAAGCTGACCGGCGCCTATGTGAACTCTGCCCTGGCCAAGGACGAAGCGGCCGAGAATGGCGCCGATGAGGCGATCATGATGAACACCGCTGGCAAGATCGCCGAGGGGACCGGATGCAACCTGTTCATCGTCCGGCACGACAAGCTGATCACCGCACCGTTCTCCAGTGACATTCTGGAAGGCATGACCCGGCGCTCCATCATCAAGATGGCAAAGGCCGCGGGAATCGAGGTCGAGGTGCGCGAGATCGACCGCACCGAACTCTATATCGCCGATCAAGCCTTCTTCTGTGGAACCGGCGTGCGAGTGGCCTGGATCGAATCGATCGACGGACGTCCGATCGGCACCGGCACGGTCGGTCCGGTCACGGACCAGCTTCGCACGCTCTATTTCGACATGGTTCGCGGCAAGCTGCCGCAGTATGCCCACTGGCTGACCCAGGTGAAGATCCCCCAGGTGGCCATGGCGGGATAGTTCCGCGCCGTGCCAGCGATTTGCGAAATAGTTGACCCAAGCGACGGGTATTTTGGGCGACCGTGATTATCGGCCTGCGGCCGATCGCAGGCCGCGGGTGCCTGCGCTACGATCGTTCACGCGTGCCGGTCGTCGTAACCTTTCTGAAATCCGCTGTGCGTAGAGACTCTTCTCGGTGGAGGACGGTTCGCTCGTTCGTCCAGACAACACGCAAGGGCCGGGTGAACACACCTGGCCCTTGTGCGATTGGTGACTGAATGCTTTCTGGGTGCGCGATCAACCGCCCATGGCCGCTCCGCCACCGCGGGGATCTGCCCCGCCGGTGACCCGACCAGATTCCTGGTCGACGAGGATTGCCTGGACATATGCGAAGTTTCCCCAGGGCGCCGGATTAACCCATCGCTTCAGCCCAGCTCGGTCGGCAGCTGCTTGCATCACCCACGAAGGAATCCGAGCCTCTCCGTCCAGTATGTCGCTTTGACAGTCGAATCTTGGCGCCGATACCGCCTCGACTGCGGACATGCCGAACGCAATGGCATTGACCAGGACATGGAAAATGCCGGTCATGATGCGTGTTCCGCCAGGAGCGCCGAGGATGACGGCTGGATTGTCGTTCACGAACGTGATCGTTGGGGCGATGCCGGTAATGCGCCCTTTTCCAGGCTCGATGCTGTTGACCTGTCCTGGGCGCGGATCGAAACAGTTCATCGCGTTGTTGTACATGAACCCGAGTCCTGGAGTTACGACACCACTCGACGCGCCAAGGGTGTGGGTAAGCGCGATGCAATTCCGATTCTTGTCGATAACGGAGAGGTGGGTGGTGGTCTTTCCATCCGGGTGGTAGCGTGGCGCGACAATCGTTTCGCCGGTCTCCAGCCGGGCACGCCAGCCGGCCGCGTGCGACTTGCTCACAAGCCGATCTGTCGGCACATCGACGAAACGCGGATCGCCGACGTGCTCCGCACGGTCGATCATCGCTGCTATCTGTGCCCGTGCAACGGTATACACATACGTTTCCGAGTTGTGTCCCATGGCGGGGAGATCGTCATCCTCGATGATGTTGAGCATCTCGATAAGGGTGGGGCCGCCCCCGGGGGCGTGGCTGGTTCGGATGTCATGGCCGAGGTAGGTTCCTGCAACTGGCTCGAGGGTGATCGGCTCGTAGGATTGCAGGTCTTCCCGGGTGATGGTGCTGCCATTGCGGGCGAGATCGTCCGCAATCTCCCGGGCCAGCGTGCCCGTATAGAATTCCTGCGGCCCGAGGGTTGCGAGCCGTTCGAGGGTCGCCGCGTACTCAGGGTTGCGGAACATCTGGCCCGCGGCATAGGGTTCGCCCGCTTCGGTGAGATAGAGCCGCCGGGATTCCTCATTGAAGAAGATGCGCGTTCTGATTCCGACCAGATCGCCGGTGTCTGGGGAGTTGAACATCTGGGCAAGCTCGGGCGAGACAAGAAACCCGTGCTTCGCCAAGTCGATTGCGGGTTGCAGCAAATCTGCCCAGGCGAGCGAGGCAAACCCGCGGTGGAGCTCCGCCAGGCCCGCGACTGTGCCGGGTGTGCCAATGGCTCCATATCCGATGTCGTTCGATCGATCGTCGAGCACCCAGCCGTAGCCGGTCCAGATTTCATCGACGATCGAATCTTTCCATTGATCGGGGGTTGCGTTGCGACCCGCTCTGGCGTTGAAGTCGATAACAACACAGGTGTCTCGTTTCGCGTCGTAGACGGTCATGCAACCGAATCCGCCGATTCCGCACATTTGCGGATCGACCACCATCTGGGCGAATGCGGTTGCAATGGCGGCGTCGAAGGCATTCCCACCGGCACGGAGCACCTGGGCTCCGACCTCCACCGCGTATGGCTGCGGGGCCACCACCATTCCTGTGGACAAACTTCCCATGAGCACGGGCCCTTTCTCGTTTTCGAGCGTATGGAGCGGGACGCTCGAAACGCGTTGTCTTCATGTTGCCGGCAAACATGGAGCGCCGACGAGCCGGTGGTTCTTCGGCGCTCCATGGAGATGACGCCTCTCCGATGAGCGGCGTCCAGGCAGGGAGGACACGGTGTGTTCTTCCGTCCCCCTATCCCTCTTTTGTGGACGTTGTCACATAGAAATGCGCCGCCGGATGCTGTTGGAAGCCGGTGATGTTGTTTCTCCAACCCATGCGCACGTCGGGAAGATAGAGCCACAGCCAGGGGAGCTCATCGACCAGGATCGTCTGAACCTCGTCGTAGATCGCCTTGCGCTCGTCGAAGTCGGTGATAACGCGGCCCTGATCGAGCAGCTCATCCATCCGTGCGTTGGAATACCCCATCGGGTTGTGAATGCCTCCGGTGCGGTAGCGAGGATAGAAGGTCTGATCGGGATCGACCCGGGCCGAATAGCCCATTGGAGTGATGTCGAATTGCCCCTTCAGGTAGATCTCGGGCCAGTATGTGGCCCATTCCGTTTCCACCAAGCGGACGTTGATACCGATGGCTGCCAGATCCGGCTGGATGAGCTCGGCGATTTCCGGCAACGGAGTCGTGGCGGCCACCGGCATGTCGAGCTCGAGACCATCGGCATAGCCCGCCTCGGCCATGAGCGCCTGGGCTCGTTCCGGATCGTATTCGTAGTCTGGAATTTCTATGTACCAGGGTGACGTTGGCGGAAACGGGATGTTGGTCGCATGCGCAAATCCCCATTCGGCCCCCTCGACGACGAGCTCTTTATCGATCGCGTGGGCGACTGCCTTGCGCATGCGTACGTCGGAGAACGGTCCACTCGCGCAGTTGAAGGCGATGTAGTCGTGGGTCACCCCGGGGATGGGTTCGACCAGGACCGTGTCTTCCTGCATCAGGAGATCGACCTGCTCCGGCGGCACTGAATAGACGATGTCGATGTCGCCGGCCTGCAGCGCGAGAACCCGGGAATCCGAGTTGGGATAGAAGTTCCAATCGACACGAGACGCGAGCGGGAGTCCTTCTTCCCAGTACTGGTCGTGCGCTTCGAGCACCACGCCGGTACCGCGGTTCCATTCGACGATCTTGAATGGGCCGGTCCCGACGGGAGTCGTGTCGTCATAGGCGTCCATGTCGGTGATGGCACAGCGGTTCGTGAGGATTGCCAGGAATGGGGCGAATGGCTCACTGAGCGTGAAGACGACCGTCGTTTCGTCGGGCGCTTCCACGGAGGCAACCGAGACATAGTCGGGAGCCAGGAAAGATCCGCCTTCCGGATCCATGATGTGCTCGAAGTTGCGGACGACTTCCTGCGCGGTGCATGGCTTGCCGTTGTGAAAGACGAGATTGGGCCGGAGATTGAACGTCCAGGTGAGCCCGTCTTCGCTGCTTTCCCAGCTTTCCGCGATCATGGGTGAGATTCCCAGATCGTAGTCCCACCAGACGAGTCCAGGCATGGCCACGTAGCCGAGCAGCCCGGCTGCGGCCGCGGTGAGATTGTGCGGATCGAGCGTGTCGGGTTCCTCGACCTGCCCGATGGTGAGTTCGACGCTTTGTTGCGCCAGGCCGGGGCGAAGCATTGCGTTCTGGTAGGACGAGGCAAGGCTTACGCCCGGAGTGGCCAGGATGGATGCGAATGGCGCGGCAATTCCGAGTGCGGCGCAACGTTGCATAAAGGTGCGCCTGGAGATCTGCCGATTCTGGTGCATGCGGATCAGGGTTTGAAGAGATCGCTCGTCGCTCATTTGACTTCCTCCTCGAAGTTCATCGTTGGACGTGAGATCGGGACTGACTCGTTGCCTCCTTCCAGAAGAATCAGTATGAATGCGAAGGGCTATTTGCGCGTTCTCGGATCCAGGGCGTCCCGGAGTCCATCGCCGAGCAGGTTGAATCCAAGAACGGTTATCGCGATAGCCAAGCCCGGGAAAATGGCGACCCACGGCGCCTGCTGCATGAAACTCTGGCCATCTTTCAGCATTCGGCCCCAGGTGGGCGTGGGGGGAGAGGCGCTGAGGCCCAGGAAGGAGAGCGCCGCCTCGGCCAGGATGGCATAGCTCAGGCTGATCGTGATGCGGACGATCAGGATACTCAGCGTGTTTGGCGCGATATGGCGAAAGAGGATGCGTCTGTTGGTTGCGCCGGAGGCGCGTGCGGCCTCGACATATTCGCGATGTGACTCAACCATCGCTGGCGCGCGAATGGTCCGGGCAAAGATCGGGATGTAGACGATGCCGATCGCAATCATCGCGTTGGCGGCCGAAGGGCCCAGAATGGCCAAAATGGCAATGGCAAGCACGATTTCCGGGAATGACAGCAAGGCATCCATGACCCGCATGATCAGCGAATCGAGCCTGCGGCTGTTGAAGCCGGCGATAAGGCCGAGCGGCGCGCCGATCAGGGTTGCCAGTCCGACGGAGATGCCCCCGACCATCAGGGACACCCGTGCCCCGTAGATGATGCGGCTGAGAATGTCGCGTCCGAGCTCATCGGTGCCTAGCAAGTGCGCGCTGCTTGGCGCGGCGATCCGGTTGCGCACGTCTCGTTCATACGGATCATAGGGCGCGATCAGCGGCGCGAAAACGGCTGCCAGGATCACGAGCACAATGATGAGCAGTCCAACGAGCGCCAGGCGATTCCTGAGCCAGAAACGGATCTGATTGGAGATACGGTCAGACCAGGAGTCAGCGGCTGGCGAGACTTCGGCGGCATCTGCGAGAGAGATGGTCGGCTCGAACATTATTGAAACCGTATTCGTGGATCGAGGATCGAATAGAGGAGATCGACAACGAGATTTATCACAATGAACGAGATGGCAAAGATCATGACGACGCCCTGGATCAGCGGGTAGTCACGATTTCCAATGCCATAGATGAGGAGCCGGCCAACACCCGGAACCGCGAAGACTTCCTCCACGACGACAGCCCCACCAAGCAGGAACCCAAGCTGCAGGCCGATCACCGTGATGATCGGCAACAGCGCATTCTTCAGCGTGTGCGTAACGAGGGTGACGCGTTCGCTCAGACCTTTTGCCCGGGCCGTGCGAATGTAGTCCTGATTCAGGACATCGAGCATGGCACTGCGCGTCATGCGGCTGATACTCGCCGCCAGGCCGGCGCCAAGCGCAATCGACGGCATGAGGATATGCGTAAACCATTCGGTAACGCTCGTGAACGGAGATACGTAGCCCGACACGGGAAGCCAGTGCAGTTTGATCGAAAAGAGCAGGATGAGCATCAGGGCGAGCCAGAAGCTCGGGATGCACAGCCCCACGAGCGCGCTGACCATGGCAATGCCATCCACCATGGTGTTGGCACGGTAGGCGGCGATCATGCCGGCGGGAATCCCGATGACGACGCCGATGATGAGCGCGAATATGGCAAGCGAGAATGTGGCGGGAAGCCGATCGAGCAGAAGGGACGAAACGCTTTCCTGCGTGGAAAGCGATGTTCCGAAGTCACCAGAAATCATGCCGGCTGCCCAACGGAGATATTGAACGACGACTGGCTGATCCAACCCCCACTTCTCGATGAGGTGCGTTCTGGCCTCATCGGTAAGGTTTTCTCCAAGCAGGAGCGAAACCGGGTCTCCCGGGATGAGTCTGATAATGGCAAACACGAGAATGGAAACGAGGACGATGACGCCTGCGGCTGAGATGAGTCGGCTTGCAATGTACCGCGTCACTCGGTCCGCTACTCCTCGTAGGTGTGCCAAGTCGCCGCCGCGCTCGTGGGAGGGCGGCTCAGGAAGTCATGAAGACGACGATCTATGGGACTGACGTGTACGTGTCGTTCGGTTGGCGTCTGCTGGCCTATGCTCGCATACGCGTAACTGCCTGTCAAACCCACATGGTGGAATTTTCAGGAACGATCGAATGGCTGCGTATCGGGTATTCGCGTGATTGCATGCGGGTACACCGCATGGGGTAGGCACCGGCAAAAACATCACCGGCACAGCCTCAATCGCCGTCCAGTGCTGCCTCGATGGCGTCACGGGCGGATTCACTGGAGAGCGGTCCGAAGACGATGGCTGAGACCGTGCCGTCCGGGCGGATGAACACGGTGGCTGGAAATGTATCTACCCCAAACGCTTGTGTTACTGGACCAATCGTGTCGCTCTCGCCGGCGGTGTCACGCCCAATGGGATAGGTGACCCCCAACCGGTCGACCATCGCCAGTGCGTTGTCATTGTTATCTCGTTTGACACCAACGCCGATGATCGTCGCCGGTACGCCGTCGGTCCGGAGCTCTGCGTTCAATGCATCGAGCTCCGGCATTTCCTCTTCGCAGGGGGCACACCAGGACGCCCAGAAATTGAGAACAACCGCATTGCCGGCCAGATCGGTCGAATCGATCGTCGTGCCATCCAGCAGGGTCAGATTCCATGCCGGCGCGGGCTGATCGATGAGCACGCCGGCTCGGGGAAGCTCTGCCTCCGGTTTCCATTGACGGTACCCGATAAAGGCGATGACCAGGATGATGCCCAGCGCCAACAAGGCGGGGGTGTATTTCGCGTAGTTGCCGTAGCCGACGCGTCCGTGTTCGAACGGATCTTCGTCCGGTTCGTGCTCGGATCGATTTGGGTCTGAGGGGGGCGGGTCGATCAAGGCAGGCTTCCCACCCCGGATTCGATCTTCTGCTGGATATCGTCGCTGGCGCCGTCCGAGACGACAAGGACATTGCTTCCGGACACACTGTGCAGCTCGGCGGTGGCTGCATTCGCTCCGGACGGAGTCTTGAGCTCGATCGCGTCGAGCTCGATCTGGTCGATTTGGTCCGTTCGGGTTTCGGGGCTTTCGAAGATGAAGACGTATGCCGGGGCTCCATCGACGATCAACTGCTGCCCAACCGGTGTGAGTCCCTCGATGCGGACGGTCTGCCGGCCATATTCGACCGTCATCCCCTGGGATGCCAGCGCATCGTGGACGGTCTTGAGCTCGGCCCTACCGGGAACGCTCTGCGGCGTGGGAGCCTGTCCAGTGGTGTCATTCCGCTCCTGATACCAGGCGAAGGCAACGTACGCGAAGAGCGCGGCCGCGACGACAAAGAGCAGATTTGAGATCCACCGCCGAACCGACGAATTGCGTTGCTGATTCACTCGACGCTCCCAGTCAATCCACCATCGGATCGAAGTGTACATTGCTGTGCATCAGGCACAAATTATCCGCAGATCGTCGCCGCAAGCCTCAGTATTTCCGGTCCTCCACTACAATCTGTATTGAGGCAAAGCTTCCGATGCGGAAGGGTGGCGGGCCTGAACGAGAGCGTGCCGGCCCACACGTTCGCAGGGAGGCTGCCACGTTCGATGAACCCAGAGGAGCGCCATTCGATGTCGAAATCAGCCCCAGCCGTGGCAGATAGTGTCACAGAATCCTTGCTGGACATCGTTCCTCGGTTGAATCGATGGGCAGAGTCGAGCGTTGCTCACGCGGCCGGTGAGAATCGTCTCAGCTTGCGCCAGCTTTCGGCATTGACCATGATCGAAAGCGAGAAGACGACCCTTGGCGATGTTGCGCGGAAGTTGATGGTGACCCCGGCCGTGGTCACTGGACTCATCGACCGTCTCGAACGCCGGGGATACGTTCGCCGCATCAATAGCACGGACGATCGCCGCCGGGTCTTGCTGGCATTGACCGACGATGGACGCGCGGCGGCCGAGTCCGTATCGGGTGCACTGCATCGAGAGATGGCAGCCGCCTTGAGCGAGTTCAGCTTCGCCGATCTGGAAAAGCTCGACGCGTGTCTGACAAAGCTGCGGCCGGTCGCCAGCGAGCTCGAGCGGACCACGCCGCTGGATGCCCGGAACGCGTAGCCCACGCGAGCAACCGATTACGAACCCGGGGCGGAACGCTCGTCGGCGACGAGTGCTTCCGGGCTGGCGCGGAATTGCGGAGTCTTCCCGGCATCCAGCAGACCGCGTTCGACCCGGGAAGCGAGCGTTTCGGCTGACAGCCCATCCGACCCTTCCACCACGAATGCCGGCCCGTGCGGCGTAACCCGCAATTCCAGCGCCTCCAGTGTTGCCCGCAACGCGCGGATGTCCTCATCCTGTTCGGGCTGGACGATCAATGCCGGCGCGAGCCACACTCGTCCGAGAGTTTCTGCCCATGATCGAAGCTGGGCGCGTGCGGCCTGTTCCAGCGCAAGCCCACCTTGCCGTTCCAGAAAGGTCATGACATCGTCCACGCGAAAACCGGCGGCGAGCGCCCGTTTCAACGATCGATTGCTGATCCGGTATTCGGCAGATGGGTGCAAGCGCATCTGATCGGCAAATGCCGTCAACGCCCAGATGCGCACCGGGGTGGGATCGCGCAATGTGACGGTCAGATCGGGATGAATCTCGATTGCGGGTTCGATTGCCGTCGGTGGCGGGTCCGGCTCCCGAGCTCCCACGGTTGCCAACCCGGTGTTGGTGACTCGGGCCACCTCTCCAACCGAGGGGATGTGCGCGATGTCGATGATTCCAAACCAGGAGAACCCGCTTCGCAGCGTTCGCTCGACAACGTGCTCCAGCGACGAAAGCCGCTCGATCGACCGGTCGAGGGTCGCATCGACGGGACGAGCTGTCGCAATCTGAACTGCGTCACCCAGCGCGTCGCTACTTCGCGCCGCGAGCCAGCGAGCCAGTTCGTCCAGACGATACCAGCGTTGCGGATCGAGCTCGGGCAAAAGCACGAGCAACCGGCGCCGAAATTGCGGCCAGTGCGCTCCGGTGACGATGACGTCTTCCTGTGCCAACGCTTCGACCCAGGCAACCGAACCGAGCCAGATATCGCGCAGATACGCTGTCTGATCCAGAAACGAGCGTGATCGCCAGGCGCGCAATGCAGGATTCGCGCGCGTCTCTACATCGGGCGGATCGAGCAGGTTGCCGTGCTCGGCAAGCGCGGCCAGAAATTCGAGGTACCCCGGTTGCGGCTGATCGACGCCCTCGTGCCAGAGATGTTGGTTGATGCGGTTTCGTGACCGGTTGCTGGCTTGAGAGAGTTGGGCGACCACTGGAGTGCCAGCGCCGAGCCAGCGCAGCACGGTCAATAGATCCCAGGCGAGCGCAAATCGATGACGGGCTGCCTGATCTCCGGGGGAGGGAGCGTCGACCGGAGCCGGTGGACCCTGTCGATCCCGGGCCGGTTCATCGGCGACGGTCCGCCAGATTGGCTGAAGAGGGCTCGGTTGCCATCGGGAAGGGTGGTGTGCCAGACGAGCAATGCTTCTTCCAGCTCGGTCAGTGCGTTGCGCAGCCGCTCCCGCCGTGCGGGGTTGCGTGGGATCAGCTCGACCGTGTCCGCGAGGTCCGCCAGCAGGGTCGTTTGGCCCGCTGGAATTTCGGTGACCTTTTCCAGAATGCGTTTCGCATCCCAGCCGAGCTTGCGCTCGACCGCCGCCCGGCGGTCGGGGTAGCCGGAGAGCTCCAGCAAGCCTTCGGTCAATTCCCGCCGTGTGCGGAGCCCCGGCATCGATTCCAGTCCCCACAATTCGGCCGCGCGTTGAATATCGGTGTCGTCGAGGAGCTCCAACAGTGCCGCGGGCGTGGTCGAGCTGATATCTCCCGCTTCCAGCTCATCCTGAATGCGTGCGAAGAGCTGTCCCAGCTCGCGTGGCAAGAAGAGGCGTGGAAGCTCGCCGATACCCAGCGACTCCTGGCCGTTGGTCGCCAGCGCCCCCGATTGGTAGAGACGCGCGGCAGTGGCGCGGGCCTGCTCTTCCGCAACATTCAGCTCGGCGGCCAGTTCCGCCATGGTCAATCCCTGATCGGATCCGCTCGCCAGAAAGAGCAGAATCATCTCCCGCTCGTCCTGCGACCGGCTTGCCCAGAAGTCGCGGGTCGAACGCAGATCCGTCATCGCACGCATGAGCTGCGCGATCAGGGCGGCTTTGTCTCGTGCGGTGCTGGGGATCATCCAGGCGATCGCAATTCGCCGGAGCTCCTCGTCCGATCTGGCCATCAACCGGCCCACCAAATTTCGCACCGGAACTCTCCTGGTCTCGGGTTCGCTGGCCGCGTCGACCGGCAATCTTGACCGGTTTTCGCTCACCACGTAGGGTACAGGGGATTTCCGTGCGCGAGCCGGGACCAGACGTGTCGACCCCGAAAGTGAGCAATGACCCAGCACCAGCGGATGATCTACCTGGACGACGCCCTGGCGCTACCCGGCTGCCCGGTTTGCCGTATGACGCTGCAGCGGGTGGCCCAAACACTGGCCAGTATCGAGGCGGAGCTGGTGCTCGATCCGACATGGCGCGAACAGGTCGATTCTGCCTGGGGGTTCTGCAATCTGCATGCCCAGCAATGGCTCGATCAGGCGCAACCGTTGAGCACCGCCATCATCTATGAGGCTGTGCTGGGGCGAATCACGCGACAGTTGGAGCAGCGCTTGCCAAGCCGCGCGGGGCCGGGCAACGTTCGGTCTCGGATCGCCGGAATGCGGAGTGGGGGCGCACAACGAGAGGTGCTGGTTGCCCCAGGTGTCTGCCCACTGTGCCGGACGCGAGACGAGCAGGAACGCCAGATCGTGGCGCATTTGCTGCGGGAGCTGAAATCGGACGTCATGCGGACCCGCTATGCGGCCTCGGATGGGCTCTGCGTGGTGCATCTCGATCTGGCGCTTGCCACCAGCCCGGAGCCCGAGGTGCTCGATGCGTTGCGCACTCGGTTGGTTGAACGGCACGAGGTGCTTCGATCGGAGCTGCGTGACGTGATCCGAACGCATGACTATCGTTTCCGTGACGCGGAGGCAGGTCCGCAGTGGAATGCGATCGCCGGTGCGGTTCGGCATGTCGCCGGGAGTCCGGGAATCGACGGGCGGCGCGCTCGACCGGACCGAGGTGATTGACGACCCGCACCGGCGGCCGAAAGCAACGAAGATTGAAACACTCGGGATACGGTGCGGGATCTGGGCCCGCACGCGCAACAAAGGGAAGTGGAGTGCAAGAGACAGGGCAATCGGAGCGCCAATCGACCGTCATCGCGTTCATCGAGATTCCGCGAGGCAGTCGCAATAAGTACGAATACGACGAAGCAACCGGACGGCTGCGGCTCGACCGGGTTCTTTATTCGTCGGTTCACTATCCGACGGATTACGGCTTCATCCCCGATACGCTCGCGGAAGATGGAGACCATCTCGATATTCTCGTCCTCATGCAGGAACCGACCTTTCCCGGGTGCGTCATCGACGCCCGGCCGATCGGCGGACTCGACATGGCGGACGAGAAAGGATCGGATTTTAAGGTGCTGGCGGTTCCGATCGGAGATCCGAGGTATCAGCATGTGACCGATCTCACGCATTTGGGTGACCACTGGCTGCGTGAGATCGAGACCTTTTTCGATACGTACAAGCTGCTGGAGCCGAAGCAGACCGAGGTGCTCGGTTGGCATGATGCCGCGTTCGCCTGGAATATGATCGAAGCCTGCCGCAAACGGTTCCAGAGCGCATGACCGTCGCCGGGTAACCGGCGCGTTCTCTGGGGCCGATTCGCCCGCGCGTGCGTAGCGCCATCGGCCGCGGCCACCCCGATCATCGCGGGGTGGCCGCGTTGCATGCTCCCGTTCGGAGGCGACTGATAGACTTCCGGCAACTCGGTGACAAAGAGAGGATGACGGCGATGTCAGGTCCGGATGTGATCGTAGTCGGGGGCGGGGTAAACGGCTGCTCGATTGCCTACCAGTTAGCCAAAGCAGGCAAATCCGTCCACCTCTTCGAACAACGAGGGATCTGTTCCGGCGCATCCGGACGCAATGGCGGGATGACCGGGGAAGGCGCCCGGATGCATGAGAACGAGGCGTCGGCGCTCTTTGCGATGACGTCCGCGAACTATGCCTTGCTCAAGGAATTGCCGGACGAGCTCGGGGTCGATTTCCAGCTGCGGCAGTCTGGGACGGTCGAAATCGCCCAGACGAACGCTCAATGGGACCATATGGTCGAGCGATACGAGATCGAGCGTGCCGCCGGAGCAGGACCGGAACTGCTGGACGCGAAGGAAACGCGCAAGCTCATGCCGGCGGTCTCGGAAGACATCTATGGAAGCAAGTTCACGCGAAACTCCGGTCATCTCTGGCCGTTCGCGTTGGTCGACGGATTTGCGAATGCCGCCGCCCGTCTCGGCGCGGTGATCCGGACGCATACGCCAGTCAGCCGCATTCTGGAGAAGAGCGGCCGGGTCGAGGGGGTCGAGCTGCTGGATGGCGGTAAGGTCCACGCAGACGAAGTCGTGCTGGCAACCAATTCCTATACGCCGTTGCTCCTCCGGCAGCTGCCGGAAGGCGCCATCGTTCCAGCGCGCGGTCAGATTCTCGCCACCGAGCCGGTCGCGCCAATTCTGCCGTTGGCGTGGGGGAATAATTTTGATAAGGAATATGGCCGTCAGGTGCCGGGTGGTCCGATCATCTGCGGTGGGTTCCGGCGGCTCGATGAGCAGGAGGGGCTTGGTCTCTACGAAGAGCGGGTCACCTTGCCGGTTATCAGTGGAATTGGCAAGCGGCTGGCCGGGCTCTTTCCGGCACTGGCCGGTGTGCGTGTGGTCCGCTGCTGGGCCGGCATCATGGGCTTCACACCTGACGGGCTCCCGCTTATCGGACGTACCGCGATCATGCAGGGACTCACTATCGTGGCCGGGTTCAACGGAGGAGGCTTCTCCTGGGGAGCGATCAACGGGAACGTCGTTGCCGGCATGCTCACCGGAGTCGACGCCGGGTTCGATCTGACCTACTTCCGCCCAGATCGTTTCGTCGAAAAGGGAACCGACTGGAATAACCCGTACACCGCGGGCGAGAAGAACAGTCGTGCCGCTTGAGGAGTTGGGAGCTGGGATTTAGGAGTTGGGGCGTGCTTGAAATGGTCCTGCGTCCTGAGCCCTGGGTCCTGCGACGATCTGGACGGCTGATGCCGGGGCGTGAATGGACGGATTCCGGACGAATCCAGTGCGGGCGGAGGCACGTTGTCGAGTCTTCAAACACGCACTGGGAATTCCGGCATCGAGGGGGTTGTCGCTTCGGTTGCGACAACGGATTCGTCTCCAACTCCTACGGCGATTTGCGAAATGGTTGACCCAAGCGACGGGTATTTGGGCGACCGTGATTATCGGCCTGCGGCCGATCGCAGGCCACACGGGTGCCTGCGCTACGATCGTTCACGTGCCGGTCGTCGTGACCTTCCTGAAATCCGCTGTAAATCCCCGCTCCTCACTCAAGGATGAATCCAGATCCGGGTACCCGTTTGCGCCCACTCGTAGAGCCACTCGGCATCGGCAACCGCCAGGGTGACGCAGCCGTGACTGACCGGTGTGCCGAAGTCATCGTGCCAGTAGACCCCGTGGATGTAGAAACCGCCTTCCCGAAAGACCATTACCCAGGGGACGCCGGGAATGTCCCAGAACTCGTCGTTGACCCGCGCGATGAGCTGCCGGGCCGGATAGCGCGTCGAAATGGTGAAAACGCCGGTTGGCGTGCCGAATCCAGGTTTTCCTGTGCTCACCGGCGCCGCGTAGACGGGGTTCGTATCATCCCACGCCACCAGGGTTTGACTCTCCAGATCGACTTCGATCCACCGCTGACCGCGGGAAACTCGCCGGGTGAATTGCGACGCAATCCACCCGGACGCGTGGCGAAACTGCGCCTGAATCCAGGAGATGTCGTCGACCTGCACGGGATCTGAGAGAACCAGTCCCAGCAGATGGGGTTCGATTGTGCCGGCGAGTGGATTCCGCCTGCCCGGCCCGGTTCGGAGATTGACCCTGGTGCTGGTAATGAAGAGATCCCCGGGGCGGGACGCGGATTCATGCTCGTCCAGCTCGGGCGTCTGGGGCTCGAGGAGCGTGGGCTGCCCCCGCCGTTCGACCAGCTCGAGGTATTGCGTGGCGAGGTACCCCTCGACCGACGATTTTCGATGGCGCACCTTGACCCAGATTCGTCCACACGAGCGGACGGGATCGCTGAGCAAGACCGCGTATGCCCCGCGTCTCAGCGTGATGCGCACCGGAGCGGCCATGGACATCCAGGCGCGGCAATGCACGGTGGGACGGCTGACCTTGACCAGATCTCCGGTGTAGAAAACGGGTTCCGGCACGACATCGGTTTCGGAAACCGGGAGTTCCGGGGACAACGTCTCGGCCGGTAGGATGCCGGGCTCGATCGACGAGGGTTCATGCATGACGAGGATCCGAGGGAACGCCGACCGTGGAAAACAGCGAGAATGAGCCGGAATCATGCCATCTCGCGTTTGTATCGACAAGCGAAACGGGACGTTCCGGCCGGAACGTCCCGTTTCTTCGAGATTCTGGTTGCTGGATCGATACGCTAGTAATGGATCCAGACACGCGTGCCAGACGGCGCCCATCCGTAGAGCCATTCGGCATACGGTACCGGCAGATTCACGCAACCATGGCTGCGAATCCGTCCGAAGTCGTTATGCCAATAGGCGCCGTGGATGTAGAACCCTCCATAGCGGAAGAGCATCGCCCACGGAACGCCCGGGGTGTTCCAGCACTCACCGTTGGCGCATGCCGCCATCGTGACCGATGTGTACTTCGTGGTGATGTAGAACGTCCCGGTCGGAGTCGAGAAGCCGGGTTTGCCGGTGCTGACCAGCGAGCTGGAGATCTTGGTCGAACCGCGCCAGACATGCATGGTCTGGGTGGACAGGTTGACCTCGATCCATTTCTCGCCACTGGTCACTGCCGGGCATGTCGCCGTGATATCGCCGAGCGATGTCTTGACGATCACGCCTTCCTGGCTGCCGGCATTGTCATCGAACAACTCTCGGGTCGTCAGCCGGTGGGTCGACGGCGCTTTGCTATTCGACGAGTAGGAGAGGGTGACCTTCGACCCCAGCGTATGGCCGACCGAATACGGTTCGCCGGACCCCGGCTGATAGATCGAACCGATGCTGATCACGCGGATCGACTGCGCGTTGTTGTTCGTGACGAGCACCCGCTCCGGGTTGGAGGTGCAGTCCAGGTAAACCCAGATGTTCGAGGCCTTCGGGCCGACGGTCGGTGTGACCGCGGTCAGCTTCTTCACATAGTTGGATGCGACCCATCCACTTCCCATCGGGAACTCGACCTGGACCCAGGTCAGATTGTCGACCTTCGCCGATGCGCCCAGCGCCATACCCTGCAAGCCAACGGAGAGCTGACCCATGGACGGGTTCGAGGTTCCCGGCAGGGTGCGCAGATTGACCGTGCTGACCACGACAATGCGCTCACCGGCGGCAAACGGACCGCCTGGCGTGCTGCTGGTCACCAACCTGGTGTACTTGACGGCCAGCCAGCCGGAACCGGTCGGAAATTGGACCTGGACCCAGTCAAGACCATTCGCTTGCTTGAATCCGGCAAGGACCGAACCCTGGGTGTTGGAGCTGATCGTCTTCACGATCGGGTTGTTGGTGCCCGCATCCGTGCGCAGATTGACCGATGCGGTCGTGACGATGATGTCGCCGACCTTATACGGTCCCGCTGCTTCCACCGTTCCAGTCGTGGTCGGGGTTGGACTCAGGTCATATCCGGACTGCACGAGATCGAGGTACTGCGCCACGGCATAGCATTCGATATTCGTGCTGAGCGGGCGAACCTGCGCCCAGTAATACCCGTTGGCGTTCACCGGATCGGTGAGCATCACGGCCTGGTAGTTCTTCTCCAGGATGTAGGAGATGTTGCTCTGAGCCGAGTTCGACACGCGGCAGTTGACGGACTGATTGGCCTTGACCAGATCGCCGGCGTGCAGATCGCGATACGTCGGCGTCGGGGTCATCGTGGCGTCCGGCGTCTCGGTTGGCGTGTTGGTGACCGTCGGCGTCAGGGTCTCCGTTGGCGTGTTGGTAACGGTTGGCGTCAGCGTCTCGGTCGGTGTCAGGGTAATCGTCGGCGTCAACGTGACCGTTGCCGTCAGCGTGATCGTCGGCGTGTTGGTGACCGTTGCTGTATTCGACGCAGTTGGCGTTGGCGTGATCGTCGCGGGCACGCCATGTCCTGGTTGGGACAGCGCCACGTACTGCGCGGCGAGATAGCACTGCGTGGTGGCGGCATCGAGGAGCTGAATTTTGGTCCAGTCATACCGGCCGTCGCTCTGTGGCGATTCGATCACGACCGCCGCGCCTCCTGACGGGAGGACGAGGACGACGCTGTCGCCCTGGGACGGTCCGACGCGGCAGTTCACACGGGTGGTCGCAAGGACCTATCTCCCACCTGGAGGTTCTTGTACGGCGTCGCGATCGGCGTCTGGGTCGGTGTATTGGTGATGGTCGGCGTCAGCGTTTCGGTTGGCGTGCTCGTGTTCGATGCGGTCGCCGTCGGTGTGATCGTTGCGGGAACCGGATAGTCCTGTTCGAGCAGCGTCAGATATTGCGCGGCCAGATAACACTGGTTTGTCTCCGCATTGAGCAGCTGCACCTGCACCCAGTCGAAGCCGCCACTTTGCATGGGGTCGGTGAGCACAACGGCCTGGTCCCCATTTGCCGTGATCGTGACAACGGCCTCTCCGGTCGATGGGCCAATGCGGCAATTGACGCGCGCGGTGGTGCGAACCAGGGAGCCGTATCGCAGGTCTTTATACGGTGTAGCGGTCGCCTCTAACGTCGAAGTCTCGGTTACCGTCGAGGTGGCGACCTCGGTGTCAGCGGGGAGCACAACCTCGCTGGTCACCGTTGGCGCCGGAGGCTCGGTCGCCGGAACATCTGTTGGGATGTCCGTTGGTGGTGGCGGAACCTCGGTTGGAGGTGGCGGAACGTCCGTCGGCGGCGGTGGCGCCTCGGTCGGTGGCGGCGGAACCTCGGTCGGTTCAGCCGGTTCCTGCTCCTCCTGCTGTTCGCTTACGACGGACCCATCTGCCTGCGCAAGGACGCTATACGATGGCTGGAATGCGGGAAGCGCTAAAGCTGCCAGAATGAACAGCGTTAGCAGCAAAGATGCTAATCGTTTCAACATGAACCCTTCCCGTCGACCCCAATCGACGAATCCCAAGAAAAATCCCAGTGTCCCCCAACACATTCTACACAGCGCTTGGGCTAGGAAAAAGGTTTCGTACACCCCAATTTTGGTCCAAATGGACCTTGCCGTTAGCCCGTGTTTTTCAATGCGCCGGCAATTCCGTTGATACTGAGCAAAACTGGGCGGAGAAACTCGTCGACTGCCCCGTCATTGCGGAACCGTCGCAGCAGCTCGACCTGGATGAAGGAGAGGGGATCGACATACGGATTTCTGCGCTCGATCGAGCGTTGCAGAACGGGATCGCGGTCGAGCAACGCATGCTGACTGGTGACGTCCAGCAGGAGCGCGACCGTGCGTTCGAACTCGTCCGTGATGCGGGTCCAGATACGCTCGCGGAGCTCGATCGGTTCGACCATTTCGATGTACTGCGCCGCGACGCGCAGATCTGCTTTGGAGAGCGCCATCTCGGCATTCGAGAGCACCGCAGCGAAGAAAGGCCAGCTCGACTCCATCTCCTGTAAGAACGGGAGGCCATACTCGTCGCGTGCGGATTCGAGCGCCGATCCCAGCCCGTACCATCCTGGCAGCAAGACTCTTGCCTGCGTCCAGGAAAAGACCCATGGGATCGCACGCAGATCTTCGATCCGGTGTGAGGTCGTCCGGCGAGCGGGGCGGGAACCGAGCTTGAGCTCGCTGATCTCGCGGATCGGGGTCATCTGCTCGAAGAAGGAAACGAACTCACGGTCGCCATAGACAAGCGATTGATAGACCTCCGTCGAGCGTTGGGCCATCTGGGCCATCGCGCGCTCGAATGCGGCGAGCTGATCGCCCGCGGGCGCATCGAGCAGCCCGACCATGGAGACCAGCACCGCGCCGGTGACCAGCTCCAGTTCCCGATGCGCGACTTCGCGCAATCCATACCGCCCGGCCACGACCTCACCCTGTTCGGTCATCTTGATCCGGCCGCCGACGGTGCCGGCTGGTTGCGCCAGGATGGCGACATTCGAGGGGCCGCCCCCGCGCCCGACGGAGCCGCCCCGCCCGTGGAAGAACGTGAAATCGACCCCGAAGGCATTGAACAGGTCTTTGAGCTTGACCTGGGCTTCGTAAAGCGCCCATGACGATGCCAGGTAACCCAGCTCCTTGTTCGAGTCGGAGTAGCCAACCATGACCTCCTGGGCATTTCCCTGCGCGGCCAGTGCGTTGCGATAGACCGGCTGGCTGAGCAGCTCCCGCATGATCCCTTCGGATGCGGCGAGCGATTCCCCCTGTTCGAACAACGGCGCGATTGGCAAGCGCGCCTCGCACCCTCCCGGCCCGGCCAATCCGGCTTCTTTCATCAACAGGAGGACTTCGAGCACGTCGGATGCGGCTTCCCCGGCCGAGATGACATAGGTGCCGATAGCATCCTGATGCCGGCCATCCATCAGCTCGCGAATGGTGCGGAACGTTTCGATGACCTCGGCAGCCTCGGCCGAAAACTGGTCGAGATCTCGCGGCACGATCGGCCGCAGGCTTTCGATCTCTCGGGTCAGGATGCCGATCCGCTCGTCCTCGGGGAGCTCGGCGTAGTGCTCGGCGACCCCGGTCAGCCGGAATGCCTCGTCGATCGCCTTTTCATGACGACGCGAATGGTCCCGAATGTCCAGACGGGCGTAGTGGAAGCCAAAGACCTCCACCTGCCGGATCAGATCGTGCAGATCGCCCCCCGTGATGAGCGCTTCGCCCCGGTCGATCAGCGTCCGCTCGATCAGGCGAAGATCGTCCAGGAGCTCGTTGGGATGTGCATATCCGCCGGGGAGCTCGAGGCGGGTGGCGCGAACTCGCTCGCGCATCAGCGTCAGCAACTGGCGGAACGGCTCATCGACGTTTTCGGCCATAAGACGAGCCGCAACCTCGGGAAACCGCTTGCGGTTCCGGTTCAGCTTTTCATCGAGCTCGCGGAACTCCCCGGCGATCATGGTCGAGACCGAGATACGGCCGGCAACCTGGCCGAACCGTTCGTCGAGTGCGGTCAAGCACGAATCACGCATCATCACCAGGGCGTCGCGGGTGGCGTCCGGCGTCACGAACGGATTGCCGTCCCGGTCGCCGCCGACCCACGAGCCGAACGTCAGAAAGGACGGCACCGGAATGAAGTCATCCGGATAGATTTCGGAGACGGCCTCCTCGAGATCGCGATAGATCTCGGGAACGACGTGATAGAGGCTGGTTCGGAAATGGATGAGGTTCGCCTGAATCTCGTCGCTGACTTTCATGCGGACCGCGCGAACCTCGCTGCTGCTCCAGAGCTCGGCCACGGTGGCCGCCAGGCGATCCCGGATGCGCTCGACCTCGCGGGGCAGGAGGTCCCGTTCGTCCAGATCGCGCAAGGTGCGGAAGATGCGCGCTTGCTTTTCCAGAATCGTCCGGCGTCGCGCTTCAGTCGGATGGGCGGTCATCACCAGGCGGACCTGCGCACGTTGCAAGAGTGCCGCCACGTCACTTCCCGACATGCCCCGTTGTTTCAGCAGCTCGACTGCCTCGCGAATCGAGCCACGTCGTGCGGCGGGAAATGTATCCAGCTCTCGTTTGCGGATACGGCGCACGCGTTCGTTATCTTCGGAGAGATTGATGAGCTGGAAATAGCTGGTGAAGGCGCGAATGAGCAAGACTGCTTCATCGATACTGAGGCCCGAAACCAGGGCCGAGAGCTCCCCACCGGATTCGGCGTCACCGGATCGATGCGCTTTCGCGAGTGAGCGGACCGTCTCTTCCAGCGCAAACGCATCGGTACCAGCTTGGGCCGTGATGACCTCGCCGAGCAAATCGCCCAGAAAATAGATGTCGTCCGAAATCGTCCGGCTGGGCGTCATGTCCCTCGCAATTCACTGAAATTCGCCAGATTCCCGTATGGATCATACTCGCCTCCAAAGACCGAGTCAGTTCATACGTATCGGAACCTTGGAGACATCGTCCAAACGAAACGAACGAGGACATGACTGCCGATACAAGATGGCAAAACTTCGCTACCTTTCCGGTACAAGCATCCTGGATTTGGGAGGAGAGGGCGACAACGTGCTGGATGGAACTCAATGAGCAAGCAGACTTTTCGGATCGCGGTTATTCCTGGAGATGGCATCGGGAACGAGGTCGTTCCCGTGGGGCTGGAGGTACTGGAGACGCTGCAGGCGCTCAGCAATGGTCAGCTGACTTTTGCGTTCGAATGGTTTCCCTGGGGCAGTGCGTACTACCTGACGCATGGCCGCATGATGGCGGAGGACGGTCTCGAGAAGCTGAAGGCGTTCGACGCGATCTATTTTGGAGCGGTCGGCTGGCCAGAGGTGCCCGATCATATCGCCCTTTGGGGCCTGCGGCTGGCGATCTGCCAGGGGTTCGATCAATACGCCTGTGTCCGCCCGGCCCAGTTGCTGCCCGGTATCGAGAGTCCACTGCGCAACGGATCTCCGGAGTCCATCGATTTCGTCGTCGTGCGTGAGAACTCTGAAGGCGAATACGCCGGGATTGGCGGCCGCAATCTTGGATCGCGCGGGATCGATCGTGAAGTCGCCATCCAGTCAGCCTTGTTCACCTCGTTGGGGTGCGAGCGGATCATCCGCTATGCGTTCGAGCTGGCGCGCGACCGGCGTCGCAAGGTCACCAGCGTCACCAAGAGCAATGCCCAGCAATACGCCATGACCCTTTGGGACGAAACCTTCGCGCGGGTGGCGGCCGAGCATCCCGATATCGAATCCGAATCGGTCCTGGTCGACGCCATGGCGGCCAAGCTGGTGCTGCGGCCGGACGCGTATGACGTGATCGTGGCGTCGAATCTCTTTGGCGACATCCTCTCCGATCTGGGCGGCGCGATTGCTGGAAGTCTGGGCATCGCGGCCAGCGCGAATATCGATCCGGAACGCCGGTACCCATCGATGTTCGAGCCGGTGCACGGGTCCGCCCCCGATATCGCCGGGAAGGGGATCGCCAATCCGATCGCCGCCGTCTGGAGCGCGGCAATGATGCTCGATCATCTGGGGTTGACCGGCGAGGCCGCGCGGGTGATGCGCGCGATCGGCTGGTCGACCGAGCATGGTCCCCGCACCCCGGATCTGGGTGGCGTCGCGACCACCAAAGCAGTTGGCGATGCAATCGTGGATGCGTTGATGCGGGGGTAAGCGAATGATCCAGGCGGCGTTGAACGGTGCTCGGAGGTGTGACGAACACCCCGGCATCCCCTGTACGGCGGACGAGCTGGCCGCCGACGCACGCGCCTGTGTGGCGGCGGGGGCGGCGGAGATCCATCTGCACCCGCGTGACACCGCCGGCCTGGAAACGCTCGATCCGTTGACCATCTACGCGGTCTGCCGCCACGTCAAGGAGACCACGAGGGTTCCGGTTGGCATCTCGACCGGCGGCTGGATCGAACCAGATCTGGAGAAGCGGCTTGCGTTGATACGGAGCTGGTATGGACCCGACTATGCGTCGGTCAATTGCTCCGAGGACGGCGCCATTCAGGTCATGCAGACCCTTATCGGGGCGGGTATCGGGGTCGAGATCGGAATCGGCGGTTTGGCCGATGTGGAGGTATTCGCCCGGTCGTTGCTGGTTTTCTCCAATGCCGTCGTCCGTCTTCTGATCGAGCCACCGGGAAACGAGCTTACGGACGAAAGCACGGCCAGAACGCGTTTCGACGAGATCCATGCTGCGCTCGATCGGCTGGGTGTCATGAATCCCCGGCTCCAGCACACCGACGGCCCCTTAGCCTGGTTCGCGATTCGTGATGCGCGTGACCGTGGTTGGGACACCCGAGTTGGCTTCGAGGATACGCTGGTCGCTCCGCGCGGTAAGCGCGTTTCGTCCAATGCCCAGCTGGTCACCGCCGCCGTCGAGATCTTCGCCCGTCCACGATAGCGGATGATATTTGGGAACCGGGAACCGGGAACCGGGAACCGGGAACCGGGAACCGGGAACTGGGAACTGGGAACTGGGAACTGGGAACGAGCAGATTTCCTAGCTCCTAACTCCTAAATCCCAACTCCTCTGAGGGAGCGAGCCGGATGCAAGATCGCTCTCGCATCCGGCCCGCGGAGAATGGGGGGAGAAAAGCGGCTGCGCGTCGGTCAGGAACCGATGGGCGCGCCCGTGGTGGACTGAATGACGACCATTGCCGGGCGTGGCGGGCCCGAGGTCTCCGGCCAGCTCGTGACCGGCTCGTCGAACGTTCCGCCTTCACCTGGGTGCTGGATCGACGCGAAGAGAGTGGTGTTGTCCGGCGTGAAGATCGGTCCGGAGACTTCCGAGCCCGGAACCGAGCTGAAGAACTGCCGCAGGTAGCCGCGACTGGCTCCATCGACCGGAACGGCGAAGAGGCCGTCGTTGACATCGAGCGAGCTCGGCTGGCCGTCGGTCGAGATCCAGAGATTTCCCTTGGCGTCGAACGTGATGTTGTCCGGATTCGCCATCTTGCTGACCTGTTCTTTCGGGAAACCGGCAAAGTAGGTCGATTCGTCAGCTGGATCGCCACAGAGGAGGAAGATGTCCCATTCGAACTCGGTGGCGGCATGATCGCCACCGGCCTCGCTGACCTCGATGATATGTCCCCAGATGTTGGCCGGTCGCGGGTTCGACTCGTCGGTACCCGGATTCTCCTCCACACCCCGGTTGGAGTTGTTGGTCATCACCATGTAGACCCGATTGTTGACCGGGTTGACCTCGATATCCTCCGGGCGGTCCATCTTGGTGGCCCCGACGATGTCGCCGGCAACCCGCGGGTTGATGAGGATTGCGGCTTGATCGGCAATACCGTTCGAGGCGTCGAGTCCGTTCTCACCAAAGACGAGTGGAATCCAGCTGCCGGTGCCGTCGTCATCGAACTTGGCGATGTAGAGCGTGCCGTCGTCGAGGAGATCGGCATTCGCGGCGCGGTCGTCCGGATCGTAGGCATTGGTCGAAACCCACTTGTAGACGTATTCGAAGCGTTCGTCGTCGCCGGTATAGACGGCAACCTGGCCAGACGGCGTAACCCAGACGTTGACCGCTTCATGCTTGAACCGGCCGAGCGACGTGCGCTTCTTCGGTTGGGATGAGGCGTCGAACGGATCGATCTCGACGGTCCAGCCGAAGCGGAAGGCTTCGTTCGGCTCCTGCGCTACATCGAACCGGGGATAGAAGGTCTCCCACTGGCGCTCGGACGCCCCGGACGTCAGTCCAAAGCGTTCGTGGCTCAGCCGAATCGGATCATCCTCGGCCAACCCCTCGTTGTTTGCGAAGTACTGGTGGAAGTTCTCCTCACAGGTGACAAACGTGCCCCACGGGGTAAGGCCGCCAGAGCAGTTGTTCAGCGTACCGAGCACGGTCAGACCGGTCGGGTCGTCTGAGGTCTTGGTGAGATCGTTGCCGGCAACCGGTCCTGTCATCGCCATTGGCGTGGTTGCCGTGATGCGGCGGTTGTAGGGGGAATCGATCACCAGCTCCCAGGCGCCCTCGGCATTGCGCTGGATCTCGGCCACGGTCACGCCATGGGCCTCCAGCTCGACATCGACGATTTCCTGGCTGGTGTTGACCAGAAGCTCGGGAATGTCCTCCGACCCTTCGGTGTAGTCCGGGTTGGGGGCCAGATACCCGGTGAACATCAGCTCCGGATTGGTGTACTCATGATTGATCACCAGCAGACCGTGGTCGGACGTGTCCGAACCGATCGGCAGCGGCAGGAATCCGGAAAAGTCGTGGTTGTAGCCGAGCTGCTTCGCTTGCCCGTCTGCTGTCTGTGCGCTTGGATCGAACGCTGGTGCGTCGGAGAAAAGGGGTTCGCCCCAGGCGAGAAACGGCACGGCGGTGTACCCATCGGCAACGACCAGGTCTTCGCCACTGCCGGCTTCGATGGCCGCGAACTGGAGCGAATCGTCGATACCAGCCGGTGACGCGACCGGAGAGGCGTCCTGGGCGGCCGCGAATGCATTGCCGATGACGATACCACCGGCTGCCGCGGCGGCCCCGGCAAGCAGCGAGCGCCGCTGTAGCCGTCGCGCCAGGATCGATTCGAAGGTCTCGCCTCGACCGTTGACCGAGTAGACCTTCTCTTTCGACCCCTCGTAGTGTGCTTCGTTCATGCGATCTGCCTCCCTACTATCGCGTCGTGGTTCGCCAGGCAACGCGCCCCCGGCTCCAGCAGGGAGGCGGCCTGTTTTCATTCTGGGAAGCAGCGAGCGTCGAATGGTGAAAAGAAGATCAAATTCTCGTGGCGCGAGCGCTCCAATTGACGTCCGGGCCGAGTGGTTGCTAAGATAAATCAGATCGAATTAGTCGGAATTAGGTCCGGCGATCGAGAACGACGTCGAATGGCGGGCAATGCCAGCCCACGATTCCGTTGCTTTGCCCGCTCCTCCCAATGGGCAATTCGATCTGATGGATATCAGCTCAGAGATCTCCACCGTCAGGCGAGCAGTGTGCCGGCCGGCACACTGCTCGCCTGGACCTTTCGATGGAATCCAGCCGTTCGTGCGAGTGGCGGGACGGACATTCGAAGTTCTTCCCAGGCAAAGGACTTGACGAGGGGTGCCGAAGCTTGCTAGTCTAAATCCGACTTGTTGAGTATGATTTCGTTGGGGTTGAAAGGAAGAGTGGTTTTGGACAATCGGGCAACGAGCAATTCTTCGTCCCGGGTGGGCTTTGTTTCTCTCGACCGGCGGCGGCTGCTGGCAATGACGGGTGCCGGCGCTGTCGCGCTGTCGCTTGGCCGAATGGGCGCGCTAGCGCAGGGATCGCCGGAAGCCGCCGGCGGCTCGATTACCGTGTATTCCGGCCGATCCGAAGGATTGGTTGGACCGGTCCTCGAGATGTTCACCGAGGCGACCGGTATCGCCGTCGAAGCACGCTATGGCAACACCGCGGAAATGGCCGCCGCGATCCTCGAAGAAGGAGAGAACAGCCCGGCAGATGTCTACTACGCGCAGGATGCCGGCGCGCTTGGCGCGGTCGAAGCCGCTGGCTTCTTCGCCGACCTGCCGGCCGAGACGCTGGACGTTGTCGACCCGCGTTTCCGTTCGGTGGCCGGTCAGTGGATTGGCATCACCGGTCGCGCTCGTGTGCTGGCGTACAACACCGACGAGCTCACGGATGCCGATCTGCCCTCGTCCGTCCATGAGCTCACGGGCGAGGAATGGAACGGCAACGTTGGCTGGGCGCCGACGAATGCCTCCTTCCAGTCCTTCATCACGGCCATGCGCGTGACCGAGGGCGAGGATGCGGCCCGTGCGTGGCTGCAGGCGATGATCGACAACGGCGCCGTCGTTTTCGACGGGAACGGCGATATCGTTCGCGCGGTCGCCGCGGGCGAGATTTCGACCGGGCTCGTGAACAACTACTATGTCTATGAGATTGGCGCCGAAGCGGGCGACGATTTTCCGGCTGCGAACCATTTCTTCGCTGGCGGCGACATCGGATCGCTCGTGAACATCTCCGGTCTGGGTATTCTCGGTACCGCGAGCAACCCGGAGGGCGCGTTGGCGCTGGCCAATTATCTGCTCTCTGAAGAAGCACAAACCTATTTTGCCGAATCGACCTTCGAGTATCCGCTTCTGGCGGGAGTTCCGACCGCCGAGGGGCTGCCGGCTCTGGCGGATCTGGAATCACCTGATATCGACCTAAGCAGTCTTTCCGATCTGGAGGGTACGCTGACGCTGCTGGCAGATGTCGGCCTCGTCTAGTCTTCAAGGATCGTAAGGGACCTCGTGCCCAATCCTTCCATTGGGCCATCTCTCGAGGTAGGGGCGGACCCTCGAAATCGCTCCTACCGCTCTCGATCGGTACGCTCCATACCGATCGAGCTTCTGGCGCCGTCACTTTTTGTGACGGCGCTGGTTTTGCTTCCGCTTGTCTATCTCGTCTACCGCGCCAGCCAGGCCGATGGCGGCGTCGTCCGACTGATCGGCCGGCGTCGTACGGTCGATCTGGTCGTGGATACGCTGCTGCTGGCGGGAGCAGTCTCGATCACCGCGGCGGTCATTGCGGTGCCGCTTGCCTGGTTGACGCTCCGAGCCAACCTGCCCGGGCGACGGATCTTCGCGGCTGTTTCGATTCTTCCGCTGGTCATTCCCTCATACGTCGGGGCCATTGCCTATGTCGCCGCGCTCGGCCCGCGTGGCGATCTGCAGGGATATCTCGATCGCTGGCTCGGAATCGAGCAGATTCCGTCGATCTATGGATTCTTCGGCGCCTGGCTGATCCTTTCGCTCTTCACCTACCCGTATGTCTATCTCAATGTCAGTGCTGCGTTGGCTGGCCTCGATCCCTCGACCGAGGATGCGGCCCGGGGACTCGGTCGGGACGCGCTCGCGACCTTTTTTACCGTCACCTTGCCGATGTTGCGGCCGTCCATCCTGGCGGGAATGTTGCTTTCGGCCCTCTATACGGTCAGCGATTTCGGGGTCGTGACGCTCTTGCGCTACGATTCGCTCACCCGAGCGATCTACGTTCAATACCGGGCATCCTTCGATCGCTCCTATGCGGCGGCGCTTTCGCTCCTGCTGATCCTGCTCTCCGTTTCGTTGCTTTTTGCCGAGCTGCGGTTGCGTGGAAACGCACGGCAGGTTCGGCTGGGGCCCGGGGTGACACGGACGGTCCGCCGGGTCGAGCTTGGGCGTTGGAGATACCTGGCGCTGGGGTATGTGGTTGTGGTGCTGGGGCTCTCGCTCGTGCTCCCGGTGGTTGTCCTCGGGAACTGGCTCGTGCGTTCCTGGCGCCGAGGTGACGATTTCGGCCAGCTTGGACGTGCTACCTGGAATACGGTGATGCTGGGCGGACTCGCGGCGTTGCTCGCGATGGTTTTTGCGATTCCCGTTGCGGTGTTGGCAGTCCGGTATCGCGGCCGATTGACGACGATCGTCGAACGCCTCACCTATGTCGGCTATGGACTCCCGGGGCTGGTCATCGGCCTCGCCTTCGTCTTCATTGGCGCCAACTATCTGCCACGTTTCTATCAGACCATCCCCCTGATGCTGGTGGCGTATCTGGTTCGATTCGTCCCGCAGGCGGTCGGAGCCATTCGCTCGTCGCTCTTGCAGATCGACCCAAAACTGGAGGATGCGGCCCGCGGACTCGGTGAGACCTCGCGTGGCTCGCTTCGCCGGGTTACCGTACCGTTGGCGTCTCCAGGAATCGGTGCAGGAGCGCTCTTGATCTTTCTCACCGTTGTCAAAGAACTCCCCATGACACTTCTTCTGCGTCCCACGGGTATGGAGACCCTGGCAACCGAGGTCTGGACTGCCTCGACCACCAGCTCCTTCGGGCGGGCGGCAGCGCCGGCGGTGGCGTTGATGCTCGTTTCGGTCGTGCCGGCGTTGTTCCTGTTGAATCGATCGCGGGTCGATCGCCGGTCGGAGTTGATCGAATGACCGCGTTGGTATTCGAGAATGTCACCCGGCGATTTGGATCGGTTGTCGCTGTCGACCGTCTCGATCTCGTGGTCGACCCGGGTGAAACGCTGGCGCTGCTCGGTCCGAGTGGGTGTGGCAAGACTACCGCTCTCCGGTTGGTGGCTGGATTCGACGATCCGGATTGCGGCTCGATTGCCATCGGCGGGGTTCCTGTGGTCGACAACGGGCGTTCCGTTCCGCCTGAGCGCCGCAAGGTCGGTATGGTCTTTCAGGATGGTGCGCTCTTTCCGCACTTGACCGTTGGCCAAAATGTTGGATTCGGACTCTCGGGTCGTGACCGCGATCCGCGTATTGCCGAAGCGCTCGATCTGGTTGGACTCGGAGGAACCGAGAAACGCATGCCGCATCAGCTTTCTGGCGGCCAGCAGCAGCGGATTGCCCTGGCGCGCGCCCTGGCTCCGCGGCCCGCGCTGATCTTGCTGGACGAGCCATTTTCCAGTCTCGATGCCGCCTTGCGCGGCCGGCTGCGAACCGATGTTCAGCTCATCCTCGAACAAGCCGGCGTGACGGCGCTCCTGGTGACGCACGATCAGGAAGAAGCGCTCAGCATGGCGCACCGGGTGGCGGTCATGTGGGATGGGCGTATTCTGCAGGTTGCCCAACCGGATGAGCTCTATCTCCGGCCGAACTCCCGGCGGGTGGCGGAATTCGTTGGAGAGGCCCAGTTTCTTGCCGGAACGAGTGAGGGGCGTATGGTCGACTGCGCGCTTGGCCGGTTGCCCGCCGTCGAGCCGGCAACCGGCCCCGTCCAGATCATGATTCGCCCGGAGATTCTTCGCCTGAACCCCGCTTCCGAAACCTCCGAGAACACCGCCACGATTCGGGCTCGCTACTTCTTCGGGCACGATCAACTGCTCGATTGTGTCCTGGCCGATGGCACACTGATACGCGCACGGACGAATGCCTATGCCGGATTTCAGCCGGGCGATCGGGTGACGGTGTCGGTGCGCGGTTCGGTCCTGACCTTCCCCAACGAATCGATGGAATGAGCGAATTCACCTACGAAACGGCCTCCGCTGATGAAACACGCGCCCTGGGCGCCCGTATCGCCGCGTTGCTCGAAGCGGGCGATGTGGTGTTGCTGCACGGCGATCTGGGAGCGGGGAAAACGACGATCACGCAAGGGATCGGATCCGGCCTTGGAACGGCGCGGCTTGCCCAGAGCCCGACTTTTTCGCTCGTCGTGGATACTCCGCTTCCCAATGGCAGCGTGCTGCGGCATATCGACCTCTATCGGTTGAACGATCTCGACGAGCTGGAAGCGCTCGGATTCGAGGATCTGACCAATGACGATTCGGCCATCACGCTTGTCGAGTGGCCGGAACGCGCCACCGGCATGTTGCCCGAACGCTATCTCCTGATCGAGCTGGAACCGTCCGGGACCGACCGTCGCTCCATCCGCCTCCGCCCGTTTGGCCTGGGCGATCGCTTTGCTGAGGAGCTGGGAGTTGGGATTTAGGGCGTGTTTGAAAAGGGTCCGGCGTCCGGAGCCCGGAGTCCGGAGGAGACCGAAGCGGCGAGTTTCGGGGTCTCAACGGCATGAAGCACCCCAAACGCGGCGCCCGTCAGGCCGCACGGTGGGCTTTTCAAACACGGCCTAGGAGTTATACGGAATCCGTCTGAACGCTCCGGGAGGGCGTGGCATCGATTCGCTGCGTTCCCAACGTTGAAACGCTGGGCTCATACTCCTTCAGTGCCTACGTTCGCGAACGAAGGACGTGATCCGCCGTAACCATCCAGCGCTCGTTGTCAGCGCTTATCGGCACGTCGTTCGACTATCCCTTCGTACTCACCCGGATTCCGTACTAGGGAATTCTGCCTTCTCGAGTGTGCCACCATGAGCTGAGCACGTAGACCACTTGGAGGGTTGGGGGCGCGGAAAAACCGAGCTCCCAACTCCCAATTCCTAGCTCCTCAAACGCCTATCCGAGTGCGGCGAGCGCTTCGAGGACCGGCTCAGCCTCTTCTTCGAGCGTCTGGGCGACATCATCGAAGACCGGCTGAACCTCTTCCTGATTCACGGTGATCCGTTCGAGCCCTTTGCCGATGATCTGGTCACCGTTCGGGATGAAGACGCGGGCGGCGTCTTGCGCCTGTGTCTGCGGAAGTTGGTCGACGGCGGTCTTGAAATTCGGGTTCTCGGCGAAGAAGTCCGTCATGCCGTCGACCGCCGACTTGCGAACCGGCATGTACCCGGTGTTCTCCGACCACCAGGCCGTTTGCTCTGGCGCGGTGGCCCATGACACGAACTGGAACGCCGCTGCCTGCTGCTCGGCCGATTTGTCAGCCAAAATGGCAAGACCGGCGCCGCCGGTGCAGCATCCGAACGCCTCAGCCTGTGGCAGGAACGCGGTGCCGACCTCGAAGGGTGATTCCGCCAGGATCCCGGCGAGACTGCCCGTGGAGGCCATGAGCGACGCGGTGTAGCCATTGACGAAATCGCTCTCCGGATCGTCCGGCGTGGTTGCCCAACCGTTCACGACCGAGTCGCGATAGAAGTTGCCCGCCTTGACGGCGCCCTCCTGGTTGATCTGGATATTGAAATCAGCATCGGAGTAGGCGCCCAGATTCTGCCAAACCACTGGCTGGAAGAGCCACGCGACGTACGACGCGCTGTTCGGGTGCGCGAAGGCCGAGCGGGTGATGGTGTCGCCATCCTTCGTCACCAGCTGATCGGTCACGGCGACCAGATCGTCCCAGGTTTCCGGTCCGTCCGGGAGACCGACCTCGGTGTAGAGCTCCTTGTTGAAGTAGAAGAGCGGCGTCGAGCGCGCCATCGGGATCCAGTAGCTCTCGCCGTTGCGGACGCCCTCGTTGAAGAGCGAATCGACATAGTCGGTGGTGTCGATATTGTTCGCTGCGATCAGATCGTTCAACGGGGCAAGGACGTTGTTCAAATAGAACTTGAACCACCAGACATCCGAGACGAGCGATACATCCGGCGTCTGCCTGGCCGCGACGGCTGCCGTCAGCTTCTGGGCAGTCTCCTCATAGGTGCCCTGGTATTGGTACTCGAGCTCGACATCGGTCTGCGCCGCATTGAAGTTGTCGCAGAGTTGCTTCTCAGCCACGCCCAGACTGTCGGCGAATGAGCCCCAGTAAACGATTTTGGTTGGACCGCTCTGGATCACCGCTGGAGCGGCAAATGTCTTCGAAGCTTTGCTGGCAACCGTCAGACCGGCGGCCGTTGCGGCGGTTCCTTTCAGCATGGTTCGGCGATTGATCGTGGTCATCTCGCGTCCTTTCATTGTTCTCGTCTCACCACAAGCGTCAATTGCTTGACTCATTTTCTGCCGCGCGGACTTCGGGGGCCCCTCGGAGGCCGCGCCTGCATTCAGGTTGGTTGGGGGCGCCTAGCTCTTGGTGGCGCCGGAGGTAATCCCCTCGATGATGTGCTTTTGCGCCCAGAGATAGATAACGATGAGGGGCGCAATGACGAAAAACGTTCCGGCCATCAACGGTCCCCAGCGGACGGTCGATTCCGGATTGTAGAGATAGGAAATGCCGACCGAAAGCGTGCGCATCCGGTCCTGGTTGGTGACGATCAGCGGCCAGAGATAGTCGTTCCACTTGGCCACCAGCGAGATCAGTCCGAAGGTGACCAGCACCGGTTTGGCCATGGGCAGGACGATCTGCCAGAGAAGCTGCAGGTGGTTGGCGCCATCGACCCTGGCAGCATCGATGACCTCTCGTGGCAGCGACATGAAGGCTTGACGGAAGAGGAACGTGCCAACGGCCACCGACGCGCCCGGCAGGACGATGCCCTGATAGGTGTTGATCCAGTTTTGCCCCAGGATATCGGAGATCGTCAGGTAGTTCGGGATGATGGTGACCTGCTCGGGAATCATCAGCGCGGCGAGCAGGAGAATGAAGACCAGGTTCTTGGCCGGGAATCGCAGAAACGCCAGCGCGTAGGCCGTCAGTGCCGCATTGGTGAGCTCCAGGGTCGTTCCGGCGGCCGTGGTGATGATGGTGTTCAAGTAGAACCGGCCAAACGGCGCGGCATTCCAGGCATCGGAGTAGTTGTGCCATTGCGGATTGCGTGGCAACCACTGTGGTGGGAACGTCAGGATCTCCTGATTGGTCTTGAGCGATCCGGACAGCATCCAGAAGACTGGCACCATGATGAGCACCACCACAACCGCCATTGCCAGATAGGAGAGGATGCGGACGGGATCGACCTTCGAGCGATTCCGATTGGGGTGGTGGTACTGGACGCTAGCCATAGTGCACCTTGCGCTCTGAGAAGCGAAGCTGAATCAGTGTGATTGCCAGCATGATGACGAAGAGAACCATGCTGGCAGCACCGGCCCGTCCCGCGTTGAACGCTACGAACCCTTGTTGGTAGATGTAGTAGACGAGGATGTTCGTGGCATCGACCGGGCCGCCGCGGGTCATCACATTGATGATGTCGAAGGCCTGGAACGAGCTGAGAATCGAGGTGACGACCACGAAAAACATGATCGGGGAGAGCATCGGCAGGGTGACGTTGCGGAACTTGCTCAGCCGGCCGGCGCCGTCGACCGTGGCGGCTTCGTAGAGATCACGCGGGATTCCCTGCAATCCGGCCAGAAAGATAACCGTCGCCAACCCGACGTTCTTCCAGATGTAGACGATGATGACGGCGGGGAGCGCCCATGTCGGATCGCCAAGCCATGACGGTGAGTTCACGCTGAGCACTTTCAGGAACCCCGCCAGAATGCCATAGCGCGGATCGAAGATGTAGACCCAGACGATGCCGATTGCCGCCCCGCTCAGGAGGGTAGGCATAAAGACGGCCGCGCGCGCGAAATCGCGGAATCGGAGCTTCTGGTTCAGGAGCAACGCGATTGCGAGGCCGAGCACCAATGACCCGCCGACCGCCCCAATGGCAAACCAGAACGAATTGACCAGGACCTGGCGAAACGTGTCATCGTTCCAGAGATAGCGGTAGTTGTCGAGTCCGACCCAGCGTTTGGTCGGCGAGATCATGTCCCACCGCACACCGCTGAGGTAGGCCGTCTGGATCATCGGCCAATAGCTGAACACGCCAAAGAGGATGAAATTGGGTGCAATGAAAAGAAGGAAGAGCAGCCACTCGCTGACCGGCGGTCGCTTCCGGCGCGATGTTCCGACTGGCAGAGCCTGATCGGTGGAGACGCTATTCTGCAGGGTGAGAGAGGTTGATCCTTGCAACCGAGCCTCGACGCTTGTGCCAGAATCGGTCGGTGACCGAGATTGCAATTCTCGGTACGGCTGAATACCGCCGTGTGAAGCCACCGTTAAACTTTTCGAATCCGTCGATAACTAAGGCTAATACACCAGAATGGTGAACATGGCAATTTACGATGTCGGTGAGCAATTTTTACGAAACCCTGGCTGGCTTGTTGCTATCGATACCTCCAGCGATCGGGCCGGAGTGGCGCTCTTCGACGGCGAACGGGCGAATGTTATCGCCTGGAACGCGCATCGTAACCATACTGTAGATACGTTGCGGCAGGTCGATCATCTGCTTCGGCTGGCCGGTCTCGAGCTAGCTGACCTGTCGGGGATCGCGGTCGCAACCGGTCCCGGGTCTTTTTCTGCGTTGCGGGTTGGATTGAGTATTGGCAAGGGATTGGCCTTTGCCCAGGGACTTCCGCTGGTGGGTGTACCGACCACGGATGCCATTGCGGCAACGGTCGCATGGGCGGGGCGTCCGGTGATTGCCGTGATGACCGCCGGTCGTGGCAGGGTCGTCTGGACGCGGTATCTGAACGGCCTGTCTCAGGCAGGGCCGCGTAATACGTCGGTCGAGGAACTGCGTGCCGTCGTTGCTCCCGGCGACCTCGTGACCGGCGAGGTCGATCGGCTGCAAGGCGTCGATGTCATCCCGGCGGTGATGGGAGCGCGCGTGGAGCAGGTTGCCCGTATCGGTTGGCGCAGGCTCCAGGCTGGCGAGGCGGACGATGCTTCCCGGCTAGAGCCGATCTATGCCCACGGTCGTCGCGCCAAGGATTCGGTGCCCGCATGACCGGCACACTGTTCTCCATCGAACCGATGCAGCTCGAGGATATTCCCGAAGTCAGCAGGGTCGAACGCCGTTGCTTCAGCAATCCCTGGCCGGCGGCAGCCTACCGCCGTGAGCTTCGAAATCTCGAACAGAATTACTACATCGTACTTCGTGGATCGGACGCGAGCACGCTCAAATCGCGGGACAAGTTCGTTTCGGACTATGCCGAGAGCTGGCGTGGAATTCGGGCGCTCGGGCTGCGGGCGCTTGCCCGTCGAAGTCACCAGGCTGCGGATACCGAGCCGATCGCCGGATTTGCGGGTATGTGGCATCTCTTCGACGAGGCGCATGTCACGACCATCGGGGTCGACAATCCCTATCGCGGCCGGGGACTGGGAGAAGCCCTCCTGTTGCGCTTGATCGACGAGGCGGTTCGGCGTGGAGCCAATGTGGTCACACTGGAAGTGCGGATCTCGAACGAGCATGCGATCCGGCTCTATGAAAAGTACGGATTCAGTATTCATGGGGTGCGGCCGCACTACTACTCCGACAACGGAGAGGATGCCTATCTGATGTGGTCGCCTGCCCTCAGAGATGAGCGCTATCTGACGGTACTCGACGAGCACCGGCACGCGCTGATCGAACGATTGCAGGGCGTGCTCGATCTGCCGAGGCAGGGGCCGATCTGGGCATCCCGGCGTATCGACGATCGGAATGCCTCATGAACGTCTTGGGTATCGAAACGTCGTGCGATGAAACCTCGGCCGCGATCGTTCGTGACGGCCGCGAGGTTCGGTCCAACATCGTATCGTCGCAAATCGAGTTGCATCGCGCCCATGGCGGGGTCGTCCCCGAGCTGGCGGCGCGGGCGCAATTGACCGCCATCATGCCGGTGGTCGAGGAAGCGCTGACGCAGGCAGCGATGACACTCGACGATGTCGATGCCATTGCCGTCACGCAGGGACCTGGTTTGGCTGGATCGCTGCTGGTGGGCGCCAATTTTGCCAAGACGCTGGCGTATGCGCGCCGGATCCCGCTGGTCGGCGTCAATCATCTCGAGGCGCATCTCTCTGCCAACTGGCTTGCGCTGCCGGAAGACGAACCGGAGGCTCTTCCGGAATTCCCCATGCTCGCACTGCTCGTTTCGGGCGGTCATACCGAGCTGATGTTGATGACCGGTCACGGCCGGTACCGGCATCTCGGACGTACCCTCGACGACGCGGCCGGGGAGGCCTTCGACAAGGGCGCCCGCCTGCTGGGACTCGGGTATCCGGGCGGTCCCGCCATCCAGAAGACGGCCGCCAGTGGGCGGTCCGATGCCTTCGCATTGCCGCGGGCATGGTTGGGGGAACCCACGATTTCAGCTTTTCCGGATTGAAGACCGCTTTGCTGCGCGAGGTGGAGCCGTATCGCTGCCTGACGAAACGGCGGACGTCGACGACGATGCCCCGTTTCGCAAGCATCGACCGCCCCGATTCGCCGCCGAAATGCCGGTTGCCGATCTGGCGGCCTCGTTTCAGGAGGCAATTGTCGATGTGCTGGCGGTGAAAACGGTTGCGGCCGCTCGCTTTTTCGAGACCCGCGAGATCCTGCTTGCCGGTGGCGTTGCCGCCAACCGTGCCCTGCGCGAGCGATTGGCCAGTGAGGTAGGGACCATCCCTGGCGCTATGCTACGGGTACCGGCGCTGGCCTTCTGCACGGACAACGCGGCCATGGTGGCGGCGGCCGGGTATTTTTCATTGCGGCGCGGGGCGCAATCTGGATGGGAGCTGGATGTGGCGTCCCGCCTGCCAATTGGAGGAATGATCTCGTGACAACGGTGATGCCGGTAGGCGCCCGTGACCTGGCAATCGAAACGGCCAAAGATGCCGGCGCTATCTTGCGCGAGCGTCTCGAGCTCGACCGGACGATCGACTTCAAAGGAGCAATCGATCTGGTCACCGATGCGGATCGCGCGTCGGAAGAGCTGGTCGGTACGCGCATCACCACGGCGTTTCCGGAACACCAATTCGTCGGCGAAGAGAGCATGTTCATCTCGGGCGATACGCCGGCGGGTTCGGAAAGCTACACCTGGCTGGTCGATCCACTCGATGGGACCACGAACTATGCGCATCGCTATCCGCATTTTGCGGTGTCGATCGCATTGGAACACGCCGGCCAGGTCATTCTGGGTGTTGTCTACGACCCAATGCGTGATGAGCTCTTCGTGAGTGAGCGCGGCGCGGGCGCCACCTTGAACGGCGCTCCGATCTCTGTATCCGCCATCGATAACGTCGAGCGTGCGTTGCTGGGCACCGGATTTGCCTACGACCCTGACGCACGTACGGAGAACGCCAGAATCTGGAACGGCTTCCTGTCATTGTGTCAGGGGGTGCGGCGTGACGGATCGGCTGCCTTGAACCTCTGCTATGTCGCGTGCGGGCGGCTGGACGGATTCTGGGAGCGGCCGCTCAATGCCTGGGATCTGGCGGCCGGGTCGTTGATGGTCGAAGAGGCCGGCGGTGTCGTAACCGGGTTCGATGGGACACCGTTCGGGCCCTACCGGCGCGAGATCGTGTGCGCCAATGGACTTCTCTTCGCCGAGCTGTCCCGAGAAATCTCCCGGCTGAGTAACGAGCATGGATGATTTCTGGAACGATGGCTTCCGCATGCATTACGACGAAGACGAGTTCTATCCCGACCAGCTCAAGGTCGCGCTGGCCGATGCGGTCGTGATGAGCATCTTCTTCATGCGGATCGGGAACGCCCTGATTCTCGACTTTCGGACGGCTGAGGGCATCAACCCGGCGATCAGGGTCGATGGGATGGCCGCTACTCCGCGAGATCGTCTGCTCTCGTTTCGCGAGCTGCGGCCAGAGCTGCCGGATTCCGCAGGGAGATCACGCTTGCTCCCTGGGCCGAGCGGGTGCGCGAATTCGAGCGCGCGGGCGTCTTGCAATGCCTGCTGGATCGGTGCGACGAGGTCGGTGGAATCGCGTTGATGACGCAGGCCCGTACCGCCTATTTGAAATTGTTGAACGAGGAGAAGAAGATTCTCCGCGAACTGGTCACTGGGCACGGCATGGAAACGATCTGGGAACGACCGTCGTCACGCTAGACGCGTGCTGGGTCGATTTCTCGATGGGAAGAAGAACAGCATGAAGGCATATGTGTTGATGACCGTCACCGCCGGCGCCTCTCCCGAGATCCAGGAGGAATTGCGGTCGTGGGGGCCGGCGGGCGGTATTCTCGAAGTCGACGCGGTGGCGGGCAGCTACGACGTCGTCGCAGTCGTCGAAGCTGCCGATCCGCGCGAGATCGGCGAGATCGTCATGGGCAAGATCCAGCATCTGGATGGCGTCCTGACGACGGTCACCCTCTTCTCAATCGGCTGAAGCTCATTCACCTGCTAGACTGAAAACCGCCGATACCGACTGAGTACCAGAAGAACCGGGCGCAGAGAACGGCGTAAGGCTGGTCGCGCCCTCGCACGACCCGCATCCGAGAAAGGAGTAAGGCGATGAAGCTCATCATTGCCGTCGTCCAAGACGAAGATATCGAGGCACTCACCACCGAGCTGATCGACAACAACATCCGGTTCACAAAGGTCAGTACCTCTGGCTCATTTCTCCGCATGGGAAATACCAGCCTGCTGATCGGTCTCGACGATGACAAGGTTGCCGGGGTGATGGCGATCCTGAAGCGGACGTGCCACCGGCGGACCCAGATTGCGGTCCCCTACTCGCCGGCCCTGGAGCCCGGGTTGCTCTATATGCCCGAGAATTTCGAGGTCGAAGTCGGGGGAGCGATCGTCTTTGTTGCGAACGTCTCCCGCTTCGAGCGGATCACCCACGACCAGGTGGCATAGCGCCTCGGTCTTGGCGTGCATCGCCTCGGACGCGTTCCGTCCGAATCTGGCATCCTGACGGTCGCTGATTGACTGAACCGGAAAGGATTGACGGGTGACCGAGGATTCGAGCAAGCGGCGGTTGGGCCGGGACGAGATCATCGAGATGGCCAGCGAGCTGATCGCCATCCCATCGCCAACCGGTACCGAAGTCACCATCATGACGTGGGTAACGGAGTGGTGCGATCGGCACGGACTCTCCTACGAGGTCTTCACAAAGGATCCAGCCCAGCCAAACGTGGTCATCTCGGTTGGAAATGACGATGGTCCCACCCTCGTGATGAATGGGCATCTCGACACAGTTCCGGTCTCCGACCCGGATGCCTGGATCTCCGGCCCGTACGAACCTCGTCTGAGCGACGACGGCAAGAAGCTCTACGGGCGTGGCGCCTCGGATATGAAGGCGTCCACCGGCATCATGATGCTCATGTGCAAGCTCTTCAAGGACACCTCGCTGCAGGGCCGGTTGCAGGCGCATGTGGTCTCCGACGAGGAGATGGCCGGGTCCAAGGGAACGGTCTTCCTGATGGAAGAGATCGAGGCGGGCAGGCTGATCAAACCCGACTATTGCCTGATCGGTGAGAAAAGCGATCTCAAGGTCCGCAACGCCGAGCGGGGTCTCTTTCAGATCGAAATCGTCTTCCACGGGCGCGCCAGCCACACCGCCGCGGCCCGGGTGACGGGAATCAACGCGATTGCCAAGGCGGCCAAGGGCATCCTGGCGCTGGAGGGCGACATCGACAAGTTTCACCCTTCGGTCGGCAAACCGGTCATCAGTATCAACATGATCGAAGCCGGTGTCGCTCACAACGTGGTGCCGGGAGAGGCGAAGATCCATGTCGATCGCCGGCTCATTCCGGGGGAGACGCGCGAATCGGTGGTGGCCGAGATTCGGGAGAAGCTCGATGCGGTAGCCGCCGGAGACCCGGACTTCAAGTACACCCTGATCGAGGACCCGCACGGAGACTTCATTCCCGCGAACATCACCGAGGAGGATTCCCCGCTGGTGCAGGCGGTGCAGCAGGCCGTGCGCGATGAGCTCGGACGGGAACCGGAGTTCTTCGTTGCCTGGGCGGGCGCAACGGATGGACGGTTCTACCGGCAGCATGGCATCGATACCGTCGGGTTCGGTCCTGGTGGCGAGAATGCCCATGGGGCCAATGAGGCCGGATTCGTCGACGATCTGGTTGCCGAGGCCGATGTCTACGCCGCGACGATCGAGCAGTTGCTGATCGGTTGACGCAGAGGCGGCCATCATGGGCGATCGCACAGGCGAACGGCCAATCAATGCGTTTCTCTTCACCGACATCGAAGGGAGTACGCGTCTCTGGGAGCAATACCCGGAGGCAATGCCCATGATCCAGGCCCGGCATGATGCGCTCTTGCACCATGCCGTCCACACGTACGGGGGAGCCGTCTACCGTTCCGCCGGTGACGCGATCCATGCGGTCTTTCCGGACTGCAGCAGTGCCGCGCGGGCCGCACTCGAAGCTCAGGGGGCGCTCGCGGCGGTGGAGTGGGACATCCCCGCCGGTCTTCCCGTGCGTATGGCAATCCATTCCACCAGCGCCGAGCCGACCAGCGCCGGCGACTACCGTTCGGCCGAGCTGCGCTGGCTCGAAGACGTGCTCTCGATCGGGCATGGTGGCCAAACCCTGCTTACCGGCGCCGCGGCGTCCGCGCTGGCGCCGTCACGTCCAGACGGAATGGTCCTGCGCGAGCTTGGCACATGGCAGCTCCCCGAAATCGGACGGCCGGAGACCATCGTTCAGATATCAGACGAGCGGACGAGATCGGATTTTCCCCCGCTCAACGCACAGCGTGCACCGATCCCACTTCTCGATCCCCAGCCGAATCGGTTCATTGGACGCAATCGCGAGTTACACGAGCTGCGTGACATGCTCGACCGGCCAGGGAGTCAGCTCATTACGCTGACTGGGCCGGGCGGGATCGGAAAAACGCGGCTCGCGCGCCAACTGGCGACTGAGCTGCAGCACGAGCGCGGAACCAATGTCTGGTTTGTCGAGTTGACCGGCGTCTCCGATCCCCGATTGTTCATTTCGACGATCACGTCGACCATGCAGCTCCGGGCGGTGGGACACAAGCCGACGCTCGACATGATCGTGGAAACGCTCCAGGGAACCGGGACGATCCTGATCATCGACAACGTCGAGCATCTCTTGCCGGCCGCGTCCGACGTCGCGGATTTGCTTCGGCGAATCTCCGACATGCGAATCGTGGCCACCAGCCGGATCCCGTTGAGATTGCATGGGGAGCGCCAGTATCCCATCGAACCGCTGGCCGTTCCGCCTGATGACTACTCGTCGTGGGAAGAATTGAAGGCTACCGAGGCGGTGCAACTCTTTCTCGATCGGGCGATCCATGCGCTGCCTTCGGTTGGGGTCGAGCCGCGGCAAGCCACGGCGGTTGTGGGGATCTGCGGCAAGCTCGAAGGCTTGCCGCTCGCCATCGAGCTGGCGGCCCCTCGCGTACGCCTGCTCACCGTCGAAGAGCTCAACGAACGTCTGACTGACCGGCTCGGACTGCTGAGCACACCCGATACCGAGTTCCCGGATCGTCACCGGGCGATGCGCGCGTCGATTGCCTGGAGCTATGACTTGCTCGATCCGAAACAGCAATGGTTCTTCCGGCAGCTCGCGGTGCTGCAAAGCGGGTTTACGCTCGAGACGCTGGAGGGGCTGTTTCGGGATGATGAGGTGGACACGCTCGATCTTGTTGCCGAGCTGGTCGATCAACAATTGGTGCAACGAGGCGGATTTCAGCGCGATCCAGACCGGTACGCCATGCTCGAATCGGTACGGCAATATGCGCTCGAACAGCTCGAAGCGGATGGCGAGCTCGCATCGATGCAGGAGCGCCATGCCCGTTACTTTTCCGAGCTGGTGCTCGCTGAACATTCGGATCAGCGGTCGATCGATGCCGAGGCCATGGAGCGGTTCACCCCGGTGCTCGGCGACATTCGCCAGGCGATTTTCTGGCTGATCGAGCACGATCCCCTCAGAGCGCTTGCGATGGCGGCTGGTTCGTGGCGAATCTGGTTCGTGATGGGACAGAATGCCGACGCCGAGCGCTGGCTGGGCGATACGCTCGATGCAACGATCGAATTCCAGACGGTCGATCGTGTACGGGCTATCTACGGTCGTTCGTTGTTGCCTTTTTCCACCATCGAGTACGAGCGGGCCATCGAGATCGCGGAAGAGAGCAAGTTGCTGGCAATCGAGCTGGGGGACGATCGCGGAATCGGGGATGCCTGCAACTATCAGTCCGGGGTGTGCTACGCCTGGCGACAGCAACGAGCGGAGTCTGTGCTGCTCATGGACGAAGCGCTGGATGCCTATGGCCGAATTGGCGATCTGCACGGCCGGGCCGAGACGTTGCTGAACCGGGCTGCGATGGCATTGGATGAGGGAGATCTTGCCCAGGCATTGGCGGACGGACTCGAGGTGCTGGAGTACTGTCGTGCAAACGGCAAGGACGTGCTCGCCTCCAATACGATCCAGGGGGTCGCCGAGACCGCCCTGCGGCTTGGCAACATTCCGCTTGCCATCGATCTGCTTGTCGAAGCGCTCGAGCTCAACCGGCGTCTTCAGTACGATGCGTTTACCGGACCGAACATCTGGTGCGCTTCATCGTTCTTACTGGCGATGGGGGAGTTCGAGGACGCGCTCCGGCTCTCGATCTTCTCCCGCGAATTTGCCAGAATCATCAATGCTGACGGGGAGTTTCTCGATCCATTCCGCCGGGCAGATGCAGAGCTGAGCAGGCTCCACGTAGAACTCGATCCCGCCACGATCGCGCGCGCCACCGAGGCTGGAAAGGCGATGACGACCGCCGAGGCGGTGGCCGATGCGCTCGATCTGCTGCTGGCGTTCCGCGCCTCGCTCGATGAACGGCACATCGAGCAAGGTTAGTCTCCGTCGGGCCGCAACCAAAATCCTCAAGACACAGGACGCATACCGAATCCGGCCGAACACAACAGCTTGAGACGCGATCGGTTCACCGCGGCTCCGGCCAAGGATCGTATGCAGTAGCCGCCGGCCCGGTGCCGGCGGCTACAGGACAGGGGGGAGACATCCTTATGTATTTACCCGGATTCCGTATGAGGCACTCGACACCCCGAGATCGAGCACAATGGCCAGGTGGAGTGAAGTCCGGAAAATGGACCGCGTCACAAAATCCGGCCACGCTTCGAGGAACTCCACTGGACCCTGGACTGCGTTCCTGACTCCGAAATCCCAACTCCAAACGCCTAACTCCTCTACTGACGAACTACAATCTGTTCCGTAATGGCGTATCTCGCGCGGTCATGTGGAACATCGCGTTACCCAAACAGGGAGACGGCAACATTGACGAACGGGGCGAATCGGCACACGGGGGTCATTGGGCTGGCGGTCATGGGCGAAAATCTGGCGCTCAATATCGAGCGCAATGGATATCCCATCGCCGTCTACAACCGTACCTGGTCCCGCACCCAGGAATTCCTGGCCGACCGCGCCGTTGGGCGTGACGTCACCGGCGCCGAATCGATCAAAGGATTCGTAGAGACGCTGGCCAAACCACGCCGGATCATCATCATGGTCAAGGCCGGGGCGCCCGTCGATGCCGTGCTGGCCGAGCTGTCCGAATTCGTCGATCCGGACGATATCGTCATCGACGGGGGGAATTCCCTCTTCACCGACACCGAGCGACGCTCGGTCGAGTGGGACGGCAAATTCCGCTTCGTCGGCATGGGGATTTCCGGTGGCGAGGAAGGCGCGCTTTGGGGTCCAGCACTCATGCCCGGCGGACCGAAAGGCGCCTATTCCATTCTGGAGCCGATGCTGGTCGATATCTCCGCCAAGAGCAAAGCGGGACCATGCGTCACCTATATCGGACCCGGCGGCGCGGGGCACTACGTCAAGATGGTTCACAACGGGATCGAATACGGCGATATGCAACTCATCGCCGAGACCTACGACATCATGCGTCACGCCCTCGGTATGAGCGCCGCCGAGATTGGCATCGAATTCGAGCGCTGGAATACCGGAAAGCTCGAATCGTTCCTGATCGAGATCACCGGCCAGGTCCTGGCGGTCACCGATGCCGAGAGCGGCGTTGCCCTGGTCGATCAGATCCTCGATACGGCAGAGCAAAAGGGCACCGGACGCTGGACGAGCCAGAACGCGCTCGATCTCGGCACCCCGATCCCGACCATTGATGCCGCTGTTGGCGCGCGCATGATGTCCTCCCGCAAGGACGAGCGGATTGCTGCGGCGTTGACCCTCGCCGGTCCGGTCATCGAACCGATCACCGATGAAACTGAGCGAGCCGCCCTGATCGACCATCTCGAAAACGCGCTCTACTTCGCCAAGATCTCCTCGTACGCGCAGGGGATGGCCCTCCTGCAATCCGCATCGGCCACCTACGGCTGGGATCTCAACCTGTCCGAGATCGCCCGCATCTGGATGGCCGGATGCATCATCCGTGCCGAGCTGCTGGATCCGATTCGCGCCGCCTTCAAAGCCGACCCGGCCCTGGTCAATCTGCTGCTCGCTCCGCACATCACCAGGGACGTCAACGAAAACAGCCCATCGGCGCGGATCGCCGTCGAAACCGCCGTTCGCAACGGTATTCCGGTGCCCGCGTTCACGGCATCGCTCAACTATGTCGATACCTACCGTACCGAGAAACTGCCCGCGAACCTCATTCAGGGCCTGCGCGACAACTTCGGCGCGCACACGTACCGGCGGCTCGACAAAGCCGGTGTATTCCATACCAACTGGACGACCGGAGAAACTGAAACGATTGGATAACATGATGTTCGCGGCCGATGTCGCATTCGCTCAATGGCATCCTGAGCAACGCGAAGAATCTCCCCGCCGCCGCGGGTGGCGCCACCAGCCAACGAGCCGTCGAACGCAGACCACCCATCAAGCACGTGTCATCCGCACGCCACGAGGGAGCGTCGCATGAGCGAAATGTCTTCATCCGCCAAAGCTCGCGCCCTCGCGGTCGAGGCGCAGCTCGACGTCGATACCGATATTCTGGACGGCGGTCTCAACGGTCATGAGGATGTGATCGTCAATCCCTTGCGGGAAGGGATGTTCCAGGCGGTAACGGCCACGCCCTGCGCCATGATCATCTTCGGCGTGTCGGGCGACCTCACCTCTCGCAAGCTGATGCCGGCGCTCTACGACCTGGCGATGAACTCACGCCTGGCCGAAGGGTTTGCCATCGTTGGCGTCTCCCGCCGGCAATGGACCGACGAGCAGTTTCGTACCGAGATGCGGGCCGAGGTCGAAAGACACTCGACCTTGCCGGTCACCGACGATCGCTGGAATTCGTTCGCCCGCGGTCTTTTCTATGTCGGCGGCAACTTCGATGAGCCAGCAATGTACGACCGGCTGCGGGAACGCCTCGACGAGCTCGATCGCGAACGTCGCACCGAAGGGAACCGGCTCTTCTATCTGGCCACGCCGCCCAGCTTCTACATCACGATCGTCAGAAGCCTAGGGAGTCATCGTCTGGTCGAACGGCAGGATTTCTATACCGCGCCGCGGTCCGGTTGGTCCCGTATCGTCATCGAGAAACCGATCGGGCACGATCTTGCCAGTGCCCGGGAGCTCAACCACGCGATCAGCGAGGTCGTCTCCGAAGGACAGGTCTACCGCATCGATCACTATCTCGGGAAAGAAACCGTCCAAAACGCGCTGGCGTTCCGCTTTGCCAATGTCCTATTCGAACCGGTCTGGAACCGGCACTACGTCGACCATATGCAAATCACGGTGGCCGAATCGCTCGGGGTCGAGGATCGCGCAACCTATTATGAGGAAGCGGGAGCATTGCGCGACATGGTGCAGAGCCACATGTTGCAGCTGCTCGCCATCGTCGCGATGGAGCCCCCCGCCGTCTTCCGGGGCAACGCGGTCCGCGATGAAAAGGTGAAAGTGCTGCGCTCGGTGATTCCGCCCAGTGGCGAGGCCGTCAAGTCGCTGACGGCGCGGGGGCAGTATGCCGCCGGCTATGTCGAAGGACTCGCTGTTCCGGGGTTCCGTCAGGAACAGTTCGTCAGCCCGTCGTCGACTACGGAGACCTTTGTCGCGCTCAAGTTGCAGATCGACAACTGGCGCTGGGCAGATGTGCCCTTCTACCTGCGCACGGGCAAGCGCCTGCCACGTCGTGTTTCGGAGATCGCCATTCAGTTCAAGAAGGTGCCGCATCTGATGTTCCAGGCGGCCGGCACCCGGGATGTCGAGCCGAACCTGCTGACCATCCGCATTCAGCCGGATGAGGGAATCAGTCTCCGTTTCGTCGCCAAGATTCCCGGCACCACTATGCAGCTCCGGACCGTGCGTATGGACTTCGCCTATGGCGCTGCGTTTGGTGGCGCGGGGGCAGACGCCTATGAGCGTCTGATCGTCGATGCCATGAATGGCGACCAGACGCTGTTTGCCCGGCGCGACGAAGTGGAAACGGCCTGGAACCTGATCGACCCGATCGAGCAGGCGTGGCTGGTGGAAGAGCTGACACATCTGCCGCTGTACGAGGCAGGAACCTGGGGACCGGACAAAGCCGATCTGTTGATCGAGCGTGACGGCCGTTCCTGGCGCCGGCCGTAGGAGGTCCCGCATGCCCACCGGCGCAGAAACGAACGCTCCGGCCATGGAGCTGATCTGGGAATCGAAAGATATCGAGGTCGGCCGCATCCGGTCGGCCCTTACCGAGCAATGGCACCGATGGGAAGCCGAATATCCCGATCCCAGCGTCATCGAGCCCGGCTCGACCGAGCAGGTCTATATGCGCGCTTCGACCGTCAATGTCATCGTCGCGGTCGATACCGAAACCGACGCCGAATGGGCCGAGGCGGTTCTAGCTCACCTCTCGGACTATTCACCGTCCCGCTTGCTGATCCTCGTCCGCAACGGACGGCCGGAAGGGGCGGAGACATACACCGTGCGCGTGAAGGTCGAAGAGCGGGAGCACACACGCGGGGTCGCGCCGGTCCGCCTGGAAACGATCACCATTCTGGCGCCTCCTGGAAACGATCAGTCGCTGGCAAGTCTCTCGTCGCCGCTGCTCATACCCGATCTGCCCGATGTGCTCTTCGTCCCTTATGGTCCGATCTCGAACAATACGCTCGTTTCCAGTCTCTTCGAGCTGGTCGATATTCTGGTGGTCGACACCATTTGGACACGGGATACCGGCGCATCATTCGCGGTCCTGGCCGGCAACGCCACCCGGCAGGATGTCAGTGATATCAACGATCTGGCCTGGTCGCGTATGCTCGTCTGGCGACAGCTTGTCGCGCAATTCTTCGATCAACCGGCCGCGCTCGATTCGCTCGAAACGATCGAGGAAGTCGAGATCCTCTTCAGTCCAATCGTCGACGAAGGCCGTTCCGGCCGGAGCGCCGCCCTCCTGATGGCCGGTTGGCTGGCGACCCGGCTCGGCTGGCGGGCGCCCGGCGAGCTGGTCAGTTTCCGCGATGGCTGGCGTTCGACTCTGCGTGCCGGGGAAACGGGCAAGAGCCGCGAGATCGTGCTGATGCTTTCGGAAGGAGCACGCACCGATACCTCCGGAGGGCTGGAGAAGATTCGTTTGGTGGCCGGTGGAACAGCGACCGGACTCTTCGAGATCCGGCGTATCTCGGAAGACGAGATCGAGACCACCAGCCAGCATATCGATGCCGCCCCCGTAACCCGGATGGTCCACAGCCGTTGTCCGGACGACCGGTTCCTCATCAGCCAGGAGCTGAGGCGGCTGCACGAAGACCCAACGTATACTGCGGCACTCGACTTCGCGGCCATTCTCTGGCCAGCTGGAATGGATTCCTGATGTCGTATGACAGTTTGACGACCCTCGACTATGGCGACCGCGGGCAGGTCACCATCGCGGCAAATGCGGAAGGTGTCGCCAATCTGGCGGTGCAGACCTTTGCCACGGCCATGACGACCGCCTGGTCGCTTCGCGGCCGGGCGGCCATCGCCCTTTCCGGGGGCAGCACGCCAAAGCGTATGGGGGAGTTGCTGGCCCATTCCGACTTTCCCGCTATCGACGCTTGGCAATCGACCGATATCTTCTGGGGTGACGAACGCTGGGTACCGCTCGACAATCCCGAGAGCAATGCCGGGGTCGCACTCGAAACTTTTCTGACCAAAGTCCCCATTCCGATCGAAAAGATCCATCCGATGTACGACCCGGAGCTCGATGAGGCGGCGGCCGCCGCGATCTATCAAGCGCTGGTCGAAGAGATCGTCGAGCCGGTCGATGGGGTTCCCGCCTTCGATTTGATCTTTCTCGGTATGGGCGACGACGGACACACAGCCTCGCTCTTTCCCTACACCAAGGGACTGGACATCCGCGATCGGCTGGCAGCTCCGAACTACGTTGAGAAATTCGACACCACGCGGCTCACCTTTACGACCACGCTCATCAATGGCGCGCGCGAAGTCGTCTTCCTGGTCACCGGCAGTGGCAAGGCCGCTCGTCTGAAAGAGGTGCTGGAGGGACCGATCGAAGCCGATCGCCTCCCATCGCAGCTGATTCGCCCGGTACATGGCTCCCTGCGCTGGCTGATCGATCAGGGAGCCGCGTCCGAGCTTTCGGGAGGGCCGTTCCATGCATGACGCCGATCGTTTGACCGCCCTGGCGGCGGCAGCGGCCGCCCAGGTCGAGGATGGTATGACCGTTGGATTGGGTTCCGGCTCGACCGCGGAAGCCTTCGTTTACGCGCTGGGCGCCCGGGTCAGGGACGGGCTCACTGTCCAGGCGATCCCGACCTCACGCCGGACCGAGCAGGTTGCCCGCGAAGCCGGTATTCCGTTGACGACCCTGTCCGATAGCCAGCAGGTCGATTTCGGCGTCGATGGCGCCGACGAGATCGATCCGGCCCTGAACCTGACCAAGGGGCGGGGCGGGGCGCTTTTGCATGAGAAGCTGGTGGCGGAAGCCTGTGCCCGCTGGGTGGTCGTCGCAGCCTCGGAGAAGCTCGTCGATCGGCTCGGGAGCCGAATCTCATTGCCGGTCGAAGTCATCCCCTTCGGGTGGGAAACAACCCAGGCACGCGTCGAAGCGCTTGGCTTCTCCGCGCCGCTGCGGGTTGCCCGCGATGGGGTGCCAATCGTGACGGACGGGATGCACTTCGTCCTCGATTGCGCCACCGGTCCGATCGCCGATCCAACCGCGCTGGGCAATGCCATCAAGTGCATCACCGGGGTGGTCGAGCATGGACTCTTCATCGATCTCGCGGCCGCCGCATTGATCTGCGATCCCGATGGTACGATCCGCGAGTTGACGCGCTGATGAATCGATTGCGAAAGAAACCCGAGCGCAACTACGACGCCACGCCCGAGCCCGTGTCCGATCCCACCTTCGATATCCGGCGGGGCATCATCACCCTCGTGCTGGTCATGACGGTGATCGTGCTGCTCAGCCTCATTTGCGCGTTCTTGCGCTGAGGTCTTTCGGGGGGACCAGTGTCCAGCAGCTCCCCCAAAAAGACTGAAGTCATGGGCTCAGCCCCTTCCTGCCGAGGCGTGTGCCACCAGGGAGCCAACGCTGCCTGCGGGGGCGGCACGGTCACGTCCCCTCGTATTCAAACGAATGACACGCACCCCACCATTTGCACTGGACCCCTGGACTCCCGGGATCTACCCCCGGAACTGGAATGAGACCGGGCCAATCTCGGTCCCATCGGGGAGTTGCCGCGCTGCCTGGTCGAAGTTCATCCAGATCTCGGTCGATCCCCGCCGGGAAACCCGGACGCCGCCGGGAAGGCGCATGGCCGCCACGCCGGCTTCGCCCAGGAGCACGTCCAGCACGTCGGTAACCAACGTCGCGCTCCAGGCACCGATGGAGACGACATTGCCATGGCGGGTGACCGCCGCCTTGCCGGCCAGCGGACCGTCGTCATAGGTCATCAGCACATCCGCGTCGATCGGCTCGTACGACTCTGCCCAGGTCTCGACCTCGTGCCCACCGGCGCGGACGGTGAGTCCGGGCCGGAGACCGTCGAAATTGAGCAGTCGCTGTCCGGCGAGATCGCGTAGCGGACCCGGTTGCCCGTCTTCCTGGACCCGCCCGGTGGGCGTGCGATAGGCGGTTCGCGGGCCGAAGACGAGGATGGTCTCGTTCGCGTATCCGGCCAGGTGCGCGGCTCGCTCCGCGCCCATCAACTGGAGCGCGGGCGCGACGATGACCGCATATCCGCTCAAATCGGAATCCGGGTGGCGAATATCGACATCGACGCCGAGTCCGCGTAGTGCCGAATAGAAGAGCATGGTCTGCCGAATATAGCTGGCGTTCTGGCTGTGGGGCTGAACGTCGTAGACCCAGGACGATTCGTAATCGTGCAGGAGCGCCACACGGGCCGGCGTTTCGCCATTGGCACGTCCCGCGATCTCCATACGGGAGATTTCCTGACCTCCCCGGTCGAGTGTTTCATCGTGCCGCAGCAGACCGGAATGCATCAGCTCCTGGGCAATGGTGGCGGCCCGCCAGCGGAAGTAGGAGACACAACTGGCGCCGTGGGCATAGGCTTGCGCGGTCCAGAGGGCGATCGCGCCCTCGACCGGGATGCAATTCGACGGCGCCCAGTTGACCTGACCGACGCCTTGCTCCATCACCCAGAAGGCGCGCCGGCCTTTCAGGCCCCGATAGACATCGTGGTTCCAGGAGACATAGTCGGGATGGCCGGTGCGGGCCCAGCGAACCTTCTCCTCCTCGGTCAACGGGGCCCGTTCGACCTGGCCGAGCGGATAGGAGTCCCAAGACGCGAAATCGATCGTCTCACTATTGGCATAGTGATCGAATTCGTTGAAATGCATCATGTAGTTGTGGGTGATCCAACGCCCCGGGGACAGCTCGCGAATGATGGCGACCTGCTCGGCCTGGAACTCGTTGACGGCATCGCTGGCAAAGCGGTTGAAGTCGAGGACATGTGACGGGTTCCGGTCAGTCGGCATATTGAACGGCGGATCGATCTGGCTCCAGTCGGTGTACTCCTGACTCCAAAAGATGTTGCCCCATGCCTGATTGAGCGCCTCCAGCGTGCCGTACTTCTGCTCCAGCCACCCCCGAAAGGCGACCGCGCTTGCTCCTCCATAGGAGCGGGTCGTGCTGTGGCACCCCCACTCGTTGTCGGTTTGCCACCCGTCGACGGCAGGATGCCGGCCATAGCGCTCCGCAACCGCGCGAGTGATGCGGCGGGAGTGCTCGCGATAGATGAGACTGGCGTGGTCGTAATGCTTGCGTGAGCCGAAATTACGCACGTGCCCATCGAACCCGATCGGCAAGATCTCCGGATGCTTGCGAATCAGCCAGGCGGGCGGAGTGGCCGTTGGCGTGCACATGACGACGCGCAACCCTGCGGCATCCAACGCCTCGATTGCGTCATCCAGCCATTGCCAGTCGAAGTCGCCCTCGCGCGGTTCCATCTTCGACCAGGCAAATTCGGCAACGCGGACATAAGTGAGCCCAAGCTGCTTTTGCCGTTCCGGATACTGCTTCCATTGGTCCCAGGGGACATGTTCCGGATAGTCACAGACTCCAAGTGCGAAATTCTCAGGGATCGGAGGAAGCATTTCGATCACGGATTCGGTCTCCTGCGACGTACGACATTTGGTTCTCACGGCGTTGGCGAATCTTCGCATTGCGAGCAGATGCATTCAATGTCATACCCATCCCGGGCGTGTTCGAAACGTTGTCCTGAGCCGGCGGAATAGCCCGATTTCTCGTGCGGATACACTCCTCCTATGTGGCGGAATGGGGCAAGCAAATCAATTCTGGTGTGAGGATGAGTAGTTGCTGAACGATGTTGACATCTTCGAATAGCACGCCTACTCTTGGGCGGTCGGACTCAACAACAGATGGTCGTCTGCAGCGTTGCGGGCGCGATCGCATCAAGAGCGAGGTAAGCATGTCTACTCGACGGTATGAGTTTTCTCCCCGAGCGTCTCTGGCTGGGTATCAGATCGGCCGGCGCGGATTGCTGAAAGCCGGCGCGGTGGCGGCCGGGGCGGCTGCGCTCGGGCTCACTATGGGCAACCGGTTCGCCAGCGCCCAGCTCGATCTTGGATCGGCGACCGGGGACCTCTCCTTCGGATCGAATTACTCCAATGACGTACCGAAGGCCGGTCTCCAGGCCGCCATCGATGCGCTACCCAACGAAAATGTGACCGTCAATATCAACACGGTCGATCACAATACCTTTCAAGAAAATATCACCACCTACTTGCAGAATCCGGACGATGTCATCTCCTGGTTCGCCGGATATCGCATGCAGTATTTCGCCGATCAGGACCTGCTGGGACCGATCGACGATGTCTGGGGCCAGGGTCTGAACGAAACGATGTCCGAGGGGTTCAAACTCGCCTCGACCGGGCATGACGGCCTGCTCTACTTCGTCCCGTTCAATTACTACGCTTGGGGCATCTACTACCGCCCGAGCATCTTCGAGGCCAATGGCTGGACCCCGCCGACCACCCTGGATGAGCTCAAAGCCCTGGCCGAAGCCATGCAGACCGCGGGAATCACCCCGTTCGCCTTCGGAAACGACGGTCGCTGGCCGGCAATGGGCACCTTCGACCAGATCAACTTCCGCCTCAATGGCTATCAGTTCCATATGGATCTAATGGCTGGTCTGGAGAGCTGGACCGACGATCGTGTCAAGAATGTCTTCCAGATGTGGACCGAGTTCCTGCCATGGCACCAGGAGAACCCGAATGGCCGCACCTGGGAAGAAGCCGCCAGCACAATTGTGGATGGCACCTCGGGCATGATGACGATTGGCACCTTCATCGGACAGCAGTTCCCGGATGCCGATACGTCCGATCTCGATTTCTTCGTCTGGCCGGAGCTGAATCCGGAATTCGGCATCGGCACGGTGGAGGCGCCGATCGACGGCTTCCTGATGGCCAAGAATCCGAAGAATCCGGAAGCCGCCAAGGAACTCCTCTATCACATGGGTACCGCCGCCGGGCAGGATGCCTATCTGGCGGTCGACCCAAGCGCCGTCGCCACGGCCAACGATGTCGATACGAGCGGGTATTCCCCCTTGCAGCTGAAGGTGCTGGAAGCAGTGTCGAGCGCGCCGAGCGTGACGCAGTTCCTCGACCGCGACACCAGCCCGGAGTTCGCCTCGAACGTCGCCGGACAAGCCTTCGCCGACTTCCTGGCCGATCCCGGGAGCATCGATGGCATTCTCGAGGACATGCAGGCGCAGGCGGAGGTCATCTTCGAACAATAGCGTCGCAGGCGAACCCGCCGGCAGGCGCCGACGGGTTCGTCGTTTCTCTCGGATCGCGAGGAAGGACGTACGTTGGAGCTGTCACGCGGCGTCGATTCCGACATTCAAGATTCCCTCAAATCCTATCCTGCCGCCCCGGCAAACAAGCGCAGCCGGTGGTTCAGTCAGTTCGACGGGCGGGACAAATGGATCGCGCTGCTGATGATCGGAATTCCGACGCTGCTGCATGTGGCGTTGGTCTGGTTTCCGACGGTCAGCTCGATCCTGCTCTCGTTTACCAACTGGAATGGCATCCGTTTCAGCTCCATGGAATGGGTGGGACTCAAGAACTACCAGCAGATCTTCGGGGCGTTCCAGCGCAATACCTATCAGGCGCTACTCAACAATACGGTGTTGATGCTCTTCCTCTTCGCTGGACCGACCGCGCTGGGTATCCTGCTGGCATACCTGCTCGACAAGAACATCCGCGGTACGCGTATCTACCAGGCCGTCTTCTTTACCCCGGTGGTGCTGTCATTGGCCGTCGTGGGATTCATCTGGAAGAGTGTCATCTACTCCACGGACAACGGTCTGGCAACGCAACTCTTTGGAGGAGGAAAGTCGGTCGACTGGCTGGGGAACCAATCCTTCCTGATACCAATCGGAGATTACGGCATCTCTCATAACTTCGCCGCCATCCTGGTCGCAATCGCCTGGCGGCATACCGGGTACATCATGGTGCTCTATCTGGCCGGGCTGAAGGCGGTCGACCCGTCATTGCGCGAAGCTGCGCTGCTGGATGGAAGCAGCGAATGGCAAACGTTCAAGAACGTCATTTTTCCTTCGCTCAAACCGGTCAATGTGGTGATCGTGGTGATTACGGTCATCGAGGCGCTGCGGGCGTTCGACATCATCTACGTGCTCAACACCCCACGCAAGACCGAAGTCCTTTCCATCCTGACCACGAACAACTTGTTGGGTGAAGGGGGCGGCAATGTCGGCCGCGGATCGGCCTATGCCACCATCCTGTTTATCCTCTGCTTCGGTTTCGTGATCTGGTACGTCACCAATCATTACCGTAATACGCAGGAAGGAGCCGACTCATGAGCGCGGCCGTTCCTCAACCCTACGTCCACAACAAGAAGAGGGGACATTTCAGTCTCGGCCGGATTTTGCTCTATGGCTTCGTCACGTTGACGGCCATTGTCTGGCTGGTGCCGCTGGTGGGCGCGCTGTACGCCTCGTTACGGCCGTTTGCCGATACGGTGCAGAACGGATTCTTCTCGCGGCCGGACACAGTCACGCTCGACAACTATCGCCGGGCCTGGGATCAGGGCGATATCGCGCGCAAGTACTGGAATACGGCGTTGATTCTGGTGCCGGCGTTGATTTTCACTCTGTTCTTTTCGAGCATGGTGGCGTTCGTCTGCAGCCGGTTTTCCTGGCGGTTCAATATCTTCATGCTGAGTCTGTTCACCGCCGGCAATCTCCTTCCGCAGCAGATCATCATTCAGCCGCTGTTCCAAATGTATAACCGGGTGCCGTTGCCGGACTGGATGTCGAATTCCGGCAAGCTCAATGGCAGCACCTGGGGAATCATCCTGATCCATATCGCATTCCAGAGCGGATTCTGCACCTTCGTACTGAGCAACTACATGAAGCTGCTGCCGAAATCGCTGAACGAGGCGGCGCGTATCGACGGCGCGAGTGTCTGGAAGCAGTATTGGCAGATCATCATGCCACTCACGTTGCCGGCCCTGGCCGCACTGGCGACGCTGGAATTCACCTGGATCTACAACGACTTCTTCTGGGCCGTGGTGCTGGAGCAACAAGGCGCCGACCGGCCGATCACGTCGTCACTGGCGAATCTGGGTGGTGAGTTCTTCACGGATGACAACCTGATCGCCGCTGCCTCGGTCTTCGTGGCATTGCCAACCCTGGTCGTCTATTTCGCGTTGCAACGCTACTTCATCTCGGGTCTGACGTTGGGCTCGGAGAAGGGATAGGAGGCGGGAGTTCGGGGTCCGGAGGAGACTTGCCCAAGACTGAAGTCATGGGCTCAAACTCCGGTAGGGTCGCGCCGTTTCGAACTCAACTTCCGCGTTTGGGCGGTAATGATTCGAATGTTTGCCAGAGGTCGTTGTTTGCGTGGCGCTCGGCCTGATTTTCGATGTATGCGACGACATCCGGCAACGATCGTTGCCCAAAAGTATCCACCCCGAACTCTCGTTGCCACGTCAATCCATCAAGTTCTGGAAACTCAAGAGATTTGTTGATGAATCGACTCGATGAACCCTTGAGCCGTTGAACGTACTCGGATACTGCAATGGTTGGAGGTATGGACACCGCGACATGGACATGGTCTGGCATGCCCCCAACTGCGTGGGTAAACGCCCCCTGGTCTTTTGCAACTACTCGAAAAGCTTGCTGCAGCATCGTCATACGCTCGGGCGTGAGCCAATGTTCTCGATGGTGCGTCGCCCAAACCAGGTGATAGTATGTCCGCCAAGCTGACATCCGCCCCTCCCTCAATATCCGGATCAGATGGCGCAAGCCAAGGCACCCCATTAGGGGTATGAGCCCATGACTTCAGTCTTGGGAAACGCTCCCGGTCCGGACTCGGAACTCCGGACCCGTTTAGTACAGGTGCTTCCGGTACTCTTCCTGCCGTTTGCCTTGTGATTCGTCCGGCGGCTCCCAGCCCTTTTGCTCGGCCATCATGGCGCCGATGGTCGGGATGGTGTCGGGATCGGGCCAGGTTTCCGCTTTCCAGAGTCCAGCCCGCAGGAACGACCGCGAGCAATGCACGTAGGCCTCGTCGACTTCGACAACGGTTGCCAGCTTCGGCGTCTTTCCCTGAACCTGCATCGATTCGAGCAGCTCGGGATCGTCGGTCAGGAAGGCGCGGCCATTGACGCGGACCGTCTCTTCCACTGCGGGAACCACGAAGATCAATCCGATATGCGGGTTCTCCAGGATGTTGCGATGCCCATCGACGCGCCGGTTGCCTGGGCGGTCCGGCACGACCAGCGTGCGCGCATCGAGGATCCTGACCGAGCTGGCGGGATCGCCTTTGGGCGAAACATCGCAGTTCCCAGCGGCGTCGGAGGTCGCGATCATGAAAAAGGGCGCCGCCATGATGAATTCTTCGAGCAGTGGGGTCAGATAGGTGGTGTGCTTCTCGAGGATGAGCTCGCTCGGTTCCCCATTGATCTCGTAGAGTCGCTCGCGCGTGGCAACCTGCCGGCTCCGGAGCCGGTCGAGCACGCGTACGTCCTCAGCTATCGACATCTGTCATTCCCTCACGGTTCTGTCGAATCCCAATCCGCGTTCGTTGCCGGCGGGAGTGCTCTTGGTAGCGATACACCCAAATCCTACAAGACCGTAAGGGATTCGAACAGCCGACACGACCATCGCGCGAAATTGACACAGAATTTTTCAGTGCACGACATCGTGGATTCGTTCACCGGGAACGCGTTTGCACGCAAGAAGCGTCACGCTCTTCTTCCCGATCGTGGCACCCCGATGGCGCCTTTTTGGTCATCCGGGACGACCCAATTCTCAGCTATGATGCCCGCAAACGCATCTCGTTTCGAGCACCACGTGCGGAGGGTCACGTTCATGCCTCTTTCCCGTCGGACACTGCTGGGCAGCGCCGCCGTTGCGGCCGCCGCGCCATTCGCCATTTCGTCTCTCGCGCTGGCGCAGGACGCCTCACCCGTTGCTGAGGACCCGAGTGCGCCCGGTTACGGCATCATTCGGGTTCGGGCATTGTCGACACCCGAGCTGAACCAGGCCGTCTTTCCAGATGTCATGTACCGTTTTCTGCCACAAACCACGGCGATTCCCGGGTACTTCGGCTACCTCTTCGCGTTCGAGAATGAGAATCCGGCCGCCTCGCTGACGATGACATTACTGGCCGACGAAGCCGCCACCGCGGAGGCGGACGAGGTTGCGAAGGATTACGTCGCCGGGCTCGATCCGCGGTTGACGCCAGAGACGCCGCTGGCCGAGCAGGGTCCGGTACGCATCTGGGAAGCGACCAATCGTCCGGCCTCCGAGGCGCCTCCGCATCTAACCGGCTGCCAGGTTACCTTCCGGCATCGCATCAATACCGCGGAAACCGATATCGAGGCCATTATCCAAACCGTACGCGACGAGCTGATTCCGACCCTGCGCGAGATGGACGGCTTCGTGCTCTACGGGTGGCTGGGCACGCCGGACGGCCGCATCTCGTTCAACATCTGGGAAACCGCCGAGCAGCTTGCCACCGGCGATGCGGCAGTCGCCGAATTCGTAGCCGCGAACCCGGTCGTCACCATGGACGGCACGACCGAGGTCTACACAGGCACGATCGGGTTCGCGGATGTGCTTGGCACAGGTAGCATCTGATTCAGCGAGTGACGGCTATGGCGTGATCGAACGTGGTGCGATTACGTTCGGAATGTGGCAGGTTCAGCCGGCAGCGTCATCGAGTCGTGGCGCGCAAGCAAGATACGTGAGCGTACACGCTCCTCTTTGGCTACTGAATCCGGCCCCGAGCCAACACTGGCCAAATGGCTTCCACCACGCCGTCGCGGACCCCGTAGAAGTTCTCGTGCAGGTGGTTGCACTGGTCGGAATAGCCGACACGATAGAAGATGCGGTCGCCGACGCCAGGCGTCTTTGACGGCTCGGACAGCACGATCTTGCCATGCTCAGCCGAGAACGCCTGGGAGATGTATTCAGGAACATTCTGCGGGATCGGCGGCATATTCGACGGATCGACCGTCTTGCGCCCGGCATCGGTCAGAATCCGGTCGGGCTGCGGGCGGCTCACGACCTGCGCCATGATCGAAAGCGCCGGCTCGACGTTCGCGCCCAGATTCAGATAGACCTGATCGCCCCAGATACCACCGCCGGCCTGCACCTCGGTCACCCCTTCGATACTGGCGGTAGTCAGGTAGGTCCCGGTCCCGCCGGCGGAAACGATTTCGACCGGTATACCGGCGGCGCGAATCCGCTCCGCCATGTCCACTAGCTTGCCGACCGATGAGCGGATGGCGGCTTCGCGCTCGACGGGGTCGGACACTGACATACAGTGCCCCTCCCACGTCATCACTCCCGAAAACGTCAATCCATCCATGCCGGCAATGAGCTCGGCCAGCCGCATGACCTTGTCGCCAGGGGGCTGACCGCCACGGTTCATCCCGGTATCGAGCTCGATGACGGCTTCCGGATGCGTCCCCAGGGCGACAGCCGCCTCATCGAGCTGGCGTGCCTGAGTCTCACTGTCGACGGCCAGGATGAGCCGGGTCTGGGTGGCCAATGCGGCGGCGCGGCGCGCCTTGATCGGACCGACGACCTGGTTGGGCACCATGATATTGGGGACGCCGCTCGCCGCCATGACCTCGGCCTCCCCGAGCTTGGCGCAAGCGATGCCGATCGCCCCCGCCGCGAGCTCCAGATGCGCGATCGCCGGCGACTTGTTGGCCTTGCTATGCGGCCGCCAGGACGAACCGCGGGCCTCGATGTCCGCGGCCATACGGGCGATGTTCCGTTCGAGCGCGTCGAGATCGACGAGCAGCGCGGGGGTATCGAGCTGTTCGATGGGCAAACCGACCAGGGTCGTAAGCATTATGTGCTTGAGTCCTTTTGCTTCTAGCTGACTTTGGCGAGCTTCCGTGGCTCAGACGAACGCTGTGTTGTTTGCGGTCCCGGCGATTGCGTCCCCCAGCGCGAACGATCCGACAACAGGCTCACGACGAGTTGATTCAGACTGACACCTTCTTCTTCAGCGCGGTGTACCAAATCTCGGTGCAGCGATCTCGGAATGCGGACATTGAATTTGCCACTGAACTCTTCGGGATAGGTAGGAAGCGGAATCTCCTGGCCCAAATCGAAGGTGGTTTCGATCCAGAGCGTCCGGATCTCCTCAGCGGCGGCGCTGACTTCATCGACGTTTTCGACCTGGGTCATACAGCCGGGAAGATCGGGAAACCGAACGACGTATCCGCCATCTGGATCCGCAATGACGTCGAACCGGTAATGGCGACTCAGCGCCTCTTCGAGCGTGGTGTTCACTCGTATTGCCGTTACTCCTCTCCAAGCTCCAAATTGGCGCAGATCTCATTCAGATAGACTCGCTTGACCATGCCGCCAGACTTGGGAATGACAATGGCACGACTTCCCTCTCCGCAAAAAAGTCACGTGACTCCCCTCTGCCGAAGCTGCATGAAGCCTTCCAGTTCGAGCAATTGTGTGACATCGCTGAAGCGGGCTTCTGGTGGCCTTCGAACACAAATGAGCTCAATGAGCTTGTCACGCTTCCCCATTTGCCGCTCTCCGAGATCGTACCGCCGGTGGTACCACTCTGCAATGCGTTAGATTGCGACCGCCGGGCGGATCTTCCAGAACTCGGTTGCGGTTTCGAACGCCTTGGCGAGTTGCAGGACGCCAAGATCGTCCCGGAAGCGGCCGACGATTTGCAGCCCGATTGGCAAGCCGTCATCGGTAAACCCGGCAGGAACCGAAATTGCCGGGGATCGGGTGACGGTAATGAAATAGGCGGACTGCATCCAGGAGATATACGTCTCCATCGGTACGCCGTCGATGTCGTGTGGCCAATCCCACTCGATCGGGAAGGGAGGCACCTGATTGACGGCGCAGAGAACGAACTCGTATTCCGTCATGAACTGCCGTAACCGCTCGAAGATCTGCTGCTGCATCGACATGCCTCGGTCGAAATCGGCAGCGGAGAGCTTCTTGCCATATTCGATATTCCAGATCGCCTCGGGTTTGACCTCACCCGGGGGATAGTTCAGCAGGCCGCGTTCGTCCTCGGCCATGGATGCGGCACGCAGAATCTGAAAGCACTCTTCGGCGCCCGAGAGATCGGGCGCGACATCGACGACCGTGCAACCAAGCGCCTCGAAGGTCGCGCGCTGGGCTTCGAGGGTCGACCGGACGCGTGGATCGAGCGGCAGGCCACCCAGATCGGGACACCAGGCGACCTTGACGCCGTTGAAGTCACGGTCCAGCGGTTGTCGAAACCGCGCCGGATCGACCGGATAGGCAAGCTGGTCGCGCGGGTCCGGTCCGGCGAGCACCGAAAGGAAGAACGTGCAATCGTCGACGGTGCGGGCCATCGGACCCTTGACGCCCAACCCGAGCCACGGCTTGGAGTTCGGCCAGGCAGGGACCAAACCGGGGGAGACCCGGTATCCGACCACATTGTTGAAATTGCCAGGATTGCGCAGCGAGCCGCCGGTATCGCTACCATCGGCAAGGGGAAGCATCCCGCTTGCCAGCGCCGCTCCCGCGCCGCCGCTGCTCCCGCCGGCGCTCTTGGTCAGATCGTAGGGATTGTGGCAAGGACCGAACACGCGATTGTAGGTATGCGAACCGAGCCCGAATTCGGGAACGTTCGTCTTCCCGATGACGATGCCACCTGCCTGGCGGACCCGTTCCACGATCAGCGCGTCCTGCGTGGCGATGTTGTCCTTGAACAAGAGCGAACCCTGGGTTGTCGGGAACCCGGCGGCATCGCAAAGATCCTTAACCGCATGTGGAAATCCGTGCATCGGCCCCACCTCGGCGCCGGAGGCAAGAGCACGGTCTTTGCCAACCGCGTGCTCGATCGCCTCGTCCGGGTCGAGCATGGAAACGATGGCGTTGACCTGCGGATTGACCTTCTCGATCTGCGCGAGATGCGCTTCCATCACCTCACGAGCGGAAACGTCCTTCTTGTGAATCCGCTCGCTCAGCTCGACTGCGGATGAAAAGATGATCTCGTTGCCCATGCGCTTCCCTCTTCTGCCAACACGTGATTCATTCCGGCATTGTAGAGGGAGGATACGGGGAGTTAGGAGTTGGGATGTAGGAGTTCGATTTTCTTGCTCCAGGTTTCTCGATCCTGGCCCCTCATTGGACCTCGGACGTTGGGCTCGCGCTACCCTTCTGCCCAACGCAGGACACGCAGGGCGCGCAGAGTGATCCAGCGGCTGGGCTTACCCACGGTTTCGCCAAGATCGACTGGAAGATTGCCGGGATACTGGACGTCGAGCAGCCAGCGGCCATCCGGTTGCTGTTTGGACCGAACCAACTCGATCGCATCGTCGATACGAGCATCGGGAGAAATGCCCGCGGCGCACAGGTACTCGAGTCCACGCAGAATGTCGTAATGCCACCAGGTCGGAAACGCGAACCGGCGCCAATCGTCGCCCCGCTTTCGGTCTCGCTCGATCGGTTCACCGGTCGACCGTCGCTTGAAGAGCTGACGGTCGAGCAGATAGGCCTCACCGCGCGTTCGCACGGATGTGATGTCGGGGCGTATCCCGAACGCGCGCTCGTACGCGAGCAACGCGTCCAGCACACAAATGGTGGTGTTGAACGAGGAGCGGATCGATCCGTTTTCGACCTCGCAGTTCCAGCCGCCGTCGTCGAGCTGCTCGCTCAGGAGCCGGTCGATCAGCCCACGAACATCCTGCCCAAAGTACGCACCGGCCGCCGCGACCTGCCCATTGATGCACGGCTCGACTTCGCCGGTGAAATAGGGATTATCCGTGCCATTCGGACCCCAGCCGGGCCAGACGACGCCCTCGCGCACGCGGCCCAGGGCATGACGCGCCTGGGGGCTGACCGGATCGAGCCCGAAGCATTGCAGCAACGTCAGCACGTGCATCGTCGAATCGTATCCCTGATTGAAGGCCACCCCGCCCCAGCTCCCATCCGGCGCTTGCTGGGCAAGGAGTTCCGCTCCCCATCCCTCGGTGGCGACGCGCGCACGTTCGATGATCACTTCTTCTGCCGGTGCGCCGGCCAGGTCACGCATGACCTGCCAGCGGATAGCGGGATCGGAGTCGAGCAGCCAGTCGATGATGGTCATTGGATCCTCAGCCATGGAATGCAGGCGCGTGCGGGAGAGCGATGGTACCAGTACGAACGCTCGTCCGGGGGCTCGCCCTCTGGAGACGCCGGTCGGGATGAGGGAATGCCTACAGAAAGCGGGCGCAGACGTCGTTGGCCAGCAGCGTGCCACGATGCGTGAGACGCACGCGTTCGTCGTCCCAGTCGACAAGACCAAGCGCGGCCAGCTCCTCGATCTGCGCACCGAAGCGCTCGTCCAGCGCGACACCGTGACGGGTTGCGAATGCTGCCGCGCTTACGCCCTCACCCAACAGGCGGAGCCCGAGCATCATGGTCTCACCCATCTGGATCTCGGGGGAGAGATGCTCCACGTTGGAGACCGGAGATGCGCCAGACTCGACCGCCTCGATCCAGGTCAACGGTTTGAGATGGTTCATGAACCGCTCGTTGCCGATCCGTCCATGGGCCCCGGCGCCGAACGCCGCGTAGGCGCCGTTGCGCCAGTAGACGAGATTGTGCCGGCCAAGGAAGCGCGGCTCGCGAGCGAAGTTGGCGATCTCGTAATGCGTCCAGCCGGCTGCGCCCAGGGTGTCCATCGCGATCTCGTAGAGATCGGCGGTCGTATCGTCATCCAGCACGGTCAGCACCCCTCTGGTGACCGCATCGGCCATCGGAGTACCGGGTTCGACGATCAGGCTATAGAGCGAGCAATGCTCGGGGGCCCCTCCAGGCAAGGTAAGAAGCTGCTCCAGGTCCGCTTTCCATCGATCGACGGTCTGCCCGGGCCAGCCGAAGATGAGGTCGAGCGAGAGATTGCCGATCCCAGCGTCGCGGGCCATGGCAACGGCGGCGATGGCGTCGGCAGCCTCATGCTGGCGCCCGAGCACGCGAAGGCCTTTCCGGTCGAAGGTTTGTGTACCGATGCTGAGCCGGTTGACCCCAACCTGCTGCACTCCCTCGAACCAGGCAGCATCGAGGCCGTTTGGATTGGCCTCAAGGGTGATCTCGGCGACTGGATCGAGCTCGAAGGCATTGCGACACGCGGTCAGAATACGGTCGAGCTGCTGTGGAGAAAGCAGGGATGGGGTCCCCCCACCCAGATAGATCGTCTGTGCCGAACCGCCGCCATTGGATTCGATATCGCGAACGAGCGCATCGACATAACGCGGTATGAGCGATTCCAGGCCGCGAAACGTATTGAAGTCACAATACGGGCAGATATGGTGGCAGAAGGGAATGTGGAGGTAGATGCCAACTGGAGCATCGTTGGGAAGGGGAGCCATCGATGAGTTATATCCTGAGTTCTGGGTTCTGAGTCCTGGGTAGATAGCGCGCTAGAAGAATCCTTCTGGCAGTCCAGGGTCCAGAGAACGTCGAAAGCCGCTGCTCAGGACCCAGGGCTCACGACTCAGGACCTCGTTGCGGCTCGCTCTGCCTGAGCCGGGTCCAGGCGCTGGCAGCACGCTCGGCTTGCTCGGGCGTGGCCGGTGTTGCTGCATAGCGTACGCCTTCATAGATTTCAGTGAGCTCGTCGAGGGCGGCAACCGCGGCCGGCGTCGTAAGCCTGGGCGCCGCGCGGGAGTCGAGATCGGGCGCGGTTTCCGCCACCGACCGGCCAAGCTGATGTGCCTGGGCGTATCTGAGCCAGTCGGCATAGATCTCCCGTATACGAATGGTATGTGACCAAACTGGATCGTTGCGCAGATCGGCCAGCCGGTCGCGATCCGCGTTCCGGCCGAAGGACCGGCGCAACCGGTCGAGCCATCCGCCAGGTCTCCTGCCCCTGCCATAGCTCCGTTCGCCGGTTTCGAGCCGGTCCGCATCCCGGCGCGTGAGTGCGAGTCCAAACCGGGTCAACCCATAGAAAAGCAGCAACAGCGCCAGCGACGCCAGAACATAGCGGATCGGTTGTGCTGGTTGCCAGTCGAGCATCGACTGGGTTGGATCAGTCTCCCCATTGGTTCCGAACCCGGTCATCGATACCGGCCGGTAATTGCCCAGCGAAAGAAGCCATAGAATCGGAAGAGAGATGGCCATGACCAGCAGGGTCAACAGCAAGATCAGAACCTGAAAAACCGGGTCCAGCACCCATTCCAGCAACGAAAGCGAACCGGACGGCGAATGGATGCCTTCGAACATCACCAACGAGGTAAGGATGGTGGCAATCGCCACGATGGCGAAGGTCGGCAAGAGCACCGTGGTCAGCAGGCGACGAGGCCCCTGGGTGGCGTCGTTTCCCTGCCTGGCAATGGCCATTGCAACCAGAACGAACGTGAAGACCGCGATGATGCCAAGGGTCAGCGCACGGTTGGCGGGACCGGTCGCGACCGTGATCGATGAAACCGCCACGACAGCCGTGACCACGGCGGCAACCTGCAACATGGTGCGGCAGCGATCCAGCCCCGGACTCGTATTGAAACGGGTAAGCCACCAGATCGTGGCGCTGAGACCGATCGGAGCCCAGACCACGATATCGGCTCCCGACGGCTCGAAAATGAGCGATCGTCCCGTTTCACGGAGCCAGCTCGCATCGAGCCAGGCGTATCCTGGAAACGAGATCGACTTGATGGCGATCAGGGTCGAGAGCACAATCGCGATGGCTATGACGACGCCAAAGCTCCGGAGCCAGATTCCCCGGTCGTGCAGCAGGCGGGGAAGTCCACCGGCAACGACCACAAACCCGATCGTCAACGCCGGACTGACGGGAACAGACGGGGACGTGAATGGGGCGACTGCCAGAGCGGCAACCATCCAGATCAGAATTCCCTCGGCCAGCAGGAGCAGGAGCTCGACGATCCACGCCCGGCGACTGTAGGTCAGCGATGCGCTCATGCCGCGGACTCGGTCATTGGCGCCGGACCGTCGAGCGGCCAGAGCGGCAGATCCGCCGGTGGATGAAGCGTCGCCTCGCCCACCGGCACGAAGATCGGGTCGATGCCCGCAAGCGAATAGAGCCGGAGCTCACTCGCAATCGCGGACGATGTCATCGGAGAGACGATTACGAACGTCGTCTCCCGGCCGCATCGAACGCGCTCCTGACGGAGCACCTGGGCAACCGGAACAGTCGAGAATGCCCAGAGGCGCGCCAAACCGTTCATGATCTGGGCTTCATGCTGTGGTCCGCGTCCGAATGGGATGCGCAGTGGCGTATCGAACCCGGCTATCAGTCCGTTTGTCGAAAGCCCGACACTCATCTGCTGTTCGATCCCCCACCGGGCGATCGACGCGGCTATTTCGATGGCCCGCTCGCTCTGTTCGATCGCCAGACCTTCCCAATAGTGGGTGAAGGTGTCGAGATTGAGCACGATCATCACCATCGTGGAAACGACCGGATCGTTGACATTCACTTTCAGGCTGCCAGTCCGGGCGGTCGCTTTCCAATTGATGGTCCGAAAGGGATCTTCCGGATGATAGTCGCGCACCCCCGCGCGGCGCATGGGATCTGTAACCAACCGGCGCCGGGCGGTGAGGGTACCCATCAAACGTTCGTTCCTGGCCGGCGGCTCCTGGATTGGCCAGGAGTGCGGATAGACGATCAGCTCTTCCTTCTTCCCGACGACGCGCCGGCTGGAAAAGAACCCGAACGGGTCGCTTGAGCGTAGCGTCGCGCTGCCGACACTCCAAGGACCACGCCGCCGGCAGTCGAGCGCAATTGTCCAGGTTCGCCGTTCGAACGGACGCAGACTGGCCCGGAGATCCAGGGTCCGGTTGATCGAGGCGCCTTCGACGGTGCTCTCCCAACCGTCCGGTTCGAGCGCTTCCGACATGGTTAGATTCGCGGTGATCTCCGGGAGTGGAAGCGGTTTGTCGTTGACGAGGGTGACCTCGAGCTCGACCCGGTCGCCGGGGAACGCGCGATGGGTCGAAAGGCGCGTTTCGAATCCAACGTCGTTCAGCGCATAGCGATTCCAGAGACTGGACCCGGCCGCGGTGCAGAGCACAAGCAAACCAACGAGCACGGTTGGATAACTGTCGAGCACGGCGCCGGTCAACACCAGCAGCAGTGCGCCATAGATCCAGAACCGGCCGAAATAGAGACTGCGGTCCCCTTCGCCGGAGAGCCGTAGGGTATGGGGGAGCCGGATGCGAGACGGCAGGCGAATCATGACCCGTTTGCGAGACCGATGTTGCCTTCCACCGGCACCGGTGTGGTGGCCAGGACACGCTCGATCAGCGCAGCCGGGGTCTGCTCGCGTAACCGGGCCTCGACGGTCATCACCACGCGATGCTCCAGCACCACCGGCGCCAGCCGCTTGATATCGGCCGGCGTGACCGAGGCACGATGCTGGATCGCGGCCAGTGCCCGCGCCGCCGCACCCAACGCCAATGACGCGCGCGGACTGGCGCCCAGCTCCACACCGGGCGCGGTTCTGGTCGCGCGGACGATCGTAGTCAGGTACTCGGCTGTTTCCGGCGAGAGGTAGACCTGCTGGACGGTGCGACGGGCGGCCTCAACCTCCTCAGGCGTGCCGGCGGCTTCGACCGGAGAACCGGCAGCGATTTCTCCCAGGACGAGCGAGATTTCCTCGGATTCAGCGGGATAGCCCATGCTGAGCCGCATCATGAATCGGTCGATCTGCGCTTCGGGAAGGGGAAAGGTCCCCTCCAGCTCGATTGGATTCTGGGTGGCGACCACCAGAAAGGGAGCCGGCAACGGATGGGTTTCCCCTTCGATACTGACCGTTCGCTCCTGCATGGCCTCCAGCAGGGCCGATTGCGTTCTCGGCGTTGCGCGATTGATCTCATCCGCCACGACCACGTTGGCGAAAATCGGCCCGGGACGGAACCGGAACTCCGTGGTCTTCTGATCGAAATAGGTGATCCCGGTCACATCGCTCGGCAGCAGGTCCGGGGTGAACTGGATGCGCCGGGTGGTCCCACCAAAGGCCTGGGCCATGGCGCGCGCCAGCGTCGTCTTGCCGACCCCCGGAACATCTTCCAGCAGAACGTGACCGCCGGCGAGCATGGCCGCCAGCAACAACTCCGCGGTTTCGTCCTTGCCGATGACCGCCATCCGGATTCCGGCCAGGATCCGATCGGTAAGTTGGGCCACCGGCGCAATCCCGGTCTCCGAGATCGCGGATGTCGATTGCATGCAGGCGCGCTCCTTCGTGGCAGGAAGTTTACCGGGGAGCACGGTTCAGTGTCCGATGAGGAGTTGGGAGTTAGGATCTGGGAGTTGGGACCCTACCCCCCGTCATCCTGAGCGAAGTCGAAGCGCCTGTCCCGAGCAACGCCGAAGGAATCTCTTCGCCGCAGCGAGTCGAGCCAACGAACGGCAGGGGACGTGAAGCGCCATACTCCGCCAGCGCGCGTCAGAGCAGCATGCGATAGGTAACATGCGTGATCGAGCTGCTCGTGCTCGACTCGATCTGCTGGAGATTCAACGGCGGAACGCCGTCGAAGATCCGTGTGCCTGCGCCCATCGTAAACGGCGCGATATGCAACCGCAGCTCATCGATCAGGCCCGCGGCGAGATATTGATTGATGGTGGTGGCGCCCCCCATGACCGCGATGTTGCCGTCGCCAGGTACGTCGCGCGCGTGCTGCAATGCCGACTCGATGCCATCGGTCACGAAGTAGAAGGTTGTGCCGCCCTGCATCGGTTGTGGATCGCGCGGATAGTGGGTCAATACGAAGACGGGTTTGTGATACGGCGGATCGTCGCCCCACCAGCCGTTCCAGTCCCGATCCCATTCGCCGCGCACCGGCCCGAACATGTTGCGCCCCAGGATGTACGCCTTGTTGGCGGAAAACCGATCCATGAGGGCCCGTCCTTCTTCGTCGCCGGTGAACCGCCAGTCGTGCAGCCGGTTGCCGAAGCCGTTTCCAGCATCCTCACCGAAGGGACGTTCTTCGGTTTGGTTGCGGCCGGCGGAGAAGCCGTCGGCGGAGATGCAAAGTTCGGCGGTTACCTTGGTCATGTGGGTATCTTCCTCTTTGGATGCCGTAGCGTGTCCGAACCGAGGCCGGCCCGATATACCTCGTCGATCTCACCATACCTTCATCGACATCGTCGCTCGATGCTCGATTGGACCAGTACGCCACAATCCCTGAACACGGTATGCTGGGATCGTGGGGAGCAGTCAGAATGATCGACTTGATTACCGACAATCTGGACGCCATTGGTGAGCTTTGCCGCACATACGGGGTGCGGAAGCTCGAGGTGTTTGGGTCCGCGGCGACTGGTGAGTTCGATCCAGAGACGAGCGATATCGATCTGATCTACGAATTCTCGGATGTTTCCCCTGGCTTGGTGAAACGCTTTCTCGATTTCGCAGATGCACTTGAAGCACTCTTCGGGCGCCACGTGGATTTGATCGAGGATCAGCCGTTCGAGAATCCCTACTTTCGATACAGTGTCAGGAAAAGTCGGAAGGTGATCTTTGGACCAACGGACGGCGAAGCGGCTGTATGATGGCTTAGTCGCGGGGCGATGCGCTGGTGTTGATGGACATGTAATCCAACCAAGAGCTATCTCCAGATTCCTTTGACTGTTGATGTCAACAGGCTCCCCCTTGGAAAGAAAGAGATCCTAGCTAGAATCGCTTCTTGTCCCACCAAATTGGGATCACTTTCGCTAAGAATGCCGCAAAAAAGAGGAAGATGGTTAAGCAGAAGAGACCCGCCATGCCTATCTGGAAAAACCGTTCCTTATCGGGCGTACGCACAAACACCACTAGAGCGATGGCGGCTAAGGCGCCTATCAGGACTTTTCGCTGATCT
>JAMLHN010000070.1 GCA_023957115.1 Thermomicrobiales bacterium
CGACGAGCTCGCGCCGATCACCGTTCATTAGACTCCGTTCTCGGCTGCCGTTCGCTATCCTGTAGCCATCGAGGTTGGTCGATTCGACCACCGATCTACCAGAGGAAAGCGAGCGGCAGATGTCACTTCTCCCGGGAACCCTTGTTTCGACCGATTGGCTCGAGGACCATCTCCTCGAGCCGTCGGTGCGTGTCGTCGATATCCGCGGGTATGTGAAGACCGTGGATGCCGGTACGGGCGACGGAAAACAGATCTCCACGTACGTCGGGGCGAAGAACGAATACGACGAGGCGCATATTCCAGGCGCGGTCTTTGTCGACTGGACGGTCGATATTATCGATCCGGACGATCCGATTCCAGCGCAGATTGCGCCGCCGGACCGATTCAAGACGGCGATGGAGGCGATTGGTATCGGAGACGACTCCGATGTCGTGGTGGTCGACCATTCCGGCGGGCATTTCGCCACTCGACTTTGGTGGGCGCTGAACTACTACGGGCATCCGGCGGTGGCAGTCCTGGACGGCGGCATGAATAAATGGCTGAAGGACGGGCTCCCAGTGACCGATGAGACACCCGAGCTACCGAGCGTGCGCTTCACCCCGTCTGAGCATGCGGAGTCGCGCTACCGGGTCGATGACGTCGTCGCAGCGATCGACGACCCGTCGGTTGTGCTGGTCGACGCGCGCGATCCGAATCAATACTCGGGGGAGGTCTATCGTGGGTCGCGCCGGGGACACATTCCAGGCGCCGTCAATCTGAACGCGAAAACGCTCTACACCTCGGGGGGAACCTGGAAATCGGACGACGATCTGCGGGATGTGGTCGCCGCGGCCGGGATCACCGGCGATGAGAAGGTGGTTGCCTATTGCAACGGCGGGGTAACCGCCACCGCGGTTCTTTTCGCCCTCGACCGGATCGGTCACCGCAATATGGCCAACTACGACGGATCGTGGAACGAATGGGGCGAACGGCTCGATCTCCCGACCGAGTCGTAAACCACGTCAGGACCGCAGGCGAAGCGATCTGATTTCGAATGGCCGGAACTCGATACGGAGCCGGCGGTCGTCGATGCGCTCGATTCCGTCCAGGTTGTCGATGGCGTCCTCGAGCAGATTCACCGGTGCGACCGATTGGAACGGACGCGCGAAGCTAAGCTCGGCGGTGCCGCGCGCGCCGTTCGGTTCGTACAGCCGGACGACCAGGCCGTCACCGTCCTCGGCGTTCTTGAGCGCTCCGATCCCCAGATCGGGACCCGAGACGGTGATGAAGCTTGGCCGAGGTGTGCCGTTTGTGACGATCAGTGGACTATTGAGCGAGAAGGCTTCCCGTGCAACATGCGATTCGGCCCACGTTCCCGCATGCGGCAGGAGGCTGTAGGTAAAGCGGTGCTCTCCCTCGTCTGCCAGCGGGTCGGGGTAGAGTGGCCCGCGCAGCAGCGAGAGCATCAAATCTGAGCCCAATGCCTCGTACCCATATTTGCCATCGTTGAGCAACGCCACGCCGAAGCCGGGTTCCGAGAGGTCTCCCCACCGATGAGCGCACCCCTCGAATCGGGTGGCGTCCCAGGGGCCGTTGCGATGGGTGGGCCGGTAGACGGCGCCGTACATCGTCTCGAACGCCGCCTGATGCGAACGAATCGCCAGCGGCATACGAGTTTTGAGCAATACCTGGCGCTCATGCCAATCGACCTTCGTGACGATGTCGAGGCGTTTGGAGTCTGAGTAGAGACGGTACGTCTGTTCGAGGCGCGAGTCACGCCAGCGACGCTCCACGCGTACCGCCGCGCGAATCGGTCCAGACTCTACGATGCCGAGTTGATGGACCGTGACGATCTCCTCGCCGTCGCGAGCATACGTCTCGTCGATGTCCCAGGCATCCCAGGCATAGGGTTTGTCGACATACGCCCAGATCTGGTTCGCGCGATCCGCCATTGCGTCGCGAGCGAACGATTTGTCGTAGAGACGATGGATGGCGCCATCCGGGCCGATCAGGACCAGAAGCTGGTGATTCTCGAGGGTGAATCCGTGGTCCGAGGTCGTCGCGGAGACGGCGTCGATGGGCCTGGTGGGCGTCGACCGCGCAACCGTAATGGAACCAAGGCCGGGAACCTGAGCTCCGGGACAGGCGATCAAGGTGCCGCTGTCGACGGTCTGCGTGACGAGGCCACTCGTTGAGAAATCGGGGCGTAGATTCGCGACAAGTTCGTCCGGAATCAACGCGGTCAATGGACGAGGGGAGAGCGCGGCATTTGCGACGACGAGCCGGGGAGCGTCGCCGGCGCCATGTGCGAGTGCCGCGTCGCGGAGATTCGTTGCCGTCTCGATCACCTCCGTCAGCTCGCGCTCTGTGTCGATATACACCTCCGCGATCGACGAGCCTGGAAGGATGTCATGGAATTGATTGAGGAGCAGCGATTTCCAGGCAGCTTCGAGCTCGCCTGCGGGCGGGTGATATCCGTCGAGCGAGGCGATGCTGCTAAAGACTTCGGCTTCGAAAAGGCGATGCTCGGACGCACGGTTGAGTTTCTTGGTTCTCGCCTGGGTGGTCAGCGTGCCGCGATGCAGCTCGAGATAGAGCTCGCCCACGACGTTCGGCAGATCGTCGGGTGGGAGCGAGGCAAAGAATTCCTCGACCTTGCCCATCCGCAAACGGGGAAGGGCGGGGAAGTCGCGAATCCGCTCGTAGTTCTCCAGCATGCGGTCGGTTGGACCGCCGGCGCCGTCACCCCACCCGAACGAGAAGAGCGATTCGTCGTGCCGCGTCTTGCCCCGGAAATTGTGCCAGGTTCCCAGCGTGTCGAAGGGAACGATGTTGCCGTTGTACCCGTGACCGGGATTGGAAAACGTGTGTGCGGTGACCGAGCTGCCGTCGATCCCTTCCCACTGGAAGAGGTCGAACGGGAAGTCGTTGGCTTCGTTCCAGTTCAGTTTGATCGTGAAAAAGCCGTCGATGCCGGCGAGCCGGAGGATTTGCGGGAGTCCACCGGAGTAGCCAAACACGTCTGGTAGCCAGGCGACAGCGTGGCGCCGCCCGAATCTCGATTCGAAGTAGTGTTGTCCATAGAGCAGCTGCCGGACGAACGATTCTCCGCCGGTGATATTCGCGTCCGGCTCCACCCATGAACCACCGACCGGATCCCATCGGCCGTCCGCCACGCGCGCCTTGACCTGTTCGAAGAGCTCGGGATCGTCTTCCTCGATCCAGGCGTACGCCTGCGCTGACGACTGGTTGAAGATGAAATCCGGGTATCGATCCATCAGATCGATGACTGTCCACCAGGTGCGCCGTAATTTGCGGCGGGTTTCGGCGACCGGCCAGAGCCACGCGAGATCGGTATGGGCGTGTCCGGTGAGACAGAGCCGTCCGACCGGCGGATAGATGCCCTTGATCGTGTCGAGTCGGCTGGCAAGGATCGTTCGGGCGCGTGTGATGGCATCGACCGCGGCCTGATCGAGCGGAGCGACTGCCTCGGCATCGGGAAGCTGCCAGATCGGCATGGTTGGACGCTGGTTGTCGACGGCGTCGATCCCGATCCAGTCTGATGGAAGCGCCGCAGTCGACGAGCCGATTCCCGACGCATATCCATGTACGTAGCGGGAAACGGTTGCTTCGGTGCCGGTGGGAAAAGAGGGAGATAACTCGGACAGCGATTGCTCGGCGGCGTCGAAGAGGAGATCGACCACCTCGTGATCTCCCAGAGCGTCGCATGCGCCGGCGATCATGGTCAGGTCGCGTTCGTAGGCACGAACGACCCGGTTGGGAACCACCAATTTGGCGTGCTCGATGCGGGGTTCGGCGATGTTCGAGCCGAAAATGCCTTTAGGGACCACCTCGGCGACGATGGACACGATCTCCCCGCCCGCCGCGGCATCGGTCACCGGGAAGCGATGGTGCATGGGGTTGAGGCCGCCCCGGAATCCGGTCGAGAGTTGGACGAATGCCTCACCCCCGAGCCAGAGCTCGACGTCGACAGGGCTGCCTTGCCATTCGGTGGGAATGGCACAGGTCGATTCGAAGATGACGGGAAGATCGTGCTCGGGCCAGACGTCGCCGAGCCGCAGCTCGTGGCGATGCCCACTTGGAAATGTCGCAGACCAGACCGGAATGGCTACCTCGGCGTCATTTCTCCAGGCACGGAGCTCATGCAGTCGTCGCTGCAGACGTGCTGCCCGTCGATCTCGAAATGTAGTTGCCACGACGACCGGTCTCCATCCACGACATTCGTGCAGGAAGCATAGTCATTTGGAGAGATAGGCGAGGTAACCCACACCGGGCTGAAGCCGCGGCGCTCGGCACTTGAAGTCCCGTCGGGCTGAGCACGGTGGGGCAATTGACGTGAACGCCGCCGACAGCGAGAAACAACTGCTCAGGACGCAGAACCCAGGACTCAGGACATTCGTTTCACGTGGGTGGTGCCAAGGCGCGGACTCGAACCGCGGACCGCACGATTTTCAGTCGTGAGCTCTACCAACTGAGCTACCTTGGCATTGAATGGCTATGGCGCCGGTTGCTGGTGGGCGATAGAGGGTTCGAACCTCTGACTTCCACGGTGTAAACGTGGCGCTCTGACCAGCTGAGCTAATCGCCCCGACGGTGCTTCCGCTCCCGCGGTGCCCAGGAAGGGATTTGAACCCCCACGACCGTAATGGTCACTAGCCCCTCAAGCTAGCGCGTCTGCCGATTCCGCCACCTGGGCAGGCTGCCGAATAGCCAGCCGATTATAGAAGGGGGAGCGGTGGGCGTCAACGCAGAACGATGCGCCGTCATTCCGTTCTCTCTCTATTCCGCGCAAGCCTAGCGAAATGGGACGTGGAACGTCCATGTGGAATTGGTGGCGCGGATTGGGAACGAGGCGACCCAATACGGTCGGCCAAGCATGAATTGCGCCAAAATTTTGGCCATCGCGCACGTCTTGACAATACGTACAAACTCGTGTACGATTTCCTCTTGCGGTTGCGGGTTTGTACTCTCAACCGGTATGAAAATTGGAACGGCGAGTGCTGCACGCACCAACTAAGTTACCACAATTCGGGGAGGCCTGAGCCGTCCCTTTTTTGTCGTGTCCGGCGGGTTTCATATGCCTCCCATATGAAAACCAGGATCGACGCCGGCACGGACGATTGAGGAACATACCCGCGGCAACGATGGCGCCCCAACTCGCGACCGCTCTGGTCGCCCGAAAACGAGCACAATCTCGTGTTCGTCGCGTCACTATATTTGGAGGCTTGCTACATGGCAGGAGTCACCGGAAGCGTTGCTGAGCTTCCGCCGATCGTTAGTGCGGATCGGCAGGTTTCATCGAACATCGGTGTCGGCCGGCGAACCTACTCCCGTATTCCAACCGCGCTCGAGATGCCGAACCTGGTGCAGATTCAGCTCGAGTCGTTCGATTGGTTCAAACGCGAAGGGCTCAAAGAGCTTCTCGATGAGATTTCGCCCATTACCGACCATCACAAGAAGATGGAGCTTTCTATCTTCGATCCGCGGTTCGACGAACCGTGGCACCGGATGCCGGATGGGGACGAGAAAACGCGAGCCAAGCGCGACCCCCGCGTGTGTGAAGTCTGGTGCCGCGAGCGCGATATGACCTATGCCGCCCCCTTGCGGGTGTCGGCGCGTCTCGTCATGCACGAGACTGGAGAGATCAAGGAAACCGGTCCGGATGGCATCTTCCTCGGGGATTTCCCGATGATGACCACGGACGGTACATTCATCATCAATGGGGCGGAGCGTGTTGTCGTCTCGCAGCTCGTACGCTCGCCGGGCGTTTATTTCGAGCGGCATCTCGACCCGCAGACCAATAAGGCGCTGACTTCCGCGAAACTCATTCCGAACCGCGGCGCCTGGCTCGAATTCGAAACCTCGAACCGCGACATCATTTCCGTCAAGGTCGACCGCAAGCGCAAGATGCCGGTCACCATTCTGCTGCGCGCGCTGGGGTATGAGACCAACGACGAACTGCTGGATCTGTTCCGCGACGTCGATACGAACGAGGACCGGAGCTTCATCCAGTCGACCCTGGACAAGGAAACCACCAAGAGCAAGGACGAGGCGCTCATCGAGCTGTACCGCCGCCTGCGGCCCGGCGATCCGCCGACCCGCGACAATGCGGTCCAGATGCTCGAAAACCTCTTCTTCAACGACCGCCGGTACGATCTGGCGCGCGTTGGACGGTACAAGCTGAACCACCGGCTGCATCCGGACGACCGGGAGACGGATCAGGAAATCTCGCAGCGGATTCTCACCAACGAGGATTTGGTCGAGATCATCCGCGAGATCATCCGCCTCAATAACGGGGTCGGACAGCCCGACGATATCGACCATCTCGGCAATCGCCGTATCCGCGCGGTTGGCGAGCTGATTCAGATGCATGTCCGCACCGGATTCCAGCGACTCGAGCGCGGTATCCGCGAGCGCATGACCCTGGTCGACCAGGAGACCGTGACCCCGCAGACGCTGATCAGCACCACCCGGCCGGTCATGGCGGCGGTGCGGGAGTTCTTCGGCGGCAGCCAGTTGTCCCAGTTCATGGACCAGACCAATCCGCTGGCCGAGCTGACGCACAAGCGGCGTCTGTCGGCGCTTGGTCCCGGCGGTCTCAGCCGCGATCGTGCAGGCATGGATGTCCGTGACGTCCACCCGTCGCACTACGGCCGCATCTGCCCGATCGAGACGCCGGAAGGCCCGAACATCGGTCTGATCGGTTCGCTGGCGACCTATGGAAAGATCAATCAGTACGGGTTCATCGAAACCCCGTACCGGCGCGTGATCTCGACGGTCTACCTGGACACTCCGGAGATCGATCCGGTCGGCCAGATTTTGCGTGAGGATGCCGTCGTCGAAGAGGGCGGCAAGGTCTACGGCAAGCAGGGCGAGGCTATTACCGCCGAGATGCTCGCTTCTATGAAGGAAGCCGGCGTCCAGCTGGTGCGCATCAAGCCGTATGCGTCGCACATCATCGACTATCTCTCCGCCGATCGCGAGGAGAAAATGTCGATTGCGCAGGCGAATACCGAGCTCGATGAGCACGATCGCATCGTTCCGGACAGCGTGACGGTCCGCCAGGGCGGCGGTCACCGCTTCCCGATCATTCCGGCAATCAATGTTCAGTACCTGGACATTTCGCCGAAGCAGGTCGTCTCCGTGGCAACGGCGTTGATCCCGTTCCTGGAGCATGACGATGCCAACCGCGCGCTCATGGGCGCGAACATGCAGCGCCAGGCGGTTCCGTTGCTCCGGCCAAAGGCGCCGGTTATTGGGACTGGCGTCGAGCTGCAGGCCGCGCGCGATTCGGGGCAGGTGCTCGTCTCTCGGCATAACGGCGAAGTGGTCGATGTCAACGCACGCGATATCAAGCTCGTGGATGACGATGGCCGCACGCATATCTACAACTTGCAGAAGTTTGTCCGCTCGAACCAGGACACCTGTATCAACCAGCGTCCGAGTGTCCAGCGCGGCGACCGGGTCACGGTGAATCAGATTCTGGCCGACTCGTCTTCTACCGAGAACGGCGAGCTTGCGCTGGGTCAGAACGTGCTGGTCGCGTTCATGCCTTGGGAAGGTGGCAACTTCGAGGACGCCATCCTGATCAGCGAGCGGCTGGTGCGTGACGATGTCTTCACCTCGATTCATATCGAGAAGTACGAGACAGAAGCACGCGACACGAAGCTGGGACCGGAAGAGGTCACGCGTGATATTCCGAACGTCGGCGAAGAGTCCCTGGCCGATCTCGATGAGAATGGCATCGTTCGTATTGGTGCCGAAGTCGCCCCGAACGACATTTTGGTCGGAAAGGTCACCCCTCGGGGGGAAACCGAGCTGAGCGCGGAGGAGCGACTTCTCCGTGCGATCTTCGGTGAAAAGGCGCGCGAGGTGAAAGACACCTCCCTGCGCGTGCCACACGGTGTGCATGGCAAGGTCATCGATGTGAAGACCTTCCGCCGCGAGGAAAACGGCGATCATGAATTGCCGGCCGGTGTGAACCAGATGGTCCGCGTCGCGATTGCGCAGAAGCGCAAGATCTCCGAAGGCGACAAGATGGCCGGTCGTCATGGAAACAAGGGCGTCATCAGCCGGATCCTGCCGATCGAGGATATGCCGTATTTGCCGGATGGCACGCCGGTTGACATCATTCTGAATCCGATTGGTGTGCCGTCGCGCATGAATCTCGGTCAGGTGCTGGAAACGCATCTCGGCTGGGCGGCGCAGCGACTGGGCTTCCGCGTGGCGACGCCGGTTTTCGACGGCGCCAAGGAAGAAGAGATCCGGGACGCACTGAACGAAGCTGGGTTGCCCGAGGACGGCAAGGTCGATCTCTACGACGGGCGATCTGGCGAGAAGTTCGATCGTCCGGTCACGGTTGGCATCATCTATATGTTGAAGCTGGCTCACCTGGTGGAGGACAAGATCCACGCCCGGTCGACCGGGCCGTACTCACTGGTTACCCAGCAACCGTTGGGTGGCAAGGCGCAGTTCGGCGGACAGCGATTTGGAGAAATGGAAGTGTGGGCCCTCGAAGCGTACGGCGCGGCCTACACGCTTCAGGAAATGCTCACCGTCAAGTCGGACGATGTGGTGGGTCGTGTCAAGACCTACGAAGCCATCGTCAAGGGAGACGA
>JAMLHN010000071.1 GCA_023957115.1 Thermomicrobiales bacterium
GGCCGGTTCGGCGGACAATATGCGCCCGAAACGCTCATGCCCGCCCTCGAAGAGCTCGAAGCGGCGTGGGAAGACGCCAAGCACGATGTCGCCTATCTCGGTGAGATCCGGCGTCTGGCCCGAGATTATGTCGGACGGCCCACTCCCCTGTACGAGGCGGAGCGGCTCGCTGCGGAAGTCGGCGGCGCGCGCATTTTCTTGAAACGCGAAGACCTGGCCCATACCGGCGCGCACAAGATCAATAACGCCATCGGCCAGGGTCTCCTGGCCAAGCGCATGGGCAAGAAGCGCATCATTGCCGAGACAGGCGCCGGACAGCACGGCGTGGCCACCGCGACGGTCTGCGCCCTGCTCGGACTCGAATGCATCGTCTACATGGGCGAGATCGACATCGAGCGCCAGAAACCGAATGTCTTCCGCATGAAGCTCCTCGGGGCCGAGGTTCGCTCGGTCTCCTCCGGCTCGAAGACCCTCAAAGACGCGATCAACGAAGCGATCCGCGATTGGGTCACCAATGTCGACTCGACCTTCTATCTTTTCGGGACCGCCGCCGGGATGCACCCTTACCCAGTAATCGTCCGCGATCTGCAGGCCGTCATCGGCCGTGAAGCGCGGGCTCAGATCATCGAAAAAACGGGAGCGCTCCCGAACGCAGTTATCGCTTGCGTCGGCGGCGGCTCGAATGCGATCGGCATGTTCTACCCGTTCGTCGCGGACAAGGATGTCGACCTCATCGGCGTCGAAGCGGGTGGTCACGGGCTGGAGAGCGGGCTCCATTCAGCGACGATCACCGCTGGCCGCGAAGGCGTGCTCCACGGCTCCCGCTCGTACGTACTCCAGGACGACAACGGGCAGGTCGTCGAAACGCATTCGATCTCAGCCGGGCTCGACTACCCGGGCGTCGGTCCGGAGCATGCCTGGCTCCACGATGCCGGTCGCGCACGCTATGTCGCGATTACCGACGAGGAGGCGCTGGAAGGCTTCCAGGCCCTCTGCCGCACCGAGGGGATCATTCCGGCGCTCGAATCGAGCCATGCAATTGCGTATGGGATGAAGGAAGCCAGCACTCGGCCGCAATCCGATGTGATCGTCATCAATCTTTCCGGCCGTGGGGACAAGGATCTCGAAACGGTCGCAAAATCACTGAAGGTGGACCTGTGACCGTACCCACTCCCAACGCGCGGATTGCCGCCGCATTCGAGAAGGCGCGCGCGGAAAATCGCGCGGCGCTGATGCCGTTTCTGACCGCCGGCTATCCGACAATCGAAGCCTCGCGTGATTGGTTGATGGCGATCGTGGCCGGGGGGGCCGACCTGATCGAGATCGGCATTCCCTTCTCCGATCCCCTCGCCGACGGCACCACGGTGCAACGGACCAGCCAGGTCGCCCTGGAGAACGGCGCCGGCCTGACCACCGCCTTCGAGATGGTCGAATATGCCCGCGCCAACGGGGTCGAGATTCCCATCGTCTTCATGGGCTACGTCAATCCGTTCTTCCAGTTCGGAATCGAGAGCCTGGCAACCGAAGCCCAGCGCGTCGGGGTCGATGGATTCATCATTGCCGATCTTCCCATCGAGGAAAGCGACGACTTTCGCGTTCCCCTGGCAGCCGGCGGCGCCGACCTGATCTACATGGTGGCGCCGACCACCACCGACCGGCGTATTTCCGAGGTTGCCCAGCGTGCGAGCGGGTTCATCTATTGCGTCTCCTTGACGGGCGTTACGGGAGCGCGCGCCAGTCTGGCCGACAATCTGAGCGAGTACATTGGCCGGGTGCGGACCCAGATCGATATCCCGCTGGCGATCGGGTTCGGCATTTCGACCCCCGACCATGTCCAACAAGCGGCGGCAATCGGCGACGGAGTCGTCGTCGCCAGTGCAATGATCAATTATCTGGATACACTGCCGTCGAACGAACAACCAGCGGCGGCAACACGATTCGTCCGCGAGCTCGCGGACGCAGCAGCCAAGCCAGGCGCGTGAGGGAACGGGAATCGATGGCGGGAACCTTGTACAACGGCCAGCCGGCGAGCGATCTGCGACCGTTGGTCTGCCGAGGGATTCGGGGGGCGACCACCGCGGATGCCAACACCGCGGAGGACATTCTCGAAGCGACCACGGAGATGATGAATCTCCTCATCCGGCTCAACGATCTGGAACCGGAGCATGTGGTGAGCGCGATATTCACCACCTCGCCGGATCTCAACGCCACCTTTCCGGCAGTGGCCGCCCGGGAGATCGGTTGGTACGAGGTTCCGTTGATGTGCGCGCACGAAATGGATGTGCCGGCATCGTTGCAGAAGGCTGTCCGCGTGCTGCTCCAAATCAATACGACCAAGAGCGCGTCGGAAATCCGGCATGTTTATCTCAAGGGCGCACGTCAGCTCCGGCCCGAATGGGCGTACGACGAGGACGAAGCCGCCGTCTCCTGAAATTGCGGTTGACCACCGTATTGTCCGTTCGCACTATGCACTGTCGATCCGCGCAGGCTTCACGAGTCGCGGTCTGGAGGAAGAAATGATCGTTGTGATGCAGCCGGGCGCGGCCCAATCGTCCGTCGACGCCGTAGTCGAGCGTATTCGATCGCTGGACCTGGACGCACATCTCTCCTCTGGTGAGCAACGCACCATCATCGGCGTGGTCGGGACGACTCCACTTCCCCCTACGCTCGATGAGATGCTCGAGGCGTTCGACGAAGTCGAACAGGTCATGCGGGTCACCAAAAAATACAAACTGGCAAGCTGGGAATTCCATCCAAAGAAGACACGTATCAAGGTGCTCGATTTCGAGATCGGCGGGGATGAGGTCGTCGTCATTGCCGGCCCCTGTTCCGTCGAATCGGAAGCGCAAACCCTGGAAACTGCCCGCGCCGTCAAGGCAGCCGGCGCCAAGGCGCTGCGCGGCGGCGCCTACAAACCGCGCACGTCGCCGTACGAGTTCCGGGGTTTGGGTCAGAAGGGACTCGAAATCCTGGCGACCGCGCGTGAGGAAACCGGATTGGCCATCATCACCGAGGTGATGACGCCAGCCGATGTCGAGCAGGTCTACAAGTACACCGATATCTTCCAGATCGGCGCGCGCAACTGTCAGAATTACTACCTGCTGGAAGAAGTCGGCAAGACGGGCAAACCGGTCATGCTCAAGCGCGGTATGAGCATGTTGATCGAGGAGTGGCTGCTGGCAGCAGAGTATGTGCTGGCGCAGGGCAATCCGAACGTCATCTTCTGCGAGCGCGGCATTCGCACCTTCGAAACCCAGACGCGCAACACCTTCGACATCGCGGCGGTTCCGGTGGCCCAGAAGCTCTCGCATCTGCCGATCTTCGTCGATCCGAGCCATGCCGCCGGGAAGCGTCCCTTTGTCGCCTCGCTGGCGATGGCGGGTGTCGCCGCCGGAGCGGACGGTCTAATCATCGAAGTGCATCCGAACCCGGATCATGCCCTCTCGGACGGTCAACAGTCGTTGAACTTCGAAGAGTTCGCCGACCTCATGCCACGGTTGGCCAAGATCGCGGAGGCCGTCGACCGTACCGTCGTCGCCGGAGAGCTTGCCCCGGTCTAGAGCGCAATCCGGAACCCTTGCCAACCGAGCACTGGTTTTGTCAAACTGAGCGCATGCCCCGCGCGTATTCGGTGGATCTCCGTGAGCGGGTGATGGCGGCCGTGGCGGACGGCGCGAGGTCGCCCAACGCTTTTCCGTCAGTGTCGATGCCATCTACGATTGGAAGCTCCGGCAGGCCGATACCGCATCGCTGGCACCGGCCACGCCGACCGGCGGTCGTCCGCGCCGATTGACGGCGGCCCAGGAGCAGGCACTGCAAGCCCATATCGATGCAGTGCCGGACGCCACCATTGCCGAGTTGCGGACCTGGCTGGCACAGGAGCACCAGGTGGTGGTCGGCTGGGGAACGGTGTGTCGCACGCTTGAGCGGTTGGACCGGCCGCGAAAAAAAAGAGCCTGATCGCCACGGAACGCGACCCCGAGCAGCGGGCCGCCTGGGAAGCAGACCAAGCGAGCCTCCCCTCCGATGGCGTGGTCTTTCTGGATGAAACCAGCACGCAGATCACCATGACCCGCCGCCATGGCCGCGCCCCGCGCGGGAAGCGGCTCGTGGCCGCCGTTCCCCGCAACCACGGACCCAATGTCACCTGTCTGGCCGCCTTGACCGCCACCGGGGTCGGTCCCTCCCTGACCTTCGAAGGGGCGCTCAATGGGGTCGTCTTCGCCCAGTGGGTGCGCGAGCAGTTGGTGCCCACCCTGCGGCCGGGGCAGGTGGTGATCCTGGACAACTTGAGCGTGCACAAGACCCCGGCTGCCCGGAAGGCCATCGAAGCCGCCGGATGCCACCTGCGGTTCCTGCCGGCCTACTCGCCGGACTTCAATCCGATCGAACTGATCTTCAGCCAACTCAAGGCCCATCTGCGCTCGGTCGCGGCGCGCACGGTCGATGCGCTGATGGACGCCATCGGCGAGGGCCTCAACGCCGTGACCGCCGCCACCGCGCGTGCCTGCTTCCGGCATGCGGGCTATCGATGACGTTGGTCATGGTTGCGGATTCTGCTCTAGGAGCTAGGACTGTCGTTTATTCCGAACTCCCAGCTCCCAACTCCCCAAGCGACGTGTTTCGAGGTCGATCCCACCGGAGCAACCCAGGCGTTGTTCGGAAACAACGAACACGTCCCCGTTTTCCAGCTCCCCCGTGCATCCGTTTGCCGTCTCCCCGCTCCCCAGAGGGAGAGGGGCCGGGGGTGAGGGCCAAACGCAACCCCAACATCCACCGCCTTCCCCATCCCCACGCATCCCACAGCCCTCCCCGCTCCCCAAAGGGAGAGGGGTCGGGGGTGAGGGCCATCCCCAGCAAACAGCACAACGCCCGGACGTGAAACTCACCTCCGGGCGTTGCAATCATCAGGGCCAGGGCGGCCGGCACGTGCGCCGAAATTGGGAACGCCGACGGTTATCGTCAGCGGCCAGCAGGGCTTCCCATCATCCGGTCATACGAACGCATTCCACCCGGACTCCGCACGAGGACATCGGGTCAATCGGTATAGATGTACCAGTCGCAGATGATCTCCTGGCTTTGATCGACCGTGAAGAGCGGCAACGCCCCACCCGGAGCCACCGGCATATTCAGCAGCACCGAGCCATCCGTCTGATCGGAACAATAGGCGTAACTATTGGTCGCTCCCGTCAACGATGCATCGGCCCAAAGCGTCACCTGATCGACCGCAGCGACTCCGTCCACCACCGCGGTGCCGTTCCCGGTCCAGTCCGTCACGAACGAAACCGGTTCGATAGCGAGACCGGCAAGCGTCAAGAACTCTCCGCCGAGCGCATTGTCATGGCATCCATCGTAGAAACCGATGTCTGGTGAGTTCACCACATCGATCGGGCAATACCGCAAATGCACCGTAACGGCAACCGATCCGGTCGCACCATTCGCTGCATGGGCGGTCGAAAAACTGGCGAGCGACAAGCCAAAGCCGCACACCAGCAACAGCGCAAGGAACGTTCTTCGCATGGATTCCCCCTTTGCTGCGAAGTCCTATTCACCTATGCAGGGAGTGGCTGCGGGACCGCTGGCGTTTCTTGTCTACACGATCGCCCCGCCCCCGTCAACGATGTACGCGGACAATAAGTCCCGTACGTACGCAATCTTGTGCATCCCAGCCTCTTCGCCGCGCCCCACATCTCATCGCCGAACGCCCCCGGCATTGGGAGAGATTCCACTTCCTGGAGGAGGCACGAGGGGTGGCCAGGGCCGGGGGAGGTGAGCTGCACAAATTCATAACCGCCAAGGCGCTTTGGTAGGCTTGGGTTTCGGGAGCGCCGGGGTCTTGCAGGACCCCGGGAAGATCTCGCTCCGGCGAGCTGCGCTCCATATCCAATGCCAGGGACCGCTGAGCCGGTCCGTCATACCGCCCTGGACTGATGCCGCTTCCCACGTTTCTCCCTGCGTCATTCGCCACCCCCCTGCCAGATCGCAACCGCACGTTTCGCCCCGACATCGAAGGGCTGCGCGCGATCGCCGTCATCCTCGTGCTGCTCGACCATGCCGGGCTGGCGCGGTTCAGCGGCGGGTATGTCGGCGTCGACGTCTTCTTCGTCCTTTCCGGATTCCTGATCACCGGACTTCTCATGACGGAGGCGGGCGAGACCGGCACCATCTCGATCGGACGGTTCTACGCACGACGCGCCCGTCGGTTGCTCCCTGCGGCCACCCTGGTCCTGATTGTGACCGTGCTGCTGAGCTATCAGGTCTTCGGCCAACTGCGGGCCAACCGCGTCGCCGAGGACGCGCGTTGGGCGGCGCTCTTCGCCAGCAACTTCCGCTTCATCCAGCAGGGCACCGACTATCTCGGCTCCCAGCAGGAACCCTCGCCACTGCAACACTTCTGGTCACTGGCAGTCGAAGAGCAGTTCTATGTCGTCTGGCCCCTGTTGATCCTGCTGCTGGCGTCAATCGCGAAGGGAATCTCCATGCGGCTCAAGCTCGGCGTGGCGCTCACCCTGATGATCGCCACATCCTTCGCCTACTCGGTCCATCTGACGGCAGTCGACCGGACCACGGCCTACTTCTCGCCCCTCCCCCGGGCCTCCGAGCTGGCGGCGGGAGCGCTCCTGGCAGTCCTATCGCCCTGGTTGCTCAAAGTACCGCGCACGGCCGGTACGGTGCTGAGCTGGACCGGGGTGGCGTTGATTCTCTGGTCGGCGGTGACGTTCGACGCGCACACCGTCTTCCCCGGCACAGCCATGCTGGTACCGGTGGTGGGGACACTGATGGCGGTGGCTGGCGGGTCGATCGCCCCGGCGGGTGGCGCCGAGGTGCTGCTCGGACGATCGCCCATGCAGTGGACCGGCAAGATGTCCTACGGCATCTACCTCTGGCACTGGCCGGTGATTCTGCTGGCGGCAGGGTACGCCGGCCGGGAGTTGAGCGTTCGCGAAAATCTCCTCCTCTATGTTCCGGCCATCGCGATCGCCGCGGTCACCTTCTCGATGATCGAAGACCCGATCCGGAGCGCGAAGTCGCTTCGCAAACGCCCGGCATTCGTCAGTGTCGGACTCGGCGTAGCGCTGGTGGCGACATCGTTCGGCACCGCCTTTGCCATGATGGAGGTCTACCCGCTAGCCGAGGAGAAAACGGACTCACGCATCGTCATCGAAGTGCCCTCGACGGCCGGGGTGCTCCGCGCCGTGGCCGCCGGCGCCGGCGTCACCGAATGGCCCGAGCAACCAGAGCGGGTGGCCAACGCGGCATACAGCGAAAAATGCGATGTGACCCGCCGGGATACGACCTCGAGCCTGTGCGAGTTTGGGAACGTCGATTCGGACCGAACGGCGGTGATATTCGGTGATTCGCATGCGGCCATGTGGATCCCGGCTCTGGATCGAATCGGGAAGGAGCACGACTGGACGGTGGTCCAGTTGACGAAACCAGGATGCATGGCGCCGGACCTGGACGTCTGGTCGAACTCACTGGGACGGCACTATGAGGAATGCGACCAATGGCGTGACTGGGCCGTTGGGCGGATCGCCGAAATCGAGCCGGACGTCCTCCTGGTCACCAGCGCCGGAAAGGGCATCTATCTGGCGGACGGCGGCAAACCGACCCAGGACGGTTGGACGATGCCTGGCG
>JAMLHN010000072.1 GCA_023957115.1 Thermomicrobiales bacterium
CTCGACGCTGGCAACCATTTTGGATTGCGCTTTAACTCCCCACCAAACGGCTCACGATCGAAGCGACAATCGAGCCGAGGATCAACAGAATCAACACGATCAGCGCAAACCCGACGAAGACGACCAGCAGACTCGTCGTCGCCGCTCGGTCGCTCTGCTTCTGCAGGTTTCGTTGTTCGATGCGCTTCGCTTCCCGAATGCGTGCATAGATGTCCTGGTCGGCGCCAGGGGCGCCCAACCCGCCGGAATAACGGCTCATGATCTGATCCTGGATCATGGTCGATTTTAGCTGTGTGTCGTATCGCTCGCGGGTCTCGGGTTTGGAGAGCACGCGATAGGCTTCGTTCAGCTCCTGCGCAAGGAGTTCCGCATCCGCACGCAGCTCCGGAGCCATCCGGTCCGGATGACTTCGCTTCATCGCCGCCCGATACGCACGCTTGATCTCCTGCGGGCTGGCCTGATATGAGACGCCCAGGATCTTGTAATAATCAAGCTGTCCGGTGGTCACATTCGACATCTGTTATCGCCATCGCCCGGTGGCCGAGGAAAACCACCTCTTCGATCGGTTGACGATTCTAACCGCCGTCGTTTCGATCTGGACGACGAGAGCGAGTACAATCCGAGGTAACCTGATGTAATCGAACAAGTCACGGGAGTGCAGGGGTTGGACCTCTCCATCGTTTCGGTCCCTTATCGGTATGACGAACCCCACCAGGGTCTGGGAGCCGGGCCAGCGGCGCTCCTCCAGGGGGGTCTGCCAAAGACCATCGTCGATCACGGTCACACGATCCGGGAGACGTCCACGGCGTATCTCGACCCCGCCGATCGCGAACAAGGCCGGACGGCGGTCAATATTGGCACCCTGGGAGCATCGACGGCGGAGCTTGTCAGCCGGGCATTCCTGGCGGATTCGCCTGTGTTGGTCTTGACGGGCGACGATACCGCCGCGGTTGGCGTTGTCTCGGGCGTTCAGCAGGCTATCGGGGCCGAGGCGCGGATCGGCGTCATTTGGCTGGACGCCCACGGTGATTTCAATACACCGGAAACCAGTTACAGCGGCATCCTCGCCGGCATGTCGCTCTCCATCATCGCTGGACTTTCGGGGCCGAACTGGCGCCGTGCCGCGCGTATGACCGCACCAATTCCGACCAGCCGCATCATCGTCGCCGGCGTCCGGGAACTGGATGAAAAAGAAGAAGTCCTCATCCGGGCAACCGACGTTCGCGTACTGACGACGCGCGAGCTGATCGACGGCTCGGACTTCGAGCGAGCGGTCGAGCATCTGGCCGCCGATTGCGATGCAATCGTCCTGCATCTCGACATCGATCTCCTCGATCCTCACCTGGTCCCCAGCTCGACCACACCCTCTGAACAAGGGCTCGATATCGATCAATGCGCCCGCGCCATACGGACTGTGCTCGGGTCCGGCAAAGTGGTCGCCTGGACGATATGCAATGTCAACCCCGGTGGCGGCCGCCGGGGTGAGCGCACCATTCAGAGCACGATATCGCTCGTCGACAAAGCGATCGACGCCTGGGAAACGTAGGCGGCTCGGAACCCAGGGGAACGAGTGATCGCCCTTGGAGATTGCGCCGACCCAAGACAGCACCGCGCGTCGAATCTCACCTCATGGCGGGTCCATTGCTGCCCACGGGCAGATCAGGGCGAGGCAGGAACGCGGTGGCCGTGGACGACGGTCACACCGTATCCATGTGCACACTTGAGCTGTCCATTGACATCCGCTTCCCTCCCCGTTTACACTTTGGAGTAGAACAATTGTTCTATTTATTTCAAGGAGATGGGAGGCCAACGAATGTCCAACCCAACAAGGAGGCGAACCCCGCAGACGTCGCCTCCGCGGGAGAAACCCACCCGCTGGGAATGTCACTGCCAGGAGCCACCAGTACTACTGGCGACCTACGATCGCAGCGGACGCGTCAATATCAAGGTGCGCGATCGCTACTGGAATGTCGGCAGCCCGGTACATACGGTCTGCCCGAAATGCGGGGCCGAGCATCTGCTCGACCTTCCCGCCGATGACGCGCTCTTTTCCCCAGTTCCCTGATACCCCCGTCGACAACCGAGCTCCGAAGAGCCCTGCCCAGCGCTGAAGCGCACGCCCCACCCCGGTGGGATCTTCAGGTGGAGTGCCGCTGCCCAATATCCGGGCAGTGGCATCGCATTGGAGCTCGCTCGTGCAAGCAGTTCGCTCATCTATCCAAACATCAGATCGCCCAATCGTTGCACCGCTGGTGCCCGAACGCGGGCTCATCGACCCGGAGCTCGATCGCGCAATCTCCGATTTCGCTCGTCAACAGAATCGTGCCGATCCACGTGTCCGAAATATGCTCTATGTCGCATACGCGCCGAGAATGCGCCGTATGCTGGTCCGTCTCTGGTATCGCAATCTCTCCGAATTCGGCTGCGAGCGGGACGATCTCGAACAGGAGCTCTTCCTGATCTTCGCTCTCTTGCTCGAACGGTGGAGCGGTGACGGGTCACTGAGCGCCTATCTCCACGGCGCGATTCCATGGCGGCTCTACGATGCAGCCAGGACGCTGGCTCCGCGACCGGCACGAGACATCGACCGGTGCCAGTGGCTGCTTGTGCCGGACGAATCGCATACCGACGCGGCGGCGATGGCGCTTCTCGAAGAGCTGGCCGATCGTTTTGCCCCCTTCGACCGTACGCTGCTCCTCTGGCATGTCCGCGACGGTATGCCGCTCGCGCAGATCGCCCGTTCATTTGGATTGAGCGCTCGGACTGTACGTCGCAGCTGGCTCCGCCTGCAGGATCAATTGCGCGCAATCCTCTTGGCGTGAGCGCGTGATACCATCGGCCAAACGCATGTTTCGCCCGTCAACCCTGCCGGCATCTCCAGCAGAAAGGAACTCGTCGGACGGTGGTCATCAAGAACAACAGCACTCGTGTCGAAGACACGGACACCGCGGCCAATCAGGTGTTCCCCAACGTCATAGCTGCGCTGGGGAACACACCGGTCGTCCAGCTCAACGCCATCACACATAGTATTCGCACGCCGGTTGTCGCCAAGCTCGAAATGACGAATCCCGGTGGTTCTGTCAAGGACCGTATCGGCATTCGTATGGTGGAAGAGGCCGAGCGCAAGGGCTGGTTGCGCCCCGGCGGAACCATCGTCGAGCCGACCTCGGGTAATACGGGGGTTGGACTCGCCATGGCGGCAGCCGTACGGGGCTATCACTGCATCTTTGTCATGCCAGACAAGGTCGCCCCGGAGAAGGTTGCCCTGTTGCGCGCCTATGGCGCCGAAGTCGTGACCACGCCAACGGCCGTAGAGCGCGATTCGCCGGAGAGCTACTACTCCGTCGCCGACCGACTGACCCGTGAGGTCCCGGGCGCATTTCAACCCAACCAGTACTTCAACCCGATGAATCCGCGCACACACTACGAGACCACTGGACCAGAGATCTGGGACCAGACCGGCGGTCAGGTTACGCACTTCGTGGCCGGTGTCGGCACCGGGGGCACCGTCAGCGGAATCTCTCGGTACCTCAAGGAGCAGAAATCCACGGTCGAGGTGATCGGAGCCGATCCAGAAGGATCGATCTACACCACCGATCAACTGCACACCTACAAGGTAGAGGGGGTCGGCGAAGACTTCTGGCCCGGAACGTTCGACCGCAACAGCGTCGATCGGTGGGTCCAGGTCTCGGATCGCGATGCCTTCCTGACCGCACGCGCGGTGACCAGGCAGGAAGGGATTCTCATCGGTGGATCGGGCGGCCTGGCCGTCTGGGCCGCGCTGGAGGTCGCCCGCGCGGTCGACGATCCGACGGCAATGGTGGTCGTTCTGTTGCCCGACAGCGGTCGTGGGTATCTTTCCAAGGTCTACAGTGACGACTGGATGCGGGAAAACGGGTTCCTGTCGCGTTTCTCAGGACCTACGCGTCTTGGCCAGCTCATCGATCGATTCAGCCCCGAGCTTCCGGACGTCATCGCGGTCGCCTGTGACGACACGATCGAAAACGCCATCGAAGTTCTACGATTCCACGAGATCAGTCAGGTGCCCGTCGTGCGCTCACGGCAAACATCCGAGGGAATCGAGATCCAGTCGATTGTCGGCTCACTGCAGGAACGAACGCTGCTGGATCATCTCTTCCGCAATCCGGATATCGTCAGCGCTCAGGTCAGCACCATCATGGATGCGCCCTTCAATCTCGTCGATGCCAACGAGGAAATCGAGCGAGTCTTTCCCCTCTTCGGCAGCGGCGCTCCAGCGGTGCTCGTCCAGCAGGAAGGCAGGCTCGTCGGTGTCGTTACCCGGTCCGATCTACTCGAATTCGCTGCGCGGCAACCACGACGCCGCGCCTAAGGAGACCCTCACGAATCTATGAGCACGCACGATTGGAATACGTCCCACTTCGAGACACGCGCAATTCACGCCGGGCAGGATCCCGATCCCTCGACCGGCGCTATCATCACGCCAATCTTCCAGACCTCGACCTTTGTCCAGGAGGCGGTCGGCGAGCATAAGGGTTACGACTACGCCCGCTCCGACAATCCGACCCGCACGGCATTGCAGACGGCCCTGGCGTCATTGGAAGGCGGCGCCTGGGGCCTTTCCCATGCGAGCGGACTGGCAGCCGCACAGAATCTCTTCTATCTCGTCCGGCCGGGGGATCATGTCCTACTTTCCAACGATGCCTACGGCGGCACCTATCGGCTCGTCGCCAAGGTCATCGCGAACTATGGCATCGAGTTCGACTTGGTCGAGATGAGCGATCTTGTGTCGGTGCGCGCAGGGATCAAGCCGAACACTAAGCTGGTTTGGGTCGAGACGCCGACGAACCCGTATCTCAAGATCGTCGACATTGCCGGTGTCGCGGAGATTGCGCACGACGCCGGCGCGAAGCTGGTCGTGGACAACACGTTCGCTTCACCCTATCTGCAGCAGCCACTCGCGCATGGCGCCGACTTCGTGCTGCACAGCGCAACCAAGTATCTGGGCGGTCACTCGGATGTCATCGGCGGTGCGTTGATCGGCAACGACGAAGAGACGTACGCAACGCTCAAGTTCATGCAAAATGCCGCCGGCGCCGTGCCGGCCCCCTTCGATAGCTGGTTGATTCTGCGCGGACTCAAGACGCTGGGGGTTCGTATGGATCGCCATTCCGCGAATGCGCGCGCCGTTGCGGAGTATCTGGAACGTCAGGATCTTGTCGATCAGGTCTTCTATCCGGGACTCACGTCACATCCAGGTCATGACGTCGCGGCCCGGCAGATGAGCGATTTCTCCGGCATGGTCTCGTTCACCACGCGCGGGGGATTCGAATCGGCCAAAGCGTTTGTCGAATCGACAACGGTTTTTCAGCTCGCCGAGAGCCTGGGGGGTGTCGAATCGCTCGTCGAGCATCCGGGGCAGATGACGCATCTCAGCGTGGCCGGCACCGGCGCGGCCGTGGCGGACAATCTGGTGCGGCTCTCGGTCGGAATCGAGCACATCGACGATCTGCTGGGCGATATCGAAGCTGCCCTGGCAGCGGTCTCGCAGAAATTGTCGGTTCGGGTGTAGCGCGCCCAAACGGCTCAAGCGGACAAAAAAACAAATGGCTGAGCCTAATGGCTCAGCCATTTGTTTGCATTCGCATTGCAGCGCGCTTTGAATTGATTCTCTAGACCAGCATCAACGCGGTAAACGCGCCAAGAATCAGACAAAAGCAGGTTGCAAGCCGAATCACGAGGTCTCGTGGATCGACGCGATCCACCGATTCCGGCTTCTGGGACATTTCCCCTCCCCAGATATGTCACCCCTCCCAATCCGGCACGTCGTATCTTCGCTTCGATGTCGGGAACCGAAGCAAGATCACCGGTCAGGTAACGGACTCAGTTTAGACATCGCCGGCTGGCGATGTCAATGCACGTTCAGTGCGAACTTGCGTATCTCCCTTGGTGCCTCGTTTCAGACACCAATGGACCCTCGTCGTCTTTATGCGCGTCATCCAAGCTCGGTCGTCCGCCGAATGGACGTCCAGCGCGAAGTGCATGCGGCGCTTCGATCGGTTGCAACATCGGACTCCCAAAGCTCGAGCGAACCGGCTATACTCCGTTTAGCAGCGCAGGGGTTCCCCCCTGGCTTCTTCGTACGACTGTCACCCGGGCGCCGATCGGCGTTCTTTTTTTATTCCACGAATCGCGACCGAACCCCGGTCAGCGGCGATCGGATCGGACAGTCCCCCACACATCGAGTTTTCGGATCCGCTGGATCCCATGTATGGGCATCCGGTCACCGTATGACGGGATACCCGAAAAGAGAAAACGAGGCTCCCATGGTTCGTGACCACGTCGTCCGATTAACCCCTGAAGGCCGCGATCGGCTGCAAGAAGAGCTGGAGCATCTGCGCAATTCGAAGATGCCCGAATTGACCTCCCGAATCCAGGAGGCGAACGAGCACGGGGATATCTCTGACAACAGCGAGTACGAGGACCTCAAGGAAGAGCTGGTGCTTACCGATGCTCGGATCAACGAGCTGGAGTTTCTGCTCGATACCGCGGAGTTGGTCGAGCCACCTGCGAAGGGTACGATTGGGCTCGGCTCGTCGGTGACGATCGTCAGCGATGACGGTGAATCCGAAACCTGGCGATTGGTCAGCCCGGAGGAAGCCGACACGCGGGCCGGCACAATCTCGACCGATTCCCCGGTCGGGGCGGCCTTGATGGGTCGCAAGAAGGGTGACAAGACCACGGTCGAAACCCCGGGCGGCTCGATCACCTACACGGTCAAGCAGGTCGACTAGGCGCAACACGACCGCAATTGTCGAAACGCCGGGCGTCTGACAAACTGCGCCCGGCATTTCTTTTGTCTCTGTTTCGCATATTGAGTGAAAGCAATTCGATGGATCCCGAGCTCTCCGAACTTCAGCGAGTCCGATTGGAGAAGGCTCGCGAATTCCGCGAAAGCGGAATCGAGCCCTACCCCACTCGTACCCAGCGGACCCACACGTCCGCTCAGGCGATCGACCTGTTCGAGTCAGACGAGGGAACGGACGCCGTCGAGCACGTCGTGACCGTTGCGGGTCGTATCACCGCCATCCGGCACATGGGCAAGACCATCTTCGTGCAGCTGCGCGATGGCTTCGGCGCCATTCAGCTCTATCTGCGCAAGGATGAGCTGGGTGACGAGGAGTTCGCGGCGTTCCTGCACCTCTTCGATCTCGGTGACTGGGTCCAGGCGTGCGGACCGTTGTTCCGCACCAAAACCGGTGAGATTTCGGTGCGCAGCTCCGCGGTCACTATGCTGTCGAAGGCGCTCAACGCCCCGCCGGACAAATTCCACGGACTCCAGGATATCGAGCTTCGCTATCGACAGCGCTATGCCGATCTGATCGCAAATGCCGAGGTGCGGCGGGTTTTCGAGATTCGCTCCAAGCTCATCACCGCGTTTCGGGAATATCTGGACGGCCTGGGATACCTCGAAGTCGAAACACCGGTACTGCAACCGCTGTATGGCGGAGCGGCAGCCCGGCCGTTCACAACCCACCACAACGCGCTCGATCAGACCTTCTACCTGCGCATTGCGGATGAGCTCTAC
>JAMLHN010000073.1 GCA_023957115.1 Thermomicrobiales bacterium
CCCAGTTCGTTGCCGTCCCAATCGAGGAAGCGAACGACCGGAGGGCGATTTGCGGACGATGCAGTATCGACGAAGAAGTTCGTGGCGTCATCGCGACTGACGAGCGCACGATGGTCGAGCTCGTCAGGGGTCAGCCGTTGGACAGCGCCGCTTTCGATCGTGACCCGCAGCACCGTCCATCGATAAGGATCTGACGCCACCAACCCCGAAGCCAGCAACCAAATATGCCCAGACTGCTCGTTGACCCGCAAGATCTCCTGAACCGTCCAGTCTCCCTCGGTGATCGCGCGGGACCAGCTACCCGAATTCAAGTCGACTAGGAAGAGATGTCCCCAGCCGTTCCGCTCGGAAAACCAGACAACCCGGTCGACCTCTCCGTTCTGGTCATGAAGCACACGCACGTTGGGGCGCTGGTGAAAGTACTGCGACGGTCGCAACCGACGATCGGACGCTTCTTCCATAAGTTTCTGAGCGGCGCCGGTTTTCGGATCGATCTGCCAAAGCTGCAACGTTCGCCAATCGCGCGTCGAACGCAGGCAGAAGAACGACGCGCTCAGCTCATCCCACCAGCAGTCACCCCGCAGAAGCGGCGAAGAGTGCGTGCACGGCAACGACGGCATCTCCACGGTCCGACAGGCGCCGAGCTGTGTATCGACGACCACAGGGTGCGCATGAACGATGTGTTGATCGCCGGGAAATGCATCGATTTTGGTATGCAAAATTGGAGCTCCGCCATCGGACGGAGCCGCCTCGGTGTATGGAATCGCTCGGACGCCGCGGTAATCGAGACGTTGAGAAAGGACGTATCGCCCATCGCGCGACCAGACGCCCACGGCCGGGACTTCCGGATCATCCGCTCGATGCGGCACGAAGCACGCTCCATAGCGATTGAAGCTCGATCCGTCATGCGTCAGCCGGCGCAGGCTGCCACCCGCCGCAGCGTCAAGGTAGAGATCGCCATCGATCGAACGTAAACGCGTGCCAGCAAAGGACGGGCTCCAGGACCGCTCCTGTATCGAAGGAATCAGCTCGTACGCATTTTCCGAAGCAGATGTCAGCTCCGTCAAGGATCGCGTGGCCGAATCGAACAGAACATCGATCTGGCCTCCGGTCGAGGTCGTAACCCGACAGATCGCGCCTCCGCCTCCGGCAATCCAGCGAACCCCCAACAGTCGCCCGTGAACGTATCGGTCACGAACCTGGGGACGGAGTCGCGACGCTCGCTCATACACGGATCGGTCGAGTTGGTTTCTGGGCATTCGAGTCTCACTTCACTCAATGACACACGGCGATGGCGCCAGCCACTATAATCCCGACTAGTTTAGTCGGTTATAGAGAAGGGGACTCAACGTATGGATCACACGACGATGAATCGATTCGATCGGCGGCAGGTGCTCAAAGCAGCGGCGAGCGTATCCGCACTGGCGCTGGCAGGCCGTGTGAGCTTTGCGAGCGCGCAAACACCGGAAGCGTCCGCAGCGACGGGCGATTGGCCACGCGTGATCTCTGCAGCAAATGGTGACATCGAACTTGCCACAAGGCCCGAGCGGATTGTCGTCCTCGAATACGAGCTGGCCGAGAATGCATATATTCTGGGGCTCGATGTCGTCGGACTCGCAGAGCGTGATTCGGTCAACCAATACGTTCCGCTGCCGGTTCCTTTCTCTGAAGATGTGGTCGATGTGGGGACCCGCGACGAGGTCGATCTCGAGGCTGTGATCGCGCTGCAACCCGATCTGATTCTTGCCGCGCAACCACGACAAGATGCGATCGTCGATCAGCTGTCAGCCATCGCTCCGACCGTTCAGCTGCAAACCTACTCTCCGTTCGCCACCCCTGAAGGGATGACTCCGATCGAGCACTTCCAATACGTGCTCACCCAAGTGGCTGCCGCAACGGGGACCGAGGCCGAAGCTGAAGCGGCAATCGATGCATTCGAGGCACTTCTTGCCGACGGCGCGGCTGCAATGGCCGCTTCCGAGTACGCCGGCGCTCCCTTCATTTGGCTGGGCAATATCACCCCGGAAGGCGTGAGCATCTTCAATGACCACGCCCGGATCGGTTTCACGATTGCTCAGCTTGGACTCGAGAATCAAGGCGCCGAGAATACCGAAACTCCGGGCCTGCACTACACCGAGGTCTCACTGGAGCAGGTCGGGTCGTTCCCCGCGGAGACGATCGTCTTCACATCGCATGCGGCGCAGCTTGCGGAAGAGCGCGCTGAGATCTACGCCTCCGACCTCTGGCAGGGAATGCCATGGATCGACAATTTCAAGGACCTCGGCGAACCAAACGTGTGGGGCGCGGGCAGCGCAGTCACGCTGTCAGAACTGATCCAACGCGTTACCGGAGCCTTGGGAGTGACGGTCGGATAGTACGAAATGCGGGCGACTGCTCGGGGACAGCAGCTCCGAACTACGCGCCTGACATCTCTGCGCCACTACCCGGATTCTGTATGGGCGGATCCAACCCTGGCTTGTGTCAACGAAAAAAGGCGGCCCGTTCGGGCCGCCTTTTCTCCGGTCAGACCAGACGTTACTTGACGTCGGCCTTGGCGCCGGCCTCTTCGAGCTTGGCTTTGGCAGCCTGCGCCTCGTCCTTGGAGACCGCTTCCTTGACGGCCTTGGGAGCCGCCTCGACCAGATCCTTGGCCTCCTTGAGCCCAAGGCTGGTCAGCTCGCGGACCACCTTGATGACCTGGATCTTGTTCGCGCCAACATCGGTCAGCACGACATCGAACTCGGTCTTCTCCTCGGCCGCGCCGGCCTCGCCACCGGCAGCGCCGCCGGCGGCGACCATACCGCCCATGGCGACTGGCGCCGCGGCGGACACACCCCAGCGCTCTTCGAGCTCCTTGACAAGCTCGTTGATCTCCAGAACGGTCATTTTCTCGAGCTGCTCGATCAGTGCAGCGTTGCTCATGATGCTCTCCTCAATGCGGGCCGATTGCTGCGACCCTGGCTGAAACGTGATACCTGATTAGAAAACGAGCTAGTCGGCCGCCAGGGCCTCGCCACCGATCTGATCGGCACGTGCCTGCAACAGGTACGCCATCGATCGGCTCGGTCCGCCAAGCACACCAACGGTGCGTGCCATCGGGGACTGCAAGAGTCCAAGAAGCTTTCCTTGCAGGACGTCCTTCGACGGCATGGTCGAGATTGCTTCAACCTGATCGGAATCGATGAAGTTCTTGTCGAGCACGCCTCCCCGAATCGTGAGGATACGGGACGACTTGGCGAAATCCGAAAGCGCCTTTGTAAATCCGACGATATCGTCATGGGCGAGACCGAGTGCCAGTGGTCCGTCCAGGTATGGATCGAGACCATTGATACCGGCGCGCTCCGCGGCGATACGGGTCAGTGTGTTCTTGGCGACACGGAACTCGCCACCGTTCTTGCGCAGGTTCGACCGAAGCTCCTGGAGATCGGCAACGCGAAGACCACGATAATCGGTGATTACGATCAACTGCGCTTCTGTCAGTTGCTCGGTGAGCTCATCGATTGTTTTTGCTTTCGCTGTAGTTGGCATTACGTTTACCTCCTTTCTATTCCCAACTCAGTACGTCGATGTCATAAAACGAAACGCCCCGGAACTCGACGTCCCAGGGCGTATACATCTCGCGATGTTCGCTCTTCGATGGGACCTCGGCCGGAAATTAAGCCTGACGGCGCCGACTGTCTCGGGTCTCTTGGATTGTATGCTTACGTACCGTCAGCTCGAACCGTTCGATCCGACCTAACGGGATGTTCCTTCTGCCTGGGCGGTCGCCTGATTGATATCGAGACGAATACCGGGGCCCATCGTACTGTTCAATGCCAGCGACTTCAAGTAGACGCCTTTGACGCCACTCGGCTTCGCGCGATTGAGTGCATCCACGAACGCGAGCAGGTTTTCCGTCAACTCTTCGTCCGTAAACCGCTTCTTGCCAATAATGGTGTGGACGATGCCGAGTCGGTCGTTGCGGAACTCTACGCGTCCACCCTTGAGATCCTTGATGACGCCGGGCAGATCCTCCGTGGTCCGGACAACAGTGCCAGAACGCGGATTCGGCATCAGACCGCGCCGCCCAAGCACGCGGCCAAGGGTACCCACCTTGCCCATCATGTCGGCCGTCGCGATAGCCGCGTCGAACTCGATCCAGCCGTCATTGATCTTGGCGATGAGCTCATCGGCGCCCACGAAGTCCGCGCCGGCTTCTTCGGCCACCCGAGCGGCCTCTCCCTGGGCAAAGACCAGCACACGCACCGTGCTCCCCGTTCCATGCGGAAGGGTCACCGTCGTGCGCACAGCCTGGTCAGCCTGCCGCGGATCGATCCCGAGGCGAGCGTGCAGCTCGATCGTTTCGTCGAATTTGGCAAAGGACGCTTCTCGCATGAGCTTGACCGCGTCTTTTGGGGAATACAGCGCGTTGCGGTCAACTTTGGCGCGAGCCGCAACCATGTTGTTGCCGGGTTTCGGCATACGATAGTACCTCCGTGGTTCGAGCGGGCCCAGTCAACCGGACCCTCCCACAACTGAAACGAATTTAGGCGACGACCTCGATCCCCATGGACCGAGCGGTTCCCTCGACCTGCTTCATGGCGCCGTCGATGTCGACCGCGTTGAGATCTTTCATCTTCGTCTCGGCGATCTCACGAACCTGATCCTGCGTCACCTTGCCAACCTTGCGGCTCGGCGCATTGGACGATCCTTTGTCGATCCCAGCCGCCCGCCGCAGCAGGTCGGACGCCGGCGGTGTCTTGGTAACGAAGGTAAATGAACGATCCTCATAGACCGTAATAAGCACGGGAACGGTCTGACCGGCCATATTGGCGGTGCGCTCGTTGTACTCCTTGACGAAGTTCATGATCGCAACACCATGCTGACCGAGCGCCGGTCCCACCGGCGGCGCCGGGGAGGCTTTGCCTGCCGGAATCTGGAGTTTCACATATGCACGAATACGCTTTGCCAAAAATGCACCCTCCCGGCGGATCCCCTGCCGGACTTAGGACTCTCGCTCTGCCTGCAAAAAGTCGAGCTCGACCGGTGTCTCACGGCCGAAGAACGACACAAGTACCCGAATTTTGCCTTTTTCCTGATTGATCTCATCGATCTCGCCGCGGAAATCGGCGAACGGCCCGTCGACGATGCGCACGGTATCCCCAAGCTGGAAGGCAATCTTGACCTTCGGCGCTTCCGCGGTCATGCCGGTCATGATCGCCTGGACTTCTCGCTCGCCCAGGGGAACCGGCTTGTTGTTGATACTGACGAACCCAGTCACCCCGGGAGTATTCCGGAGGGCGTACCACGTTTCGTCGTCGAGCTCCATGCGCACCAGGACGTAACCTGGAAAGACCTTGCGTTGCACGGTGTGCCGCTGGCCACTGCGAATCTCGATCTCTTCTTGCGTGGGAACGACGATCTCATAGACGCGTTCGCCCAGATCGAGGGACTCGACCCGGCTCTCGATCGACTTCTTGACCTTGTTCTCATATCCAGAATAGGTGTGCAGCACGTACCAGGCGCCATCGAGCTGCTCCTGGTCCTGTCCTGCTTCGGAGGCCCGGCGCTCGGCGAGGCGCTCCTTGATCGATTTTCTTGTCGTGCTTGCGGTGTCAGTCATGGGATTCCAATCGGCCACTGGCTAAGTGAGCGCGTCGAAGACCTTCAACAGAAGGAAATCGATTCCTCCGAGCAGCAGGCCCAGCACGATCGCCATTACGAGCACCAGCGCGGTTAGGCGTCGAACCGTATCGCCATCCGGCCAGCTGATCTTCTTGATCTCGGACCACGTGTCCTGAATCAATTTTCGAATCCGCTCGAGGCGAAGCGAAAAGCCCCTCCGCGGTTTGGCTGGATCGACGTCCTTGATCGGTTCCGGTTTCGGCGGCCGAGAGGTGCTCGCGCCGGGGCGTGGCTGCTCGACCGCGGCCTCGGTATTCACCGCTTGCTGCGTCTTTCGCGCTTTCGGGCGCGATCTCGTGGCGGAGCGGCGCTGAGCTGTGCTCATCTCGATAATCCAATCATCTCGACAACGAACGAGATATGTCTTCCTGACACGAAAACGGGGCGGAACCCAGCGGCGCCACCCCACCGATCGACGTTCTCGCGGCAGGGCCGGCAGGAATCGAACCCGCAACCTGCGGTTTTGGAGACCGCTGCTCTACCAATTGAGCTACGACCCTAAGTGCGCCCGGACGGCGCATGCAGTGGAAGCGTTTAGCGCGTTTCCCGGTGCAGCTGGTGCGTCCGGCAACGCGAACAGAACTTCTTCAACTCGATACGACCGGGATCATTTCGCCGGTTCTTCTCAGTCGTGTAATTCCGCTCGCGGCAGGTCGTGCACTCGAGCGTGATCACATGCCGGTCGGCCTTCGACTTCTTGGCCATTGTACATCATCCTCTAATACGAACTTCGTCGATGGCGCGACCAGAAGGCCGCGTTTCCGTTAGCAAGTTCTTCAGGAAACGCGACCGTCAAGTATACCAGAATCCGCTACTGGATGATGGAGGTCACGACCCCGGCGCCGACGGTGCGGCCGCCTTCCCGGATCGCAAAGCGCAAGCCTTCCTCACACGCCACCGGCGTGATCAGTTCCACCGTCATCTGGATGTTGTCCCCCGGCATCACCATCTCCACGCCCTCCGGCAACTGAATGCTGCCGGTCACGTCCGTGGTGCGCACATAGAACTGCGGCCGGTATCCGTTGAAGAAT
>JAMLHN010000074.1 GCA_023957115.1 Thermomicrobiales bacterium
CTGAGTCCTGAGTCCTGAGTCCTGAGTCCTGAGTCCTGAGTCCTGAGAAGAACGGTACTCGATATGGCAGTCAGCGGTCAGCAATCAGCTCTCTGCTACTGACTGCCGACTGCTATCGACGAAGCAGGCGGAGGCCGTTGAGGACGACGAGGATGGTGCTGCCTTCGTGGCCGATGACGCCGACGGGGAGGGGGATGCCGATGGTGAGGACGAGGGTGACCAGAGTGACGATGACGGCGAGCGAGAAGCCGAGGTTCTGGCGGATGATGCGGCGGGTGCGGCGGCTGAGGCCGACGGCGTACGGCAATTTCGTAAGATCGTCGGCGACGAGGACCACGCCGGCGGTTTCCAGGGCTACGTCGGTGCCGGCGCCGCCCATGGCAATGCCGACGGTGGCGGTGGCCAGGGCGGGCGCGTCGTTCACGCCGTCGCCGACCATGGCAACGCGGGCAACCTTGCGGCCGGAACCGTCTGCCGTTCCGGTCTCCATTTCGCGGATGACATCGAGTTTCTGCTCGGGAAGGAGATCGCCATAGACCTCGGTGATCCCCAGGGCATGGGCAATGTTCTCGGCCACGCTGCGGTGATCGCCGGTCAGAATTGCGGTCCGCTCGATGCCAAGCTGGGTGAGCTGATCCACGACAAGGCGCGCATTCGGCCGCAGGGTATCGGCCAAGGCAATTACCCCATGCACAGCGGATCGATCGCCGGCCAGAATCGCGGTTTTGCCTTCGGCGCGCAGTCGTTCGGCCACGGCGGTGGCAGCCGTGGTATCGACGCCCAGCTCGTGGAAGAGGTAGGTGTTTCCGACGGCCACGGTGCGGCCCTCGACGGTGGCAATGATTCCCTTCCCCGGCATGGAATCGAACTGCTCCACCGGTTCGATCGGATAGCCGTGTTCGGTGGCATAGGCCGTCATCGCCGTGCTGATGTGATGCTCGGATCGGTTCTCGGCCGCGGTCACCAGCCTCACGAGCTCGCTGGCCGTCCATCCGGTTCCCAGGTCGACCACATCGGTCACCGAGGGTTGGCCCAAGGTGAGGGTGCCGGTTTTGTCGAAGGCGATGGTATCGACCTCGCCCAGATCTTCCAGGAAGCCGCTTCCTTTAAAGAGGATGCCGTTGCGGGCGGCATTGGCCAATCCGGAGAGGGTCGATGCCGGGGTCGAGATCACCAGGGCGCAGGGTGACGCCACGACCAGCAGGGTGATGGCGCGATAGAACGCATCGCTACGATGCTCACCGCCGAGGTACATGAAGGCGAAGAATGCCAGAATCGACCCGGTAATGACGACGATGGCATAGCGGCCTTCGAACCGGTCGGTGAAGCGCTGGGCGCGGCTCTTCTGCTCCTGCGCCGCTTCCACCACCGCGACGATGCGGGAAAGGGTGCTTTCGCGGGAGATGCGCGCCACCCGCACCTGCAACGATCCGGTGGTATTGATGGTGCCGGCGTAGACCTCGTCACCCAGGTGCTTGGTGACGGGGATCGATTCGCCGGTAATGGGCGCCTGATCGACCGACGATTCGCCCTCGGTGACCGCGCCGTCCGCCGGAATCCGCTCGCCCGGACGGATGAGCACCAGGTCACCCACCTGCAGCTGGTCGACCGGAACCACCGTCTGGCTGCCATCGGGCGCGAGGAGGGTTGCTTCCTCCGGGGTGAGATCCATCAGGGCGCGAACGGCCCGGCGGGTGCGGCCCAGCGCATAGTCTTCCAGTGCGCCGGACAGCGAGAAGAGTCCGAAGAGGATGGCGCCCTCTTCCCAATGGTCGACCGCCGCCGCGCCGATGGCGGCAAGCACCATCAGCAGGTCGATACTGACGTTGCGCCGGGCGAGCAGCTCGAGCGCGGTTATCGCGGAGCGGGTTCCGCCGAAGAGATAGGCGAGGATGAAGAGGCCGGTGGTGACGGTTCGGGAAGCGTCGACGAGATGCAGCCCGACCATCCCGGCAATGGTGAAGATCCAGCAGCCGATGGTTGCCACCCAGAGGTGGTTCCGTTGCCACCAGGTGGGGGTGTCGTCTGCGTGCTCCGCGGCGGTTTGGAGTGGGCGATCGAGGGCGTCCCGGAGGTCGACATCACGTTGGAGTGTCGATGCGCCGTTCTGCCGCGAAGGTTCATCGAGCCTCTGGAGATCGGGAGCTTCGGGAGGGTGGGGCATGCAGGCGGAATCCAAGCGGGGATGACGGGCAATCCTGAGCAAATCGCTCAGAAATACGAACTTCTGTTCTGTCGATGATTCTAACAAATACGGTGCGCTGGGCGGATCTGAGCACTGGGGCCCGGCGCGTGGAATAGCACCGGTTTCGAGTGAATTGGCTGGAGGGCCGGGTTCGCTCGTGACCTCATGCGTGGCGCCTTGACGTGGTGGAACATGTGTTCTATATTCTGGTGCAATTCGTCCGAACGATCGACAACTGAACAGGAGCGACGATGCTCTACGCGCATACCCCGAACGATGAGGGCAAGTGGCACACGTTGGCATGCCATTCGCAGGCCGTTGCCGAGCTCGCAGAGGAACATGCGGCAGCGTTTGGGTCGGGCAATGCTGGCTGGTGGGCCGGGATACTGCATGATGCGGGGAAAGCAAGCGAGGAGTTTCAGGACTATCTGAAACTGTGCGCGGCGCAGCCGAAGAAGAAACATCAGACCGTCGATCACAAAGGCGCGGGGTTTCTGCGGGCGTTGGAGCTGTTGCCGGAGCTGGCATTTCTGATCCAGGGGCATCACGGCGGGTTGATCGATGCGGAAGAGATGGAGCTCAAAGGAACGGCACTGGCCGGCCGTTCGGGTGCGTTGCAGGAAGCGTTGGACCGGTTCGATGCGCTGGGGTTGATTCCGGCTGATCGGGCGAAACCGGAGATGCCGGAATCTGTGCACGACGATCGGCATGCGCTGGAGTTCTGCTTGCGCATGCCTCTTCCGCGCTGGTGGATGCGGATCACTTCGATACTGAGCGACATTATATCCGAAGGTTGCGGAACAGCGTGGGAGCGCAGTAGAGATTCCGAGCTGTGGAGCAGTTCGAAGCAGATCAGACCGTATTCATCGACCGGCTTTCGCCAAGGCAGAAGGCAATGCCAGTCAATCAGGTAAGTGCGGGCTGGAGGCCCACGCCGCCTGTCTGACCGCCGCGGAGCAGCCGACGGGATTCTTCCGGTTGACAGTGCCGACGGTGGGGAAAGACGCGTTCTGGTCTTGGGTCTGCGCTCGCTACGTGGAGCAGAACCAACAACGGCGGGTGATCTGGCGGTGCTGTATTTGACGATTACCGATCAAACCGCACGCATCGTGCGGTCGATCTTTCCGGACGAGTGGATTGTGCTCGAGCATCACAGCGGCAGGCGGTGGATCGGACGACGAGGGGAGGGAACGCAGGAGGCCGGGCGAGGCTTGAAGTGGCGATTGACTCGCGCAGGGATTGGGCCGCGCCACTGATCATCACGACCATGGTGCAGCTCTTCGAGAGTCTGCTGGGCGGTAAATATGTCTGCCGCAAGCGTATCGGATCGCCGGCAGCGTGATCGTGTTGGACGAGGCACAAACGATCCTCTCACCCTGCGCGAGCCGATCTATTCCGTGCTGCAAGAACTGGTGGCGCACCATAGGTGACCGTGGTGCTGCAAACGCCACGCAGCCAGCGGTGGATTGGCTGCCGGTCGAGTTGACACTGGGGAAAATCGTGCCGGAGCCGGAACGGTACCCTCAGGACTGCGCGTGTGACGTATTCGCGCTACCGCGCGTCACTGATGCTACCTGGAGTTGGGAGCAAGTAGCGGCGGGAAATGGGTGAACGAAAGCACAGTCGCTCGCGGTCGTCAACACGGTGGCGAACGCTATTGAGTTGTTCAAAGAGCTGGTCCCGAAGAAGGACATTTTCACCTTCCGCCCGAATGTATGGGCGCACTGAGGGATACCGACGAGGTTCGGGCGCGCCTGGACAAGAACTTTCGACGTGTCGACTTGGCACACAAGTCGTGGAGGCAGGAGTAGATCTCGACTTCCTGCTCTTGCTGCGTGCATTCGGGCCGTTGGATCGATCGTGCAGGCGGCTGGTGCAATCGGGAAGGGGAGGCTTCAGGAACCTGGCTATGTGGTGGTATTCCGTCCCACCGAGGAGCATCTTCCACGTGAGCATATGCGGTTAGCACGGAAGAGACCGTAATTTCTGGAGTTTGAGGGCAACGATCTCAACCTAGATGACCCAGAAATCTTCTCGAACGCTACTCCGGTGGCTACACCAGAGCATCGAGGGGGACGAGCCGGGAATTGCGATGATCGCCATTCTGTGCAACTTCGAAACGGTCGCTAAGAACTTCCACATGATCGAACCCGGACGACGGCGTTTCGGTGCCTTTCGCGCGGTATCGGGGCTGGACTGGAACTCATCTCGACACGAGCGGCCCCGCTGATCTGCTGGTTGAAGCGATCGAGAAGGCCATCGATGATCGAGATTCAGAAACGGTACGCATGCCGCCGAGCCCAGCCATCTGGTGAATGCGCGCGAGAAGCTCACGGACGATGTTGCACAGGTATTGATCGGCGATCTCTACCTCTGGCTGCCGGCGACGACAACCACTTGGGATTGGTAAGCGGGCGTTTGGACATAGAAACACTGTGCGTGAGTTGACTCCTGCGATGTGGAGCGAAGGAAATATTGCAATGACATAAGAGATGTACAATCTTCTCATAATTCAGTATATTTGATCTACTCATTTTTGACTCGGCGGCGATCACAGGCGACTCAGCGTCGAGACGGCGAAAGCGAAGCCAATGCTGGTAACGCTTTGGTGGCCCCACGGAGCTTCATGGACGCTCCCGAGCCTGCCTGATAGCACCCGGGGCACGGTAGTGCGGGTGATGCGTTGAAATAGATTTTAAACTATTTCCGTAATTGTTCGTCGCCAATCGGCGACGGGCAGGGAGGGCATTGCGCAAGGAGGTGAACAATGGAGTTCGACCGACCGGTCGAGGTCAAGGTGTGGGGAGATTATGGTTGCTTCACGCGTCCTGAGATGAAGGCGGAACGAGTGACCTATCCAGTCATCACACCGTCCGCTGCTCGCGGAGTGCTTGAGGCGATCTACTGGAAGCCAGAATTTTTTTGGTCGATCCGCGAGATCGTGATTCTAAATCCGATCACGTACTTCTCGATTCTGCGGAACGAAGTGAATGTGCGTGCGAGCGAACGCGTTGCGCGGGGATGGGAAGCAACCGGCGGAGGGCTTGACGCGAGCGACAGTGATGTACGCAACCAGCGAAACACGCTCGCATTGCGAAACGTGGCGTACATTATTCGCGCAGACATCATTCCCAAGTCAGCAGATCGAGGAGTGGAAGCGAAGCATCGCGATGTTTTTCGGCGGCGCGTTGTACGGGGCAAGTGCTTCATGCAGCCCTACTTAGGGACGAGAGAGTTCACCGCTTGGTTTGGTGCACCCGGACCAGAGGACGTACCTCAGGATCTCTCGATGAAGCTTGGGCGAATGCTGCAGGAGATGGCGTATCTTCCCGGGCGATCTGGAGCGGCGAAACCCATCTTCTTCGACGCCGAATTGAAGCAGGGTGTCTTGCACGTACCTCCCATTCCCGAAACGAGCGTCTGAGATGCTGTTGCAAGAGTTGTGCGCGCTCGCGCAATGCGATGCCGATCAACCACCCCCTATGTATCAGAAGGCGACCATTCGCTATCTGATCAGTTTGCGCGCTGATGGCTCGATGGTTGGCAATCTCCGAGATGTCTCAACTGCCACACAAGACAACACCAAGAGAGGAATCTCAGTCTTTGCTCCGCACGTAAAACGTTCAAGCGGAATCCGTCCCAAACTGCTGGCAGACTTCTCTCCGTATGTGCTGGGGATCGTTCTTGACAACTCCAAGCAGGCGCGAGCCGAGCAGCAGCATGCGCAGTTCGTCGAATTGGTGAACCGTTGCAGAGATGCAACTCAAGAGCCATCGGTAGCGGCGATCAGCACATTCCTCGCAACGTTCGATCCCGAATCGCTGAAATCGGACCTTCCAAAGGGGTTCGACCCATCCGGAACGATCACCTTTGAGGTTGGGCAAGAGCGGCTGCGCCCAATTGACCTGCCCTCGGTCCGACAGTTTTGGGCCACCTATACCGGCGTGGATGATACCGATCCTTCGGTTCCACTCTTTTCTTGCATCGTATGCAATGAGGAGCGGCCCGCGCTGGAGAGACACCCAATCCGAATCAAAGGGGTGCCTGGCGGGGAGAAACTCAAGGATCTTGTGTCGGCGAACCGTCCTGCGTTCCTTTCCTACGGATTGAAGGCATCGCAGGTAGCCCCCACGTGTCAATCCTGTGCTGAGGCATACGCGAATGCGCTCAATTCACTCCTTGCTGACAAACGAACGTCCTTACAAACGAATGACGGCGCATATGCCTTCTGGACCCGAGCTGATGCGGAATTTGCGGTATCTCCCTTGATTGTCAATCCCGATGAGCAGCAGATAAAGGTGAAGCTGCTCATGGAGTCTTGGAAGCGAGGGGATGTAGCCGCACTTGATTTCGACCTAACCCCATTCTACGCCGTCGGACTCAGCGGGAGTGGCGCACGCCTAGTTATCAACGACTGGATTGATACGAGTATTGGTCAAGCAGAGCATCTACTTGGCCGGTACTTTGC
>JAMLHN010000075.1 GCA_023957115.1 Thermomicrobiales bacterium
CATCTCGCCGAAGTTCTCCTTGGCGAGATGCCGCAGGATCGGCAGATCGCGACTTTGATGAAACTCGGAGCCTATACGCCCCGACCGGACCATGAGATTGGCTTGGGAGAAAAAGACCCCGCCGAGGAGAGCGATAAGTTGGTGAGCGGCGACGGAAGCTGAACCTTACGCCCCCGGCGTGAAGCGTTCACGGGTCGACCGGAGTAGCGCTGGCCACCTCTTTTCGTACACGAGACACGAGCCCGGCAGTAGTGCCGGGCTCGTTTCGAACGTCGGAACAACCGAGACGCTACGCGACAGGCGTGGCCTCCACAGAACCTGCACCCTGAGTGAGCATGTCTGAGATCGTTCCCTCAGGGGTCCCGGGACCCTCAGCATTCTGCCGGGTCGCGGTCGTCGTTCCCGGACCAAACTGCCCGGTTCCATTCCCAGTGGCCTCATCGATCAGCTCGAAGGTGAACGATGCACTGTACGATGCGCCGTCCGCTGCAACCTCGATGGCGGCCCGAATCAGATAACGACCATAGTCCGGGTTGTAGGACGTGATCGTCAGATTGGCGGTGCGGTCACCGGTCGGTTCCCACACGCCCACGGCAACAACACCTTCGCAGTCCACATCGATAACGCTTCCCGTCGGAGAGAACGCCAGTTGCGCCGGGCAATTCGTGTCCCCTTCTCCAAGATCGACCCGCATTTCCCAGACGCCAACCAGGGGATGGAGCGTCGAGGCAGCGTCCTGGGCAGACGAGGTTCTGCCCGCCATGGCGACCGACCCGGTCAGCGTCAAAATCGCCAGCGATGCTGCGACTTTCCTCATGAGATACCTCCTTTGAGAGCGACACGACCCGTCGTTCTTTGTCGTATCGTCACTCTCTAGGGTAGGCCGGTTGAGGAGCGTCGTCGCATTATGTGAGGTGGACGGAGCACGTTTTGCCCCGTTTTGGCGACAATTCCGTGCGCTACGAACGGCGCAGTCCTGTACCTGCGAGGAGATGCGCTCACCGTAATCGTCAGAAAAGATTGCGATGTAAGTGCGGACCCGGGTGACACCTCCTGGAACGGCTCAATCGTTCCAGGCTTCTTCGGCGAATGAAACGGGAAGAATCCCGTCCGCCCCACCAACGGTAAAGATTGGCGCTCCCTGGTAGGTCATCCCCGACCGAAGAGCATCTCGCTCCTCAGATCCCGCGCCTATGAACTGTTCTGGACTGCCGTTAAAGTGGAGCTTGAGCACGACGTCATCTTCAACGAACCACACACAGGTGGCGTCAACGTACCGGTCGTAGATCACATCCTCGAGAATATGGTCTTCGTACTGAGCGACGAACCGCACTGCTTCGATACCCGGCGCTGACCAACGTTCTTCGAGCAGGACCGTGATGTTCTCGTTGTAATCGAAGTTCCGGGGGTCGTATCCGGCAACGCAATCGTCGATCGTTTGATTCCCTGTTTCCTCCCAGGTGCTCATCAAGGGCACGAATCCGCCTACGTTGCTTCCGATGTAGACGGCCTCACCTACCAGCGGTTCCAGGGCTTCCACGAAACTCCAGGGTTCCTGCCACTCGATTGCGAATCCATAGCGAGGATTCGAATAGGACGACTCCCCGACTACCGCAAGACTTTCCGTCGAGGCGTCTTCTGCTTCCGGAACGGACGCCGTGCTCGACAGATCCCCGGTTGTGTGCAAGGTTCCGACAAGCGAACCAATATACGCCCGGTCCGTGATAACGCTGTCCGTGTGACCCATGAAGTAGACAATGATTTCGAGCTCGGCTTCAGGGACCTGTATGCAGGTGACATCGACCAAATGATCTGCCCATGGCTGCCCCGATTGATCGACCTGCGAAAAGCTGAACAATCCCTGCGCAACCTCATTGAACTCCGATGCAATGGGATGGAGAACTGGTTCGAGCATCACGGCCGGCGTACGATCGGAAGACATCAACTCCAACAGGTAGTAGTACCCTACGCATGCCAGCGGCGAGTCTCTGCCATACGTCCCAATTGGGGCAACGAGGACCGTCGCAAAGGTCAGGCCGTCCTGGTACCCCAACTCCAGCTTGTCTATTTCTGCGCCAATCGATTCGTCGGCCAGCACGGCCCAATTGTCGTCCCAGGAGAACGATATGCCATGGTTCGTCCCAACCCAGGTGTTCGCAAAGGCGGAGTCGACTCCGTCATCGACTGAGGCGTCACCTTCAACTTCCCCGCCAGCCCCAGGCTCCCCACCCTCGATGTCGACAATGACAAAGCTACGCTTCACATCTTGGATCAGTTCGTGATATTCAGCGTAGTCCGCCACTGGGACGGTGACAATCATCCAGATGTACCGCTGCCCATCTTCCGGCACAAAACACGTGGTCCCGAGGTAGCCATGCCTCAGCTCGCCAGTTTCTGAGTCGGTATAGAGTTCCTCCCAAAAAGAGGCCGCATACGGCACATCGCCATGACTTACCTGTTCGAGGGGGGGATCTACAGCGATGAACTGGTAATCGGGGTCGGTCTCACTGCGCGCGATCAACTGTCCAACGAGCCGCTCGACACACTCGCCTGGAGAGAGCAACTCAGATTGACCGGCTGCTTCAACGCGCTCACCCCTCACTGAAATCGCAACCGATTCAGATGTGATCGTTACGGCGTCGAAGCTCTGCTCATCGGTAGAGGCGAAGGTTTCGGTCCAATTGTCGTCCCATGAAAGTCCAAAGCCGAATCGGCTACTAGTGAATTCGCCCGCTGCCGCGACTGGCGCATCTTGCTCAGGCTCAACCTCAGATGTCGCGCTCGACGGCGCGATCGTCTCCGCCGACCAGATCGCAAAATTCTCGAAGATGAGCGGATTCGACCGGTTTGCGCCGATCGCCGAGAGAATGAACGGTGACGCCAAACTGGTCACATCGAATGCGGCGAGAAACTCCCCATTTACCCCAAGCAGGACTCGTGCATTTTGGATAGCAATCTGAATCGAGTAGTGGTCAGTCGGGAGGTCGATGAGATGACCAGCGCTCCCCTCTCCCACGGTGCTCGCGCTAATGTTCTCCAGCGGTCCCTGCAGAAGGGCCCAATCGCCGCTGGATGCCACCAGGAAGAGAATGCCCTCGAGCGTCGACTGATCGAAAGCCGCCAGGCCGCAGTTTCGCAATTCCCCAGGGATATCATCGACCTCATAGCATTCGATGGACGCAAAGAAGTCGCCAAAGAACATGTCGTCGACGATGTATCCGTGAAATCCTGTTTCTGCCTCGATCTCCCCTGATGTCGGTCCAAATTCCGGTGATTGCGCGACGGACTCGGCAACAAGCTGATCGAATGCCTGTTGATCGGATGTTTGAGCAACTGCTGGGCCGGGCAACAAGGATGTGAACATCCCGGATACCAGAAACAGCAACGTTGCCAGGAGACGTGCGACGCTCGACGTAATCCTCACAGCCAACCGTACTCCTCTCTAAATCTGAGCCCAACTTTGCATCTGCTGGAAGCTGAAAGTGTTTGATCTCCACGCGCCAAGACCATGCGTAAACACCTCGGATTCTTGCCGGTGGAGTTGTTTCGATTGGAATACTCAAAACCACTATAGGCGAGGTCATTTTCAGTTCCCGGTACGATGGTGCCAGTATTTTGGCTCGTTGAGTACTATGCAAGAGACACAATCGTCTGCAGTGACATTCCGCAATCGTCACCATTGTCGTTACCCCAAACGGATGAGACCCTCATCGAGAAGCACATCCCCGTAGCGCGCCAAAAGTCCGGAGTGCGGAACGTTTGGCACCAACGACGAAGGGCTTGGGGCAGCATTGATTGTCGGCCTGCGGCCGATCGCCGGGTCGAGCGGCACCAGCGCTACGATCGATAGCGTTGATCGACGATCAACCGGTTCGCAAACCGTTGTAAGTTCACAATGCTCATAATGGCGACGCTACGAGGTTGGCGGTATCGAGACTCGAACCGCACTCACGGCGTGCGCGGTTCGGATTACGGAATGAAAAACGTCGCCGATCCTGATTGGATCGGCGACGTTGCGCTTCGGTACGAATGACGAGCCCGTTACTCAGCGACGCCTGCCTCGACTGCACGCTCGGCTTCAGCCAGGTTGTCCTTGGTGATGATGATCGGCGTCAGGTACGTGTCATGCTCGGCCGGCTCGGCGCCGTCTCGCAGGAACGCAACCAGGATGTCGAGCGCCTGGGCAGCCTGCCCACCGGGGAACTGCTCGATCGTGGCGGCCATGGTGCCGTCATTGATCGCAATGAGCGCTTCCGGCAGCGAGTCGAATCCGATGATCGGAATCGAGAGTCCCTGCGACTGCGCGACTTCGGAAACACCGAAGGCCATGTCGTCATTGGCGCAGACGACCGCCGCTGGCTCGGGATTGCCGGCCAGCGCCGACTCGAAGACCGTGACCGCCTTGTCGCGCGCGAACTCAGCCGTCTGGCTGACGACGATGTTGACCGCGTCCTGCGCGGCGATGATCTCATCGAGACCGGCATGGCGGTCGATGGCCGGCGTGGCGCCCGGCTGCCCCTGAAGCTCGTAGACATCGCCACCATCCGGCAGGACCTCGAGCAGATAGCGGCCCTGGATGCGGCCACCCTCGACATTGTCCGCGCCGACATGGGCCAGCGTCGGAACATCGGCGACATTGCGGTCAACCGTCACCACTGGGATACCGGCATCGATCACAGCCTGAATGGCCGGCGCGAGCGCGGCGGCATCGTTCGGGCTGATGACCACGCCGTTGACGCCTTGTGCCGTCACGGCTTCGAGGTCGGCGGTCTGCTTGGTCGAGCTTGGGGCGCCGCTCTGCTGGCCATCGAGCGGAATGAACTCGATACCGCCCAGCTCAGCCGCATGCTCCTC
>JAMLHN010000076.1 GCA_023957115.1 Thermomicrobiales bacterium
GACGAAGGAAGAATCTCCCCGCCGCAGCGGGCGCTCCGATGCCGCGCGCCTCCGAGTATGTACGCATGGAATGGGCGAGGCACACGTCGCAAGACTTTCGCAGATGCGTTTAGTCGACGCCGGGTGCCCGCCGCGGCACTCCATACGTGACATCCCGTTGGGACTCCGGCGGTCGTTCGCATTTCGCCGGTTACTCGAACGGCCGTTTGCAAAATAGGAGCTCGGCGCTCACGCTCCAGCCTGTCCGCCTGGATGGTCAGAAGCGTACGGCTTCACTCAGCAACGGTCCCGTTGCCTGACCATTGGGAAAAGCCCTTCAGGCTCGTGATGTTGGGAACGCTCCTCCCGGACCGACCGTGGACCTTCGACCCATAGCCATTCCCGCAGACTCCCCATACAATCGACGCATGCGCCCAGTCCAGGGTTGATTCCAAAGTGGCCGGAATGGGATCAAATCAGCCGAAGGGAGGTACCTTGGGCTGACCCGGGATCTCGCTCTTTGCTGAAGAGGTAGCGCAGGCCAGAGTTCGCAGCAGTTCCCTCCGCGGCTCCGGCCGATCGTACGAAACAACTCGCCGGCTTGAGCGCGACAAAGGACGCTGGCTCCACTAGGGAAGAAGAATTCTAGGAAAGAAGAATTCGAGGCGCCCAAAGTGAAGCTGCTGACCCGCCGCGCACGCAAGGCCTCCTGGTGTACTGGGCGGTATATCTGAATCCAAGGAGAGAACGACGTATGGCCGAGGTCAAGAAATTCAACGGCAAGATCGAGCTCGATGTCCGCGATTCGACGCCGGACTGGGCGCCCTACATGCCGCCCAAGGCGCCCGAAGGTGCGCCGAATGTGCTGTTCGTGCTGTACGACGATACGGGGCAGGCGGCGTGGTCGCCCTACGGCGGTCGCATCGAGATGCCCACCATGCAACGCCTGGCCGACAACGGCCTGACGTATACCCAGTGGCATACGACGGCGCTCTGTTCGCCAACCCGTTCGTGCCTGCTCACCGGTCGCAACCATCATCTGAATGGGATGGCGGCGATCACGGAAGGAGCGAACGGCTTTCCGGGCGCGCATGGCCGTATCCCGGACGAATGCGCCACGATCGGTCAGATCCTGCAGGACGCCGGCTGGAGCACCTTCTGGCTAGGCAAGAATCACAATGTTCCCGAGCAGGACATCGCATCGGGCGCGAGCCGCAAGCAGTGGCCGCTGCAGAAGGGGTTCGATCGCTTCTACGGCTTCCTGGGCGGGGAAACGAACCAATGGTATCCCGACCTGACCGAGGACAACCGCTTCATCGACCAGCCGTATTCCCCCGAAGAGGGCTACCACCTCTCGAAGGACCTCGCGGACCAGGCGATCGCCATGATCCGCGATCAGAATGCAGCGAACCCGTCGCGCCCCTGGTACATGTGGTTCTGCCCCGGCGCCAATCACGCCCCGCATCAGGCCCCCCAGGAGTACATCGACAAATACAAGGGCAAGTTCGATGACGGGTACGACGCCTACCGGAGCTGGGTGCTGGAGCGCATGGTCGAGAAGGGAATTCTGCCCGAAGGCACTGCGCTGACCCCATCCAATCCTCTGCCGGAAGAGATCGCCAACCCCGCCGATACCGTGCGTCCGTGGGACTCACTGAACGAGCAGGAGAAGCAGCTCTTCGCGCGGATGGCCGAGGTCTACGCCGGGTTCTCGGAATACACCGATGCTCAGGTGGGCCGCATCATCGACTATCTCGAACAATCGGATCAGCTCGAGAATACGGTGGTCATCTATGCGGCGGATAACGGCGCGTCCGGCGAGGGATCACCGAACGGATCGGTCAACGAGAACAAGTTCTTCAACAACTATCCGGACGATCTCGCCGAGAACCTGCAGTATCTGGACGTGCTGGGATCCCCCGACACCTACCAGCACTATCCGACCGGCTGGGCCTATGGATTCTCGTCCCCGTACAAGATGTTCAAGCGCTATTCCGAGTATGCCGGGGGCACCTGCGATGCGCTGGTGATCTCCTGGCCCAAGGGCATCTCGGCGCGGGGTGAGGTGCGGCACCAATACCATCACTGCACGGATATCGTGCCGACTATTCTCGATATCTGCGGTCAGGAGATGCCCGAGGTGTACAAGGGCGTCAAGCAGTACCCCCTCTCCGGGGTTTCGATGCGCTACACCTTCGACGCGACCCCGGACGATCCGACGCAGAAGAAGCGCCAATATTACGCCATGCTGGGAACCCGGGGCATCTGGGAAGACGGCTGGAAGGCCGTAGCGCTGCACGCTCCACTCACCGGCAAGGGTCACTTCGACCAGGACGAATGGCAGCTCTACCACACGGATGAGGACCGCGCGGAAGCGAACGATCTGTCCGCCGAGCACCCGGACAAGCTGAAGCATCTGATCGATGCCTGGTTCGATGAGGCCGCGACGAACCTGGTCCTGCCGCTGGATGACCGCTCTGCGGCCGAGCAACTGGGGCTCGAACGACCGAGTGATGAGCCTGCGCGCGACCGCTATATCTACTATCCAGACACCGCGCCGGTGCCGGAAGGCGTGGCGGTCAATGTGCGCAACCGCACGTACAAGATTCTGGCCAATGTCGAGATCGAGGATCCGGAGTGCTCGGGGGTGATCTTTGCGCATGGCTCGCGGTTCGGCGGTCATGCCTTGTTCATCAAGGACCGCAAACTCTGGTATGTCTACAACTTCCTGGGTATCCGGCCGGAGCAGCAGTTCGTGTCCGAGGAATTGACGCCGGGCAACTACACGCTCGGCATGGAGTTCACCCGCGAAGGGGAAGGCGAGAATCACGAGTCCGTGGGAACGACCAAGCTCTACGTGAATGACACGGTCGTGGCGGAAGGCCCCATGCGGACGCAGCTTGGGAAGTTCACCCTCTGCGGCGACGGGCTTTGCGTCGGCCGGGACAGCGGCGACAACGTCAGCCACGAGTACACGTCCCCCAACCCCTTTACCGGCGGCAAGATCGACTTCGTCGGGGTGACGGTCGAGAAGCAGTCATATGAGGATCTGGAACTGCTGGCGGCAGCCGCGTTCGCCCGGGACTAGCGGAAAGAGCACTCCCAACTTCGAACGCCAAGGAGCCGGCGCACGTTGCGCCGGCTCCTCTTTTTTTCGCACCGTTCGCCCAGTCGCCGGCAACGTCCGCTCTGAAATCGATACCGGTATCATCCGAAAAAAAAAAAATGGAAGACGACCGTCTCCGATCCTGCCGTCAGCCGGACTCCTGCGTGCGCAGCGTCAGCGGATCCCCGCACGATCCAAAGCGTGTTTGAAACGGTCCTGCGTCCTGAGCCCTGCGGCGGTCTGGGCGGCTGCTGTCGGGGCGCGAACGGTGGAAACCGTTACGGTACCTGCTCTTGGGAAATACTGTTTGAAATGACCTCTTTCCGAAGGCCAACGATGCGAGCGGTAATATGCGAATCTTCTCCCATGATGTTCTGGAGCTGCTCGACGACTGGCGCCGAGTCAGGTAACGGTCCATCTCCGGCAAGCATGAGCTGTAACTCGTTCCCATCGGCGTCGACTGACAGGACTTCCCAATCGGTTCCGGCGAGCCACTCCTGCACCACAGCGAGTGCAGCATCCTCATGCTCGATGTCATTCCAGTAGAGGTCGTGATTGGTGGAAAGCGGGATCGCGATCGCGATCAGCAACACAGCCACGCTCAGAGCCAGGTTTCTGAGATGGGTCGCATCGCGCCCATAGCCCTTGGCAAGACCGCTCAATACAAACGTGAGCGAACCTGCGATCAGAATCGCCACGAAATTCGTGAAGAAGAGCAAGAACGATTCGAACGCAAGATGCGACTGATCTGCTGCCAGCAGGATGCCGCAATTGTTCAGGGGCGGTACGAGCGAAATGGCAATTGCGACCCCGGGCAACGAATCGGCAACATCCGACCGGCTGAGCGCATACGCGCCCGCCGCGCCGGATGCAAGGGCGATCACCAAATCGAGCACTCGCGGTGAGGTACGTGCCATGACCTGCGACGAGGAAAGTGGATCCCAGGCCAAGGGCATAAATTTGGCGACGAGCCAACCGATGCCGATCGAGATGACGATGCCTGCGACCACCAACACCAGCGAACGCATCGCTCGGCCACGGGCGCCGATGATCAGCGCAACCACCAGCCCCATGATCGGTGTCATAAGCGGGGAGATGATCATCGCCCCTATGACGGACGCGACAGAATCGGCCAGGAGCCCACACGTTGCGATAACCGACGCCAGCGCGATGAGCACGGCGAATCGCGTCAGACGCTCGCGTTGCTTCGGTGGTTCGAAGAAGAGCGCCGCCTCGATCCGCTGCCGATCTTCCAGCGACATTGCTGTGCTCGAAATCATATCGATCAATCCTCCTTCCAAAGGATCAATTCGCGGTGGTTCTGGGTCATCCAGAGACCCTCTTATACCGTGGTAGGTGCCTACGCGGAGCGCGACTCCGCACAACGGTCAGCTCCGGGCGCAAGGATGCGCGGACCAGGACGATACAAGCAAAATCATTCGGACGGAAAAAGTTGGACATGCGAGATTTCGGCAAGGGATACAACTCGCCATAACATCTCCTCCCCGAGGGACAGCACGCCTCGCATGGGTGATCGACAACGACCTGACGGTCGAGCCGATCGCGGACATTCCCGCGATCCCACGTCATCGAATTTCTAGCCTGGCTGAGTGTACGCAACTTGACCGGGGTCGGTCGCGCCTGCAAGTCGGCGCCGCCGTGCCAGCTCCTTCGCTCTTTGGTGACGACTGATACGAAATCCG
>JAMLHN010000077.1 GCA_023957115.1 Thermomicrobiales bacterium
GGCAATTGGCTGGGGACCCTCGGATTCCTGATCCCGATGCTTTTCCTGATCGGCATCTTCCTCTTCATGATGCGGCAGTCACAGGGATCGAATAACCAGGCGATGTCTTTCGGCAAGAGCCGCGCGCGGCTCTTCTCCGCCAACAAGCCAACGGTGACGTTCGCCGACGTTGCCGGCGTCGACGAAGCCAAGGAAGAGTTGGTCGAGGTCGTCGAATTCCTTAAATACCCGGATAAGTTCCAGTCGCTGGGCGCGCGGATTCCCCGTGGAGTCCTGTTGGTCGGACCTCCTGGAACCGGCAAAACGCTGCTTTCCCGAGCCGTCGCCGGCGAAGCGGGCGTTCCGTTCTTCAGTATTTCCGGCTCCGAATTCGTCGAGATGTTCGTCGGCGTCGGTGCGAGTCGTGTTCGGGACCTCTTCGAGCAAGCTAAGAAGAGTGCCCCCTGTATCGTCTTTGTCGATGAGATCGACGCAGTCGGTCGCCAACGTGGCGCTGGACTGGGTGGCAGTCACGACGAGCGAGAGCAGACCCTCAACCAGATCCTTGTCGAGATGGACGGGTTCGACAGCAGCACCAACGTGATCGTGATCGAGGCCACCAATCGGCCGGACGTGCTCGACCCGGCGCTCCTGCGGCCGGGCCGCTTCGACCGGCAGGTCATTCTCGACCGTCCCGATATCGCCGGACGCCGGTCGATTCTCGAGGTGCACGCGCGCGGCAAACCACTCGAAGGCGACGTCTCGATCGAGAACCTGGCTCGCCAGACCCCCGGATTCTCCGGCGCTGATCTCGAGAACCTGGTCAACGAATCGGCCATTCTGGCAGCGCGTCGAGGCAAGAAGACCATTGGCAAGGGCGAGCTGACCGAGGCAATCGACCGCGTGCTTGCCGGTCCGCAGCGGAAGAGCCGTGTCATCTCTGAACGCGAACGGCTTATGACCGCCTATCACGAGGCCGGGCACGCGCTCGTCGCTCGTATGCTTCCGCATGCCGACCCCGTGCGAAAAGTCTCGATCGTGGCTCGTGGCATGATGGGCGGGTACACCCGCGTCGTGCCGGACGAAGACCGCCTCTTCAAGACCAAACGGCAGTTCGAGGATGAGCTGGCCGTCTTCATGGCGGGACACGTGGCGGAATCGATGGTCTTCGACGAGCAGTCGACCGGCGCGGCGAACGATATCGAACGCGCCACCATGCTGGCGCGTCGCATGGTGACCGAGTTTGGGATGAGCGACAAGCTCGGGCCCCTGGCCTTCGGCAAGAAGGATGAGTTGGTCTTTCTGGGGCGCGAAATCAGCGAGCAACGCAACTACAGCGATGAGGTCGCCTTCGAGATCGACAAGGAAATCAGGGCGCTCGTCGACCGGGCGCACGATCGCGCCCGCGACGTCGTCTCGACGCACTTCGCGCAATTGGAGGCAATTGCCGATCTGCTGGTGCGCGAAGAGACGATCGAGGGTGACGAGGAAACAAAACGCTCTTCGGATTCACCTCGACCGCAGCCAAATCTGGTGGGACCGCCGGCCACCATCCCGGCCGCCAATCTGATCACGCCGGCCGGCAGCGATCCCAAACCGCGAAGCAAGCGAGCCGATTCGGACGATCGAGACCGCCCTCCCCTCGGTGGGACGATGGTTCCGCAACCAGCCGGATAGTCGCGCGCAACAATAGGCTCCAGGGCCGAATGCAAACAAAGACCCGGACCATTTGGTCCGGGTCTTTCGTCGTTCCCGATGGTGGAGGCGGGGGGACTCGAACCCCCGGCCTCTACAGTGCGATTGTAGCGCTCTCCCAGCTGAGCTACGCCCCCCGGTCGGAACGGTGCGAGTATACGTTTGCTGACTTTAACGGGTCAAACTTGGAAATAGCTGAATGACCAAATGCGGACAATGGACCCAGAATCGCAGCGGAGATTCGGCAATCCATAGTGTTCCAGTTCCTGCGATCCGTCCCTAGACTTGACTTCGGGGCAGGACTATACTGCGTGCGATGCGGGTGTAACTCAGCTGGTAGAGTGTTTGCTTCCCAAGCAAAATGTCGTGGGTTCGAGTCCCATCACCCGCTCCAGGACGGCAAACTCCCGAATTTGAGCCGATCATCCCCAGTCCACCCCGGCTCCGCAACCTTCTCGACATCCGCTGGACAAGGACGTCTCCCACCAGTACCGCCGTGGCGAATCGACTCAGTGCTGGCGCGCCCGAACAGCGTTCGATGCCTACGGCCGATTTTTGAATGGTTGGCGCTCCGAACTCCCTGTTGTCATCCTGACGAAGGAAGGATCTCCCCGACGCCGCACACCTCCGACGACGTGTCAACCATTCTGCAATCCGCACTAAGGTCAGGTCGCAAAGCCGTCGAGTAATCGCTCCGAAAAGATCTTGGCAATCGAATACAGCGACTGCATCGGATTGGCGCCGACGGACGTGGGAAAGATGCTGCTGTCCATAACGTAAACGTTCGGCACCTCTTCGCCGTTGACTCCCCAGAGACGGTGATTCAATGAGACGACGCCTTTGTCCTTCGGTCCCATCTTGTTCGTTGCCTGAAGGTGTGCTGACGTCAGGATGGTGCGATTGGGCACGAATTCGATAGTGCGCTCCACGATGTCGACCTGGGATATATCGGTGAGATAGGTCCCCACCATCGGGTCGAAGTCCGGCAGCCCCAGAACATTCTCATTGGAGGGGATGATGACCTTCTTTGCGCCGGCGAGGAACATCATGCGGATGCCAATCGCCACGCCGATCCGAAATCGCTCTTTGTCCGAATCGCTCAGGGCATAGCGCAGCACGGTGTCCCCGTTCTCGTCGAGCATGACGCGATTGTCTTCTGACGGCGTGTCCACCAGCATGCAGCCGAACCCCACATAGTCGTTGAAACGCACGAGCTCGTCATAGATCTGCTTCCCGCTTCCGGGCACCAGCAAGGCGCCGTACGCCGGCAGGCCGCCCATCGTTTCGTAGATGAAACCGGGCGTCACGCCGAACGCCGAACAGAACGTGGCGCTATCGAGTCCTTCGAGAAGATTGATGGTGCGGTCGAACAGACCGAGGAGCGGGAACGACGGATGAAGGATGAGTCCGCGTCCGATCGAGGGATTGGCGACGGCCGGGTTCGCCTTAGCAGTGTTGAGCAGGATTTCGGTCGTGCCGATGGTGCCGGCGGACAGAATGATTTCATTTGCTTCAATGGTCACGGAAACACCGGGATCGATCCCGAGGTTCGATGGGTCGACGATCGTGTTGTCGTAGTCCGTCCATGGCTCCGTCGTATGCAACCGCACGCCGGTAGCACGCATGCCACTGTCGTCGAAGAGGATCTCGTCGACGATCGCGTCCGGAATGAGACCCAGCGGGTTCTGGCGGTCCGCGATGGCCGGATAGATGAGCTGGCGAGCGGCATCGAGCTTGTCGTCGACCGGTGAAGGAGAATCGCCGACGGGGAAACGGTTCAGATGGTAGAGCGACGGATCGACCCCGTAGGCGGATGCTCCGTCCCAAAGCGCCCGGTTATCGTTGTTGAGCTCACTTTCGGAAAGCGTCCGGGTCCCAATGGCTTTCCGCACCCATTCGTAGGCGGTAGCCAGGCGCTCGGTCGAATAGGAGCTGTCCATCAGCCCATCTTCGATCCAGGCATTGATACGGGCCTGCACCGTCGATTCGAGCGGCGAGAAGGCGAGATCGATATTGACGGTGGAACCGCCCCCGAGTGTCTCGCCGCTACGGACGATGATTGCGTTATCGGTCGTCGTCGCACGGTCGTCTCGGTACATCAAGCGGGGATAGCTGCGCGTCATCATCGATCCCCAGACGACGAACGGGCCTTTCTCGATCAGCACGACGCGTTTGCCCGCCGCCTGCAGCTGGCTTGCCACGGTCGCGCCGCCGGGGCCGCTGCCGACGACCAGGTAGTCGATCGGTCCGCCGCGATGCCGGATCGTCTGCTGTGCGGCGTCGTAGACCAGCCGGCTGGGCGCAATGCCCGGCGCGTTCCGCTGGGCATAGATGTCGGGGCGATTGACGAACACGGGCGGCGCGATGAATTCCGCCAGAGGCTCGGCAAGCGGCAGGTCCCAGATCGAGGAGAGATACGCCTCTCGCAGGATGGCCGCCATCTGGGTCGACAAAGGGCCGGCGCTCCCCTCGAAAAGAAACGAGTACAGGGGCGTTCTGAGCTCTGGGTCCATCCCGCCGAATCCGCCTGGCGCCGCAAGAAACGCCTGCACGGCGGGGTCTGATGAGGCAGCCAGCTCCTGAGAGAACGGCAGCGCCGCCGGCTGCGTCATCCCGGCAAGAACGGCCGCAAGCGGCGAATCGACAAAGGCGGCGAGCATGCCTTTGCTGACTTCGGCCGCAATTGAGGCGATGGACGCTTCCACCTCGGGTGGCAGGCCAAACTGCGACAGTGGGAACCAAAGATCGAAGAGCGCCTCGTGCGTCTGTTCGATCTGCTCTGCGCCGATGTCAGCGGCCGGCGTCTGCGCGCGGGCCGGCGTCACCTCCATGACCGCGGTGGCCGCGGCAAACGCTTTGAAAAACTGCCTGCGGTTGAGGGACGACGAGGACAAAAAAGATCCATGTTGCATTGCATCTCTCCCTGAAGCACTGCTGCTCGTCGTGCGGTGCCTACCATCGATGCGCTTCTGCACGAAGTCCAAATATGGAGACGATCATACGTGGTTGACGACACGGGCGAAGCGCGTACCTTCACAGGAGGACTCCCGGCGCGACGAGCTTGGCGCTGCCGGAGCGGCTCGATTCCGTGGACA
>JAMLHN010000078.1 GCA_023957115.1 Thermomicrobiales bacterium
AAGAGCAGCACATGGTCTGCGGTTGCTTCCCGGCACCGCGTGAAGCATGTCGCGAACGGCATCCGCGCATGGCCCACCGCGTGAGAAACGACGCCAAATGACGGAACGGACATGCGCGCTTCTTCCCCCGAATGTCGCCGTACCCGCTGCTAGTTCAACTCGTATCGCTGGACCCGCACCGGTACCCCGGTCTGGGCGGACTCGGTCATCGCGGCATCGATCTCCATGTGACGCAGACCATCGAGCCCGCTGGCGTACTGATCGGTCTCGCCCCGCACCGCCCGGACGAACTGGGCGATCGACTGCGCGAAGAGTCCGCTGTATGTCTGCGACGTGGTCGGCTTCGGCTTCCAGCCTTGCGTCCATTCGAAGTCCCAGCCAGCAACTCCATCCCGGACCCGCAGCTCGAGATCCCCGCAGATATCCTGGACAATGGCGCGCCCCTTGCTGCCAAGGTAGTTCACCTCGAAGAAGAGATCGGTCTCCATGGAGTTGACGAAGGTGCCAAGCGACCCATTGGCGTAGGTCATTTGCGCGGCACGCGTTGGATGCGTAGCGTCGCCACGCCAAACCGCCGACACCTCGTCCACCTCGCCATTAATCCAGCGCAAGAGATCGATCACATGATTCGTCGAGCCCATATGAGTTGAAGCGATCAGCACATCGGGTTCGCCCAGGCGCCCGGAGTCTATCGTGTTCTTCAGCGTGCGAACGTTGTCCGACTGCCGCAGGTTGAAGTTGATGCCGAATTTTGTGCCTTGCTTCTGCCATTCATCTACGATTGGGTAGAGCTGAGGGATGTCCGAAAGCTGGATATGGTACTGCCCCTTGGCGCCCGCCAGCGGCTTCTCGGTGAAGACATGCTTACTAGCTTGCAAGCATTTCAACAGGAGGGGAGGCCGCGGCCCTTCGCTGGTGGCTACATCGACGATATCCAGATCAACGCTACCGAGCATCGAATCGACATCGGTGAACACCTGGGCCGAGAGCTTCTCGCCCAGGGTCTTGGCTTTGGCTTGATCGACATCGCAGACCGCGACGATTTCGACGCCCGGAATAGCAAGGAAACCTGGAGAGTGATGACTGGTGGCAATTGGTCCACAACCGACGATGCCAACCCGAACCATGCAGTTCCTCCCGACGAATAACATGAAATCGAGATTCACGATTAGACGCCGTGAGGATAGATGAGCGTTTCGAGCGTGTCAATCCCGTTCGGTCATCGACGCAGTGCGAGGGTCAAAGGGGCTGATACGGAACAAACGCGCTTGTCTGGCAGCTCTGCTTCGCCATTAGGCAAAGCTGGGCGCTGAGTATCCCGTCGATGGAGCGGCTCAATCCGGTGCCGCTCAGGATGGCGAGGAAGTCTGCGGCCAGTCGTTCGTCACCCCCAAAGTGCCCGCCGCCGGCATCGACGGTGATCCGCTCCACGCGCGAGGTGTGATGGTGCGTTACCACGATTTCGGAGGAATACCAGTCGAAGCTGAGTGTGCCCTTGTACCCGGTGAGAGTCGCGCCGCGCTAGGCGGCGCTCCGGCGGGTGTAGAACACTTGGCTGTAGGAGAGATGGGACCCGCCTTCGTACTGCAGGATCGCGGTGGCAGCATCGTGGTTTCCGGTATCGATCGCGAAGCTGCATTTCCAGGGGCCATCCCAAAACTCACCAGCGTTGCGCAGATCACTGATGATGGCCTGCATGGCAAAAAGGTTGTACTGGCTCTCCGGGCACGCTTTCTGGACGGGGCAGTCAAGGCAATACAAGCCGGCGGGCATATCGCCGATGAAGACCGTTTTCGATTCGACCGCGACGATGCGGGCCGGCACCTTCCCCACGAGAAACGTCAGATAGTCGAGATCGTGCGTTGCTTTCTGAAGCCACAGCCCACCTGTGAGCGAATCGTCCCGCATCCAGCCGTGATAGTAGTTCGACCCGTAGAAGGGAACGTTGTTGACCGCCTGCACCTGCTCGATGGAACCAATGACGCCGCTCTCTAGGATGTCGTTCACCATCAGGCAGAGCTCGGAAAGGCGGAGTGGAAACGAGACCACGGTTGGGCTGCTGGATCCGAGCGCAGCGACGTGTAGTTCCGCGAGCTGCTCCTCGTCGATCGCGACCGGCTTTTCGAGAAAGAGCGGAAGATCTCGCGCCAGTACCTTGATGGCATAGGGCGTGTGGAACAGGCAGCTCGTGCCGATCATGACGCCATCGAGCGCGGCACGGTCGAGCATGTCATCGACATCATTGTAGAAAGCGACCGTGGCCATCTGATCCGGGAACCGTTCGCCGAGTGACGCTTCCGCTGGGTCGACAACCGCCACGACGGTCGCGTCGGTTCCAAATCGGGCAATGGTCTCCAGCATCAGGCGAATGCGCACGCCATATCCAACGACACCGATCCGTTTCACATGCTTCTCCCAGCGACACACGTCCCGCGTTTCCTGGGCGAATCTCGCCCTGCGACCGTTCTGTTGGCGGTCTGCTTGACCCGTTGATGCGCATGGCCCTAGACTGTGATTAATAAAACACGAAATGCCGCTTCATGTTTGAAAGGTGATCGGTCGATGCGAGTCGATTGTCACACTCATTGGGTCCAGCCGCATCATTTCACTCCGGATGCGGCAAAGAGCTGGACGGTGGGCGATGCCGTCGCCCCGTGGCCGGAAACGACACCCGAACAATTCTCCGCCGCAATGGCCAACTGGGATGTCTCTATCGTCTTCGGTATCTCTGCGCCGTCCGGCGGTGTGCATGCCGAACGAGGAAGTCGCTGCGTTTGTGAAGCAGGATCTGGTCAGTTTACCGGGTTCATGGCATTGAATCCATCGAAGCCGGATGCGCTTGAAGAGGTCGAGTTCTGTTACCGAGAGCTTGGGTTGAAAGGAATCAAACTCTATCCCGTACTGGCTGGATTCGAAGCAAACGATCCCCATCTAGGACCGTTCTACGCCCTGGCCGAGCGCCTTGGCTTGCCGATTCTCTGGCATATGGGATCGACCCCGGTTGCCAGCGGGCGGCTTCGGCTGAGTCACCCGCTGCTGCTGGACGATGTGGCGGTGGAATTCCCAAAGCTGAAGATGATCATCGCGCATATGGGTCATCCCTGGCAGCGGGATACCGCCCTGATCGTGCGTAAAAACCCAAGTGTCTTCACCGATGTTTCCGGGTTGTGGTTCCGCCCGTACCAGGGTGTGGACGCGCTAATCATCGCGCAGGAATGGGGAATCACCGACAAGTTGCTCTTCGGTTCCGACTATCCCCTATGGAACCCCACCGACGCCGTCGAGTCGCTCCGGACGTTGCAGGAGCGCGCCGGCATCCCGGGTCCCGTGCGCTTCGACGATGCATTCATCGACCGACTACTGGAACGGGACACGCTCGGCCTGCTCGGACTCGATCGCTAGGTTCGTTTGCGAAAGGATTATCAGGTGCAGGACATCCTCCTGGAAGATTCACAGGCCCTCAGCGATGGGTCGTCCCTCTCCATTTGGGAGGAGGCCCAGCGTTATACGCCCGGTGGTGTCAATACATCGATCCGACAAGTCGGACTGCCGTTGGTATTCACCGAGGCGCAGGGGTCATACATCACCGATGCAGAGGGCAAGCGCTATCTCGACTATCACGCTGCCTTCGGGGCGATCGTGCTCGGGCACAACGATCAGCGAGTGAACGCAGCCGCCTCCGGAACCTTAGCGCAGCTCGATCTTGTCGGCGTTGGAACAACCGTGCAGGAAGTGGAACTGGCCAAGCGCATCGTGGAACATGTGCCGGCTGCCGAAAAGGTTCACATCTGTGTGACCGGCACCGAAGCAACGTTCCATGCCATCCGGGTTTCGCGCGCGTTCACTGGGCGTCGGAAGATCATCAAGTTCCAGGGATGCTTCCACGGGGGACATGACTACCTCTTGATGAACGTCATCAGCAAACCGGAGATGGTTGGACAAAAGGATCCAGGATCCGCGGGGATGCTACCTGAGGTCGTTTCAGAAACGTTGGTTGCGACCTTTAACGATCTGTCATCGGTCGAACAGCTCTATCGCGATAACCCAGACCAAATCGCGGCAGTTATTCTTGAGCCTATTCCGCACAATATCGGCTGCGTGCTTCCTGCTCCGGGATTTCTAGAAGGGCTGCGCGAACTCACAACGCTGCATGGTTCGGTCCTCATCTTCGATGAGGTCATTACCGGGTTTCGCCATGGACTTGGCGGTATTCAGGGCGCGTCTGGTGTGACGCCGGATCTCACGACGATGGGGAAAGCCATGGCCAATGGGTATCCCATTGCCGCGCTTGCGGGGAATGAAGCTATTATGAGCCGTTTTGCCACGGCTGGTGGCGATGTGTTCTTCGCGGGGACATATAACGCGCATCCGATGTGCACCGCGGCAT
>JAMLHN010000079.1 GCA_023957115.1 Thermomicrobiales bacterium
TTGGGATGGCCGGCCAGGCCATCCCGGGTGGTATCGACCGCGATGGGGGACCATTCCGGCTCGCACGTTGGGCTCTTGATCTCGATTCCTGTCTGGGAGAGGGTGGCAAGCTCGCCGTCTTCCAGGTAGTGAATCTCAGTCGCGTGTCCTGCAAGCGCGATCTCGTCGGATGCAATGGTGACACTGGTGCCGTTGCGACCGAGGACCAGCGGAGAGGTGCGCTTAGTGGCAACCATGGACCGGGAGGCCAGATCGAAGACGATGACCGCCCCGAGACCGTCGAGCCGCGGAAAGACCCGCTCCAGGGCTTCCCGGAGGGAGACTCCGGTGGCCATCTCGTCCTCGATCAAATGTGCGATGACTTCGCTATCCGTATCCGATCGGAGCTGGTGCCCCTTTTCGAGGACTTCATCGCGGAGCGAACGGAAGTTCTCGATGATACCGTTGTGGATAACGGCGATCGAATTCGTGCAATCCAGATGCGGGTGCGCGTTCGCCTGGGTGACGCCGCCGTGTGTTGCCCAGCGTGTATGGCCGAATCCAATCTCGGTGTCCGGAAAATCGACTGATGCGACCGAGATCTTTCCGGGCGTTTTCGTGACGGCCAGCTGACCGTCGATGGCAAGCGCCATGCCCCAGGAGTCATATCCACGGTATTCGAGGGTCTTGAGCGCATCCAGCACGGCAGATCCCACATCGGTCGTCTGGCCGACATAGCCAAAGATTCCACACATATCGAGGTAGCTCCAGACTGCCGCGAGCCGCCGGAACACGTATCCGGAGGCCGGTCAGATAGACACATCAGGGGTCAGCCGGACGGCGGCCGATCTGACGAATCGTTCGGTTTGCGTTGGAGCGAATTGGGTGTGGGCAGTTCGGAAAGGACTCTGTCGACTCGTTACCGAATCGGTTTATCCATATCCGTCACGACTTTGCCAGCCGGGAAGCGACCCGCCGAGTGGTTCGATACGCTTCCACCTCGTCAACCTGCGTCCTCCAGGCAGGTCCAGGCGCTATGAATACGGTCTTGTCCGAAAACTTCGCCCCAGACTGGTTTGGAGTGTACGCGCCGAGGCGGCCGTTCGGCAACGCAAGCGGGTATACTTTTGGAGCCAATGCTGGCATCCCCGTTTTGTCATTCGGAAAGGACATCGAGTTCGTGATCGGCCGGTACACCAGGCCCGAGATGGGGGCGGTGTGGAGTGACGATCACAAGCTGCAGGTCTGGCTCCGCGTCGAGCTGGCCGTCTGCGAGGCGTGGTATCGCCGCGGTCGTATCCCGGAGTGGGCGATCGAGGCGATTCGTGGCGCCAGCTGTGATCTTGAACGTATGCAGGAGATCGAGCGCGAAACCGACCATGACGTCATCGCGTTCCTCCGCGCCACCGGCGAGACGGTTGGCGAAGCGTCCCGATATATCCACCTGGGGTTGACGTCGTCCGATGTCGTCGACACGGCGCTCTCGGTTCTCGTGCAGGAATCGTGCGAGATCCTTCTCGCCGAGCTCGATCGACTCATCGAGGTCGTCGGGCAGCAGGCGGTCCGTTATCGCAGGACGTTGACCATCGGTCGAACGCACGGAGTCCACGCCGAACCGACCACCTTCGGTCTCAAGCTCGCCGTCTGGTACGACGAGCTGCGCCGGCATCGAGCGCGGCTGCAATTCGCTGGAGAGGAGATGCGGGTTGGCAAGCTCTCAGGAGCAGTCGGCACCCACGCCCACGTTCCGGTATCGGTCGAGGACGAAGTCTGCGCGGACCTCGGTCTGCTACCTGCGCCGGCATCGACCCAGATCATTCAGCGAGACCGGCACGCATTCTTTTTGTCAGTTCTTGCCGGGATCGGCGCATCGATCGAGAAGTTCTCGGTCGAGATTCGCCACCTGCAACGCACCGAGGTGCGTGAAGTCGAGGAGCCGTTCGGCGAGGGGAATCAGGGCAGCTCGGCAATGCCGCACAAGCGCAATCCGCACGAGTCGGAGCGACTCAGCGGGCTCGCCCGGCTGCTGCGCGGATACGCGGTGACCGGTCTCGAAAACGTTGCGCTCTGGCACGAGCGGGACATCAGCCACTCATCGACCGAGCGGGTGATCTTCCCGGATGCCTGCATCGTGCTCGACTATTCGCTCGATCTGATCGGCGAAATCCTCGAAGATCTCACGGTCAATGAGGATCGCATGCGCAAGAACCTCGATCTAACCGGCGGCCTGATCTTTTCGCAACGGGTCATGCTTGGGTTGGTCGATGCCGGGATCGACCGGCAGGTCGCCTACAAACGCGTGCAAGCGCATGCGATGGACAGCTGGCTCAATGGCTCGAACTTCGAAGAAGCCATCCGGAGCGATCCGGAGATTTCCGGTCGGGTCAGCCAGGAGCAGATCACCGAGCTCTTCGATCCGTACCAGCAGCTCGTCAACATCGATGCCGTTTTCGAACGGCTCGGCCTGCTCGAACCGGCGGTGGCCGAATGAGCGCGGTCGCGGCCACGCGAAGGCTCGATTCGCTCCCGTTGATTCGACAGGGGAAGGTTCGAGACTGTTACGCCTACGGAGATGACCTGCTCTTCGTTGCCAGCGATCGCATCTCCGCGTTCGACGTCGTGCTGCCCAGCGCGATCCCCGGCAAGGGAGCCGTCCTCAATCAACTTTCGGGGTTCTGGTTCGAAAAATCGGCCAACCTGATTCCGAATCATGTCGTGCAGGTCGGGCTTCCGCCCGATATCGAAACCAGCGACCGGGATTGGTTCGATGCCCGATCGACGGTCGCTCGCAACGCAGATCGCATCGATATCGAATGTGTCGTGCGTGGGTATCTGGCCGGTTCCGGGTGGAAGGAGTACGAGCAACTTGGGTCGATTGCGGGTCACGAGCTCCCGGCAGACCTTCCGCGTTCCGCGAAGCTGCCGGAGCCGATTTTTACGCCGGCCGTCAAGAACGATGTCGGCCACGATGAGAACATTTCGATCGCTCGTCTGCAGGATCTGATCGGTGTCGAGCTTGCCAATGTTCTGGAGGCTCGCAGTCTGGCGCTCTACGCGTTTGCCGCGGAGCATGCGGCGTCGTGCGGGTTGATCCTCGTCGATACGAAGTTCGAGTTCGGGACGATCGACGGCCAGCTCGCGCTGATCGACGAGATCCTCACGCCCGACAGCTCGCGTTATTGGGACGCTGCCAGTTACGAGCCGGGCAAAGACCAGGAGAGTTTCGACAAGCAGTTCGTGCGGAACTGGCTCGAAGCTTCCGGGTGGAACCATGAGCCTCCGGGGCCGGAGCTTCCTGACGCTGTCATTGCCGGTACCCAACAACGCTACATCGAAGCATTTCGCCGGTTGACCGGCGCCGAGCCGGTTTTCTGAGAGGAGTCCGATACGAACGCGACACAGCAACCTCTGTGGCAGATCGACGTCCTGGTCATGCCGAAGCCCGGGGTCAACGATCCGGAAGGCGAGGCGATCCGCGGCGGCTTGCAGAGCCTGGGATACGACGGGGTCGAACGGGTCCGGGCGGGCAAGCACTATCGCCTGCACATTGGCGCGCCGGAGGCGAATGCCGCCCGCGCATCGGCGGAAGAGATGGCAAACAAGCTTCTGGCAAATCCGGTCATTCAGACGTACGTCATCGAATCGGTCACCGAAGCTGAGGGAGATCGGTGATGTCATCCCAAATCGGCGTCATCAGTTTTCCAGGCAGCAACGGCGATCAGGATTCATTCGACGCGTTTGCCATCAATCTGGCTGTGCCGGCACGGATGGTCGACTATCGCGAGACCGATCTGAGCGGGTTGGCCGCAGTCGTTCTGCCCGGTGGATTTTCGTACGGCGATCACCTGCGATGCGGAGCTATCGCGCGATTCGCTCCGGCGATGGATGCGGTCAAGGCGTTCGCGGACCGGGGCGGCCCCGTTCTGGGCCTGTGCAATGGGTTCCAGGTTTTGACCGAAGCTCATCTGCTACCGGGCGCACTCCTGCGAAACACCTCATTGCAAT
>JAMLHN010000008.1 GCA_023957115.1 Thermomicrobiales bacterium
CTGCATCGATCTCCGGATTCTCCAGTATGTCTGCCGGATCGGTCGTGCACGTACTGCACCCGACCAGATCGCCAAGCGTCGTGGCCGCCTCGAGGTTGACATCGCAGATGGCAGCCAACCGCGCGCCGAGAACCTCATTCGCGACGGTGCGCGCATGACGGTACCCGATACGCCCGGCGCCGAAAACCGCGATGTTGATCGGAGCGGATGGGGCCATACCTACCTCGTGCTGGTGAGCAGCGCTTGCGCCTGCTCGACCATCGCCTCGCTGGAGAGCCCGTATTTCTTCAGAAGCGCGTCATTGGGCCCAGATTCACCAAATCGATCCTGAATGCCCACGCGTTTCATACGCGTGGGACGATGCTCGCCCAGTGTTTCGGCCACTGCGCCGCCGAGACCGCCGATGATCGAATGGTCCTCGGCCGTCATGATCAGATCGGTCTGCTCGGCCAGCGCCACAATTGCCTCGACGTCGAGCGGTTTGATCGTCGGCACATGCAGAACGGCGACGCTGTACCCCGCGGATCCGAGCGATTCCGCAGCGTCCAGCGCCCGCACGGTTTGGACTCCGGTCGAGATGATGCCGAGATCGGCTCCCTCCCGAAGGAGAACTGCGCGGCCGATCTCGAATACATACGAATCCGGGAAGATGACCGGGCTTGGATCGCGCGTTAGTCGCAGATAGGCCGGCCGGCCGGACACCGAAAGAGCCGCCATAGCGGCGCGGAGCTCCCGGCCATCCGCCGGCGCGACAACGTCGATGCCTGGGAGCGCGCGAAATGTCGCGATATCCTCCACCGACTGATGGGTCTTGCCCGTCTTGCCGGTCAGGATGCCAGAATAGCCGCCGCAGATCTTTACATCGAGCCCCGGCTGCGCGATGACCACGCGAATCTGGTCGAGATCGCGACTGGTCAGGAAAGCCGCAAAGCTGCTTAGCCAGGGGACATACCCGAGCGTGGCGAGCCCGTCAGCGACACCCGCCATGTTCTGTTCGGCAATGCCCATTTCGAAGAAACGGTCTGGATAGCATTCAGCGAAGATATCGGCCCGCGTGGAATTCGCCAGGTCGCCGTCGAGGACCACGGTGTTGGCCCCCGCAGCGGTCAGATCGCAAAGGGTCTGCCCCCAGACTTCACGTGGCGCCTCGTTTGCACGTGGCTCGGATGTGAGCGCAACCATTGGAATGCTCATGAACGGCCAACTCCTGCAAGCGATCGGGTGGCAAGCTCGGCAATTGCCGCGTCGAGCTCCTCCTGTGTCGGGACTCTTGCGTGCCAATTGTGATTGGCTTCCATGAACGTAATGCCTTTGCCCTTTATTGTGTTCGCGATAATTGCGGTCGGCCGGTCATCGTTCGCTTCGGCTTTGTCGAACGCGTCTCGCAGCGCGTCGTGGTCGTGCCCGTCGCATTCGACCGTGGCCCAGCCGAACGCGGAAAACTTGGCGGCGGGATCGTCGATGGGTACCTCACGGGTGTAGCCGGTTTCGCTCGGCCAACCGAATTGAGGGAGCCGGTTGTAGTCGAGAATGACGGTGAGATTGCTGAGACGGTACCGGGCGGCCACGAAACAGGCCTCCCAGATCTGCCCTTCCTGGATCTCGCCATCGCCGAGAATGACCCAGGTGCGGAAGTCGAGCTTAGAGCGACGCGCTCCCAGGGCCATTCCCACCCCCGGAGACAACCCCTGACCGAGCGAACCAGTGGACATATCGACGCCCGGCAGTGTCTTCATACAGGGATGACCCTGCAATCGAGAATCGACGGCATCGAAGGTGTCCAGCTCCTCGACGGGGAAGTACCCACGCAGCGCCAGCACCGTATAGAGTGCGATCGACGAATGCCCCTTGCTCAGGATCAGACGGTCCCGGCCGGGCAGCTCAGGTTGAGTTGGATCGACTCTCAGGCGATCGAAATAGAGATTTACCAGGATGTCGGTCACCGAAAGCGGACCGCCGATATGGCCGGCTCCGGCCTTGAATACGGACCGGAGAATGAGCTCGCGCGTGCGGGCCGACAAATCGTCGAGCTCGGACGTGGTCCGTAGGGACCGTCGGTTCTGAGTCAAAACTTCGTCGCCTTTGCTTGAAAATGTTCATGAGCTGATCGTGACCCGCCTCGACCGGTGGATCCGCCGCCCTCCATGGGGCGGATGCTACTGACCTGCCGGGGCGTTGTCAATTCGATATCGCCTTCCCAATTCCATCCTAAACTCCAGCATGAAGGTCACTGGCTCGAAAGGGATGCACACGCGGACATGACACGAGCGGTTTCGAGACGGCGGCTGCTTGCCATCAGCGGGAGCCTCATCACACGGTCTTCTCAGCGTGCGGGTGCTGCCGTGGGAGCGCCATCGATGCGGCAGGATCGTCTGACCCGGCAGGAAGAAGGGCGGATTACTTTTGCCGTGCTCGACACGCATTGGAATCGAATCCAGCCGTTCGTCGAACAATATGCCGTGGCTCGAGGTGTGCAGGTCGATCCACGAGCCCTGGAGTACGACGAGCTCTACCGGCACGTGAGCTTGGCGCTGACACAGCGTGCGGAGACCTTCGATGTCGTTTCACTCAGCGATACCTGGATTCCGCAATTCGCTCCATTTGTCACAACGATGCCCCCAAATGACGAACAGCAAGCGGGACTGGCGCCTGTCGCTGACGCGGCTGCACGCTACCCGCTGGACGCGAACCCGTGCGGATTGCCATGGGTTGGCGATGTGCAGTTCTTTGCGGCCTGGCCAGGTTGGCTGACCGCCAAGGTCTGCAGACGCCGGAAACCTGAACACGGTGTCGATGGAAGGTCACGATGATCGCAGCCGGATTGGACGAAGAAACCAGCCGTGCGGGATTCGCGATCTCCACGCTTAGCAGCAGGGATCTGGTGAATAGCTTCCTTCCCATCCTGCGTGGATTCGGAAAGGAGTTGATCGACCCGGAAAGCAGCGTTCCCCAGCTCGACACGCCGGAGGCGATTGCGGCGATGCAGATCTTCGAGCAGCTCATTCTCTTGAGCCCGAACGAATCGCCCGCGACCGGTGAGCTCACGAATGCCGAGCGTTTTTCGCTGGGCGACATCGCCATGATGTCGAACTATTGGGCGACCGACTGGCTCTCGGCATCCGCCGGCGTCGAGCCAATCACGGATGACCTGCTGGCGACGCTGCAACCTGCCGAATCGGAAATCGAACGCACGTGCCTGCCGAATATCTGGGTTGCCGGAATCCCGCAGGGAAGTCTGATGTCGGCCGAAGCCCAGGCATTTGTCGACTGGCTCGTATTGGCTTCCACGCAGGAGGGATTCGCGGCCGTGGGGCTTCCGCCCGCCAGAACGGATCTCGTTCTGGCGGGCGAGCTGCGAGGACTGGAGATACCGCTGGCCAGCGTGGCGCAACTGCTCGCACAATCGCGAATAGCACCGCGGAGTCCCTACTATCCCCAGCTTTCGCGTCTGCTGGGCGACGCGCTCGCCCGCCTGCTTGCGGGCGACCTATCGGGAAGCGAGGCGCTACGTGAGGCCAACGTCGCCATGCGCGAGTTCCTCTCTCGAGAAGGGGTCCTCCTCTCGTAAAACATCTGATACGGAATCCGGATGAGTACGAAGGGATAGTCGAACGACGTGCCGACAAGTACTGACAACGAGCCCTGGATGGTCACGGCGGATCACGTCGTTCGTTCGCGAACGTAGGCACTGACGGAGTATGAGTCCAGTGTTTCAACGGTGGGAACGCGGCGAATCGACGCCATACCGTCCCGTAGCGTCAAGACGGATTCCGTATGAATTTGTCGACCTCCGCACCAAGCCCACCTGCTTCGTCCATTCTCCGGACCCGGTCTACCAGCACCCTAGCATGACCGGCGTGTCAGTGCTACTGTAAGTTCTGTCGTACAGGGAGAAGCCACATTGCGCCGAACGCGTGCGCTGTGGCTGACGAGCGATCCAGGGCGGATCGTTCGAACCCATGCGTTTCCATTGAAGGAGGCAGCACGTGATCGAAGAAGGATTCACTCCGGCCGTAGACCGCCGCACTGTCCTCAAGACCGGTGCATTGGCGGGCGCATTTGCCGCACTGAGTGGCATCACCCTTGCGCAGGACGCCGCGGCCCAGGATTCCGATCGCGCCGATATCAGCATCGTGGTCGTTTCCCACGGCCAGGCATCGGACCCGTTCTGGTCCGTCGTTCAAAACGGCGTCGCTCAGGCAGGCGAGGATATGGGCGTGAACGTCCAGTATCAGGCTCCTGGCACGTTCGACATGGTGGCGATGTCGCAGCTCATCGATGCCGCTGTGGCAACCAGCCCGAACGGCCTCATCGTGTCCATTCCGGATGCGGATGCGCTTTCCGCATCCATCAGCGCCGCGGTCGAGGCCGGAATTCCCGTCATTTCGATGAACTCGGGCAGTGACGTCGCCGCCGAGCTGGGTATTCTCACGCACGTCGGTCAGACCGAGTACGAGGCAGGTTTTGGCGGTGGCCAGCGCATGGCGGAGGCCGGCGTGACCAACGCTATCTGTGTCAACCAGGAGGTTGGCAACGCCGCACTCGATCTCCGCTGTCAGGGATTCACCGATGCTCTGGCCGAGGCGGGCGGTACCGTCGAAACGGTCGCCGTCGATCTCGCCGATCCGACCGGCGCGCAGCAGCGGATCTCGGCTGCATTGACCTCTGACGAGACCATCGACGGAATCCTGACGCTGGGACCGACCGGCGCAGCTCCGGCGCTCGCGGCGTTGACCGACTCAGGCCAGCTGGGCGAGATGAACCTGGCGACGTTCGACCTTTCGCCTGAAGTGCTGGACGCGATCGAGGCGGGCGAGATGCTCTTTGCCATCGATCAGCAGCAGTATCTGCAGGGATATCTGCCCGTCGTCCTGTTGACCCTGTACAACACCAACCTGAACACGATTGCCAACCCGGTGCTGATGACCGGTCCCGGCTTTGTGACGCAGGATACCGCCGCCCGCATCAAGGAGCTCTCCGCGGCGGGCACGCGCTAGGGAGCGCTACCCGAGAAAAATCGTCGCGGTCCGGCCAGCGGCAGATGCTGGCCGGATCGCAACGTTTCTGGCGAGGACGGTGACCTATGTCCGTGAGTTCAACGGCAACCGCCCCAGCAGTGGAGCACTCTCCCACTCCGCTCCTGAAACGGTTGCTTCTCAAGCCCGAGATGGGCGCGATTGCGGGAGCGGTCGTTGTCTGGATCATCTTCGCGATCCTGGCCGGCGATCGCGGCTTCCTGTCGGCTCGCGGCACCGCCAACTATCTCGAGGTGTCTGCCGAGCTCGGCATTCTCGCAATTGCCGTCGCCCTGCTCATGATCGGTGGCGAGTTCGATCTTTCGGTCGGATCGACGATTGGCGCCTGCGGCATGATCATTGCCATCCTTTCGGCCGAATACGGCTGGAACTACTGGATGGCCGTCGTCGCCGCCCTCGTGGTCGCGGTCTTGATAGGCGTTGTCAACGGGATCGTGGTCGACAAGACCGGTCTTCCCTCCTTCATCGTCACGCTCGCCATGCTCTTCATGATCCGTGGCGCCACGATTGGCGTCACCCGTGAAATCACCGGTCGAACACAGGTCGGCGGACTCAAGGAGCTGTCCGGCTTCGAATCCGCGCAGAAGGTGTTTGCCAGCGATATTCATCTTTTTGGCACCAATTGGGCCATCTCCATCGTCTGGTGGCTCGTTCTGACGCTTGTCGCGACCTGGATCTTGCTCAGAACGAAGTTTGGGAACTGGATTCCGGGTGTCGGTGGTGGGTTGCAGGCAGCCCGCAATCTCGGCGTGCCAACCACGCGCGTCAAAGTGACCTTGTTCGTTTGCACCGCTGTTGCCGCCTGGTTGGTCGCGACCATCCAGGTGACGAGTTTCGGTGGCGCCGATGTGCTTCGGGGAACCTACCGCGAGTTCTACGCTATCGTCGCGGTGGTTATTGGCGGGACGTTGCTCACCGGAGGGTATGGATCGGCGCTGGGCGCTGCGCTGGGCGCACTGATCTTTGGCATGGTCCAGCAGGGAATCATCTTCGCGGGAATCGATGCCGACTGGTTCCAGTTCGTGCTTGGCGGCATGTTGCTGGCGGCGGTGCTGATCAATCGATTCGTTCGGTCGCGGGCGGTGCTGGTGCGATGACGACTCCGGATCTGGCGACACCTGCCGTCGAGCTCAGGGACATCAGCAAATACTTCGGCACCGTGGTGGCGCTCGAACACGTCTCGATTGCGGCGCACTACGGGGAAGTCCATTGCCTGCTGGGGGACAATGGCGCCGGCAAGTCCACCCTGATCAAGATTATCTCTGGCGTGTTCCCGCCCGATCGGGGCGAGTACGTGTTCGAAGGAAACCCGGTTCGCTTCTCATCACCGCGGGATGCGCTCGATCGCGGTATTGCGACGGTCTATCAGGACCTTGCGATGATCCCCTTGATGAGTATCTCGCGGAACTTCTTCCTCGGCTCGGAGCCGACCAAGGGTTGGGGGCCGTTCAAGCGGTTCGATCTCGAATTCGCCGATCGGGTGACCCGCGAAGAGCTTGGGAAGATGGGCATCAATGTGCGCGATACCCAGCAGTCTGTCGGAACGCTCTCCGGTGGTGAGCGGCAATCGGTTGCGATTGCTCGAGCGGTCTACAACGGCGCCAAGGTGCTCATTCTGGACGAGCCGACCGCGGCGCTCGGCGTGAAGGAAGCCGGCGTCGTGCTGCGTTATATCGCGCAAGCCCGGGCGCGTGGCATTGCCGTGATCTTCATCACGCACAACGTCCATCATGCCTATCCGATTGGTGACCGATTCACGATTCTCAACCGTGGCACCAGTTACGGAACCTTCCTCAAGACGGACGTCACGCGCGAACAAGTCGTCGAGATGATGGCGGGCGGCCAGGAGCTCGAAGAACTGGGCCACGAGCTCGAAGAGTTTGCCCGTGTCGATGGCCTGGCTGCCGAAATGAAAGCTGGCCAGGCGATCGCAGCCGAAGGAAGGGCTCATTTGCCCAAGTAGGGTCCGGTTTTGGAAATAGGACTTGGGAAGCCCGTTGTTCCGGCCGAAGTGAAAGAACCTCCTCGCTGCGGCGAGTAGGGAGACTGCGCCGGGTCCGGAGCGTTCGCTTCATATGCGTTTCTAACGTGAGCCATCCGTCGGCCCTCGTAGCGTCGGCGACTGTACGGGTAAAGACCTGCCTCCAGTCGTGCGAGATCTGCGGTCTGGCTGTGCACCGTTCGTAGCGGCAACACGCCGCCAACCGCTCACCATTTCCAATCGCCTCCAGGTGTCTGATACGGAATCCGGGTCATTGCTTGGGGATCGGGTAGCCGCCGGCCCTGTGCCGGCGAAGCACCGCCGGCACAGGGCCGGCGGCTACCTCATGCGATCCTTGGTCGGACCGATGGTGAACCGATCATGCCACATCCTATTGCGTTCACCCGGATTCCGTATGAGTCCATAACTTCAGTCGTGGGAGAACGTGCCAACACCCACCATCCGTTCGGCCGACAGGTCGCCATCAATGGCGACGCTAAGAATCGCGTTCAAAAAAGAATGGCTCTCACCTCTTGACAAAAACGAACACATGTTCTACCATGAGCGCAAGCGGCACGTTTGGTCACGAGCGCGGGCCTGGGCAGCGGTTGATCGTACTCGGGCTGGTTACCCGTCATCCACACTCGGTGCTGGATCCCGGCTCTGCAGAGCGTCACGGTCGATCCACCGCCTATGACCACTCTTAAGTTTTCCCAGTTCCCAGTTCCCAGTTCCCAGTTCCCAGTTCCCAGTTCCCAGTTCCCAGTTCCCAGTTCCCAGTTCCCAGGTCTGGACTCACACTCAACTAAACCGCGTTTCGCGGAATCATCAGCTGCCGGAACTGGGCGGCGGCCTGATCGACATGTCGTTTGCCGTTCGACAAGGAGATCGTCAGGTGGCCAGGGAGGAGGGCATCGAAATCGACCTCAGCCATCTTCAAGGTGCTGGCGGCGTAATTCTGAATCGAGCAGTCGGGGATGTTCTGCGCGATGATCGTTCCGCCGTAGAAGATCAGGTCGCCCCCGATCAGATAGGTCCGATCGCGCCCGGATACGAGCAGCGAGACATGCCCGTCCGAATGCCCTGGCGTCTCGTACACCGTGACCGCCAGCTCACCGACATTGAACGTCGCGCCCTCGGTGAGCGTTCCGCGCCCTGGGCACGACTCGAACACGTAGTCAGCCGGATAGAACCCGGAGGACTTCGCGAATGGCAGACTGATCTGCTCTTCGTCACCGATGGCGAGCGTTGCGATCGTCAACGGCGAACCGAGCACCTCGACGCCGAGTCGATTGTGAAAATCAGCCGCGCCACCGGCGTGATCCGCATGGTAATGCGTGAGCAGCAGGGTGCTGATTTTGTCCGGATCGACGCCATCCTCGGCAATATTGGCCAAAATCTGCTCGGTCGCGCCGTACTTGCCGCCCATACCGGCATCGACGATCGCAACCTCATCGCCTCCATCGATCACATAGATATGGCAGTCGAGCGGCGCTGAAATGTTGAAGCCGCTGTTGCCGCCGCCAACCAGGCAGATATCTCGAGTCAGTCTCATGATCAGCTCACCGGTGATTGAATGGCGGCCAGAACCGCGTTGAGATCGGTAAAGACGAGGTCCGGCCGGGCTTCGGCATGGGCGATATCCGCCCGCGTCGATACGCCGGTCAGCACCAGCAGCGCCAGGGTTCCGGACCGGCTTCCGGCAACGATATCGGTATCGAGCCGGTCGCCCACCGAGACGACATCGGAGGGAAGCACGTTCAGGCTCCGGCAGATTTCGTCGAACATCAAGGTTTCCGGCTTGCCGACGAATGCGGGCACGACTCCGGTCGATGCCTGGATTGCGGCGATCAGCGAGCCACACCCAGGTTCGAGCCCATGTTCCGTCGGCAGGGTCACATCCGAGTTGGTTGCAACGAATGCCGCTCCGTTCTGAATCTGCCGGTGCGCCTCGGAGAGCTTGTCGTAGGTAAACGATCGGTCGAGCCCGGCAACGACCGCCGTCGCCTGCAGATCGGTGCCATTTGCTTGCACCAGGTCGTCGGATTGAAACAATTGGTCGAACAAAGCTTGCTCGCCAACGACGTAGATTGGTGAACCCTTGGGAAAGCGGTGCAAGAGATACTGTCTCGTCGCAACGCCCGAGGTGACGATCCATTCGACCGGCACATCGAGATCCATCTTCCTGAGTTTCTTGACATACTGTTCCGGCGTGAGCGTCGAGTTGTTGGTCGCGAGCCGAAACGGAATGGAGCGCAGTTGCAACGTCGCGAACAGATCGATCGCCCCCGGCAGGGGAGCGTTCCCGCGGTAGAGCACGCCATCCATATCGAAGATCCAGGCCTTCGCGGAATTCAGGCGCTCGATCGCCGGGGACTCGGTTGCGGCCGGTGGGTCCGGCTCGGTATTCACCCGTTCTCGCAACAGCTTCATTGGGCTCCCACTGCCCCCAACGCATCCACGATTGCCTGATTGAACACGTCCATGTCTCGCGGGGTGCGCGACGAAATGAGATTCCCATCGACGACGAGGGGGGCATCCTCATAGAGGCCGCCCGCATTCTTGATGTCGTCCCGGATCTTGTTGACACTCGTCGTCTTGCGACCCTTCAGCACCTCTGCGGAAATCAGGAGCTGCGGACCATGGCAAATCGATGCCACCGGTTTGCCGGAATCGACGAACCGGCGGGTGAAATCGACTGCGGCATCGACGATGCGCAGATTCTCGGGTGCGCCGCCCCCGGGGATCACGAGCATATCGAACGAATCGATTGCGTCCGCCGGAAGCTGGTCGAAGGTGGTGTCAGTGTCCAGGACCGCGCCCTTCTTGCCCTTCACCGATCCCGATTCGATACCGATCAGCACCACATCAGCCCCGGCCGCTTCGAGTGCTTCGACCGGCGCGGTCACCTCGACGTCTTCGAAGTTCTCTGCGATGACGACCGCAACTCGTTTCTTACCCATTGTTCGTCCTCCTTGCTGGTCGCAATGGATCAGGCATTGCTCGACGGGTTGAGCACGAGCGATTTGCTCTCATTGAGATTGCGCATCAGCTCGATTGCGTTCTCGATGGGCACCGCGCCAAGATCCTCACCTGTGCGCAAGCGTATCGCGACTGCCCCAGCTTCCGCTTCCCGCTTGCCGACGACCAGCATGAATGGAATCTTCCTGAGCTGCGCGTTGCGGATCTTCGCCTGCATGCGATCGCGTCCCTCATCGACTTCGGCGCGAAGCCCAGCGTCTTTCAGCTTCTGGGCGATTTCGTGACAGTACTCGATCTGATCGCCGGTAATCGGAATCAGAATCGCTTGCGTCGGCGCCAGCCACATGGGGAACGCCCCCGCATAGTGCTCGACCAGACCGCCAACGAACCGCTCCATTGAGCCGAGTAATGTGCGATGGATCATGACGGCGCGATGCCGCTCGCCATCTTCGCCGATGTAATTGACGTCGAACCGCTCGGGGAGATTGAAGTCGACCTGAATGGTCGGTCCCGTCCATTCCCGGCCCAGCGCATCGACCCATTTGATGTCGATTTTGGGACCGTAGAACGCGCCGCCGCCTTCATCGACCTTGTAGCTCAATCCTCGCCGGTCCATCGCTGTCTTGAGCCGCTCGATGGCGAGATCCCAGACGGCATCGTCGCCGATCGCTTTCTCGGGCCGCGTCGCAAGATATGTCTGAAACTGATAGCCGAAGACGTTGGCCATATGCTCGGCCAGGTCGATCACCCCTTCGACTTCGTCGATGACCTGTTCGGGCATGCAGAAGATGTGTGCGTCATCCTGGGTAAACCCACGGACGCGCAACATCCCGTGGAGCGTGCCGGATCGCTCGTATCGATAGACTGTACCGAGCTCAGCGTATCGGACCGGCAGCTCGCGATAGGAGCGCACGTTGCTCTTGTAGATCATGATGTGGCCGGGGCAGTTCATCGGTTTCAGGTAGTAGTCGACTTCCTCGATCGACATCGGGGAGTACATATTCTCCCGATACGTTTCCAGGTGCCCGGACATCTTGTAGATCTTTTCTGATGCGATGTGTGGCGTATAGACCAGCTGGTAGCCGCGGTTGAGCTGTTCCTGCTGCTCGAATTGCTCGACCAGATAGCGCACCGTTGCGCCGTTCGGCATCCAGAGGATCAATCCAGGACCGATCTCCTCGGAAACCGTGAAGAGCTCGAGCTCCTTGCCCAGCCGGCGATGGTCCCGGCGTTGCGCTTCCTCCAGTCGCTTGAGATGCTCGTCCAGATCTTCCTGCGTGAACCACGCCGTTCCGTACACGCGCTGCAGCATCGGACGGTTTTCGTCGCCGCGCCAATAGGCGCCGGCCACCGATTGCAGCTTGAATGGGCCAATCCGGTCCGTCGCTTCGACATGCGGACCCCGGCAGAGATCGAGAAACGCGCCCTGCTGATAGGTCGTGATCGTTTCCCCCTCGGCAAAGCCATTGATCAGCTCGACCTTGTACGGATTCGAACCAAAGAGCTCAAGGGCTTCATCGCGTGTGACCTCTTTGCGAACGAACGGTTCGGCCGCCTTCTGATGCTGGCGCATCTTGGCTTCGATCGCCTCCAGATCGTCCGAGCTCAGGGGCTGAGGGAGATCCATGTCGTAGTAGAAGCCGTGCTCGATCGCCGGGCCAATCGCGAATTTGACGTCCGGATGAAGCTCCTGAATCGCCTCGGCCATCAGATGCGCTGCCGAATGCCGCATCCGCGCAAGCTCGAAATCAGTCGATGCCGTAGGTTCGAAGGCAATATCCATTTCCTCAGAGAGCTCATGCAGATCGGCTTGTGCCATGTCTCTATCGCTTTCGTTTCATGCGAACCAACAAAAAAACCAGGCGCCCCAAGAAGGGACGTCTGGCCGACGTGGTTCCACCCTGATTCAGAATCGGTCCGATTCTCTCATTTGCGCCGGTAACGAGGCGAATCGTTCAGGCGCTCCCGGCTGGTTTTCCTTCGCCTGGGGTCTGCCTCCGTTTCAGCTGGTGGGAGGCTCTCTTGCGATCCAGGGCGGAGTACTCGTTCCGTTCGTCGCGCCATCGGTATTCGATTGACACGGAGCATACGGACCTCGCCGCGTGCTTGTCAATCTGGCGGGTCGATGAGAGAGGCGTCCGGCGTCACCATCTTCACCATTTCCCGCCGTTTCGAGACCTGCAAGCCCTTCCAGATGCAGAATCCGGCAACTGCCGTTGAAATCAATGCGATCGCACCGCCGATCGGGGGCGAGACCCGGCGACCACGGTCATCGTTGCCGCTTTCGGATGTCTCTCCCGCCATTGGCAGCTCGGCTTCGATTGTGGCTTCGAGGTCTCCGGCAACAGGAGTGGCGCTTTGGGCATCCTGCGCGTAAACCAGCGCCGCGCCGATCGAGTTTCCGCTTCGACTCTGGGCGAGAATGGTCGCCGCGTCCGGATCGCGGAAGGAGAGACGATTTCCCGTGATCTGCCTGCCGGCTGACTCGCGATCCGCTTTTGCCTGGAAGGCGTAGTCGAGCAAGATCTGATTGTCCTGATACCAGATGTCAGGTGCTGTCCCATCGAGGGTTACCGAGATCATGGTCGAACCGTTGCGCGTTGCGACCTCGATCAGGCAGTAGCCGGCTTCGTCGTCGTATCCGGTCTTGCCGCCAATCAGCCCCACATAGTTGTTGAGTAGCTTGTTGGTATTCGAAACGTAGTACGACCCGTTCGCCGTGCTGTAGCCGCTCGTCCCGATCAGCTTCTGAAACGTCGGATACTGCATCGCGTACATAACGAACGTTGCGATGTCACGAGCCGTCGAGTAGTGGTTCTCCTCACTCAGTCCATGTGGGTTCCGTAGATGAGTGTTGGTCAACCCCATATCCAGGACGCGCTGGTTGATCAATCCCATGAAGTGATCGACTGCTTCGTCGTCGGACGCGCCGTCCTGGTACCCAAGCGAGCGCGCAATGGCGTGGGCGGCATCGTTTCCGGACGGAAGCATCATGCCGTAGAGGAGATCCTGGAGGGAAAATGTCTCTCCGGGCCCGAACCCCATTGTGGTCGAATCCGCACCAAAGAGATCGGAGCTCGATGTGGTGATCTGCTGGTCGAGATTGCCGATCTCGAGCGCTTCGATCGTCGTGAAGACTTTGGTCAGACTGGCGATTGGAACCTGCTCGTCGGCATTGTGCTCGACAAAAACCTCACCCGTGTCGGCATCTACGACGATGTACCGCTTGGATGAGATTCCGGAAAGCTCGGTGACCTGGGCCGAAGTGGGGGCAAGCGCACCAAGGACCAACCCGGCGAACAAAACCAATGCTCCGAAGAATCGGACCAGAGTTCCAGCGTGGAGGGTCGAGGGGAAGGTCATCGTCGAGCTAGGGGATCCGTCGCATTCTGCTGGCGCTCCGTTTGCATGCCGGCATGACCACGCCGTCAAGCAAAACGCCCGCTCCTGCGAGCGGGCGTTCAGAGGTGGGCGATACTGGACTCGAACCAGTGACCTCCACGATGTCAACGTGGCGCTCTAACCAGCTGAGCTAACCGCCCATTCAGCCGGGTTGTGATTATAGAGGATAGAGGTCCGGTTTGTACAAGCCGGCTTCCTGTATCGCGTCCGAGGTTGGACGATTGCCCCGCGGGTCGCCTGCGTCGCCCGTTCAATGACCGAGCATTCGGACCGAGTTCGAACGCCGGTGCCAGCGGTACGTGATCGAGCCGAAGAGCGATCCCAGACGCGCCGCCTCGGCACGGAGTGGCTTCAGCTCTTCCTGGCGCACCTTCCATTTGCCCTGCACCTGATTGATGACGAGCTGGCTGTCGCCGTCGACGCGCACATGCTCGACTGCGGCACGTTCGCCCAGCGTCGCTTTCAGGAAGGAGAGCGCTTCGATGAGCGTGCGGTACTCGGCCTGATTATTGGTCATCGCCGTTCCCACATCCGAATAGTCGCGCCGTTCGAGAAGCTCGCGACCGGCTGGGTTAGCAATGTGAAAGCTTCCGTACCCTTTGCCGGGATTCGGATCGGCGCCGCCATCGAATGTCACGACGTAGGGATTCGATGGGCTCGAAAGCGGGGTGGGGGCGCCCGCTTCGGCGCCCCCGAGTGTCAATTGTCGTTGGCTCAAGCAGCCGATTCCTCTCTCTCCCGTGCCATTGCCTTGATCTGCTCTGCCAGATTGGGTGGAACGGGTTGATAGTGTGAGAACTCGCTGGTAAACGATCCGCGTCCCTGGGTGATCGAGCGCAGGTCGGTGGCGTACCGCTGAATCTCGGCGCCCGGAACGGTCGCCTCGATGCACGTCGAACCGCTTTCCTCGGGATTCATACCACTTACGTGCGCTCGCTTGGCGTTGAGATCGCTCATAACATCGCCGGTAAAGTTGTCGGGTACGACCACGGCGACCGTCATGACTGGTTCGAGGAGAATCGGGCGCCCCATCAGAATCCCCTTCTTGAAGGCTTCTTTGGACGCGATTTTGAATGCCATTTCGTTCGAGTCGACGTCGTGATAGCTACCGTCGTACAGCGTGACTTTGACATTCACCACCGGATACCCGGCGACCGGCCCGGCATCGAGCGCCTCGCGCACCCCCTTCTCGACCGCGGGAAAGAAGTTCTTCGGTACCGCGCCACCGACCACGCGATCGGTGAATTCGAACTCGGTCTCCTCCAGCGGCTCGAGCTCCAGGAAGACGTGTCCGTACTGCCCGGCGCCGCCCGTCTGCTTCTTGTGTTTGTACTCAGAGGTGACCTTCGCAGAAATCGTTTCGCGATATTGCACGCGCGGCAGCCCCAGCTCGACGTTCACGCTATACCGGCGGGTCATGCGCTCAAGGGCAATCTGGATATGCGGTTCGCCCAATCCAGACAGGATCGATTCGCCGGTAACGCTGTCGCGGCCAAGCTGAAGCGTGGGGTCTTCCTCGACGATGCGGTGCAGCGCCTGCCCCAATTTGTCGAGGTCGGCTTTGGTCTTGGGATTGACGGCCGCCGAATAGGACGGCTTCATGAAGTCGATGCGCTCCAGCGTGAGATGGTGATTCTCGTCGCTCAGCGTATCGCCGGTATGCGTAACCGAGAGTTTCCCAATTGCGCCGATATCGCCCGCTTCGACGGCGTCCGTGTTGATGTGTTCCTTGCCGCGGGAATAGAAGGCATGACCAATGCGCTCGCTCTTGTCTGCGGTCGTGTTGTAGACCGATCCGTTCGACTTGAATGAACCCGAGAAGACTCGGAAATAGGAAACGCGCCCGACGTGTGGGTCGGCAACGGTCTTGAAGACAAGAGCCGCCAGCGGACCGGTTGGGTCGGCCGGCAGCGTTTCCTCGCCGTTGTCGCCGGTCGCGACGACCGTCCGTGCCGAGGCCGCTGGAACGTACTGGATGATGGCATTCAGGAGACGGTCGACCCCCTTCATGCTCGATCCCGCCCCGGCGAAGACGGGAACCATGTTCCCGGCCGCAATGGCGACCTCCACCGCGTGGCGCAGGTCCTCGTCACTGATCTCTTCGTCGTTGAGATACCGCTCCAGAAGTACTTCGTCGGAATCGGCTGCAGCTTCGATCAGTTGCCCGCGTGCCTCACGAACTGGCCGTTTGAACTCATCGGGAATCTCGCTTTCGATCGACTTGCCGGGATTCTCCTCATCGATCAGGTATGCGCGGCCGGAGAGGATATCCGCCACACCGCGGAACGACTTTTCCGATCCGATCGGAAGCTGCAGCGGGCCGACGGTTGGTCCATAGACGGCGCGCGCGGAATCGATCGTGCGGCTGAAGTCCGCATTGTCCCGATCCATCTTGTTGACGAAGATGATCTTCGGAACACCGGCAGCGGTCGCAAGCGACCACGCTTTCTCGCTGCCAACCTCGACCCCTGCCGACGCATCGAGCAGGATGACGGCGGCGTCCACGACGGCCAGGGCGGACTGGACTTCACCCAGAAAGTCCGCATAGCCGGGTACATCGATGACGTTGATCTTGTGATCGTCGTACTCGACTGGGGCGAGCGCCAAAGAGATCGACATCCCACGTTTGATCTCGTCGACGTCGAAATCGGTGACGGTGTTTCCGTCTTCCACCTTGCCGAGGCGGGTTGTGGCGCCCGAGACGTGCAGCATCGCCTCAGCCAATGACGTCTTTCCCGCACCGCCATGCGAGAAGAGGCCAATGTTTCGGATCTTTTCTGCTGAGTAGTGCTTCACGGGGTCTCCTTCATCGAGAGCCGTTCAGGCTAAGCCGACCATCGTACCGCGATGGTTCCGAGGAATACGTAGATGCGACCGCGCGCCCGCCATCGCTGCGCACCATACCTGGGTGCTCAGATTCGGCCGGCGGCTTCGGTTTGCGGATCGTCTGCGCATGGCAGACCTCCTATCGTCGCAAGCTATCGTGGGGTCATTATAGAAATGTGAAGGCGTTGCTCACAAACCCGGTTGCTCAGATCTCGCTCACTGCTTGCTGGCGGCGGGTGATGACGCGGAGCCCGTCTAGCGTCAGATTCGGTTCATAGGGTCCTAGCGCCGTCGAGTGATTGGCGAAAAGCGCACCGTTCCCGCCGGTCAGGATCACCGTCTCGCAACCACCGAGCTCGTCGCGTGCCATATCGACCAGCCCTTCGACCATCTTGAGATGACCCAGCACCACGCCGGCTTGAATTGCACTGGTGGTATTGCGTCCGATCGCGTTCCGTGGAATCTCGATTGGCACGGCGTAGAGCCGGGACGCCCGTGATGCCAGCGCGTCCATACTGACACCGAGACCCGTGGCGATCGCGCCGCCCAGGAAGCGGCCATTCCGGTCGAGCGCATCGACCTTGGTTGCCGTCCCGAAGTCGACCATGATGGCCGGTCGGCCGTACCGGGCGTCGACCGCGACGGCGTTGGTGAGTCGATCGGTTCCAGTCTCGAAGGGTTGATCGGTTGCCACGTCGATTCCCAATGGAAGATTGGCCGAAACGACGAGTGGCTGTGTTTCGAACCGTTGCCGGACGTACTCGGTGAGACTCTGGGTGATAGCGGGCACAACGCTGCACATGGTGATCTGGCAATCCCGGCACGACAGATGCTCGAAGTGAGCATCGAGCAGCGCGTGCCATTCGTCCGCGGTGCGGTCGCGCGCGGATGAGAAGCGAAACGTTCGTGTCCACGGACTGGAAAGGTCGGCGGACAATCCGATATGCACATTGGTGTTTCCAACGTCGATTGCCAGGAACACGTGTTTCCCTTCCACTTCCTCGGGCCGCGGCCATGCTGGCCCATGCGAACGAATGGAACGTATTATCTGGCGAGTCGAATCCGGGCGTTGTCCGGAGCTGTGAACACTGCATCTGAGAACGCTCTATGAATGAGATGACTGTTCGAAAGCCGGTGCTGCTGACATTCCTTATCAGCATCTTCGCGCTTACCGCCGTTACTGCCTTCTTTTTGGGGGCGCTGGCCCAACGTGAATGGCTCCCGGATATGCTGGGGACCGAGCCGTCGATCAGCGCGGCGAGCTCCAACGACACCGGCTTTTCTCGTCTTGCCGAAGTCGAGCGGCTGATTGCAGAGGAGTACTACGGACGCCCGGAAGACGCGGAGGGCTCGCAGGAGTTTTGGACTGGGCTCGAAGGCGACGCGTTGCAGGGACTGGCCAGCGGTCTTGATGGCTACTCGACGTACCTCCCTCCGGAAGACCAGAAAGTAGCTGCTGATCAGCTTGCCGGCACCTTCGAAGGTATCGGTGTGTGGGTGGCGACCCGCGACGGAAAGATGACCATCGTTGCCCCAATTCCGGGGTCGCCCGCGGAGAAAGCTGGAATTCTGGCCGGTGACGTGATTCTCGAAATCGACGGTACCACCGTCGAGGGGTATAGCGATTCGGAGGCCCTCGAACTGCTCAAGGGACCCGCTGGGGAGACGGTTTCTCTGGTGCTTCAGCGGGGTTCCGATCCGCCGGCGACCGTCGAGGTGGAACGGGAGCGCATCCCGATTCCAGTGGTGACCTATCGTCTGGATGAAGCATCGAATGTTGGCATCATCACGATCGTCGTGTTCGGCGACAAGACGGCTGCCGAGCTCGACGCGGCGATCACCGCAGCAAAGGCGGATGGGGTGACCGGCCTGGTGCTCGATCTGCGGAACAATGGTGGGGGATGGGTGCATAGCGCCCAGCAAACCATCGGGCGATTCGTACCGGAGGATGCGGGCGCGGCGCTGGTCGAGGATTTCGATCCCTATGGCGAAGGAGACGAAATTGCCCAGCCGATCATCTCGGGCGATATCGACGCGTACGATATACCGCTCGTTGTCTTGGTGAACAACGGTACGGCGAGCTCGGCCGAAATTGTCGCCGGAGCGCTCCACGACTACGAGCGGGCGACCATCATCGGCCAGACGACGTTCGGTAAGGGGTCGGTGCAGCGGGTACACGAGTTCGAGGATGGGTCGTCGTTCCGCTTGACATTCGCGCACTGGTTCACACCCGATGGTCACGCCATCGACAAGGTCGGAATTGCTCCCGATATCGACGTGTCCGAGACGCCACCAACCGAAAGAGGCGATGCGCAGATGGAGGCAGCGATTCAGTTCCTGACCGCGTCGATCGCTACCCCGGTCGCATAATGGCTGATTCGATAACAAGGAATTTACAGAGCGCTTACCGGGGGGTAACGGAAGCTCCGTAGAGTTGCGGTCGTGATGAGCGACCGAACGATCGAGCACAATCCAGGACCAGGTGCGATCACCTTGCCACCGGCCGACAGCGGCTCGATTCTGCTGGTGGAGGACGATCCGACGCTTCGCAGCACAACGACGTACAACCTCATTCGGTGCGGATATCGGGTCACGAGCGCGGCAGACGGTCAGTCTGCGCTCCGGGAGTTTGACAACAAGATCGATGAGCTCGACCTCGTCGTCCTCGATCTCATGCTTCCCGAAGTAAGCGGGTTGACGGTCTTGCGTCAGATTCGATCCCGAAGCGACGTTCCGGTCCTCATCGTTTCGGCCCGTGGAGAAGAGCAAGACAAGATCGACGGTCTCGAGCTCGGAGCCGACGACTACATCGTCAAGCCATTCGCATTGGGTGAATTCATTGCCCGGGTGCGCTCGGCGTTGCGGCGCAGAGCGATTCCGCCAGCTCGAACGCCCTCCATTCTGCATCGAGGTCTCCTGACCATCGAGCTCGAAAGCCAGCGTGCGCATTTTCAGGGCGTAGAGCTTTCGTTGAGTCGCAAGGAGTTTGGGCTGCTTCGCGAGCTGGCGCTCTCGCCCGGGCTGGTGTTCAGTCGCCAGCAGCTGCTCGACGCGGTTTGGGGCACGGACATCTTTGTCGATGAGCGGACGATCGATGTCCACATGTCCTGGTTGCGGACGAAGATCCGCTCAGTTGGTGGTGGAGACTCGATGATCCGCACCGTCTATGGGTCGGGGTATGCGTTCGAGGCGCCTACAGCATGAGACCCAGATTGCTTTCCCTATTTGAATTCACTGCCAGTGGGGCAGCGAAGAGCCAGGTAGATCGATCGACCTCGATCGATTCGTCTGACGAAGAAGGAGAACCCATGTCGTTTTTCGAACAACGTGGCACGCGCCGAACGTTGCTGGGCTCAGCGGCGGCGGTTGTGATGGCACTCTCGATCTCACTCGGCGGCATTGCCGCCCAGGATGCCTATGAGCCGGCCGAAGGCGCCGGCGATCTTTCCGGCACCATCGTAGCGGATGGATCCTCGACCGTTGGTCCGGTCACCGAGGCGATGGCCGAAGAGTTCGCCGCAATTGCCCCGAACGTTCAGCTCGAGGTTAGCATTTCCGGGACCGGTGGTGGTTTCGAGCGGTTCTGCAACGGCGAGACCGATCTGCAAAACGCGTCACGCTCGATCAAGGATTCCGAAGCTGAGAACTGCGCTGCAAACGGTGTCGATTTCTATGTCTTCGAGGTTGCCTATGACGGCATCGCGATCGTCGTCAATCCTGAGAACGATTTTGTCGACTGCCTCACCATCGATCAACTGAAGCTGATGTGGCAGCCGGAGGACCCGGCGACCAGCTGGAACCAGATCGATCCGTCGTTCCCGGACGAGCCGATCACGCTGTATGGTCCGGGCACGGCTTCGGGCACGTTCGACTACTTCACCGCCGAGATCGTGGGTGAAGAAGGCTCGTCGACCACAAACTATCTTCCGAGCGAAGATGACAACCAGCTCGTCGAAGGTATCGCCGGCGATCAGCACGCGCTTGGCTACTTCGGGCTTGCCTACTACGAGCAGAGCATGGATCGGCTGAAGCTGGTGGCCGTCGATGGTGGCAACGGCTGCGTCGAGCCCACTGCCGAGACCGTTCAGGATCTCTCGTACGCTCCGCTTTCGCGGCCGCTCTTCCTGTATGTGAATGCTGAGAGCATCACCCGCCCAGAGGTACAGGAATTCCTGAAGTTCTACATCGCGTCGGCTGGCGAGATCGCTCCCGACGTTGGATACGTTGCTTCCCCGGATGAGGTCTACGTCGAAGACCAGGCGGCGCTGCAGGCGGCCATCGACGGTGATGGAACGCCGGATTCGGCGAGTTAAAGGTTCCAGACGGTTCATGCGGGCGGCCCCGAGACGAGGGTCGCCCGCACGTTTTGCCGGAGGTACGGTTTAATACCCATGGCAAGTGTTGGGCGACGACCATTCATGGCGATTGATTCGACAACAGGTGGAGACAGCAGGACAGATGCTGTGCCGTTTTTTCGGCCGGGTCAGTCGTACGTCGACGCCAATTTGCTTCGCCGTCATCACTTGACGGAAAAGACGGCGGGCTACATTCTCCTGGCTTGCGCCGTTGTCTCGGTGCTGACGACGATCGGCATCGTTGTCGTCCTGTTGGCACAGGCGCTGAATTTCTTCGCAGACGTTTCCGTTGTGGAGTTCCTGACGGGAACGGAGTGGACCGCGCTCTTCCAGAATCAACAACAGTGGGGCGTCTTGCCGCTGGTGTCGGCAACATTGATGGTGACGCTGCTCTCGTTGGTGGTCGCGATTCCAATCGGGCTGATGAGCGCAATCTTTCTCAGCGAGTACGCATCTCCGAGAACGCGGGCGATTCTGAAACCGGTGCTGGAGCTGCTCGCGGGTATTCCAACCATCATCTACGGGTTCTTTGCGCTGACATTCATTACCCCCGAGATTCTGAAACGCCTTTGGCCACAGACCAGTGTCTACAACGTACTGGCCGCCTCGATCGCGGTCGGTATCATGATCGTTCCGCTCATCGCGTCGCTTTCCGAGGATGCAATCCGGTCGGTTCCCAGCTCCATGCGGGAAGGGGCATATGCGCTTGGTGCAACCAAGCTGGAAGTCTCCACCCGTATCATCGTGCCGGCTGCGCTTTCGGGCATTGTCGCATCGTTCATTCTGGCCACATCGCGTGCGGTCGGCGAGACCATGATCGTTGCGCTTGCCGCGGGTGCGAAGGCCCAGATGGTTACCAACCCACTTGAACCGGGAGAGACGATGACCGGATACATCGTCCAAGTTGTCTCCGGCGACGCATCCCGCGGAACGTCGATCTATTACTCGCTTTTCGCGGTTGGCTTACTGCTCTTCGTCATGACACTCGCTTTGAATATCTTCAGCCATTGGTTCGTCCGTCGATTCCGGGAGGAATACGAATGAGCGCGCCGTTCCACGCCCTCCCGGACGAATCCCTTACCGCAACGGGCAATTTGCCGCGCCGCCAGAAGATCGCGTCGATTGGACGAGGCATCTTTCTGTTGGCCACATTATTCGCCGTGGCCGCGCTGGTGGTCTTGCTCTGGTACATCTTTCAGCGTGGCTGGAACTGGTTGAGTTGGGGATTGCTTACCAATCCGCCCTCGCGCAGACCAGAACGCGCGGGATTGAGTATCGCGATCTCAGGGACCCTCTGGATCATTTCGCTTACCTTGCTGGTTGCGTTCCCAATGGGGGTCGCGGCCGCGATCTATCTCGAGGAGTATGCGCCCAAGAATCGCTGGACGCGCATCCTGCAGATCAATATCTCGAATCTGGCCGGCGTACCCTCGGTGGTGTACGGGCTCCTCGGACTTGGGATCTTCGTCGAATGGTTGAATCTGGGCCGGGTGGTGCTTGCCGGCGCGTTGACGATGGCGTTGCTGAGCCTGCCGGTGATCATCATTGCCAGCCAGGAAGCGCTTCGCGCGATCCCGTGGTCGCTTCGTGAGGCGGCCTACGGAGTTGGTGCGACGCGCTGGCAGGTTACTGCGTCGCACGTTCTCCCTGCTGCGATCCCCGGCATTCTGACTGGGGTCATCCTCGCGGTCTCTCGCGCAATTGGCGAGACCGCTCCATTATTGGTCGCCGGGGCGGCGGGGTTCGTCACGACCAAGCCAGGCGGGTTCTTTGATTCCTACACCACTATCCCCATTCAGATCTATAACTGGATGTCCCGGCCACAAACAGAATTTCGCGATCTTGCGTCTGCCGGCATCATTGTGCTGCTGGCCCTCCTCATCTCGATGAACCTGATCGCGATCATTGTTCGGCAGCGCTTCAGCGCCAAGACTCGCTGGTAGATATATGACTGATCTCCTCGAACAAACAGATGCCCAGACGATGCCGGATGCGGCGTCCGAACAGGCGCCGCTGATCGATATCAGCGGACTCAACGTCTATTACGGAAATTTTCACGCGGTCGGGGACGTTTCATTCGACATTCCCAAGAATCAGATTACTGCCCTGATCGGCCCATCTGGATGCGGCAAGAGCACGGTGCTCCGCTGCATCAACCGGATGAACGATCTCATCCCGACCGCACGCGTGGAAGGTGAAATCATCTTCCACGAGCAGAACATCCTGGCGCCCGGCATCGATCCGGTGATGGTGCGGCGGAGGATCGGGATGGTTTTTCAGAAACCGAATCCGTTTCCCAAGAGCATCTATGACAACGTCGCCTGGGGCGCCAAGGTCAACGGCATCCGCAAAGGCATGGATGACCTCGTCGAATGGTGTCTCCGGTCGGCGGCGCTTTGGGACGAGGTCAAAGACAAGCTCGACCAAAGTGGGCTGGCCCTCTCTGGCGGTCAGCAGCAACGGTTGTGCATCGCCCGCGCGTTGGCGAACAATCCGGACGTGATCCTGATGGACGAGCCTTGCTCGGCGCTCGATCCCATCTCGACCTTGCGGATCGAAGATCTCATGCGGGAACTGGCGCGTAACTACACCATTGCCATCGTGACGCACAATATGCAGCAAGCTGCACGCGTTTCCGACCAGACTGTCTTTTTTTCACTTGGCGAGAATCGAATGGGTACGCTGGTCGAAGCAAGTCCGACCCGCGAGCTCTTCACGAATCCCCGCGACAGCCGAACCGAAGACTACATCACCGGGCGATTTGGATAGAGTCTCGGTTGTGTTGACGAAAGGGGGCCAAATGACCCGCCAGGAATACACGCGAAGCCTGAGTCATCTGCGTGATCAGGTCGTTCAGTTGAGCTCGATGGTCGACAAGGCGATTGCACGGTCGACCGAAGCACTGAAAACCCAGGATGTTGTGCTTGCCGAGCAGGTCACCCAAGCCGATCAGGCGATCAACGACCTGCGGTGGAGACTGGAAGAGGAGACGCTCGCCGTTATCGCAATGCAGGCGCCGATGGCCGGCGACCTGCGCCAAATTGCCGCTGGACTCCACATCATTTCCGAGCTGGAGCGTATGGGCGACCATGCCGCGGGCAACGCCAAGATCGTGCTGTTGACCGCGAACGAGCCTCAGCTGAAGCCGCTGGTCGATATTCCGCGGATGGCGACCGTGGTGCGCGCGATGCTGACCAAGGCCATCGATGCATTCATCCGGTCGGATGACGAGCTGGCTCGTGAGACCATGGTGATGGATGACGAGATCGACGAGCTCTACAATCAGGTCTATCGCGAATTGCTCACCTACATGATGAATGACCCGCACACGATCAACCGGGCAACGCATCTGCTTTGGGCAGCGCACAACCTCGAGCGTATGGGCGACCGTACCGAGAATATCTGTGAATTCGTCTGCTACGCGGTGACGGGCAGCATTGTCGAGGCTCACGACTTGAGCTGACCGAGCATCTGGCCGACGACGCTGGCGACGTCCTCGATCTCGAGGGGAGGCTCCAGTAGGAGCTGGCCGCCAGCGGCAGCAACAGCGGATTTGGAAATTTCTCCCGGGATGCCGGCGATAACAATCGCCGGCATGTCGCTGCGCGGCGTTCCCGGAACCGAGCGATCCGATGTGCCCCGCATTCGGCGGATCATCTCCTCGACGCTGATATCGCCCAGATCGGCGTCGACCAGCACCGCATCGAACGTTCTCAAGCGCAAGACTTCGAGAAACTGGAGACCACCACCGATTGCGCTGGTCCAGAAACCTTCGTGGAGGAGCCCTTCGGTCAGAAAGTGGGAGAGGGAAAGATCGCTCGTGACGATGGCCAGATGTGGTCGTTCGAGTGCGGATTCAGCCATCGTTCATCCCGGCAGAGCTCGCATCGTTGCAGGCGGTACTATTCATGGGGCGCATCGCTCCGCGTGCGTCGACAGTTCTTCGTTCCCAGCAGGAGTTCACGGGGCCGGCTCGATTCATGATTCTGGATACCAATGACGATCGCGTCGAGGCGTACGTCGAACGATACATCGCCAAGCTGTCGCTTCCGACCGAAGACCTTTGGATTACAACCAATCGCAAGACGTACAACGACTGGGTGGGTCGCCGCGTCGGCGGCTCGATCGGTGGCGCATATGTGTACCATCCTGGCCGTGGCAAGCATCTCATTCTCATCAATCTCAAACGAATCAACCTGAGTCAGCCGAAATCGCTCGAAATCGTTGTCTGTGAGGAGCTGCTGCATATGCGGCACCGGATCGATGGAGACCGGCGGCGACACGCCAAACATGGGTACGATCGCATTGCGGTTCAGGTCAGCCAGCTTACCGGAGCGTCGATGGACGAGGTCCGTAGTTGCATAAAGCCAACGCGGCGCCGCTCACCGAAGTACATCTACGCTTGCCCGAAATGCAAGGTGGAGATTCCGCGAAGCCGGACGGGAGTCTGGTCTTGTGGACGCTGCTCGCCGACATTCGACCGGCGGTTCCAGCTCCAGATCGTCCGGCGCTTCGATGCCGACGGCGCGGAGCTCGTTCCATGACCGATCCATTCATCACTGACCGTCGTCAACTTGCGCGTATGGCCCCGCCGAAGGAATCCCGGTTTCCGCGCACCAGTCGCCGGCTCGAACGTATTCATCACGTGCTCGAGCGGCGACAGCCTGACCTGACCGTGGTGCTCGAGGACGTCCACGATCCGCACAACATTGCCGCCGTCTTGCGGAGTTGTGACGCGGTTGGAGCGATGTCGGTGCATATCACCCGTGATGACGCGACGAAACCGCATAAGAAATTCTCGCGACGGGCATCGGGGAGTGCGGCGAAATGGGTCTCGGTCGTGGAGCACGAGTCGATCGAGGCGTGTTACGCGGCGTTGCGCGACGACGGGTTCGAAATCGTTGCCACCGGTGGGGGACCAACGGCAATCGAAATGTCCGAAATCGATCTGACGAACCCGGTCGCGATCGTGCTCGGGAATGAAATGCGTGGATTGACGGAGGCCGCGCTGACCCAGGCCGATCGGATTGCGACCATCCCGATGGTCGGCATGATCCGGAGTCTCAACATCTCGGTTGCGTGTGCCATCGTGCTCTACGAGTCCTTTCGCCAGCGGATCGCGGCCGGCTTCTACGATGCGCCCCGCCTGCCCGCGGAGATGCTCGCGGCGCTGGCAGACGAATGGGAAGAGCGCTGACCGGCATTGGACGCGGCTCGTGTTCGAGGAACGGCCGTGGGCGCGATATCCGGAGTCGGCGAATCGCGCCACCAATAATCACCCCGGACCCTGGACCCTCGACTCGCTACTCAGTCCAGTGCTCGGGGCCATCCGACGACGGCGAGTCGGTTGTCACGTGATCTTCGAAGAACTTGACCGCAGAGAGCACGATGACCGCGGCGGCGGTGGCGAAGAATGCCAGCGCGTAGAATCCGGCGCCACAGAGCATGCCGATCGACGCGGTCGTCCAGAGTCCAGCCGCGGTCGTTAGCCCGTTGACCTTGGCAGCCGTGCCAAAAATCACCCCACCGGCAAGGAATCCAATACCCTGCACGACGGTCGAGGCAACTCGCGTTGGATCCGCCGAGCTGAAGCCTGCGTTGTGGGCTTCGGTACCGATGAGGATACCTGCCAGCGTAAAAAGGGCAGCGCCTTCAGCGGCAAGGGCATGCGTCCGCAATCCGGCGGAATGTGAGCGAACCTCTCGATCGAGACCGATCAGACCACCGCACACCAGAGCGGCGACCACGCGGATCATCATTTCCTGATTATCCGGGTCCAACTTAACGCCACCGCCAATCGCGCAGGAATTGAAACGGCCGCACCCGGTTCTATGGGTGCGGCAATGAACACGTGCAGCAGGCTAGAACTGGAAGGTCGTCTCGTCGCTTTCGTCTGGTCGAACATAACGTGCCTTCACGCTTTGTCCGGAGTCGAGCGTATCGATCAGCTGATCGAGCGTGGCCATATTCTTGACCCGTTTTCCTGCGACTGACGTGATGACGTCGCCACGTCGAATGCCGGCTTTGTCGGCGACGCTTCCGACTTTGACTTCGCCGACAAAGATGCCGCGGGTCCCGTCCGGATAGGTCGCCGCGATCTCGGGATGATTCCCAAAGTAGCTTTCGGTATCGGCCGCCAGCAAACCAAGGGGAGCGCGCTTGGGCTTGCCATAGCGGTCGACGATACGGGCAAGGCGCGGCTGGTCGAACCCGACGATGACGTCATTGTCCGCGGCGATGACCGGCACACCCTGTTGGCCAGAGCGCTGAATCATCTCCATGGCGGCGTCGTAGTCGCTATCGACGCGCTTCTCCTCGAAGGGTACGCCGGCCTTGCCGAGATAATCCTTGACCCGATCGCACCAGGGACAGGTCGAGGTGGTGTAGACAGTAACTCCGGTTGCGCTCATAGTGGCCTTTCAGTGGGAAAACCTATCGTCATAATGTCGAAAGTGTACGACGCTGGCGCTCGAATTACTACCTTACCATTCGTTAGTTGAGGTCGAATGGCAGCCCTTGCAATCCTTTCGGCAATCGTCCCTTTTTCGTCATCGATCCCATCTGAGACATCATCTTGCGCATCTCCTCAAATTGCTTGATCAACTGGGAGACTTCTTCGCGCGAGGTGCCGCTTCCGCGGGCGATACGCCGGCGACGGCGCCCATCGATGATCTGTGGACGCCGTCGTTCCTCCAGGGTCATCGAATGAATGATGGCTTCGATTCGCTTGTAGTCGTCATCTGAAATCTCCGCTTTTGCCTGGCGGAGCTGCGCCCCCATCCCGGGGATCATCTCCAGCAGTTGGTTGAGTGGACCCATCTTCTTGATCTTCTGCAACTGATCGAGAAAATCTTCGAGATTGAACTGGCCCTTGGTCAGTCGCGCCTGGAGGTCCTTGGCATCTTCCTCGTTCGTCTGCTCGCTGGCCCGTTCGATGAGCGAGAGGACGTCTCCCATCCCCAAGATGCGACTGGCAAGCCGTTGCGGATAGAACGGCTCGATCGCGTCCATCTTTTCGCCGACACCGATGAATTTGATGGGAACCCCGGTGACGGCGCGGATCGAAAGCGCCGCGCCACCACGTGCGTCACCGTCCATCTTTGTCAGAATGAGCCCGCTGATGCCGAGCTTTTCGTTGAACGCCTCGGCGACGTTGACCGCTTCCTGACCGGTCATGGCGTCGGCGACCAGCAGGATCTCGGTCGGATGAACTGTCTGCTCGATCTGGGCGACCTCATTCATCATCCGCTCGTCGATCTGCAAACGACCGGCGGTATCGACGATGACGGTGTTGAATCCGCGTTCCCGCGCGTACTGGATCGCGTTCTGCGCGATCTGGACCAGGTTGCGTCCGTTCCTTCCTCGTAGACCGGAATGTCGATTTGCCGGCCAAGCGTTTGCAGTTGTTTGATTGCGGCGGAGCCCGATAGACGTCAGCAGCCACGAGCAACGGTAGGCGACCCTCCTTGCGAAGGATAGTGGCCAGTTTTGCGGCATGCGTGGTCTTACCGGACCCCTGCAACCCGACCAGCATGATGATCTGCGGCGGACGCTCGGGCATGGCGAGGGGTTCGCGCTCGGTGCCCAGAACGCTGATGAGCTCTTCATTGACGATCGAAATGACGGTCTGGCCCGGGGTCAAGGACTTGAGGACGTCCTGTCCGACGGCACGCTCGCGTACGGCGGCAATGAAGTCCTTGGCAACCTTGAAGTTGACGTCGGCTTCCAGCAAGGCGCGACGGACTTCACGCATGGCCTCGTCGACATCTTGCTCGGTCAGGTGGCCCTTGCGCGAGAGCTTGCCCAGCGACTGCGTGAGGCGATCGGAAAGTGTCTCGAACATCGACTACCCCTCGTCGGCGCTGAAGAAGAGCGCATCGACATACGTTTCTGGATGGAATTCGGCGAGATCGGTGGCCTTCTCTCCTGTACCGATATATGAGATCGGGACACCCAGCTCCTTCGACACCGAGAAGGCGATGCCGCCTTTCGCAGTGCCGTCCAGCTTGGCGATCACTGTCGGTGATCTCGACCGACTCGGCAAACTTCTGAGCCTGCAGCAATCCGTTCTGGCCGGTCGTCGCGTCGATGACCAGCAAAACCTCCTGCGGAGCTTCCTCGACATGCTTCTGCATGATCTTACGCAGCTTCTTGAGCTCTTCCATGAGATTGAACTTGGTGTGCAGCCGCCCGGCTGTGTCGACGATCAGGACATCCCGATCGCGCGCATAGGCGGCTTGCATGGCGTCATAGACGACCGCTCCCGGATCGGCGCCCGGTTCATGGGCGACCACCGGGACGCCCAACCGGTCTCCCCAGATTTTGAGCTGATCGATGGCGGCGGCACGGAACGTGTCGCCAGCCGCGAGCAGGACCGACCGGCCGAATCCCTGATGATAGGCCGCGAGCTTGGCGATCGATGTGGTTTTCCCAACCCCATTGACGCCCACAACCATGATGACGTAGGGCACCCCCCGCTGCAGGATCTTCACCTGGCGGTGCCGGGTGGCTTCTTCGAGAAGCTCGACCATGTCCCAACGCAGGATCTCCCGAGCGTAGGCAGGATCGATGATGCGCCCTTCGGCCACCTTGCGTCGCATGCTCTCGATCAATTGCTGGGTGACATCCCAGCCGACATCGGCCTGGATGAGCAACATTTCGAGATCCTCATAGAGGTCCTCGTCGATCGTGGCTCGGTCGAACAGTCGCGAGATCTCGCTGAAGACGCCTTTGCGGGTCTTTTCGAGCGCTTGCTCGAGTTGGGGATCGGGATCGGCTCGCCGTTTGAAAAGTCGGCCGAGTACCAAAGTGAATTCTCCTGAATCGTTCGGTGGAAAGTGGGCCCGCATGGGGCCAAATGACAGCCTGAGTCGTTCGTCTGAATTGCTGTCAGTCGACGAAAGAGGATACCACGCGGCTCTGCGGCAGCCGTTTCGCAATGGGCCTCCATGACGCGCGCACCACCGCTACAATCCAGCGAGACTCCAATGGCGATTCGGACGGATGAGATATCGGTGGGACGAACCAATGGCGTGCGAGAGATGCTCCCGGATGAGCAGCCTCGCGAGCGCATGCTCAAGTGGGGATCGGCCCAGCTGAAGACGAGCGAGCTGATCGCGATTCTGCTGAACACAGGGACCGAAGGCGAAAGCGTCATCAAGCTCGCCGAGCGGATCCTGAACGAAAACGGTGGACTGCGGGGGCTGACCAGGCTCGACTTGGCGGAGCTTACCGCCATTCATGGCGTTGGACCTGCCAAGGCGACACGCTTGCGCGCGGCGCTCGAGCTGGCGAATCGAGTGGTCGCGCTCGATCCGGATGACCGGATGGTGATCTCGGCGCCCGAAGATGTGATTCGGCTGGTTGGGCCGGAGATGGCATCGCTCGATCATGAGCAGCTTCGGGTCGTGTTGGTCGATACGCGGCACAAAGTTCTGGCGGTGCGGACGATCTACCGCGGGAGCGTCAATCAGGCGCAGGTGCGTATTGCCGAAGTCTTTCAGGATGCGATCCGGCAGAATGCGGCGTCGATCGTGGTCGTGCACAATCATCCGTCAGGGGATCCAGCACCCTCCGCGCAGGATATCGCGCTGACGGTCGAGCTCGATCAGGCGGGACGCTTGCTCGGTATCGATGTTCTCGATCATCTGATCGTGGGCAGCCATGGGCATATATCGCTCCGGCGACTTGGGCTCGGGTTCCCCAGGAACGCGGGTTGAGAGAAAGGACCAGGAATGACCAAACGAGGTTTCGGAATTGCCGCCGCAACCCTCTCGTCGTTGATCGCGCCGTTGGCGACTGCAGCCGAGGCGACCGGCTATAGCACCTTCTGGGTCAACGACACACCGGGGTCGGATGGGTTCGAGGCGCTCCGGCTGGCCGCTGAGGCAACGACGTCGATTCGACTCGGGGTGGGCGTCATCCCCATCGACCGCCGACCGGCATCAGAGATCGTGCAGGCGATCGGGCAGAAAGGCTTGCCGGTCGACCGGCTCCTCGTGGGTGTCGGCGCGGGGGGCGAGCTCTACGGATCGCTCGACAATGTGCGTTCCGCGGTACAGACAATTCGGGAGCAATCCGGGGCACCCGTTGCCATTGGAGCGCTGGGACCGAAGATGGTCTCCCTTGCCGCCCGCGAAGCCGATGCCGTTTTGTTGAACTGGCTGACGCCCCGGCAGGCTCGGCTTTCGGCGCGGGATGTGCGAGCGGAGCAAGGGGAGGGCCACCATTGCGAGGTGATCGCCTACGTGCGCGTGGCACTGCCGGGCGGATTCGAGCAGCTTTCCGGTGAAGGTGACCGGTATGCGTCGTTTCCGGCCTATGCCAGGCATTTTGCGCGTATGCAGGCGCAACCGCTGGACACCAGTGCCTACGGAACGAAGGCCGAGATCCAGAATGGACTCGCCGCGTTCGATCGGGAGGTGGATGAAACGGTTGTTCGCGCGGTCGCGGAGCGGGAAGCGCTCGACGCCTACATGGGCATCCTGACGAGCGCCAAACCGCCCTCAGCCAAATAGCTCTACGCGGTTCTTACCAGCCCGTTTTGCGGTATAGAGGGCGGCATCCGCCTGCTCGACCAAATCGTGTTGCGAGCCGGGCTCGCGAAGCTCGGCGGCGCCAATACTTACGGTAAGCGATGACGAAGGTAGATCAACGCCGGCGACGTCGCGCAGAATTCGATTGGCTACCACAGCGGCCCCGTCGATAGCGGTTTCGGGGAGGATGACGAGAAACTCTTCGCCGCCGAGCCGCCCGACCACGTCGATCGAACGGACCGCCGCGTTGATGGTCGACGCGACTGCCACCAATGCGGAATCGCCTGCTGCGTGTCCGAAGAGTTCGTTGACGAGCTTGAAGTCGTCGATATCGATCATGAGCATCGAAAGTGGATGCCCGTAGCGGCGTGCGCGGGTCACCTCGTCGTCCAGCCGCTCGTCGATGCCACGCCGGTTCAGCACGCCGGTCAGCGCGTCGATGCGGCTCTCGCGCGCCTGGTTCCGCAAGGCATTCTGCTGGGAGCGAATCGCCCGGGCGTCGTCGACAGCTCCGATCGCCAGCCCGATCACTCCAGCGGCCGCCGCGCCGGCCACCGGCCAGCCAAACGGCGTCCCGGCAATTGCCGAGGCGACCACGACCGCTGCTCCGCCGGCAACCGCAATCGTCGACGCGATCTGATGCACGGGGTTTGACGAGGTGCCGGTGTCGTGGTAGCCCGGGTCTAACCCTGGTCGATCGAGGAGATAGCGAACCAGGCAGGCGCCGATCAGCAAGGTGAGACTGATCGTGGTCCAGATCCGGTCCTCCAGGGTCGCTGCCAGCCCACTCCCGACTGCGATGGCCAGGGAGAGGGCGACAAGCGGCGTTCCGAGCGTTCGTCGCCCGTGAATGAGCTCGACTGCCAATGTGATGGTCAACAGCGCGACGATGCTCGCCGCGAGCTGAACGACCCAGGTCGGTCGCGTTTGGTCGAGCTGGACCTGGAGTCCGATCGAGAGGATGACGACCAACGCTGTCGCCACCGCAATCGCGGGAGGGTGAGATGGCCGCCCGCGGCCGGTCGACAGCGTGATGGCGCCCACGACCATGAGTGCCCACGTGGACCCGACAAGGACATTCGAATCCGACGCGAGGAGATCGATCCCGATCCAGACCAGCGCGGCCGCCAAAAGGGAAAATGTGGCAATCGTCAACCTGATCGGGATCGATCGGCCTGGCGCAATCGCCAGCACGCTACAGGCGATTGCGCCGGCAGCCAGCAAGAGGTTCTGGCGACCGTCGATTCCAAGATTTGCGCCCGCAACCAATCCACAGATCAGCGCGACCGCGCCCAGCACCGGCACAATGTGAGCTGGAGTTCGGAGGAGACTGGTCCGCGGAGTCATGTCGATGCTCTGCACGTGCTGGTCGCGCTAGTCGGTTTCATCCCCATTCGGCCAGAGATGCGGTCCGGTATGGAGGCGGTCGCACAGCAGAATCCTGGTCTCGGTTCTCGCAACCTCGACCGGTGGCATGGTTGCGAGCTCAGGACGGCCGATCACCGGAAAGTCCTTGGGCGAGACATGGGTGACCAGTTGGCAGATGGCATGTTCGAGCTGGTCCTCGAAGCGATAGACCCCTTTTCGCCCGCCGCCTTGCCGCCGGTTGCGTCCGCGCTGGTGCTGCCCACCGTACGGGTCATGCGCGCCGCCACCCGGTTTGTCGCGGTGTCGCTCATGCGAGCGGCTCTCTTTGGGGTCGGAGTCTTGCGGGGTGCTCTGGCCGGTCACGGCACTCTCCTGTTCGATCCATCGTTGTCGGCCCAGCACGTCAAGCGGGCAAGATCGTGCACCATGGTACAATCGCTGGCTGATTTGGCGTCGGGATTGGGCCCCGATAGCCCCTCGATCGAACCGCTCATTTCGATCGCACGACGTCGGAGTTCCCTGAGTGGCAAAGCAAATTGGAATCGATCTCGGCACCGCGAATGTGCTCGTATTTGTTCGCGGCCGGGGTATCGTCATAAGTGAGCCATCGGTCGTCGCGATTTCCGCCAAGGATGGAAAGGTCAAAGCCGTCGGGCTTGAAGCGCGCGACATGCTTGGCCGCGAGCCGCGAGAAACGATCGAAGTCGTTCGTCCTATGCGCGACGGCGTGATCGCTGACTACGTCGTGACGCAGGAAATGCTGCGCTACTTCATCAACAAGAGCTGTGGGCGCTTTTCACTGGTCCGTCCCGAGGTCATGATTTGTGTGCCTGCCGGCGTCACCGGTGTGGAGCGCCGCGCTGTGCGCGACGCAGCGCTGAACGCGGGCGCTCGCAAGGCGTTTCTCATCAGCGAACCGCTGGCAGCCGCGATCGGCGCACGTATTCCGGTCGCAGATCCGTCGGGCAACATGATCATCGACATCGGTGGCGGTACCACGGAGGTCGCGGTGATCTCTCTCAATGGGATCGTGGTCGCCCGGTCGCTGCGGGTCGGTGGAAACAAATTCGACGAGGCGATCACCAACTTCATCAAGCGCAAGTACAACCTGCGGGTCGGAGAGCGCACCGCTGAAGAGATCAAGATCGCGATCGGGAGCGCAATGCCGGTCGACGAGGATGTGGTGATGGAGGTTCGCGGACGCGACGAGGTCGCTGGGCTGCCACGCACGATCCAGATTCATGCCAATGAAATTACCGACGCTATTACCGAGCCACTGGAGGCCATCATCGGCGCCGTCCGTGCGGTGCTCGAAGAGACGCCGCCCGAGCTTTCGTCGGACATCATCGATAAGGGCATGATCCTGACCGGCGGGGGGGCGCTCCTGCGGCATCTGCCCGACTTGCTCACTGAGGTCACGGGCGTGCCATGCTATGTGGCGGACGATCCGCTCGCCTGTGTGGCGATCGGAACCGGCCTCGCGCTGGAGCACATGGATATCCTGCGCGATAGTCTGGAAGAACCGTAGGGCTCGGAACTTTCTCTCACATCGTCGTCGAAAGGCTCTGCATGAGACTGGAACGGGCTAGCGGAGTTTTGGCGCATCCCACCTCGTTTCCCGGTCCCCACGGTGTGGGTGACATGGGAGCGGAGGCATATGCCTTTGTCGACTGGCTGGCGCTGGCCGGGCAACGCTACTGGCAGGTCATGCCGCTTTCTCCCACCGGCTACGGAGATTCGCCGTATTCCGGGCTGTCCGCCTTCGCCGGCAATCCATTGATGATTTCGATCGACGGCCTGGCTTTTCTCCGCCTGGATGCCGGAGGCGACTCTCGCGGATTCAAGGAACACGAAGTCGATTTTCCCGCGGCGACCGCCTTTAAGAACGCGGCACTCCGGCGTGCATACGACTCGTTCCGGGAACGCGGATCTGCCGAGCTACGGCAGCAGTTCGCCGATTTCAAGACATCGCAGGCTTCCTGGTTGGGGGATTTTGCGTTCTTCCGTGCACTCAAGGATCGATACCGCAGCGTGTCTTGGCAGGACTGGCCGGACGACGTCCGCTTGCGCGATCAGCGCACGCTCGCCGAGCTCGAGGTGGAGCTGGCCGACACGATCGAGTTTTACTCCTTCGTGCAGTTTCTCTTTCGTATCCAATGGGCTGCACTCAAGCGGTATGCCAACAAGCGTGGGATTCAGATCATCGGCGATATTCCCATCTACGTCGCGCTCGATAGCGCCGATGTCTGGGCGAACCAATCGCAGTTTCGGTTGCATCCTGACGGCTCTCCCGAAGTCGTATCCGGCGTTCCGCCCGATCTCTTTACCGAGGACGGTCAACTCTGGGGAAACCCGGTTTTCGACTGGGCCGCGATGCAGGCCGACGGATTTGCATGGTGGATCGAGCGAGTCCGGCGTTTGACCGAGCTGGTCGATGTCGTACGGATCGACCACTTCCGCGGTCTCCTTGGCGGCTGGGTCGTACCGGCCGGCGACGAAACGGCCCGCGGCGGTCGCTGGGAGCGCGCCCCCGGCGCGAAGCTCTTTCGCGCGATCGAAGACGAGCTCGGTGAGCTTCCGATCATCGTCGAGGATCTCGGCATCATTACGCCCGATGTCGATGCATTGCGGATCGACCTGGGGCTCCAGGGCATGAAAGTGCTCCAGTTCGCCTTCGATGGCGATCCAGACAACGCATATTTGCCACATAACTATCAGCGCGACTGTGTCGTTTACACTGGTACCCACGACAATCAGACGACGATAGGCTGGTTCCAGTCATGCTCGGATGCCGAGCGATTGCAAGTGCAGACCTATCTCGGTGTCGATGGAAGCGACGTTGCCTGGGATTTCATCCGGCTGGCATTTCAGTCGGTGGCGGATCTGGCGATCGCTCCCTTGCAGGACGTAATGCGGCTGGGCGACGAAGCCCGGATGAACCGTCCCGGCATTGCGTTCGGAAACTGGAAGTGGCGGTATCTCCCCCATCAACTGCACGATGGTCTCGCGCGAGGGCTTCGCGAGCTCTCAGGTGTCTACGGGCGGCTCGACCGTCCAAGAATCGCGCGGGGGTACGATCCCTTTGACTATAGCGCGCCGGAAACAGCGCATCCGTTGTTCGATCGAGACGGTGTTCGATACTAGCGGTCCGCGATCGCCGCCGTTTGTTCGTCACTAGCATGTTCGGAACCCCAAGCTGAGTTCCTGACCCCGGAGGAGACTCGATGAGCAAAGTCGGTGGTTTCACCTTCGTGCTCCATTCGCATTTGCCGTATGCCCGCCAGGCCGGTATGTGGCCCCACGGCGAGGAATGGGTGCATGAAGCCATTGCCGAAACCTATCTTCCCCTGCTGAACGCCCTTTACGACCTGAAGGACGACGGGGTTGTCTTCAAGCTCACGATCGGCGTTACGCCGATCCTGGGGGAGCAACTCTCCGACCCAACGATCATCGAGCATTTCGTGAGCTATGCGGCCGAGCGATCGGCGTGGGCCGAGGACGACATCGAGCGATTCGAACAGTCGCAAGAACCCGGCCTCCGTGACCTGGCACGGTACTACCATCACTTTTACGCGCGGGCGCTCACATCGTTTCAGGACCGATTCAAGAGCGACTTGCTCGGCGCGCTCGCTCAGCTTCAGGATGAGGGATATATCGAGATCGCCACCTCGGCGGCAACGCATGGCTACTTGCCGTTGCTCTCGCGTGATTCGTCGATCAGCGGTCAGTTGGCGACTGGCGTCAAGGCATACGAGCGCCGGTTTGGCGCAAAGCCGAAATCGATCTGGCTGCCGGAATGCGCCTACCGTCCTGCCTATATCGAATCGACGCCGGAGGGCGATATCCGCCGGCCCGGCCTGGAGAACTTCCTGGCAAGGTACGGACTCGAAACCTTCTTCAGCGAAACGCATTCGGTCGAAGGCGGAAACCCGGTGGGGAAGGCTGCCGGTGAAGCGATCGGGCCGTACGGCGCCGTAACGCGGCACTATTCGCCTGAGCTGGAAGTGCACGAAATCGATGAGCCAAGAACCACGTTCCAGCCCTATTGGGTGGGCGATGAACCGGGGAAGGTGGCGGTACTGGCGCGGAACAACGACACGGGGCAGCAAGTCTGGTCGGCAACCTTCGGCTATCCGGGCGACTACTGGTATCGGGAGTTCCACAAAAAAGATGCGACTTCAGGACTCCAGTACTGGCGCGTTGGCGGAAGTGGGCTGGATCTTGCGTTCAAACCGCTTTACGAGCCGCAGCGCGCGTCTGAGCGCGTGGAGGAGCATGCTGAGCACTATGTGTCGCTTGTTCGCCGACTGCTCGTTGAGTACTACGACGCACATGGACACTACGGCGTCATCAGCGCCGCCTATGACACGGAGCTCTTTGGGCATTGGTGGTTCGAAGGGGTCGACTGGTTGAAGTCGGTCCTGCGCCGGTTGGCGGCCGCTCCCGAGATCGAGCTGACGACAGCGAACCAGATCGTGACCGAGCATCCGCCGGATCGCGTGCTGGCCCTCCCGGAGAGTAGCTGGGGCGCTGGGGGCGGTCACTTCACGTGGCTGAACTCCGAAACCCAATGGATGTGGCCCCAGATCAACAGGGCCGAGGTCCGAATGGAAACGCTGGTGGCATCGTCGACCGGAGCCATTGGCGCCGAGCGCGAGTTCCTGAATCAAGCGGCACGTGAGCTTCTGCTGCTGGAGAGCAGCGACTGGCCATTTCTTGTGACCACCGGACAGGCGCGCGAGTATGCGGTTGAACGGTTCGATGATCACCTGAAGCGGTTTCACCAACTGGCGGAGATCATCGAGCTCGGCAAGACCGAGGAGCCAGAATCGGTCAAGTTCCTGCGCGAGTTGCAGGATCGGGACAACCCCTTCCCGTTCATCGACTATCACGACTTCAGGGCGCACCAGGGCAGCGTCTGAGCGCGTTCCGGGGACGCGTCCCCAGATGCGGGTTCGTCTCGTAGTAGCGCCGCCAGCGATGGCGATGCAACGGCGCGGCGATGGGTGCGCCTGTTGTAGATCGAGCTCCAACACAGAGTCCGGGCAATGCTCGGCGAGAGCGGTGACGAACCAATCGTGTCCCGACCTCATCCTGTTCACCCGGATTCGGCATAAGGATGGTTGCGGCTGGCCGTGTTAGCCAATGCTGTCGAGCGGCAGCCACGCCCAATCGGGTCGGCTGCTGAGCTCGTACCGCACCTCGTAGAACGCCTTGTCGGTTTCGAGCGTCCGTAGAACCTCCAGGAAGGCACTCTCTTCTTCCGGGGCAATCGGGATCGGGGACGCGGCAATGGCGGTTCGATACGCAGCGAGGAATCGCTGGCGGGCGTCTCGTTCCCAGTCTTCGAGCCAGGCGCGGGATACCGCGTCTGCCTGGACATCGTGCGAGCTGGCAACGACGCCGGTCGCGTAACTCATCGAGCGCAGCATCCCGGCGACGTCTTTGAGTGGGGAGTACTTGGCCTCGCGTTCGAAGGCGGGTCGTTGCGGCTCGCCTTCGAAGTCGACGACCAACAGCCTGCCGTCCTTGGTGACCAGGACTTGCCCCAGGTGAAAGTCGCCATGGACGCGTGTCTTGTGGAGTCCGTCGAGCAAGGTATATCCATGCGCGCGTTCGTCCCACATACGCGGGCGATCCAGGTACTCGCGGGCTGCCTGCCGGGAGCGGTCCGGCAGGCGATCGAGGCGCTCGCCCGTGATCCAGTCGGTCTCCTCGGCCGACTTCAGAAAGCCTGTTCGCCAGAATGCAATGTCGTTGGCGGTGATCGGCTCGGGGCGGAGAATCGAGCCCTCGGGAGCCGCCGCGAGCGCCACATGCATTTCACCCGTGACGCGCCCCAATCCTTCGGCGAACTCGAGCGATCCGTCCGCCCCGCGGCGCAACACATCGGTCAACGCCGTCCAGCAATCGCGATGATCGCCGACATGCTGCTGCACCAGTGCCAACGGGATGGCGCCGTCGGAATTGCGATAGGTGGCCGCGCCGATCAGTTTGGGCACCCATGGGAACCGGGCCTCGCTGGCGAGATAGCGGTTCATATCGACCTCGATGTTCTGCCCCACCTCCAGCCGCCGGTAGATCTTGGCGATGACCTCATGCCCGTAAACGATCGACGAGTTGCTTTGCTCGAACGCGGTTGTTTCGGAGACGACATTCGGATCGAGCGCGTATGGGGTTCCGTCCAGTGTCCACGGTTCGAAGACATAGGTTCCATGGCTACCGTGAAGCCTCATGCCCCGTCCTGCTTCGATCAGAAATTCCCGAAATGCTGCGTCAGACACGGCATCCTGAATCCAGACAGCCCCGTCGGGATGGTCGACGAATGCGATGAGCGACGACTCCGGGCCCGGTTCGCGTTGGAGCGCGATGGGCACGAAGTAGCGGCGCGAATCACCGATCTCGTAGTCGATCGATATCAGGCCGAGCAGCAGTTCCCCCTGCTCTGACGGAACTCGCGCAAGATCGAGCGTACCGACCGTGCGTATCGGGCGCAGCTTGTCCGCGTACCAGCGTTGGCGCTCCAGATACGATGGCAGACCGGAGACGATCGCTTGCCACACAACGTCATCGAACACGGGGCGACTCCACCGCGGGATCAACTCTTGGCAAAAGCCGGGGAGGACGAGACATCGAACCAATAGTATCCGAGCGGAGCCAAAACCAGCTGATAGGGAAGGTCGGTCACGGGAGGGAAGTCGGTGCCTCCAAACGTTTCGGTGAGCGTGGAACCGGCAAGGTGCGTCAGATCGAGCGTGAAGCACTCCGCGCGGTCCGAGAGGTTGCAGACGCAGAGGACGGTGTCGTCTTCAGCACGGCGGAGATAGGCAAGAATCGCCGGGTTCTCTGGCAGGATGAATTCGATCGATCCGCGGCCAAATGCTTTGTGCTGGCGTCGAATCGCCAAAATCCGGCGCGTCCAATTGAGCAGAGAGGACGGCAAATTTTCCTGATCGGCGACATTGACGTGCTGGTAGCCATAGATGGGATCGTTGATGACTGGCGCCCAGAGCTCGTTCGCCATCGAGAACCCCGCATTCCGGTCGGCGGACCATTGCATCGGCGTCCGCACGCCGTTACGATCCCGGAGCCAGATGTTGTCGCCCATACCGATCTCGTCGCCGTAGTAGATGCACGGCGAGCCGGGTAGGGAAAGCATCAGCGCGTTGATCAGCTCGATTGCGGCGCGGTTGTTGTCCATGAGCGTCGCCAGGCGCCGGCGGATGCCGAGATTGCTTTTCATCCGCGGGTTTGGCGCGTACACGTTCCACATGTAATCGCGCTCATCGAGGGTGACCATCTCCAGGGTCAGCTCATCGTGATTGCGCAGAAACGTCCCCCACTGACAATCAGGGCGAATTGCAGGGGTGCGACGGAGAATGTCCACGATGGGAGCGCGGTCCTGCCGGCTCATGGCCATGTAGAGTCGTGGCATGACCGGAAAGTGGAATCCCATCTGGAATTCGGGATCCTCTTCGGTGCCAAAATACTCGACCACATCCTCCGGCCACTGGTTGGCCTCGGCCAGCAGAATTTTGCCCGGAAACTCGGTATCGACCATCTTGCGGAGCTTCTGCAGGAACTGGTGCGTTTCCGGCAGGTTTTCGCAGTTTGTCCCTTCGCGTTCGTAGAGATAGGGAACCGCGTCGCAGCGAAAGCCATCCAGTCCGAAATTCAGCCAGAAACGCGCAACGTCGAGCATCTCTTCGTGGAGCCGTTCGTTGTCGTAGTTCAGGTCGGGCTGGTGGTAGAAAAATCGATGCCAGAAGTATTGATTGGCAACCGGGTCGAAGGTCCAGTTCGAGCCCTCGGTGTCGATGAAGATGATGCGCGCGCCGCTGTACTTGGTCGGATCGTCACTCCAGACGTAGTAGTCGCGTTTTGGAGAGTTGGGATCGCTGCGCGCTTCCTGAAACCAGGCGTGCTGGTCAGAGGTGTGATTCAGAACCAGATCGGCGACGACCTTGAGTCCACGCGCATGCGCGGCGTCGATGAAGTTGATGAAGTCGTTGACGTTGCCGTAGTCCGGATGGATGCTCAGAAAGTCCGCGATGTCGTAACCGTCGTCCAGGTTTGGCGATGGGTACATCGGCAACACCCAGACACAGTCCACGCCCAGATCGCGAATGTAGTCGAGCTTCTGGGCGAGACCACGGAAGTCACCTTTGCCGTCTCCATTCGAGTCGAAGTACGACCGAACCGGAACTTCATAGAACACGGCGTCCTGGAACCAACGAGCATCGTTATGATCCATCGAATCTGTGCTTCTCCTCAAAGCCGGCAAGCGGCGGAACGACCCGCGTGCGCGAAGAGTAGAGCTTTTCCGATCCGACTGTTGGCCGGCATTCGCTCAGGTATCGATCTCGACATAAGAACCCTGGTCCCAACGCCGGAGGTGGAGCACATGCGCCGATTCTCGTGCTGGATCGAGCCGCACATATTGATACCCGCCGGACCAGAAATACCGTTCGCCGGAGATCAGGTCATGCGCTTCGTATTGCTCGTCGTATGGCATCCCAAAATCCTCGACCGGGAAGGAGATCATCGTCTCGTGCGGTTGGAACGGATCGAGATTGACAACGACCAGGATGTTGTCCGAGAGATCGATGGTTTGTTTGCCGTAGACGAGGACATGGTCATCGTCCGACCAGTAGAACCGGAGATTGTCGTACTCGTGTAGCGCGGGATGATCGCGACGGATCTGATTGATCCTGGCGATATCGGCGCGAATGTTGCCCGGCCGGTCCCAATCCCAGACCTTGAAGTCGTACTTCTCCGAGTTGAGGTACTCCTCCTTGCCCGGAACCGGCGTCGCCTCGCAGAGCTCGAATCCACTGTAGATTCCGTAAGCGCTGGAAAGGGTGGAGGCCAGGATCGCTCGAATCTTGAAACCGGCAAGACCGCTTTCCTGCAAAAAATAGGGGAGGATGTCCGGGGTGTTGGTGAACAGGTTTCCCCGCATGTAGTCCGACACCGGCGGAGTGGTCAGCTCGGTGAAGTAGTCGATCAATTCCTGCTTGAAATTTCGCCAGGTGAAGTAGGTATACGACTGGGTGAATCCGGCCTTGGCAAGCCACTTCATCAACTTGGGGCGGGTAAACGCTTCTGACAGGAAGATCGTCTCCGGATGGATCGCCTGAACATCCCGAATCAGCCATTCCCAGAATGCGGTTGGTTTCGTGTGTGGATTGTCGACGCGAAATGCCGTTACGCCCTGGTCGATCCAGAAGAGGATCACCCGGCGCATCTCTTGCCAGAGCCCCTCCCAATCGGGATTCGAGAAATTGAGCGGGTAGACATCCTCGTATTTCTTCGGTGGATTCTCCGCGTACTTGATCGTCCCGTCGGGCCGTATATAGAACCAATCACGATGCTCGTTGGCCCAGGGGTGATCTGGTGACGAATTGATGGCGAAGTCGAGCACCAGCTCGATTCCGCGCGCGCGCGCCGATTCGACCAGGCGACGGAAATCTTCCAGCGTCCCCAACGATGGTTCGACCGTGTCGTGCCCGCCGAGCTCGCTGCCAATCGCGTAGGGAACACCCGGATCGTGCGGAGCGGCGTTGAGCGTGTTGTTCGGTCCTTTACGGTTCGTATGCCCAATCGGGTGGATGGGTGGAAAGTAGAGCGTGTCGAACCCGAGCTCCTGGACATAGTCCAGCCGGTCGATCACATCGTCGAAGGTTCCGCTCTGTCCGTGCACCTGTCCGGCCGAACGAGGGAAGAGCTCATACCACGCTGCGTACCGGGCGCGCATGCGATCGACCGTGACCGAGAGAACTCGGTCATACCAGACGCGCTCGGTCTCGGGTAGCGCGCTTCGCATCAGTGCGGAGAGGTGCGGCGATGTGAGCAGTGCCACCGCTTCAATCTGAGATTCAGCTCCGGCAGCCACATCCCAGACATTCCTGATTGATTCACTCCAGACGGTCTGCTGGGTGATTGCCTCCTGCAGGAGCTCCAGCCCTTCGGCGATCTCGAGATGGATGTCGAGTCCAGCTTCGAGCTTCTTGTGAACCTCGTCGCTCCAGGTTTGATGCGCATTCGGTGTCGCACCGATGGTGTAGTGATAGGTCGTGTTTTCGGAGACCACGAACGAGCCGCACCAGCGATCGTTGTCGATGAGCTCCATCGGGACCGACGACCAATCTGGCCGGTATGACGGCTTATAAAAAAGCTCAGCCGAGATCCGTTCGTGCCCGTCTCTGAAAATGTCGGCGCTGACGGCGACCTCGTCACCGACCTCCCGTTTGATCGGATAGCGACCGTTATCGATCTCCGGAGAGACGGCCTCGATACGAATCCGTCCGTGATCGGCGCCGGCGAGCGAATGGGTGCGTGCGGCGAGCACCATCGGAGCCAATTCGTTCATGCGGCCTATCCTCCTCGTGGGTTCGATGTTATGCGTCTCCGCGCAAGATCCAATTCTCCACCAGATGGGGATGAGAGGGGAACGAGTAGGATTTCCGCGTGCAGTGCCGTGGGCCGTGGCCGCGGCACTGTCGTTGTGTGCAAGAAATGAGCTTCGTCTATGAGCCAGAACACCCTTACCCTCAAGCCAGGAAAGCCGTGGCCCCTTGGAGCGACGCTCTGCGAAGAAGGGGTCAACTTTGCCGTCTATTCTGAACATGCCGAAACCATGCTCCTGGCCGTCTTCGACGGAAGCGACCATGAGATTGAATCGGCTGTCGCGTTGCCGGCCAGAACTGGTTTTGTCTGGCACGGTTTTCTTCCGAATGCACGCGCCGGTCTTCGGTACGGATTTCGCGTGGCGGGGCCATTCGATCTCGCGCGCGGCTTGCGCTTCAATCCGTCGAAGCTCCTTCTCGATCCATACGCCAAAGCAATTGCGGGGGAGCTGACGTGGGACGACTCGGTCTATGACCACATGTATGACCATGCCGGCCATCCGGTTCGCAACCAGATGGACAGCGCAGCCAGCGTTCCGCGCTCGGTGGTGGTCGACACATCGTTCGATTGGCAAGGCGACCGGGCGCCACGGCATACGGCGGCCGAGACGATCGTCTATGAATGCCACGTCAGGGGGCTAACCAAACTCCACCCCAGTGTGCCGGAGCCCGTCAGGGGAACGTACGCGGGACTTGCGGAGCTCGCAATGATCGACCATTTCACATCGCTGGGCGTCACGGCGGTCGAGCTCCTGCCGGTTCATCACTTCATCGACGATGCATTTCTCGTCGAACAAGGGCTACGCAACTACTGGGGGTACAACACCATTGGGTTCTTCGCTCCGATGAGCCGGTATTCGTCATCGGGTGACGATGGTGGTCAGGTACGCGAATTCAAGGAAATGGTGCGAACCCTGCACAGCCATGGGATCGAGGTCATCCTCGACGTCGTCTACAACCACACGGCTGAAGGTGGCAAGGACGGACCCACACTCTCGTTTCGCGGTCTCGATAACTCGGTCTACTACCGGCGCCCGCCCGATCGTCCCGGCGACTACGAGAACTACAGTGGCACCGGAAACTCGCTCAACACCCACCATCCCGCGGTCATTGGATTGGTGATGGATTCGCTCCGGTACTGGGTCCAGGAAATGCATGTGGACGGGTTTCGGTTCGATCTGGCGACCTCGCTCGGTCGTGATGAGAACGGATTCGAAACCTGGTCGCGGTTGTTCGCGGCGATGTATCAGGATCCAGTGCTCAGGGATGTGAAGTTGATTGCAGAACCATGGGATGTCGGGCCAGACGGCTATCAGGTCGGCGCGTTTGGCAGCCACTGGCACGAGTGGAACGACCATTTTCGTGACACGATGCGCTCGTTTTGGCTGGGACACCGGGCAACGTTGGGCGGTTTTGCGCTTCGCCTGGCGGGTTCAGCAGATCTCTTCGACCGGCCCGGTCGAGGACCGCTTTCGACCGTCAACTTCGTCACATGTCACGATGGATTCACCCTCACCGATCTCGTCTCCTACAACCAGAAGCACAATGAGGCCAACGGTGAGGAGAATCGAGATGGATCGGATCACAATCTCGGGTTCAACTTTGGCGTCGAAGGCCCGACAGACGATCCGGAAATCCGCGACGCACGCTATCGCGCGCGCAGGAATCTGATCGGGACACTGTTGCTCAGTCACGGCGTTCCAATGATGCTCGGTGGCGATGAGCTTTCCAACACGCAGGAGGGCAACAACAACGCGTACTGCCAGGACAACGAGATTGGCTGGCTACAATGGGAGCTCGATGAACGAGCGCAGGAGTTCCTGGCGTTCGTGCGGCACATCCTGTCGATCCGCAACTCGCATCCGGCGCTGCGACCGGTGCGCTACGTCGAATCGGAGCATCCCGCGCTCCACGAGCCAGGAATGGTCACGTGGAAGGACGCGGATGGCTCCGAGCTTCTGCCCGGTGAGTGGGCGCGCGAAGACCCGCGGCTGCTGATGGTGACGATCGATCCAGCTCCGACGCTCACCGCGCAAGAACGCAGCGCCGTGCTGATCATGATCAATGCATCGAATGACGATGCCGAATTTCATGTGCCAAAGCTGGCGCGCAATGGATCGACGGCCTGGACCGTCGAGCTCGACACCGATCAGGTGTCCGGAATCTCGAGTGTCGTGCTGCATGGGGGGAGGACGGTGACGATTCCGTCATGCTCGATTCTGATGGCCACCGCGTGAGAGAGAATCTGGTCGAGTCTGGTACCATGGGTGGCTGCAAATCGAGGAGGTAGCCAGTATGGCATCGACATATTCATTCGATATCGTTTCGTCCTATGATCAGCAAGAGCTCAAGAACGCGGTCGATCAGGCTCGCCGGGAAGTTGGCCAGCGGTACGACCTGAAAGACACCAAGACCACCATCGACGAAGAACCGAAAAAGCTGACCATCAACACCGACACGGAAACGTCACTGCGGGCGGTGACGGATATGCTCGAATCGAAGTTCGTGCGCCGCGGTCTGTCGCTCAAGATTCTCGATTATGGTGAGATCGAACCGGCAAGCGGAGGCCGGGTTCGCCAGGAGATCGCGCTCAAGGAGGGAATCTCTGACGACATCGCGAAGCAGATCAGCAAGCGAATCCGCGACGAGTTCAAGAAGGTGAACGCGCAGATTCAGGGCGATTCGGTTCGGGTGCAGGCAAAGAACAAAGACGACCTGCAGGCCGTGATCGCGGCGTTCAAGGACGCCGATTACCCTGTTGCGCTTCAATTCGTCAACTACAGGTAGCCCATTGACCACTGTGACACGTACCAGGGACGCAGGACGCTCGTTTAGCGTCGTCACGCTTGGGTGTGCCAAGAACCGAGTCGACTCCGAAGGAATGTCGACCTTGCTGCTCGAGCGCGGCTACGACGAGCGTGAGGAGCCATCCGATGCGGACGTCGTGATCGTCAACACCTGCGGGTTCCTCGGGGCCGCGCGAACCGAGTCGATCGAAACGCTGCAGGGGTTCGTCGATCAGCGGAACCCCGGACAGTACATCGTGGCGGCCGGTTGTCTGCCAGCGTTGCGGGATTATTCACTCGATCTCCCGGCCGGGGTCGATAAGGTGCTTACGACTCGGGAGTGGTTTCGGATCGGTGACACCGTCGGGTCGCTGTTCGGGGAAGCGCCACAACCCCAGCTTGCCGGCTGTGATGGCCTGACGACCACGTTCACGCACCACCATGCCGGCCCCTCAGCCTATGTGAAGATCGCCGACGGCTGCGATCACGCCTGCGCCTTCTGCACCATCCCGACCATCAAGGGACGCCAGGCAAGCAAACGTCCGCTGCATGTCGTTCAGGAGATCGTCGATCTCGTGGCACTAGGCTCGAAAGAGATCGTTCTGGTATCTCAGGACACCATTCGCTATGGGGCCGATCTGGGCATGAAAAACGGGGTTGCCGACCTGATCGACATGATCGGCGAACAGGTGCCCAACCTGCCGTGGCTGCGCCTGCTCTATATCTACCCGAATCCAATCGTGCTGAAGATGATCGATGCGCTCGCCCGGCATGACATGTGCGTCAACTACATCGACATGCCGTTGCAGCATGCGCATCCTGCGGTACTGAAGCGCATGTTGCGCCCATCGAATCTCGAGCTGACGAAACGAATCCTCGATCACGCACGCAACACACTTGACGATGTGGTATTGCGCACGACCCTCATTACCGGCTTCCCGGGTGAGACCGACGAGGAGTTCGAAACGCTCATGGAATTCATCGACGAGCAGGAATTCGACCATGTCGGCGTATTCACCTATTCCCCGGAACCGGGCACCGTTGCGTTCGATATGGCCGATCCGGTGCCTGCGGAGGTTGCCGAGGAACGTCGGAACGCGATCATGGAGCTCCAGCAGTCGATATCTCTGGAGCACAATCAGAAGCTCGAGGGGCGGACGCTGAAGGTTCTGGTCGAGAGCATCGGCGAGGTCGAGGACGAGAATGGCCAGGTCTCCCCGGTTTCCGTCGGCCGTGCGTATCGGCATGCGCCAGAAGTCGATGGGCTGGTCTTCATCGACGGTGAGCAGCCTGTTGGAGAGTTCGTCGACGCGACCGTCTATGCCGGCACCGAATACGACCTCTGGGCGCGAGTAGACGCCGTTATCGCGTAGGGATTTCTGCCTCTTCGGGCCAAACGCGCTGGAACATCACCCATTGGTCCGGCGCGATCGAGATAGCCGTCTCGATCGCGTCGACCACGCGGACCATTCCCGCGGCGATGTCTGCGTTTCGGTCGCTCGTCCGCTCCACATGAAATGCATCTTCGATCATGAGCAGATTGGTGTCGCCGGCCCGCACAGTGAACATCGGTACGATCGCAGCGCCTGTTTCTCGGGAAAGCCGGGCAGCGCCGATTGGCAATGTCGTTTCCTCCCCGAAGAAGCTCACTTGCCTCCCGTTGAGGAAAAAATCACGGTCCGAGAGAAGACAGAGCACGTATCCGCCTCGGAGGACCTGGATCGCTTCTCGCACCCCGGACGACGATGCCTCGATGAGCTCGAGCCGGTGCGCTTTTCTGAGAAACGACACGAACTCGAAGACAAATCGGTTGGTTGTTTTCGCCGTCAGCGCGACGAAGCGGTCACCGTGCGCGCTGATGGTGATACCCATCGTATCGAACGGTCCGAGGTGCGCGGTCAGTAGGACGACTCCATTGCCTTCGGCTACGGCATCGTCCAGGATGCCCCAATCTCCATGGACGAGGCGAGTCTGCTCGTAGAGCTCATCCAGACTCTGGTGCGGCGTGCGGAGCAGGGACACCAGATTGAGGGCATTGGTTTGAAAGATCGATCGAACGGTCCGCTGAACGCGCGCGGAATCTTCCGGCTCGTCGAGCACATGCGAAATATTGGATGAAACGTTTGCTCGCCACTGTTTCGAGACGAGGTAGCTCAGGTCACCAATTCGCCGGGCAACGAAACTGACGAACCCAGACGGAATGAAGCGCACGACCCACGAAAGAATCGCTGCGCTGAAGGCGGCGAGATAGAAGACAGCGTCCCGACGCTGACTTCTGCGGAATTCGATGCGGGGTAGACCGGACCGTTCGAGTGGGCGGAAAACCTCCTCGGTCCTCGATTCCTGGTGATCGGTCATTCAGCCGTTGAGTTGCGGCCCGCTTGGGGACCATACGTCAGGAACGCGTCATAGAGAACCGGGAGACCGCGGACGATGCTCAAGACGACGGACACCCACACACAGGCCCATCCGAAGTAACGGAACGGATCCCAACCGTACAGATCGCCAAGCAGGGTTCCCGAGGCGTCATGAAGCTGATATCCGACCAGGCCGCCGAGAAACACAAAGGCCAGGAGCTTCGCCCAGCCGTAGAGCAGCCGCATCGGGCGGCCGGCAGTGAGCCACTCGGTGATTGCAGAACGCATCATATTGTCTTTGCCGAACGGGGTCTTGCCTTCACCGTAGCCGATGGCCCGAATCGAATCGACGAGAAACCCCCGCGTCAGCATTAAGAGCGGAACCCAGATGGGGATCAGTCCGAGATCGGCATAGACGACCCAGAGGACGTTTTCCGCGATCCGGTCCCCGGCGATATCGAACGCGGCCCCCAGCGGTCCCGTCTCGTTGTAGCGGCGCGCGACCCACCCATCGAGCCCATCGAGGATGATCGCAATCCCGATGGCGATAGCGGCGATCCCGATCGCAGTGACGCTCCCGCGGTACAGCACGTAGACAGCAACGAACAGCAGAATCAGCCGTCCGACAGTCACTGCATTCGCCATGCCGGAACCTCACTTTCTCCGACATCGAAAGAGGAGGCCGAATTCGACCTCCTCCGATACGTAGCATACGTGCGGCAATCTACCAGAGCTGATCGACCACAGCCACCCAGGCCACGATCTGAACCAGGCACATCGAGACAAGGATGAAACGTGCCGCAAACTGATCCCGCTTCCGAAGGTAGAAACCGGCGATCAAGCCAAATGCCATCGAGACAAAAACGCCAAACGGAATCCGCCATAGCGTGGAGTTCGTCACCCAGTGGTCGACGTCGCCGGACGCATTGAGATGCCAGGGGATCAATCCGTCCAGATCTCCAACGCCCCACCAGACGAGACCGACCAGGACCAGGAGTCCCAGCACACCTGCGCCCGCGATGGCAGCCAACGTCCCGTCTGCAATTGCCGGACGCGAGATGTGCACGCTCGGCCGGCTGGCGCGCGTTCGTTGTCGCTGGCGACGACTGGGTTGCCGCGGCTCGTCGTATTCCGGAGCGGGTTCGACCCAATCGAGCTCGGCAGCAGCTGGGTCCGCGTAGAGATCGTATTGGCTGGAGGCGGACCGGGCGGGTGTTCTGCCGTAGTCCGGTTCCGGATAGTACGGGTCGCCGACATACGCTTCGTCGAATTCGCTATACGGATCGCGATAGGGATCTTGCGCTGGTCGCGTCGTCCGAGTCGGAACGCGATTGCTTAGCCGGCTCGGCGGCGCCTGAGGCCGCGGTTCGCGTGTGGGGGCAGCAGGTGGCTGATAGTCGTCATAGAACGGTTCGGCCGGATACGCCGAGCGGCTTTCGGTACTTGGGCGTTGTGTCGTACGGCGTGAGGATGACGGATAACTTCTCGACGGTACGCTCGGCGCCGATTCATCCCATTTGGGAATATCGAAGTCATCCCAGTCGTCGCGATTCGAAGGTGGTTTGCGGCTGCTCACGTCTGCGTTTTCCATTCCTGCAACTTCGACGCGGGGGCGCCGGTGCGGTTAGCTGAGGATAGCATCTTCCGGCGTGAACAGCCGATCCGTTACTCCTCTCCCACCGGTGAAGCGGCGGGAAGGTCAACCTGCTCCATGGGTTCCGGTGACGCCGGCGCGACCGTGGGTGCGCCGGCGGGCGGCACGAATACGTCGGTCGATGGCGTTGGCGTTGGCTCGACCTCGGAGGAGATCGATGCCGACGCACGCTGATCGTCGAGCCAGCGTGTCGATTCGGCTTGGGCAGCCTGCGAAATCTGGTCGTCCGTCAGCGCGCGATCTTCCGCATGATCGATCACCTTGATCACGTGCCAGCCAAACTGCGTTTGGACCGGTTCACTGATTTCCCCGGGTGCGAGGGAGAAGGCAACATCCTCGAACGGTTCGACCATCACGCCACGTGTAAACCATCCAAGATCTCCACCATTTGGCGCGGTGCCGGTGTCGATCGAAGTCTCCTGGGCGAGCTGCTCAAAGGAGTCCGGGTCGGCAAGTGCATCCTGATAGAGCTTTTCGGCGAGCTCCTGGGTGCCGACCAGGATGTGCTCCGCATGGACCTGCTCGGCAGACTGGCCGATCTGCTGCGTGAAATAGCCCGAAACAAGATCTCGCGCCAGCGCCGGCCGGGCCACGAGTCGGATGTAGTCGTCCATGTTCATATGGGTTAGCTCGAAAACCTGGTTCGAGTAGTCGGCGAAGTTGGCGGTGGCTGTTTCGCGAACCTCGTCTTGACTCGGTGTTTGCGTCGGTTCTGACGTTGCTGCTGCTGGTGTCCCGCTCGTGGCCGGGCTCGACTCGGCCGCGGGGGTTGCTCCGTCATCGACGGCGGCCGGTGACGGGCTGGCATCGTCCGCAACCGGTGAGGCGTCGACATCGGTAGGTACCGGCGTTGCGGCGATGCCGGAGACGACCGGCGATGCGCTGGCGTCGGTCGCGTCCGGGGTCGCATCGTTCTCCGCGACCGGAACGGGAGAACCGCCCTCATCCGCGACCGGCACCGGACTTGCCGCGCCATCCGGCGACGCAATGGCCTCGGGCGATGCTGCCTCGGCGGTCTGCATGGCCGCTTCGGCGACCGCAGTCTCGGTCGCCCAGGCGGCGCGCTCTGGAATGAGGGTCGGAGTCGGAGTTGGTGTGAAGAGCGGCGTCTCTGGATTCGAAAAACGGTCGTCGATGAAGTCTTGAACATCCTGGTCGGTCATGGAAAGGCCAAGAGAGTCGAGACCGTCGATATACAGGTGATCCTCGACCATCGAGTTCAACGTGGTCGGGTCGATGTCCTTCGATCCCCAGACGTCGTCGAGCTGGATCGACGCCTGTTGCGCCATCGCGAGATATTGCTGCTGTTGCTCACCCTGGAAGAAGCTGGCGTATTGCTGATACTGGCTGATCTGATTGACGAGCACATTGGAGTGGTACTTCCAATAGTCCTCGCGGGTAATCTTCTCGCCGTTGACCGTTGCCAGGACTTTACGTGGCGTGAGGTAGTAGTGGTTGACCGCCTGACCGACGAGCGCGAGGACGATAGCGACCGCTGAGACGGCAAGGACAGCGTAGAGGATTCTGGTTCGTTGGTCGTCCCGTTCGCGTCGTGAAACGCGCCGGGCAGGTACGTTCTTGGCGGCCGAGCGACTGCTGGCATTGCCCTTCGTCGAAGCGCCGGATTTCGCGGAGCTCGACGCCTTGCGTCCCCCTGAGCTCTGCCGGGCTTCGTTTTGCTTGGACGGATCTGGTTGATTCGACTCGGGCGTTGCCATGCGTGCTGCTCTCCGCGTGCCGAGAAAACGGCCGGCTCACGACGCTCATGAGCCGGCCGCGCCACTCACTCGAGGAAATAAACGAAAACTAGTACCGGCCGGTTCCGCCAACGAATGGCAGCAACGCGACGTGGCGCGCGCGCTTGATGGCAGTGGTCAACGAGCGCTGATGCTTGGCGCAGGTGCCGGTCTTGCGGCGTGGCTCGATCTTGCCTCGCTCGGAAATATGACGACGGAGGCGCGGAAGGTCTTTGTAATCGACCTCCTTGATATTGTCCATGCAGAAGGCGCACACCTTGCGGCGGGAGCCAAAACGGCCGCCGCCATAGCGTCGACCACCGCGTGGGCGCTCTCCGCCTCCGCCTTCGGAGCCACCATCCGGGCGTGGGCCGCGTGGGGCAAAGCGGCTTGGGCGCTCGCCACCTTCGGCTGCGGGCGCTGCGGTCGTAGTCTTTTCCTGCGTATCGGTCACTGAAGTCTCCTGAAGCTGTCGAACTGCTGTGTACTAGAAAGGAATGTCGTCGATATCGCCGGTGCCGGGCAGGTCTCCGAGGTCGGACGACGCGCCGCCTCCTTGCTGGCCGCGGCTTTCGCCTGAGTAGCCGCCCTGCTGACCACCACCGGAGCTTCCGCCACTGCCTGCGCCACCCTGGTATCCCCCACCTTCGCCTTCTTGCCGGTTTCCACCGACAAACGAGACTTCACTGGCGTTGATATCAAGCGACGTTCGGAGCTGGCCGTCGTTCCCGGTGTACTCGCGCGCCTCGAATCGGCCTGACACGAACACTTGCCGTCCTTTGACCAGCCACCCCTGCTGCGCCATCCGGTCCAATTGCTCGGCCAGCCGTTCCCATGCCGTGACACGGTACCAGGTCGTTCGGTCTTGCGGCTGTCCGCTTGCGTCGCGTCCGCCGCGGGAGTTGACCGCCACGCTGAACTGGACATTCATATTGCCATTCGGCGTATATCGGGTTTCAGGATCGCGACCTAGATTGCCTACGATAGTGATGTTTGCTGGCATCGCTACTTCTCCTCGGTTACGGTCTCCTGGACTTCTTCGACAACGGTCTCTTCGACCTCGTCGGCGACTGCTTCGACGGCGCCATCGGCGTCGACGGCCGCAACCTCGACCTCTTCGACGACGGCGACTTCACCGGCTTCGCGGTCGGTCGCAACGGTGACCGTGTCCTCGGCTACGACGGTCTCGCCGGTTTCGGGATCGACGACCGCTTCGGTCTCTTCCTCTTCTTCGACAAAGATCGGCTCGCTGTCGAGCATGAGGAGCAGGTGTCGGATGACACGCTCGTTCAAGCGTAGCTCCCGCTCGAGGTCCTCGATCCGATTCGGCTCGATTTCGAAGTGAAAGAGCGTGTAGAACCCGTCTCGCAGATCGGCGCTGTTGTGGCGGATCGGATAGGCGAGCCGTCGCCGGCCCCATGGCGAGTCATTGCTGCTGCGAAGAATGCGCCCGTCGGCAGCCGTGATGTATCCCGCAATCGCATCCGTGGTTTCGATCAGCTCCTCAGGGGTGCCGTCCGGAACCGCGATCGTCATCATCTCATAAAAACGTGCGCTGGAATCAATGCGCAAGAGGAAGCCCCTTTCTCTGGAGCCGCCCCGCCCGAGGAACCCGCATCGCGCTGACGGGAATCGAACGAAGCAGAAAGGCAAATCCCTTCGGCCAATCCGAAGGACAGGACAGTATAGCGCGTGTCAGCGATTCGATGAGAATGATCGAAAAGAGTCCAGTGTCCGATTCCCAGCCTCCGGTGCGGCTGCGCCCGAGACCTTGCACTGGACACTGGGCACTGGACCTATGGATCAATACGCATTCTGGGGAAATCCCGTTAGCGGCTCGCTGATCTCGGATCGAGTGCATCCCGTAGCCCGTCGCCAATGAAGTTGATGCTGAGAACCGCCAGCGCGATCATGATGCCGGCGGGAATCCACAACCAGGGCATTTGCTGCAGAACCGCGGCTGATTGCGCAGTATTGATCAGGTTGCCCCAGCTCGGGGTGGGTGGTTGCACGCCGAGCCCGAGAAAAGAGAGACCGGCTTCGGTCAGAATCGCGGCGGCAACGCCGAAGGTGGCTGCGACCGTGACTGGAGCGACGGTATTTGGTAGGAGGTGCGCGAAGATCACACGCGCCGGCGATGCCCCGATGGAACGCGCTGCTTCGACGAATTCTCGTTCCCGGAGTGTCAGAATCTGCCCGCGGACCAACCGGCAGATGCCCGGCCAGGTAAGCAGACCGATCACGATCATGACGTTGTAGATGCTCGGACCGACGATCGCAACGGCAGCAATGATGATGATCAGGCTTGGAAAGCACATGACGGCGTCGGTAAAACGTTGGATGGAGGAGTCAACCCAGCCGCCAAAGTAGCCGGAAAGACTGCCCAGAACTGTGCCGATCAACACATAGATGGTTACGGACACCAGACCGACGGAGAGCGAGACCCTGGTGCCGAAGATGACGCGACTCAGGACATCGCGTCCGATGTCGTCAGTGCCCAGCAGATGCTGGCGACTCGGCCCCTGAGACGTTGCGAAGAGATCGATTTCGTTGGGGTCGTAGGGAGCAATCACGGGCGCCAGAAGGGCAATCAACGCCAACATACCGATGACGCATGCGCCGATCAAGGCCAGTCGATGGCGGGCGAAGGTGCGCAGGCGCGGGTAGCCGCGCCCGGCGTAGGTCCGTCGTGTCCAGACTTCAGGAGGAGTCTCGCGCAGGACTTGATCGCTCATCGGTATCGAATTCTGGGATCTGCCACCGCATAGCAGAGGTCGGCGATCAGATTACTGATCAGCACCATGCATGCCGTGACGAGAATGACGCCTAGGACAAGAGGGTAGTCTCGCGCGTTTACGGCGCGCATCGCCAAGAGCCCCATACCGGGCCACTGGAAGATCGTTTCCGTGATGACGGCTCCACTCAGGAGCTCCGGAAGACTGAGCCCGATGATGGTGATGAGCGGTATGAGGGCATTGCGAAATGCGTGCCAGATTACAACAGCTCGCTCACGAAGCCCTTTGGCACGGGCTGTTGTCACATAGTCCTGGCGAAACGACTCGATCATCGACGCGCGGGTGTATCGCATCACGAGTGGGATATGAACGAGCGCCAGGACCGACACCGGCATGATCATGTGCTTGATCAGATCGGTCGTCGATGCTGGAATGCCGAGCGTGCGCATACCCGAGGTTGGAAGCCACTTGAGGTTCACGGCAAAGACATACATCGACGCCAGACCGAGAAAGAAGACTGGCGTCGAGATCGCCAGGAACCCAAAAATCGTCAGGAGATAATCGGTCCAGGAGTTGGGCCGCAATGCCGAATAGACTCCGAGCGGTATTCCAATCACGGTGCCGAGTGTGATGGCCGAAACCATCAGCAAGAGCGTCGGCCCGATGCGCGCGCCGATCTGCTCGGCGACCGGCTGCCCGCCAACCAGTGAATAGCCGAGATTGCCGCTCAACAGCTCCTTCAGCCAGATGCCATAGCGATAGATCATTGGCCTGTCGAGTCCGAGCGCCTTTTTCCGCTCCTCGACCCACTCCGGCCCCAGCTCTCCGCGGGTGGCGGGGTTGATCATCGCCGTGACCGGATCTCCCGGGGCCAGATTGACCAGGGCAAATGCGATGAGCGTGACGAAAAGGAGCACTGGAACCGATATAACGAGACGACGAAGAAAGTACCGACCCATGGTTGACCCGAGCGTAGCGTCTGGACGAGCGAAATCAACGCGCTGCCGCCCGAATGGCGGCAGCGCGTTGCAGGAAAACTATTCGGCGAAGCTCCAGTCCTGGATGTTCCACCAGATGTACTGGTTCGGTCCGGGCAGCAATCCCTGCAGCTTGCTATTGACCCCGAAGATCTGATTGTCCGACCACCAGAAGAGGTTGGCACGTCTTCGTTGAGAATCAGCGCGACCTGGTGGTAGATCTCCCGCCGCGTGTCGATGTCCGACGTGGCGCGACCATCGAGGAAGAGCTGATCCAGCTCCTCATTCGAATAGTGAGTCGTGTTCCCGCCGTTCGGCGTCCAGTTGACCGTCATGTAGTAGTTCGACGAAACATCCGGATCGAGCCGATACGAACCGCCGCCGAACCAGGCCATATCGAAATCGGGATCGTTCACGACCTTGTCGACATACGCCGCCGATTCGAAGGGCGCGAGCTCGATCTTGATGCCGATATCGGCCATCTGCTGTTGGAAGACGGGCGCCGCCAGCTCCACGGTCTGACTTCCCTTCGACCAGGTAAGCTCGATCGATTGCTCGCTGTCCCAAGCCATTTCCTCCAGAAGAGCCCTGGCTTTCTCCGGATCGAAGTCGTAGGTGTTCAGATCGTCGAATACGGCCCATTCTGGCCCGATGACGGTGCTGAATACGAGCTCTCCCTGGCCGAGCAGCACGGCTTCCAGCAGAGCATTCCGATCGGTGCCGTACATCATCGCCTGCCGCAGGCGCTTGTCCGGGAATCGCTCGTTGTTGACCGCGGTCTGGAAGACGCCGACCCCCTGGGTACTGATGACGGTGACAGTCTCGTTCCCTTCGAGCCGGGCTGCCTCCTTTGGAGCCATACGGCTCAACAAGTGAATCTCACCACTTTCGAGCTGGGCAAGCTGGGTGGCCGGCTCTGCCAGACGCAAGAAGACCTGCTCGATCTTTGGCGCTCCCAGGTGGTAGTTCGGGTTCGCGGTGAACGAGACGTACTGGTCGGGAACGTACTCGACGAACTGATATGCACCCGAACCGACGGTCGGCGCAAGGCTCTCCGGCGCCTGATCGATGTTGGCGAGGTCGACCCCGCTGAAGATGTGTTCGGGAAGTACCCAGATGAGGGTGCTCGAGCCGGCGGTGCCCGTTAGGAATGCCACGTTCGGTTGTTCGAGGGTGATGCGCAGTGTGGTGTCGTCGACACGCTCCAGGCCCTCGATCTCGTCCGCCTCGCCGTCGTAAAACGCGGTCGCGCCTTTGATCTGCCTGAGCTTGCCGGCCTGCGACGCAGCCGTTTCCGGGATCAGGGCTGTCTTGTAGGTGAAGATGATATCGTCGATCGTCAGCGGTTCGCCGTCGGTCCAGGTGACCCCTTCCCGAATCTGGAAGGTATAGACCGTTGCGTCCTCGTTGACTTCCCACGACTCCGCCAGATCCGGCTCGAATGAGAGATCGTCGCGGACCTTGAGCAGGCGGCTATAGATCAAATCCATGACCTGTGTCTGCCCGCCGGTGGAGATATGGTAGGGGGCGAAGATGGCGGCGAACTCCGATTCGCGACCGAGCTGGAGGGCGGTCCCGCTGTCTTGCGCGGCGACCGAGTCGATCGACGGGCTTGCCGCCAGTCCGCCTGCCAGCGCCATTCCGGCGGCCGCGCCGGTGGACGTCTTGATGAGGTCGCGCCGGGAGACGTTGAATCGATCAAGAGATGTGGGTTTCGACATGTCGTTCTTTCTCCTCTGCATTGAGTGTCCTACTGACTGACATTCCGCCACTGCTGTCGATCACGCTTCGACTTCGATACCTCCTTCGATCATCTCGACGCCAAGTGAACGTGCGAGCTCGTCGAGCTCGCTCCAGGTTGTGTCTGGTATCGGAATTCCACGGTCCAGGCGATGGTGCACCGTTCGTCGCTCGATCTCACCGGGCAAAAGAACCTCTTCGACACCGTCTGCCGGTCGAGACGAGCAAATCTGCATCGCCTGTGCGGCGACTTCAGTCGCAAATTCCTCAGCCGTGGTAAAGCATGTCGGGTCGATGGCCAGAACGATCGGACCGTTTGCTCCGCGCGGGCCATCGAAGCCGGTCGTGTCCATCCCTGCCAGCGATCGGCCAAGCATTTGCGCGAGGATCGAAATTCCGTTGCCTTTATGACCGCCGAACGGAAGGATCGCGCCCCCGGCGAAAAAGTCGTTCGGGTCGGACGTTGGTTTTCCGTCTCGATCGACGAGCATGGTCGGATCGACCGGTCGTCCGTTGGCACGGGCTACGCGGAGCTTCCCTTCGGCAATGGCCGCAGTCGCGATGTCGAAGGTGAGGGGGTCGGATCGGCCGCCGATGGGCATCGACCAGGCGAACGGATTGGTCCCCAGCACGCGTTGCCGTCCGCCAAACGGCGCGACACCGGGGCCGGCATTCGACATGGCAAGACCGATCATTCCGGCGCGGGCGACGGTTTCGACATACGGCGCTACGCGTCCCACGTGGTAGCAACGCCGTACGACCGTGGCGCCAAGTCCATGTTCGCGGGCAAGCTCGACCGTCGTGTCGGTTGCCAGTTGCATGGCGGGCTGGCCCCAGCCCAACGCGCCGTCGACGATGGCGGTGGCGCGGTCTCGTCGAATGAGCGCCGCGCGCGCATCTGGGACGATGTCGCCATCCCTGAGCGATCCGCAGTAACCAGGAAGACGCAGCACCCCATGTGAGTCGTGCCCGGCGAGATTGGCGTCGACAAGCGAGTTCGCCACCACGAGAGCGATGTTGGGGGGCGTCCCGACAGCCTCGAAGATCGTGCGGCTGAAGGCGCGAAGCGTGCTGTGAATGACCGTGGGCATCGCGCGGAATCACTCTCTCGATATGCGAACGAACCGATCGGTGGCAAAGATCACGCGCCATCGCGCCGCGCTCTGCCTTGATTGTGCTGTGTAAGATGTCTTACCGCATCGTATCGAACAGACGAATCATTGTCAATCGAACTGTGATCCGCGCTTCAAGGCGACAACACAAGTGTTTCAATGCGGACAGGACGTCATCCTTCTATCGGATGGCGTCTCTCGACAGGGCATATCGGAGGCGGGATACTTGCGGTCAGGACTAGCTGATTCAATGAATCGAGGAGATTCGGGTGCAAGAGAAACGACGGGATGTCGCCGATTTTCTGGCTGAGCGGGTGAAATCCGCCTCGCCATCGCCCACGGTTGCGGTATCGAACAAGGCCCGGGAGCTCAAGGCTCAGGGGATCGATGTGATCGACCTTGGCGGTGGCGATCCCGATTTCATTACGCCGGAGAACATCCGTCTGGCAGCGACCGAGGCGATGAACGCCGGGGACACGCACTATGTTGCCAGCAACGGGACGCCTGCGCTCAAGAAGGCGCTTGCCAAGAAGTTGCTCGATGACAATCAGCTCGAGTACGACCCCGCCGAGATTCTGGTCACCCCGGGTGGCAAGCAGGCGCTCTTTGCCTCGATGCTGGCGACGGTCGAGGAGGGCGTGGATGTCCTGCTGCTGGAGCCTGCCTGGGTGTCCTATGTCTCGATGGTCGAGATCGCCGGTGGCCGTGCGGTTCCGGTTTCGCTCGATCCGGACGACAATTTCCGGGTGACGCCGGAGTTGTTGGAGGCGGCGGTGACGCCCGCGACGCGGGGCATGGTGGTCAACTCACCTTCGAACCCCACCGGGCGCGTGTTGACGCTCGACGAGATCAATACGATCTGCGAATTCGCGATCGAGCATGACATCATCATCTACACCGACGAGATGTACGAAAAGATCATCTATGACGGACGAAAGCACTACAGCATCGCCACGTTCCCCGGAATGTGGGACCGGACGCTGACGTTTAACGGACTCTCGAAGGCATACGCCATGACCGGATGGCGGCTCGGCTATGTTGCCGGACCGAAGCCGTTCATTGATGAGATCGCCAAAGTGCAGAGCCATTCCGTCACGCATGCGACCTCATTCGTTCAGGCTGCCGCGGTCCAGGCGCTTGCCGGGTCACAGGACTTCATCGCGGAGATGGTGACCGCCTGGGATCGCCGCCGTCACATGGTGACCAACGGTTTGAATAGGGTGAAGGGCATCAGATGCCCGTTGCCGGAAGGCGCGTTCTACGCGTTTCCGGACGCACGCGAGACCGGGCTCAGCTCGGTCGATCTGGGTGCGAAGCTGTTGCAGGATGCCCGAGTCGCGGTGACGCCTGGTATCGCGTTTGGACAGTCGGGAGAGGGACATTTCCGCATCTCATTTGCGACCGCGGATGACCTTTTGGAGGAATCGATCCAACGCATTGGTGACGCGCTCGGCTGGCGCTGAACGGATCCAACGGGATTGGAAAGAGGAGAGATACAACTATGAGTGTTTCCGCGCGGCTCGAAGAGCTTGGCATCGTGCTTCCAGAACCGGCTCGGCCCGTTGCCACATATGTCCGGTACGTTCAAACTGGAAATCTGCTCTTCATTTCCGGAACTGGTCCGGGACCCGAGATTCGTCCTGGAAAACTTGGCGCGGACATGACGCTCGAAGAGGGCTACGCGGCCGCGCGGTCCGTTGGGCTCAGCCTCCTGGCGACCGCGCAGGATGTGCTGGGTGACCTGGACCGTGTGCAGCGGCTGGTCAAGCTCTTGGGGATGGTGAATTCCACGCCCGATTTTGTCGATCATCCGCAGGTGATCAACGGCTGTTCCGACTTGTTTGTCGAAGTCTTTGGCGAATCGGGGTATGGTTCACGCTCGGCTGTGGGCTTCGTGTCGCTGCCGCACGGTATCCCGGTCGAAATCGAGTGCACGCTCGAGGTCAAATAGGCGACCCTCGAATTTTTGCATCCCCGTTTTACTCATTGCAGGAGCTTTGTTCGATGTCTTCTGAACCAGTACCCGTTACCCGTGAGGGTCTCGAGCGGCTGCGGGAAGAATTGGATCATTTGCGCAACGTTCGTCGACAGGAAATTGCCGAGATCGTCGCTGAAGCCAGATCCCATGGCGATCTTCGCGAGAACTCGGCATACGATGCCGCCCGGCACGACCAGATGATGAACGAGCGGCGCATTGCCGATTTGGATGCCCTCTTTCGCAATGCGGTCGTCGTCGAGGACGCTCCGGCGGCCAATGGCGCCGTCGGACTTGGCTCGACCGTAACGATCGATTGGGATGGCGAAGAGGAACGCTACACCATCGTCGGCGCAATCGAGGCCAAACCAACCGAAGGCAAGATCTCGAATGCCTCGCCGATTGGCGCGGCGCTGCTCGGAAAGCGGCCGGGCCAGACGGCTGAAGTGCCGACCCCGGCCGGTCCGCAGATGGTTACCATTCTCAAGGTTGAGTGATTTCGGATCGACCAGCCATCATTGGACACGAAAAGGGGCGTCGAAAGCGCCCCTTTTTCATCCCAATCGAGTGGGGACCACGTCGAGGTCGCTATGCAATCGCCGCTCGGAGCGCGTCTGCCTTGTCGGTGCGTTCCCAGGGGACGTCGATATCGTCACGACCGAAGTGGCCATACGCCGCGGTTTGCCGGTAGATCGGCCGGCGGAGATCGAGCGTATCGATGATTGCGGCTGGGCGCAGATCGAAATACTCCCGGACCAGTTTCGTGAGAACGTCATCCGAGACGACACCCGTTCCATTTGTCTCGACCATGATCGAAACGGGATGGGCGACGCCGATGGCATACGAGATCTGAATTTCGAACTGTTCGGCGAGTCCTGCTGCCACGAAGTTTTTGGCGACATACCGAGCGGCGTATGCGCCCGATCGGTCGACCTTCGTCGCGTCCTTTCCAGAGAACGCGCCTCCCCCGTGGCGAGCCATCCCACCGTAGGTATCCACGATGATCTTGCGGCCCGTCAGCCCAGCATCGGCGATCGGGCCGCCCAGCGTGAAGCGTCCACTCGGATTCACGAAGTATTTGGTCTTCTTGTCGAGCAGCTCGGGTGGAACGGATTTGCCAATGACAACGTCCAGCACGCCCTCGGAAATCTCCTCGTTGCTGACGTATGGCTGGTGCTGGGTCGAGACAACCACCGCATCGACCCGGACCGGCTTGTTGCCCTCGTACTCGACCGTAACCTGGCTCTTGCCGTCCGGGAGCAGCCAGGGGAGCTCCTCGGTCTTGCGCGCGACCGAAAGCTGCCGCGCGATGCGGTGCGCAAGTGAGATCGGCAATGGCATCAGTTCAGGCGTCTCGTTGCACGCATAGCCGATCATCATGCCCTGATCGCCAGCACCAATCTGATCGTACTTGTCGCCCCCGTCTGCGTGGTCGCGAACCTCGAGCGCTGAGCCGACCCCGCCGGCAATCTCTGAGCTCTGCGCCTTGAGTGAGACCATGACTCCGCAGGTGGCGTGGTCGAATCCATGCGACGAGTCGGAGTAGCCAATGTCTTTGATGACACTTCGCACGAGTTCCGGGATCTCGACGTAGGTGCTGGTCGTGATTTCGCCAAACACCATGACCAGCCCAGTGGTCGCGGCCGCTTCACAGGCCACTCGCCCGCTCGGATCCTCGGTCAGTACCGCGTCGAGAACGGCATCCGAGACCTGATCGCAGAGTTTGTCGGGATGACCTTCGGTCACCGACTCAGATGTGAAAAAGGTCGATTCAGAGCCGTTAGACGCACCACTCATCATATTGTTCCTCTCAACTCGACGTATGCGTTCGACTGCCGCCGGCCTAGTGAAGATCCCAGGACGTCAGGTAGGTCTCCTGTTCCTGAGTGAGCGTGTCGATCTCGATATTCATGGCAACTAGCTTCAGGCGGGCGATCTCGTGATCGATCTCGACTGGGATCGAGTAGACCTTGTTCTCCAAGTTCTTGCCTTCCTTGACCAGGTAGGCAGCGGCAAGCGCCTGATTCGCGAAGCTCATGTCCATCACGCTGGCGGGGTGCCCCTCGGCCGCCGCAAGATTGATGAGACGCCCCTCGCCAAGCACGATCAGTTTCTGATCCGACGCGATAGCGTACTCCTCGACGAATGGGCGCAACGTGCGCACCCCCTCGCCGGCCATCTCACTCAGCGCGCGAAGATTGATCTCCGCATTGAAATGGCCGGAGTTGGCCATGATCGCGCCGTCCTTCATCTGAGCGAATGCGTCCCGGTCGATGACATTGATATTGCCGGTGGCGGTCACGAAGATGTCGCCACGCGCCACGGCTCGAGCCATGGTGGTGACTTCGAAGCCGTCCATGGCGGCCTCGAGTGCCCGCACCGAATCGATTTCGGTCACGATCACACGGGCGCCCATACCGCGCATCCGCATGGCAATCCCCTTGCCGCACCAACCGTAGCCAGCAACAACCGCGGTCTTACCCGAAAGCAGGATGTTGGTCGCGCGGAGGATGCCGTCGATCGTGCTCTGGCCGGTTCCGTAGCGGTTATCGAAAAAATGCTTGGTATCGGCATCGTTGACGGCCATGATCGGGAAGGCCAGCACCCCATCCTTTTCCATCGCCTGATCGCGGATGATGCCGGTCGTCGTTTCCTCCGTTCCGCCGATGACATCGGGGAGCAGGTCCTTGCGGGCGGTATGCAGCGCGGTGATCACGTCGGCGCCGTCGTCGATCACAAGGTTCGGTTTGTGGCCGAGCGCTGCCTGAATGTGCCGGTTGTACGTTTCAGCATCCTCGCCCTTGATGGCAAAGACGGGGATACCGGCATCGACCAGCGCAGCAGCCACGTCGTCCTGGGTCGACAGCGGATTGCTTGCGCAGAGCACTGCATCGGCGCCGCCGGCCTGGAATGCCAGGGCGAGATTCGCGGTTTCGGTCGTGATGTGGGCGCAGCAAAGAAGCCGCAATCCCTCGAACGGTTTGTCCTTCGCAAACTGCTCGGTGATCTGCCGGAGCACCGGCATTTCGCGAGCTGCCCATTCGATTCGTCGCCGGCCATCCGGGGCCAGCGATGGATCTTTGATATCGAAATCCATCGACTTGGTAGACATTCGTATCTCCTTGATGCTTACGATGCTTGTTGGAGCGAACCACGCAAGAGCGCGGTCGATAGGGAGCCTGCATAATCGGGGAACGCGGCATCGAATCGCTCGACGAACTCGTCGAGGGTATAGCTGTGTTCCTGGGTGCCAGTCTGTTCGACAGCATAGACGGCCGCGAGATTTGCAATCCGCCCGGTGATCGCGGGGGGCAGGTCGAGCAGCAGCCCGCGGAGCATTCCACCGCGGAATGCATCGCCCGCTCCGGTCGGATCGACCACCTGCTGGGCTGGAGCCGCGGGAACATGGGTCGTTTCGCCATCGACGATGAAATCGGAGCCTTGCTCACCGTACGTCACGAGGACGAGCTCCTTCTGGGCAGCGATGTCGGCAACGGTCAAGCCCGTCTTGCGCTCGATCATCGCAAACTCGTAGTCGTTGCCGACGACACACCAGGCGGCATCGATACCGGCGCGAAGGTCGTCCGCAGAAAAGATGATGATCTGAAATGCCGGGTCGAAGATGAGCTTGCAGGAACTGGAGCCCAGCTGCTGTGTGTGCAGGCGCATCACCTCGGGATCGGTGGGGCCCACCAGCCCGTAGCGGCAGCGGTTCCCCAGCTCGGTCAGGTCGATCGATTCGGCCCGATTTCCAGGTCCTGGATAAAAGGATGCGATCTGGTTGCTCTTGAGGTCGGCCATCATGAACGCGGACGCCGTCAGCGTTCCATCATCCTGGATGACGTGATCGAGACCGATGCCCAGCTCCTCGAAGACTGCCCGATAGGGCCCGAAGTCATTCCCAACGGCCCCGACGAGATGGCTCGATTCCCCCAGGAGCGCCAGTGTGTAGCAGATGTTGCCGGCGACACCACCTCGTTGCTTGCGAAGTGAGTCGACCAGGAAGCTGACCGAGATGACGTGGGCTTTTTCCGGAATGATGTGATCGGCAAACGAGCCGCCAAACCCCATGATGTAGTCATAGGCGATCGACGCGCTGACTACGGCGTTGCGCTCAGCTGACAATACATGCTCCTCGTCGTCCGAAATCGTGGTGGGCACAGGACGACCGCCACCGTCAGATGGGCGATAGCGGCCGAGGCGAGCATAGCACGCTCGCCCGCCAGGCGACGTAGAGGATTGCCGTTTTCGGATCGACAACTGGGCAAAATCGCCTTATCGAGCGACCGGGCGCAGGGCGATGGCCACCGGCTGGCCGCCAGCTTCGATCGCTGCCGTGTGTGAGCCGTTGCCGGAGCTCGCTTCGCCGGATTGCAACGATTCCGCCAGCGTCTCGTTTTGAATCAGACCCCCGAATGCCTCAATGGCGGCGGCAACCGCTGCTGGAGCCGTGTAGGCGATTTCGATACGGTCATCGATCTGGTATCCGGCTGATTTGCGCGCGTCCTGCACCCCTCGGACGAAGTCGCGCGCGATCCCCTCGTGCAGCAGTTCCTCGGTGATTTCTGTATCGAGCACGATCGTGCCGATCTCACCCTGGGCCGCCGCATACCCCGGTCGTTTGACGAGATCGACCAGGATCTCCTGGGGCTCGAGCGCGACGGTCCAGCCGTCCTTCAATGTGAGTTCCACCGAATTGCCCGCATTGACCGCCTGGGCGACCGCAGCGGGATCCATCGAAGTCAACAGGCCTCGAACCTCACCGAGCTGCCGCCCCAGACGTGGACCCAGCACGCTCAGATTCGGCCGAATGCCATAGGAGACGACTTCTCCCAATTCTTCCAGTGGTGCAATCGACTTAATGTTCAGCTCGTCGAGAATGAGATCCTGCAGCGCTTCAGCCGCGGCGTACGAATCGGCATCCCGAGTGTAGACGAGGATGCCGGCCAGCGGTTGCCGAACCTTGAGGTTCGATTCGGACCGGGCGGACCGTCCCAACGCCACGATCTCCATCGCAACCGCCATATCGCGCGACAGCGTTTCGTCGATCTGCGCAGCATCGACCATCGGGAAATCGGTGAGGTGCACCGAGGCCGGCGCCGACGCATCGACGCTCGCCACCAGGTTGCGGTACATCTCGTCGGTCAGGAATGGAATGAACGGCGCCAGCAACCGGATCGTCGTCACGAGCACGTCGTAGAGCGTGCGGTAGGCGGCTGCCTTGTCCCGGTCGGCTTCGGACTTCCAGAACCGGCGCCGGTTGCGGCGGATATACCAATTGGAAAGTTCTTCGACGACGAACTTCTCCAGCGCTTGCGCGGCAACCTCCGGGCGGTAGGTGAGCAGTGATTCCCGAACGGTTTCGATGAGCTGGTTTTGCCGGGAAACGATCCACCGGTCGAGCAACGTCCGCTCTTCGAGCGGTACCTGGCTGGCGGGATCGGTTGGATCGAATCCGTCGAGCCGCGCGTAGGTCACGAAGAAGGAGTAGGAGTTCCAGAACGGCAGAATGAATTGCCGGCGAATCTCATCGAGCGTTTTGTATCCGAAGTTCAGATTGTGGCTCGGATTGACCGAGGTATAGAGCCAGCGCATGACATCGACACCGGAGATCTCGGCGGCATCGTCGAACCAGATGGCATTGCCCTTGCTCTTGTGCATCTCCTCGCCCTTCTCATCGCGCATTAGGGCATAGGAGAAGACGTTGCGGAAGGCGGGCCGGTCGGCGAGCGCGGTGCTCTGGGCGATAACCGAATAGAACCAATTGCGGAACTGACCGGGAAAGCTCTCGGAAATGAGATCGGCCGGATACCATTTCTCCCAGTACGCCTTGTCCGACCGGTAGCTCAACGTCGAGAACGCGACGATGCCGGCGTCCAGCCAGGGATTTCCAACATCCTTGATGCGGGACGCGGTCGAACCACACGTCTGACAGGCGATCTTGACGCCGTCGATCCACGGCCGGTGAGGAGAATGGCCCTCGAATTCGTCCCAGCCCTCGACGGCGCGTGATTTCAGCTCGTCCTCGGAACCGATGACCTCGAAGGCGCCGCATGACTCGCATTCGTAGATCGGGAGTGCGAGACCCCAATAGCGCTTCTTGGAGATCATCCAGTCGTCCATATGCGCCAGCCAGTCGAGCTCGCGCTCGCGGCCGAACCCCGGAACCCAGTTGATCTCTTTCGTCACCCGCATCATCGGCTCGCGCAGCTCGTCCATCGAGATGAACCATTCGTCGACCAGGCGGAATGCGAGATCGGTGCCGCATCGCCAGCAGACCGGATAGCGGTGGGTGTACTGCTGGCTTCGATAGAGGAAGCCGCGCTTTTCCAAATCGCGCATGATCGGCGTGGCGACATCGTGGACGTATTGACCCGTCAGCCAGTCGAATCCATCCATATAGATGCCGGACTCGTTCAGCGGCGCGATCACGTCCAGGTCGTTGACTTTCGAGAGCTGGAAGTCCTCCTTACCGGCGCCCGGAGCGATATGCACTATGCCGGTACCCTCGACTGCGCTGACATCGTCCCAGGGGATCACAACGTGTCGTACCCCGGCGTTGGCCGGGAAATCGTCATATGGAGCCCGGAAGGTCAGACCAAGCAGCTCTTTCCCGGGAAGCTCGTCCAGAATCTCGTAGTCGCCTTTAATGGCGTTCGAGATCGCGTCTTTGCCAACATAGAAAATTCGGTCGCCCTGCCTGAGCCGGACGTAGGTGAGCTCCGTATTGACCGCCGCCGCAACGTTGGCGGCCAGGGTCCAGGGTGTGGTCGTCCAGACCATAAGCTCTTCGCCCGGACGCTCCACGATTGGATATCCGACGAAGAGTGACAGATGAGTCCGGTCCTGATACCCCTCGGTGACGATCTCATGCTCGGAAATGCCGGTCCCGCACCGTGGACACCAAGGCATCGAGTCATGCCCTTTGTAGATCCAACCCCGATCGTGGCACTGCTTCAAAAAGTGCCAAATCGTGTAGTTGTTCTCGTCGGACATCGTGTAGTACGAATTGTCCCAGTCCATCCAATAGCCGAGCCGGATCGACTGATCGGTGATGCGCTTCGCGTATTTCCAGACGCGCTCCTTGCAGCGGTTGACGAATTCGGCGATGCCGTAGGTCTCGATGTCGCGCTTCGACTTGAGACCGAGCTCCTTTTCGACCTCGACTTCGACCCAAAGACCCTGGCAGTCGAATCCGTTCTGGTAGCGTTGCTCCTTGCCGAGCATCGTCTGGAATCGTTGGAACAGGTCCTTGTAGGTACGTCCCCAGCCATGATGGACCCCCATCGGATTGTTGGCGGTGATGGGCCCATCGATGAAGGACCAGGTCTCGGATGCATCCTTGTTTCGGTTCAGGTATGCCTCCATGATCTCTTCCCGGGTCCACCAGGCAAGGATCTCCCGCTCCATGGCGGGAAAGTCGGGTTTGGATGGAACTTCCTGAAACGATGTCATACGAACCTGGACCTCATTCTCGAACGTCGACGATCTGGCGATGTTCCTGATCTATACGGAATCCGTTTTGGTTACTCCGGATGGAGCGGCGTTGATTCGTCGCGCCCAGCGTTAAAACACTGGGCTAAGTCCCCTTCGTAATCGCCCGGGTTCCGTCTTACTCGTTTTTGGCCGCGCGGTTGCCTGATCGTCTTGGCAACAAAAAAAACCGTCCTGCGCTGCAAGGACGGTCTGAACCGCGGTACCACCTCGATTGACGATGACATGCATCGCCCACTTGGATTGCCGGGATAACGGCCGGCGACCGGACTAATTCTCAGGACGAGCCTTCGAATCGCGGCTCAGGGGCGATACTCATCGGACGATCGAACTGCCCGGCTTTCACCCTCCCGAGCTCGCTTGGTCGATCGGCTCCGCGGGCATGTTCCCGTCGACGCCTCTTGCTTTCTCGACCAGTCAGACTACCACGCATGAGAAACAGAATCAAAGCCGTGGAATCCCGTGTCTCTCCATCGTTTCGATCAGGCGATCGGGGCGATGGGTAATGATCCCGTCGACGTCCCGCGACAATAGGAGCTCCAGTTCCCGGGCCCGATCGGGAGTCCAGGCGTAGATCCGATATCCGGCCAAGTGCATCGCTTTGATCAGCGGCGGAACGCAGATGTTGTAGTTGAGCATGAGATCGGTCGCGTTGCAGTACCGGGCAAGGGCGAGAAGCGGCACGATTTGCAGGCATCCTTCGATCCAGCCGAACAGCCTACGCCATCGGCCGCGCGGGATCCGCGTTGACCACTGCCCCCGACTCAGTCCAATCCGCATTTCTGGGATCGCCTGGGCAATCGTTCGCAAGGATCGGGCATGGGTGCTGGAGATCGAGACGTCGTCCTCATCGGCACGGATCGCCTTGATGGCCACGATGACGTCATCCTCGAGTCCGCGCGGTTTGAGATCGAGCAGAAGCGGCGTCTTCCCCTCAGTGATCGCCAAAAGCTCCTCCAGCTCGATGACGAGCGGATCGGTGCGGCGTATCTCGTCGAGCGACAGGCTCCGGACTCGATGGCGTTTTCCCTCGATCTCGATCACCTGATCGTGAACCAGAAAGAGCTTGCGGTCGGTATCGGCAGTGAGGTCGCATTCGATACGATCGACCCCGAGCTCGAGCGCCTTGCGAAACGACGGCTCCGTATTCGCCGCGTAGAAGCCATCCGCGCCGGAATGCCCAATGACTTCGCAGGGGCGGGTACGGTTCATTGCGCAGCTTGCCGGCTGCGTGCCCGCCTATAGAGTGAGGTCAATCCAATCAGATAGCTGGTTCCAAGCAAATAGGAGACCGTGACATCGCTGGTGTAATGATGGCCCAGATAGACGCGGCTCGTGCCCACGAGCCCGATCATGCTTCCGAGGGTGCCCACAACGGCTTTTCGGAGCAGGCTGCATCGGATGTGTGTGTGCGCCAGATAGGCGAAGAAGCCGTAGACACCGGTATAGATGATGACGTGCCCGCTTGGGAAGCTGCTTCCTCCGAGCCGAGCCTGGGTCACCACGATCTCGGGGTGACTCGGCCGCGGGCGTTTCATCGTTCGCTTGATCCCACCGGAGATTGCGCCGGTTCCCCAGCCCATGAGTTGAAAGAATGCCTCCGTCGGCCGTCCCCCGCTCAGAATTGCCGTTGGAATGAGTACGGGAAGGATCTTGCTTTGCGGCGGGAAGCCTGCCCACGATACGGCATGCATGAGGGGATCGAATCCCGGTGCATCTATCTTCTGAATTCGACGTGTGGCTGCCTCGTCGAGCTCTTGCGTCTTGCCGGACTTCACGCCGGCGGCAATCAGTGCCGATGTGGTAATTGCTCCAGCGACATAGGCGAGCTTCAGGATTCGACGTGCCATGGACCCTCTCGGCTCGCGATGCGAGCGTTCACAAGCGGACGAATAGATTCGAGCGAATTCTAGCGATAGTCTCGTCATTCGCAGTAGAGTTTTGTCATGACATTCATGCCCGCCCCACCAGGTATCGATTCGCAAGCCGCCTCAACGCCCAGTACCGAGCCGTTCTACCGCCGGCATCTTGTAGCGCTTGTTGTCTTTTTCGCCGGTATGGGCTTTTTGGCCGCGCCCTGGCCCTTCGAGACAAAAGCTCATGCGGTGATGCATGGATTGTGTGCGCAGACGCCGAGCCATTCCTTCTATTTTCAGGGATTGGTGCTTCCCTTCGACGGGCGCATGACCGGGATCTATGGAGGAGTTCTCTCAGCGTTTCTCATTCTGCTGGCGCTCGGACGTCATCGCGCGGCGGGGTTGCCATCTAGCGGCTCATTGGTCATCCTGCTCCTCTTTGTCGTCGCGATGGCAGTCGACGGGTTCAACTCGCTCTTGACTGACCTCCAACGCTGGCATCCGTATCAGCCGTCGAACGAGCTCAGGCTGTTGACCGGCTGGATGGCGGGAGTCGCGATCGGTACCGTTGTGGTGATGCTCGTGGGAATGACGTTTTGGCGTTCTCCCCGGGTCTCCCAGCGAGTCGTTTCGCATTGGTGGCTACCGATCCTGATGGTGCTGCCGAATCATTCCCATCCGACTGCTGATCGAAACGGGATCGCTGCTCGTCTACTACCCGTTTTTCCTTCTTGCTCATGGCGTCCGCGGTGATCGTGTTTACCACACTGGTCCTGGTGACGATACTCATGCTGCTGAACCGGGAGAACCAGATCGACCGGTTCGTGCAAGTGAAACCACTTGCCGCTCTGAGCATCGTCGTGGCCATCGCAATCATCCTGGCGATTGGTGGCGCGCGTTTCTGGCTGGAGGCGGTGACGAACGCTCCGGCGCTCGTTTAGGTCGCCAAATACCCCTATGCTAGAATCCCGTCCGTCGGCCGGTCGCGGGGAGTGATCGTGCATGGGCGCGGCTATCCACCAACGGACGAGACCACACCTTTATCATGCGAATCTATCGAAATACGGGCTATATCGATTCGGCAAAGCGGCGAACCAAGCTCATGGCCCTCGGTGGGTTTCTGCTCCTGATCGCAACCTTTCCGGTTGCGTTCTTTATGAGTAGCCGCAGCAATAACTTCATTTTTATTACCTACATCTTTCTCATCATTGGATTCATCCTGTTCAACCGCGGTATGCAGGGAATCGGCAGGTGGGGCAACAACGCACGCCATATGCGTGAGGACTTCGCGCTCGATAATGAGCTGAAACCGCTTTCAGATCGATACGCGCTTGCTGATCCACTATGGTCGCCCGGACAACAAGGTCATCGATCATGCGCTCGATGCATCCGGGCGGTGTGTTGGTGATTACCACCAGGGATTTCCCGGGGCAGGTCACCGTCAACAACGACGTCTGGCGCAAAGGCGGTTCGGTATTGGGGCGGATGTTTGCCTTCAGTGGGCCGCAGGTGGGCAACCCCACCAAAGACACGAGCAGTGCGCTCGATAACGTCGAAGCTGCGTTGCGGACGGCCGATCTCGAAGCCGATATCGAGGCCGTTATCGTGTTCACGGCGCCGACCGCGGAGATCGAAGTCGACGGCTCGAGCGATCCCGTCATTCCGGTCGAAGAGCTAGAAGCGTATGTGCGCGATCTCGAACCCGAGGTCGAGCTGACGAACGACGAGCGCGAAGCGATTGTCACGCTTCTGAGTCGTGGTGAGCAGGTCGAAGCGCCGGTCAAGACCACGACTCGACGCCCTGTCAAAGTCAAGAAGCGGGCAGCATCTTGACGATGAGCGGTTGGCGTTTCTGTGGCAACCGCCAATCGGTCGAGAAGCTTCGCTCCGCCGCAGCTCGACGTTCGCCACGGCATGCGTTTCTGATCACGGGTATTCCCTCGGTGGGGAAGCGGACGCTGGCGATGCGGTTCGCCCAGGCGTTGCTCTGCGAGCATCCCGCGAACGGAGATCCATGTTTCGATTGCCCGAGCTGCCGGCGCGTGCAGCGGGAATCGCATCCTGACATCTCGATGTTTTCACTCGAACGGCAGAATGCCCAGGCGAGCGGGCGAGGGAATCCGCCGGCATCGCTGACGATCGAGACGGCTCGTGCGATCTCGGCACAAGCTCCGCTCCGGCCGATGAATGGAAATTGGCGCATCGTCATTGTCGATGACGCGGAACGTCTGCAGCCGGACGCGCAGGAGGCGCTGCTCAAGACGATCGAGGAGCCCCCGTCGTTCCTGGTGATGCTGCTGGTCGCCTCGGATGTGGAATCCATGTTGCCCACGGTTAGAAGCCGGTGCGAGCATCTCGAGCTGGCGGCGGTGCCCGCTTCGGAGATCGAGCATTTTCTGGTCGACCGGGGTGCGGCCGTCGACGTCGCCAGTCTGACCGCGTCGTTTAGCGGAGGCGCGCCTGGGTGGGCGATTCGTGCGGTCGAGGATTCCGCGTTGCTCGAAGAGCGTACGTCGATTGTCACGCAGGCGGCGTCGTGGATTGGCTCCACCGAGTTCGAACGGATCGCGACGGCGTTTTCTTTGAGCGATGGCTGGCAACGACAACGAGGTGAAACATCCGCGGTTCTCGAAGCCACCGCCGGCCTCTGGCGGGATTCCCTCCTGATCAGGAGTGGCAACTCCGATAGAATTGTGTATCGAGCCCAATCGGACTTGACGGAACGACTCGCTGGCTCGCATGACATTTCAGAATTACTCAACGCGCTGAGCGCGGTGTGGACCTGTCTGGATGACCTCCGGATCAACGTTCGACCGAGACTCGCGTTCGAATCGATGGTGCTTTCATGGCCGAGAATGCCGGCCCGCAGCTAGCGGGTGGTGTCGCCCAATCTCCTGTTTCCCTTCCTCGCAATGTCGACGAGGCCCGTACGCTTGCCAAACAGCGCTTCAAGGAGCGTCTGGCCAACGGCGAGAAAGTGGGCGACTGTTCGTGCCATGACGAATCGGCCGACCAGGTCGCGGTCGAGCCCGGCGACGGCCAGCGGGTCGTCGGTGCGCGCTTCATCGATTCGGGACAGGTGTACTTTTTCGACCCTGGCTCGATCGAGCTCGAGACGAACGACTGGATCGTAGTCGAGACGAGTCGCGGACAGGAAGCTGCTCGCGTGGTGATTGCACCGCATCAGGTTGCTGCCAGTCAGCTGAAAGGAGAGCTCAAGCCAATCCAGCGCCGTCTGAGCGAGCGCGATATCGAACGGATGGAATCGCTCCGCAAAGAGAGTGCGCAAGCCATTCGGACATTCAGCGCCGAGATCCGCGCGCGCCAGCTCCCGATGAAGCCGGTCACCGCGGAATACAACTTCGACGGCAGCCACCTGACGCTGAGTTTCTCGGCCGCGGACCGGGTTGATTTCCGTGAGCTTGCGCGTGATCTGGGACAGAAGCTCAAATGCCGCATCGAGCTGCGTCAGGTGTCGGCCCGCGAGGAGGCCAAGCTTCTTGGTGGCGTTGGGCGATGCGGGCGGACGTTGTGTTGCTCGACCTGGTTGCCGATGTTCCCCGAGATTACGATGGGTATGGCCAAGACGCAGGACCTCTCCTTGAACCCGAGCAAGGTTTCGGGCGTCTGTGGCCGTCTGCTCTGCTGCCTCTCTTACGAGAATGAGCAATACCGGCAGATGAAGGCAGTCATGCCGAAGCTGGGGCAGAAGACCGAGACGCCGCGAGGCCCCGGCACGGTCGTCTCGCTGCAGCTCTTGAAGGGGCTCGTCACCGTGTTGGTCGATTCGGACAATACCGAAGAGACGTTCCCGGCACGTGAGCTTGGCTTTGGCGATGCGCCGGTTGCTCCGATTCGGATGGAGCGCAAACCGAAGGCGTCCACCGTCGAGGCGGCCAGCCCTGCTGTGGCGGACGTGACAGCGGAGGCGGATTCCGGCGACCCCACGCCAGAAGATCAACCCACCGCGCAGCCGAGTGGGAGCAAGAGCGGCAAGCGCCGTCGTCGCCGACGCCGGGCCGGCGGACAGGGAGGCCAACAAGCTAACAAGGGGAGTGAATCGACCGAATGACCACCTACTTGGTCATCCATACACCGATCGAATCGAACGAGACCGACGTGAAACCGCCGACCGATCTCGTCGGCCTCGCAACCCATCACGGTAAGTCCGATGCCGCTCCCCGGTGGCTGAAGGCTTGGTCGCCGGATCTCTCGGATGATCGGATCTTTTCGCTTTGGGAAGCCAAGAACGCGGGCGAGATCGTGCTCGTGCTGGAGCGTTTCGGCTTTCTGGATCAGATGGACTACGCGGCAATCCCGGTCAATGAGTGGGGACCAGAAGAGATTCTGGCAACTCAGGATCAGGGGAACGAGTGATCGAGCGGGCGACCGAAGCTCGCTCGTCTTCGCGCGGAGTCGTCGTTAGTCACCGGACGGTGCGGACTTGCTGCTCGACCTCGAGATACGAGATTTCGCCATCATCGACGAGCTGCGTATCCAGCTGGGTTCGGGGCTCAATGCCCTGACTGGGGAGACCGGGGCAGGGAAGTCGATCATCATCGATGCGCTCGGGGCCGTGCTGGGCGAACGGGTCTCGGCAGATATGGTGCGCACGGGTGCCAGGACTGCCTATGTCGATGCCAGATTCGATCTGGACGGAACTGGCTCGTCGCAGGTCGTGTCGGGCCTCTTGGATGATCTCGGGATCGAGTTTGCCGATGGTGAGCTGATCCTCAGCCGGGAGATCCAGGCAGGCGGCCGGAGCACCGCGCGGATCAACGGACGCACGGTAACTGCTGCCTTGCTGGCGTCGCTGGGGCAGCATTTGATGGACATCCACGGCCAGAGCGATCATCTGTCCCTGCTGCGTCCTGCGGCTCAGCTGGCCATCCTCGATCGTTACGCGCACCTGGATGGAGATCGAACGGCCGTTGCCGAGCTGGTGCGTGATTGGCGCGCCGTCCGCGCCCGGCTCGACGCAATCGACACCGGCGCGCGTGAGCGTGCCCAGCGCGCCGACCTGCTCCGTTTCCAGGTCGAAGAAATCGCCATGGCTGCGCTCCAGCCGGGAGAAGACGAACAACTGGACATCGAGCGCAGCCGGCTCGCCCATGCCGAGCGGCTGGCGCAGCTGGTGGCTCAATCGGCCGGCCTCGTTGGAGGGCAAGACCTGGGCGACCAGGCGGCGGCCGATTCGTTGCGGACGGCGACGCGCACGTTGTCCGATGCGGCGGCGATCGATGCCTCGTTGACGGCACTTTCCAACCGCCTGCTGGAGGTTTCCGTACTCGCCGACGAGATCGCGCTCGAGCTGCGCGACTATCTGGAGCAGATCGAAGTCAATCCTGAGCGTTTGAGTGTGGTGCAGGAACGCATCGAGGCAATCAGGCTCCTCAAGCGCAAATACGGCAGCACGATCGACGAGGTGCTCGCGCATCAAGTCACTGCCGAGAATGAGCTGGCCGCGCTTGGCGGTTCGGAAAACGACGAAGTGGCCCTGCGCGCGAAAGCCGATGACCTCGAAGCGCAGATCCGTATCGCCACCCAGCGACTCTCGGAAGCTCGCAGAGACGCCGCCGGCCGCCTTTCCCGGGATGCGTCTCAGGCTGCGTCGGAGCTGAATCTTGGCAGCATGATGTTCGATATCGCGGTTCGTCCGAAAAGCGGAGAAACCCCGTTCGACGAGACAGGGGCGGATCAGGTCGAGTTCATGTTCGCTCCCAATGCCGGTGAAGCATCGAAGTCGCTTGCCCGCGTCGCGTCTGGTGGTGAGACCGCTCGTATGATGCTTGCGTTGAAATCCGTACTGGCTGATTCCGACCACACGCCGACCTTGGTGTTCGATGAGGTCGATGTCGGTATCGGCGGTCGTTCGGGGCAGATGGTCGGCGTCAAATTGCAGCAGCTGGCGCATGGGCATCAAGTTATCGTGATCACGCACTTGCCGCAGATTGCCGCGGTAGCCGAGCATCATTTCAAGATTCGCAAAGAGGCAATCGAAGGCCGAACGATCTCGCGGGTCGTCCTGCTCGATGGCACCGAACGGATCGACGAGCTGGCAGCCATGATCGATGGCGAGCCCCCCTCGCCTACATCGCGCAAGGCAGCACGAGAGATGTTGGAGCGAGCCGTCGCCACCGCGTAGGGATCCGGTGGCTGCTACCGTATACTCCACATTTCGTGGGAGTAGTCGATTCCCCACGTCCAGAACTCAAACAGGAAGGACTTCAGACGCATGGGCGTCAACATGAAAATGATCCAGCAGATGCAGAATCGCATGGCGAAGATTCAACAGGAGCTGGAAGAGACGGTTGTCGAAGGATCCGCGGGTGGCGGCGTCGTCGTGGCGCGGGTTACCGGATCGAAGGAATTCCAGGGCATCAAAATCGATCCATCTACGGTCGACCCCGATGACGTCGAGATGCTCGAAGACCTCATCACCGCGGCCATCCAGGACGCCATGACCAAAGCCACCGATCTGAGCGCCGATAAGCTGGGCGCGCTCACCGGCGGGATGAAGATTCCAGGATTGATGTAGCGTCGAGTCTCGATCTGGTCATGCCGATCAACCCGGACGGACCGCTCGAATTTCGCGTGGGGGATGTCGTGCGTTTGCGCAAGGTTCATCCCTGCGGCGGGTACGAGTGGTCCGTTCTACGTTTGGGAGGAGATATTGGCATCAAGTGTCAGACCTGCGGCCGCCGATTGATGCTGCCGCGCCGCGAGCTCGAACGGCGGATGAAGTCATTCGTGGAGCGCGGTCCCGCGTTCGTTGCTCCAGGGACCGGCGAGCAGACTTTCGAGTAGCGACATCCGGACGTAGACGCCGTTGTGCGCTTCCCGGAAGTATTTGGCGCGTGGGTCACGGTCGAACTCCGCGGCAATCTCATCGACTCGAGGCAAGGGGTGCATGACAATCGCGTGCTCAGGCAGGTTGGCCATTGTCTCGGCATTGACGATGTAGATCCCCTTGTTGCGCGCGTACTCCGCGTCCGACGAAAATCGCTCCTTCTGGATTCTGGTCTGATACACCACGTCGACGTCACGCACGGCCGAAGCCAGATCGGACTCATCGCTGAACGGGATACGGGCTCGGGTCAGAGCGTCGCGCACGTCGTCTCCCATCTGAACCTCTGGGGGTGAGACGAAGACGAGCTCTATTCCGATTGCCTGGGTCAGCAGCAGCGCGAGTGAGCGCACCGCGCGTCCGAAACGCAGATCGCCGACCAGGGCGATGCGAAGGTTGTCGATTCGTCCAAGCTCGTGTCGGATGGTATAGAGGTCGAGGAGGGCTTGGGTTGGGTGTTCTCCGGGACCGTCACCGGCGTTGATGACGGGCACCGACGCGACCGAGGCGGCGCGAGCCGCGGCGCCTTGCTCGTGATGCCGGATGACGATTGCGTCGGCATAGCCTTCGACGATCCGAATCGTGTCCTCGACCGATTCTCCTTTGATCGCCGACGAAAATTCCCGGGCATTCTCGGTCGAAATGACATTTCCACCAAGCCGGAGCATGGCCGATTCGAAGCTGAGGCGAGTGCGGGTCGATGGTTCATAGAAGAGTGTGGCGAGAATGCGACCGGCCAGGCGATGATCGGGTACGGAAAGAGCACGCATTTCGTCCGCGCGATCGAAGATGAACTCGAGATCGTCTCGCGAAAACTGACTGACTTCGACGATGTTGCGTGGCACTCGGAACCCCCCTCGTTCACGATCGAACCGCCCGAAACAGTATAGTGAGCCGGCTCGCCTGAATCGGCGATTTTGCGGCAAACACGAGGAGAGCTCATGTCCGTCGAGTTTCTGACTGAGCGAGTGGGGTACCTCCCGGGCGCAGTCAATGTCGGTGTCATTCGCGCGGGCCAGGATCGGTTCATCCTGATCGATACCGGCTTGAACGATACCAGCGGCAAGAAAGCGGTCAAAGCTGTGCAAGAACTGGGTGGAACGGTCACCTCGATCGTCACGACCCATGCCCATGCGGATCACTTTGGCGCGAATGCGACGGTTGTGAAGCGCACCGGCGCGCGGGTCTATGCACCGTCAGTTGACGAAGCAGTGATTCGCTATCCGATCTTGCAGCCGTCGTTGCTCTATGCGGGCGCCGACCCGCCGGCCATGTTGCGGGGACGATTCCTGCTGGCTGATCCCAGCCCAGTCGACGAGATTATTCCTCCAGACCGATTCCACGTCGACGGTGTCGAGATCGAAGTCATATCCCTCGCGGGACATTCGCCAAATCAGCTTGGATTCAGAATCGATGGGGTGTTCTTCAGTGCGGATATCGCGCTTCCCGAGTCGGTGCTCGAGAAATATCGCATTCCCTATCTCTACGCGGTTGGGGACCATCTCCGGTCGATCGAGACCGCGAGCGGCATCGAGGCCGACTGGGTCGTGCCCGGACATGGCGCCGTTTCGGAATCGCTGGTGACCGTGCTCGATCTCAATCGACGCCTGGTACTGGAGGTTGCCGGCCGGTTGCAGGAGTTTGCCGCGACGCCGTCGACCGCGAACGACCTGATGGCGCGTGTCCTGCAAAGCTACGATGCGCCTGTTGCGGATCACCCGGCGTACTTCCTCCTTCACCCCACGATCTATGCTTTTCTGAGCTATCTACACACGCAGGGAGCCGTCGAAAGTGCGGTCGAGGGGTATCAGACCATCTGGTGGCGCACGTAGCGCGATCTGAGGGATCGCTGCTGATCAGCGAGCATCAGGCCGTCAGGTCGCCCTTCACCATGCTGGCGATCTGATTGCCCAGACGTACCGAGTAGTTCGTGCCGCGGTCTTCGGGATAGATCTGGCTGGTGTTCGCCAGATAGAGCCCGCTGAGTGGCGTCCGGTGATCGGGAATCCGCTCGCTGTAATTGAGGGTAATGATCGGCTGGGCGGCTCGTTCCCGGAATACCCAGTACCGGCTGATCCAGTTGCGGTCGAATGCCGTGTTGACCTTCTGCAGGTGAGGCAGATAGGACGCGATGACCTCGTCCTCCGGCATTGTGAAGTAAGGATCGTCCGGTTCCAGGTACTTGCTCAAATAGACGTAATGTTTGCCGTCATAATTGCCCGGCGCCACGAAATTCGTATGCTCGATGATTGCGGTGAACGGCATCGACGGATCGGCAATGTTCATCCAGTAGATGTCCGAAAGCGCGCGATCGAGCTCCAGGAGCACGACGACGGCGGCTTCATAGTCGAGCGAGAGGAGTTTTTTTCGATAGTCGTCCGGCAGCTGCGGCGCGAGCTTCGCAAAGATCGGCGATGGTACCGATCCGATGACCGCGTCGAAGACCTGTGGCTCCGCTCCTTCGATCTTGACACTCCACGAGCCGTCATCGTTCTGAGTCAGCTCGCTTGGCCCGCTTCCCGAGATCAACGTCGCGCCGGCGTTTCGGGCGCCTTCGACGATTGCGTCGATCACGACGTCGAAGCTGCCGATCGGATAGCCGAGTTTCTCGCCCTCCAGCGGAGATCGCCGGGACGTCGTCCGCAGCCAGATCTTTCCCCAGAACCAGACCATTGCGATCTGATCGGCGTACCGGCCGAATTTCGCGTCGAGCTGGGCCCCAAACGTGCGCGAGTAGGCGCGCTCGCCCATGGCGCGTGTCAGCCATTCTTTGGCCGTGACCTTCTCGTACGGCTTCCAATTCTTGACCCGCTGCAGATACGCCGTTACGAGACCGACGCGCAGCCGATCGTGAAACGGAAGGATCGGGAGCGTGAGCAGATCTTTGGCGCCGTTGAGCGGATAGATGGTCCCATCGGCGAAATAGCCGACATTCGATGGGAGCCAGGCGAGCCGGTCTCCGATTCCGAGCTCATGGATGAGCTCCGTGATCTGGGTATCGCTCTGGAAGAGGTGGTGATAGAAATATTCGAGTTTGCCGCCCTGGACCGGAAACGCGCCGGCCTGTCCTCCGAATCTCGGCGCTCGCTCCCACAGCGTTACCTCATAACCCGCCTGGGATAGCCGGTAGGCCGCGGTCAAGCCGGCGATACCGCCACCGACAATCGCGATCCGTTTTCGCTCGGACATTCCGTTTCCTCCGGCTGAAACAGCAGGAGCGGTTCGCACTGGCGAACCGCTCCGCTGGAAAATCCTAGACCTTGCCTAAATGAACAGCGGGGCAAGCACGAGTGTAATCGTCGCGAAAAGCTTGATCAACACGTGCAGCGACGGCCCAGCGGTGTCCTTGAACGGATCGCCAACCGTGTCGCCGACCACTGCGGCATTGTGGGCATCTGAGCCCTTGCCGAGAATATTGCCATTCTCGTCTTTCAAGTTGCCTGCTTCGATGTACTTCTTCGCGTTGTCCCACGCGCCGCCGCCATTGTTGAGGAAGAGGGCCATGAGGATTCCGGCGATCGTGCCGATCATCAGGAGTCCGGCGGCAGCTTCCCAACCCAGCGCGGCTCCGACGACAACCGGACCGGCCACGGCCAGGGCGCCGGGAAGGACCATCTCGCGCAGTGCCGAGCGGACCGAGATATCGACGCAGCGTGCGTAGTCGGGCTGTGAGGTGCCGGCCATGATGCCCGGGTCGGCCCGAAACTGGCGGCGAACCTCTTCGATCATATCGCCGGCGGCATTTCCGACCGCGCGGATGGCGAGTGAGGTGAAGAGGAAGACGATCATTGCGCCGATGAGTCCACCGACGAAGACCTTCGGCTCGGCAACGTTGACCACTCGCTCGACCTCATTGCCAACGCCTTTGAAGCGGTTGACCTCTTCGAGGAACGCCGAGAACAGCAGGAACGCGGCCAGCGCGGCGGTCCCCACGGCGTAGCCCTTGGTCAGCGCCTTGGTGGTATTGCCAACCGAATCGAGGGCGTCGGTAACTTCACGGACGCTCTCCGGCTGATTCGACATCTCGACGATACCGCCTGCGTTGTCGGTGATCGGACCGAAGGTGTCCATGGCCAGAATGTACGCGGCGGACATCAGCATGCCCATGGTCGCGACCGCCGTTCCGAAAATACCGGCCGAAACGGCGGCATCGCTCGGGAAGTCGACGGAATTCCCGAGACTATATGAGGCAAGGAGCGCGACCGAGATGACCACGGCCGGAAGACCGGTAGTCTCCATACCCACGGAAAGACCGGAGATCATATTGGTTGCGACGCCGCGGCGGGATTGGTCTGCGATCTCACGCACCGGCCGGTAGGTGCCCGCCGTGTAGTACTGCGTGATGAAAAGGAACGCGATCGAGGTGACGATACCGATGACGCCACAGAGCGCGAACTGCCATTGGCCGTAGGGGAGCACCCAATAGCTGAGACCGAAGAGACCGACCGCGGCAAGCGCCGACACGACATAGAACCCGCGATTGAGCTCGCCCATCGGATCGGAAATAGCGCCCTTTGGCCGCACCGTGAGCAGACCGACCAGCGAGCAGATCACCCCGACCGCGCCAACGAGCAGCGGGAAGAAGATCCAGGAGATCGAATCGTCCCCGGCGCCCGACGCCTTGTACAACGCGACGCCGAGCACCATGGCTCCGATGAACTCCGCTGAGGAAGACTCGAACAGGTCCGCACCACGACCGGCGCAGTCGCCGACGTTGTCGCCGACGAGGTCGGCAATCACCGCCGGATTGCGCGGGTCGTCTTCAGGGATGCCGGCTTCGAACTTGCCGACCAGATCCGCGCCGACATCGGCCGCTTTGGTGTAGATACCGCCGCCGAGCTGGGCGAAAAGCGCAACGAAGCTGGCGCCGAATGCGAACCCGACGATCCAGTACGGAGTTTCGGCAACGGTCGGCAGCGCGCCCTCAGCGAACTGGTAGACGATCAGGTAGACCGACGCCACTCCGAGCAGCGCCAGCGCCACAACGAGGAAGCCGGAAACGGCTCCACCCCGGAGCGCCACGTTCATTGCATCGGCGAGACTCTTGCGGGCGCCGGCAGCCGTGCGGATGTTCGAGCGAACGGCAACGTACATCCCGATAAAGCCGGAAATACCGGAGAGCGCCGCTCCGAAGAGGAACGAGAGCGACGTGATGAGCGCACGCGTGGTCTGCTGATCCTTCTCGAAGAAGTAGACCAGCACGCCGAGAACAACGGAGGTGACAACGGCCAGAATCGCAATCGTGCGGTACTGCCGCTTCAGATAGGCGAGGGCCCCTTCGAAGATGCGGTCGGAGATATTCCGCATTTCCGGGGTACCCGTATCCTTGCGCATTACGTCGCGCGCGAGATAGATCGCGAAGATGATCGCGATCACGCCAATGATGATCACTGGCGCCAGATACGAACGAATATCGTCCAAGTTCTCCTCCTCGAATCTCGCATGCGCGAAGCGGCGTTTGCCGGAAGCAGCGTCGCTTTATCCAATACACACAAAAATGGCCCATCTCGACCGGCATGCTGCCGATACGAGAGAGTCACTCCCTGGCTCTACCAGCCATTTCGCATGGTTCGACTGCCGGTTCTCCGTCCGGCGAGACGCCAAAGTCTACCACTGGCTCGATGCGCAACCCTTCAGCGAATCTCATGACGCCATTGACTTATCGCTAGTGCGACGTTGCCGTCGACGGAACGCGTCCACGCAGCTGGTCCCACCATTTGCGGAAGTCGTGCTCCTCCCACGAAACGAGGAGCTGGCTGGCATTGAAGATCGACGAATAGGTTCCGCTGACGACACCGATGAGGAGCGCAAGCACAAAGGTGCGCGTCGATTCGCCACCGAAAAGGTAGAGCGCAAGCAGCGTCAGCACGACGGTGAGTGACGTATTCAATGAACGGACGACTGTCTGGGCAAGGCTGTAGTTGACGATCCCTTCGAAGGTCGGATCCGATTGTTTCGCAAGATTCTCGCGAATGCGATCGAAGACCACGATCGTGTCATGGACCGAGAATCCGATCACCGTCAAGATCGCAGTGACGAACAGCGCGTCGACCTGAACATGGAAGAGCCAGCCGAGGATCGAAAAGATTCCCAGTACGAGCAGGACATCGTGCAGCATGCCGACGATCGCGGCCGCACCATAGCGAACCGGCGCCTGCGTGTTGCGGAAGGCGAAGGCGATGTAAAGCAGGATACCGATCGAGGCAACGGCAATTGCCAGAACGGCGCGCCGCGTGACTTGATCACTGACCGACGATCCAACCGTCGATATCTGTAGTTCGGTGAATGGCCCGATCTCGTTCGTCAGCGCCGCTGAAAGGTTGTCCTTCTCCTCGGACGGGGTTGGAAGCTCGGACATGCGGATGATCGCTACGTTGTCGGTCCCGTCGTCTTCGGATGACGTTTGCACAATGGAGTCGGTCACCCCGTTTTGGGTGAGGACGGTCTTCACCTCTTCGGTCGTAACCGACTTATCGAACTGGATTTCCCAGATGGTGCCGCCCGTGAAGTCGATCCCCAGATCGAGCCCGTTGATGACCAGCGAAATCAATCCGGGAATGATGGCGATGATGGAGATGAGATACCACCACTTGCGATACGTCGCCAGATGTTCGATCACGCTCTTCCCCTAATCTGCCGCGCTGGAACTGGTCGATGGGGTGGCCGTACCCAGCCACCAGGTGTTGTGGATACGGTCTGAGCTCAGCACCAATCGCAAGAACGTGCGCGTTACCGTATATGCCGTGAACATACTGACGGCGACGCCGATGAAGAGCGTAAGTGCAAATCCCGTAATGATGGTGGCGCCCGTGTACTGACCGAACCAGTAGAGGATTGCCGCGGTGATCATCGACGTAATGTTCGAATCACGGATCGAAGGCCACGCGTGCGAAAATCCAAGCTCCACGGCTTGGCTTGCGCTGCGTCCCAATCGCAATTCCTCTTTCAGACGGGAGAAGATAAGGATATTGGCGTCGACGGCCATTCCGATCGAGAGCACGAACCCGGCGATTCCCGCCAGCGTCAGGGTGACTGGTATCAGCTTGAACAATGCGAGTACGAGGAGGGTGTAAATGCCCAGCGCCAGCACCGAGAGAAATCCGGGAAGCCGGTAGTAGAGAATCATGAAGATGGCCACCGTCCCAAGACCGACGATCGCCGCCAGGAGGCTCTTGTCAATCGAGTCCTGTCCGAGCGACGGCCCAACGACTCGGCTCTGGACGACTTCCAGCGGCACGGAAAGCGCACCGGCTTTCAGTTGAACGACCAGATTGTCGACCTCAGACGCGGCAATTCCCTCGATCTGCCCCTGATCTGAAATCGCTCCATTGATGATCGGGGATGAGATGACCGTCTTGTCGATGACGATCGACATTGGCCGTCCAATATTCTGACTCGTGAAATCGTAGAAACGATCCGCGGCGGCACCATTGAGCTCGAATCCCACGACAACCTGACCGAGCGCTCCCGTCGCACGATAGGCGTCTTTCAGGTCGGCGCCGCTGATGATCGTCTGGAAAACCGGCCCGTCGGTTGCCGCCACGTCTGGCTCCATGCCAACAGGAGACGCTTCCGGGGATGCGACAGGTGAGCCGTCGACCGCTTGTGGCGTGCCGGCGTCACCGGTCGATTCCGGATCGAGGGATGTGCGGACGATTGTTCCGGCAGGAAGCACCTGACCGTTGGTGTCGATGATTTCCAGCAGTGCAGTCTGGCGTACGACCTCGACCGCTTGCTCGGGATCGGTCACCCCTGGCAATTCGACGATGATCTGATTGCTGCCACGGGTCTGTACCAAAGGCTCGTTCACGCCCAGCCCGCCGACACGCCGCTCGATGGTGTCTCGGGTACCGGTCAGCGTATCCGAGTCGACGCTCTGGCCTGCCGGGGGACGCGCTTCCAGGAGCACTTGTACGCCGCCCTGCAGATCGAGCCCCTGTTGAATCGGGTGATCCTCTTTGAACGAACCAACATCGAGTGTTTCGCCCGGCAGCACGACCCACCCCGCGAACAGGGTCAGGACAAGAACGAATACGAGTGTGATCCAAGGGGAAACCTTCAAGTTTTGCACTCCAGCCGCGGTGCTGGGACTGGGTCAGTCATTTCTGCGCGCGACCAAAATAAAGACCCCGGACTTCGCAGGGGCCGCCACGGCGGGAGTATAGGGGGTGAAGTCTGGGCCGGTCAATCGAGTATCCGCCGTCCAGTCATCTCATCGACGGCATCGAGGTAGAGACCGGTGCGCTCGATGTAGTCCTGAACCGCGCGCGGAACCAGGTAGTCGATCGGCAGTTGCCGGGAGACTCGGTGACGTACTTCGGTGGAAGAGATCTCGATCAGCGGGATGTCGACGAAGTGAGTTTGACTGCGTGCGGGCGGCAATGCGGCCCAGAGCTCATCCTCGTCGAAAACGCTGTGCGGACGCAAGCCGACCAGCAGATCCGCGTGATCGAAAAGCTTGAGCGGCTCGTACCATTTGGGGAGGTCCCACGCTGAGCCGCCGCCCATCAGGAAAGAAAGCTGGGCTCCCGGAAACGACCTCCGGCCAGAATGGCGAGGGTATCGGCCGAGTAGTATGGTCCATCGCGATCGAGATCGACCTGTTGTCATCTCGAAGCGGTGATCGTCCGCGGTGGCGCGGAGCAGCATCTCGATACGGTGCTCGACCGGCGTGATCTTGCGATCCTTGTGCGGGGGATTGGCGGCCGGAGCGAAGAGCAGCCGATCCAGACGGGCAGAGCTTGCCGCATACGACGCCAGGATGAGATGTCCGTGGTGGATCGGATCGAAGGTGCCTCCGAAGAATCCGATCCGGATTGGCTCGTCAGTCACCAGCGATCCCCTCGTTTCTCTCCGGATTTCCGGTCCACGCTGGTATAGTTGGCCGGCATCGGCATGGTCCTGACCGGGAGATCTGCGAGTTGTTCGACTACCACGTTCATACCGAATTCTCGTGCGATTGTGCGACGCCGATGGCGCGTTCGTGTGTGGCGGCCATCGATGCCGGAATCACCGAAATCGCCTTTACCGATCACGTCGATCATCAGCCAACTGATCCGGGATTTGGATACTACCGCACCGAGGACTATTTCCGATCGCTCGATGACGCCAGGCGCGAGTTTGGGAACCGTTTGACCATCCTTGCCGGAGCGGAGGTCGATTTTCATACCGATACCTTCGACGCGGTCGAACGGTTCATCGATGCGAATGCAGCGCGGTACGACTTCATCATTGGCTCGGTCCACTATGCGGCCAACGGAGCGATGATCTACCCGCCGCTGTACGATGACCGCTCACTCGACGACGTGTTCGACCCCTACCTCGATGAGATCGAGGCGGCCGTGCGCACCGGTTGGTTCAGCACCATCGGGCATATCGATATTCCCAAACGCTATCTTCCGAAATCGAAACGCACCTACGAGCCGGCCGATCTCTGGGAGCGGCTGCAACCGGTCTTCCGTGCCATGGTCGAATCGAACGTTGGCTTCGAGATCAACACCTCTGGTATCCGGCAGGCGCCAAAGTCCAGCATGCCGGGACCCGCGATCGTACGCTGGTATGCCGATGCGGGCGGTACCCGGATCACCACTGGTACAGATTCGCATACGGAGCGGACCATCGGCGCGGGAGTGCCGTTGACGCTCGAAATGCTTCGACTTTGCGGTATCCCGAATGTCATGTCGTTCCGCAATCGCGTTGGCACGCCGGTTCCCATCGATCGGTTGTTGGCGCGGTCCGCTGCCTGATTCGTCGTGCGCAACGACCGGCAACCCCGGGCTGCTTCGGGCGAGCTGGGCACTCGTCTACCTGAATGGCAGGACGAATGGACCCCGCAACCCTGGAAGCCACCCGCGGAGGCTGATGAGTACGACCAGTCGGGAAATCGGCGCCCGCGCGTCAGCCGGGCGGCAATTCGCGCGGCGCAACAACCGCGTCTCGACCGGCGACGCGAACAGCTTCTGCTTTCAGTTTCTCCTGCCGTAACCGGACTGGTTGCGCTGCTCCTCTGGTTTCTCTCGCCACTACCGGGCGCCGGGTCGATGCCACTCGGCTTCGTCATCCTGGCGGCTGTGCAGGTCGTCGGCTATCTGGTGACAAGGGACGACCGGCCGGACGCGCTTGCCAAACCATGGACCATTCACCTGGCGGCCGCAATCGGGTTGTTGCCGATGCTCTCGATTCAAGTCGCGTTGATTCGCGAACCGTACGTATCGATCGAAAGCGGCTCCGCGCTCGCCGCCGTCCTGGCCACGATGTTAGTGATCTTTCTGACGGTCGTGCTGGCGTTGGTTTCGGCCATGCGGTTCTGGACGCGGCCCGATCAGGCGTCGCTCGTCTTCTTGCCGGTCGCGTTGCTGATCCCCCAGGCTGTGGGAGAGCGTTCGCAGATTGGGGTCGGGCAGGCGCTTGGCATTTTGGCGATGGCCATGCTGCTGGGGGCAATCGCGACCATTGTTTCGTCGTATGTTGGCACGGGGATCCGCCTGCTGATTCCGCCCGTTGTCCTGGGCGTCCAGATCATGATTCTCTGGATGGCCGGGCGCGGACCGGTCTTTCATCCGACCAGTGGCGGGATCGTTCGACTTCTGTACATTCTCATGTTGACGACAGCGGTGGTATTGGTTGTGTCGGTGCCGATCATTGCGGTTTGGCTGCGGCGCTGGGCGCCACCCTCGGCGGGAGGCGCCCTGGCGCGCGGCGAGCGATCCGGCTAACCGAACGACCTGCAGACAGGATCTAGGAACGATCTCTGCCGTACTGTTCCGTACGGCCACATCAGAGGGCGCGCTTTCCCAAGGTTTCTGGGAAAGCGGATCCAAGCCTATCGAGCAATCGCGTTAGCTGAGCGCTCTGCCGTTCAACGAGCCATTTTCTTCGTGCCGATCGATTGCGGGATCGCTAATCGTGACCGAAACCACAACCTCTTTCGGTTTTGGCTTCATGACCGTCACGCCTTGCGTCGCGCGACCGATGAGCGAAATCTGGTCGGCTGGCATCCGAATCACTTGTCCGCTCGAGCTAATGAGCATGACCGTCTGGTCCGGACGGACCATCTGAGCTCCTACGAGATCGCCGGTCTTGTCAGTACGCTTCATTGCCGTCACACCCTTGCCGCCGCGTTTCTGGCGCGGGAATTGATGAAGCGCGGTTCGTTTGCCAAAGCCGTTCGCCGAGATGACGAGCAGGTCGGAGCCTTCGGATGATACCTCCGATGCAATCACCTCGTCACCGGGATCGAGCCGAATACCGCGGACGCCGCCGGCGGGCCGGCCCATGGGCCGCACGTCGTCCTCGGAAAAGCGAATCGCCTGGCCCTTGCGGGTCGTCAGCACGACATCGTCGCTTCCGGAGCTCATGCGTACCCAGACCAACTCGTCGCCGTCTTCGAGGCCGATGGCGATCAGACCGTTCGAGCGAACCGATTTGAACTGATCGAGCGCAACGCGTTTTACCGTTCCCATTCGGGTCGTGAAGAACAGATAGCTTGCGGCCGAGAAGTCCCGGATGTTCAGGAAGGTGGTGACCGTCTCGTCTGGCAACATACTGACGATATTGACGATCGGTAGCCCCTTGGCGGTCCGGCCGGCATCCGGAAGCTCGTGCACCTTCACCTGGTAGACCTTGCCCCGATTGGTGAAGACGAGCAGCGAATCCATGGTATTGGCTGCCAGGATATGCTGAACGGCGTCCTCATCCCGCATCGTGAGCCCGGTGACGCCCTTGCCGCCACGCCGCTGCGTTCGATAGACATCCGCGGGAATGCGCTTGACATATCCGCGATTTGTCATCGTGACAAGCACATCGACTTCTGGAATCAGGTCCTCGACACTCAGGTCCGAGGACATGTCCTGGATGACCGTCCGGCGTTCGTCCCCGTACTTCTCCTTGAGCGTGGCCAGATCCTGCTTGATCGCGGCCAGAACGCGCTTGGGATCGCCGAGGAGCCCCTCCAGGTCCTCGATGATGGCCATGACCTCTTTGTACTCATCCTCGATCTTCTGGCGCTCCAGCCCGGCGAGGCGAGCGAGGCGCATATCGAGGATGGCGTTGGCCTGGATCTCGGTGAATCCGAAGGCGCCCATCAGATTGTTGCGCGCTTCTTCTGTCGTTGCCGACGCGCGAATGGTGGCGATGATCTCGTCGATCGAATCGAGCGCCTTGAGCAGACCTTCGAGGATATGAGCACGACGTCGAGCGCGCTCGAGCTCGTACTCGGCTCGGCGGACGATGACCTCTTGCCGGTGGCCGACATATTCCTGCAACGCGCGGCGCAGGCTCAGAATACGTGGCTGCGTGCCGCGCTCGACCAGCGCCAGCATATTGACGCCGAACGACTGCTGCAGCGAGGTGTGCTTGAAGAGGTTATTGAGAACCTTTAGCGGCTGCGAATCACGTTTGAGCTCGATGACCATTCGCATACCGTTGCGGTCGGACTCATCCCGCAGGTCGCTGATTCCGTCGAGCTTGCCGTCTTTGACCAATTCCGCGATTCGCTCCAGGAGAAGCGCCTTGTTAACCTGGTACGGGAGCTCGGTCACGATGATCTGGAAGCGATTGCCGCGGGTCGATTCTTCGACGAATGCCTTGGCCCGGATGACCACGCGGCCACGCCCGGTGGCATAGGCCGCGCGGATTCCTTCCGTGCCGAGAATCGTTCCCCCGGTTGGGAAGTCGGGTCCCGGAACGTACTCCATCAGCTCGTCGACGGTTGCGTCGGGATTGTCGATCAGATGGGTGATCGCATTGCAAAGCTCGCCAAGATTGTGCGGCGGGATATTCGTTGCCATTCCGACCGCAATGCCGGCCGCGCCGTTGAGCAGCAGGTTCGGCAGCCGTCCCGGAAGAACGGTCGGCTCCTGCATGGAGGCGTCGTAATTCGCCTTGAAATCGACCGTATTCTTGTCGATATCGAGCAAGAGCTCGTCGGAAATTTGGGAAAGACGAGACTCGGTGTACCGCATTGCCGCGGCGCCATCACCGTCGACCGATCCGAAGTTGCCCTGCCCATCGATGAGGGGATAGCGCAAATTGAACGGCTGCGCCATACGGACGAGCGTGTCGTAGATTGCCGAGTCGCTATGCGGGTGATAGTTCTTCATCACCTCGCCGACCGTACCGGCACTCTTGCGATAGCGGGAGGACGAGCGCATGCCCATTTCCCACATCGCGAATAGCACGCGTCGATGCACCGGCTTGAGACCATCGCGGGCATCGGGAAGCGCGCGCTGAACGATCACGCTCATTGCGTAGTCGAGATATGACTGCCGCACTTCGGTGTCGATGTTCGCAACGCGAACGTTTCCAATATCCACGAATCAGGGGTCCTTTACAGAGTCGAGTGTCGTCAAAGCCGACCCTCAATTCTATCATTTTTGCCGCGTTTTTTCGACCGGATTTGCCGGCAAATGCCGCATAAACGCTGGGAAAAGCCCAAGCCTGCTGGTACCCCGGGACGTGTCGCCACTGACGAACGAACGAGGCGCTCACATGAGCGCCTCGTTTCCTGCATTTCGAATTGTTTGTTCCTAGTGGAGCGATTTTTGAACGCGGAATGGGAATCGAGCGATGAGTACGAGCGTCGGATCTCCTCTGAACACCGGACACAAGACTCATGCCATCCCAATACGCTCCTTAGTCGACCAATTTGTGTCCGCAGGTCGGGCAGAATTTCGCACCCGGCGGAACAGCAGCTCCGCAATTCGGGCAGAAGTTGATCTGCCCCGGGGTTCCGGCCGCCGGCGCTGCAGGTTGCTGGCCGCTGCCACTCTGGCTTTGCTTGACCGCGTCCGCCATGGCCTGCCCCATCGCCATTCCGGCGCCGAGCCCGACGCCACTCGCGGCGGCGCCGCCTCCACCCGGATTCTGGGCTGCGTCGCGCATAGCCTGCGCCGCCTGGAACTGGGTGAACGCCCCCATATCGCCAATCGCCCCCATACCGGAGCGCTGGTCGATCATCTTGGTGACTTCATCTGGCGGGGTGATCGCCTCGACCTGGAAGGTCACCAACTCGAGCCCAATCCGCTCGAAGTCATCCGACAGTGAGGCACGAGAGGTCTTTGCGAGATCGATCATCATGCCTGGAATATCAGTCAGCGTTGTCTTGAGATCGCCGAGAATATCGGTGAAGTTGTTGACGATGATCGACCGCAGGAAGTCTTCGATGTTGGCGATCGAGTAGCCGCCCCGGGTCCCGACAATGTAGTTCACGAACAACGTCGGATTGGTCACTCGGATCGAGAAGGTTCCAAAGGCTCGCAACCGAACCATTCCCAACTGAGCGTCCGAGAAGGTCATCGGCTGCGGGGTGCCCCATTTCAAGCCGGTGAACTCGCGCAGGGAGACGAAGAAAACTTCCGCCGTGAACGGCGATTTGCCACCAAACGGTGCGCCGATCAGTCCGCCCAGCAGTGGAATGTTGTTCGTGGAGAGTGTGTGCCGGCCGGGACCGAACGTATCCAGTGCTTTGCCGTCACGCACAAAGACAGCGGATTGGTTCTCTCGAACCACCAGCTGCGAACCGAGCCGGAACTCTCCCGACCCAGTCTCGGGCACACGACGAACGATTTCGTCCGGGCGCTCATCTGTCCATTGAACCAGGTCCAAAACTGCCAAGGTTCCTACTCCTGTCGAAATACGATCGTCGCTGTACCTGGACCCTCGGGCGTGTCTGAAAAGGGTCCGGAGTCCGGGGGCCGGAGGAGACCGAAGCAACGAGTTTCGGGGCCTCAACGGCGTGAAGCACCCGAAACGCGGTGCCCATCAGGCCGCACGGTAGACTTTTCAAACACGGCCTAGCTATTCGAATCGATGTTCGCGGGAATCTCGCCCGCGGCCGAAACGGATGCTTTCAATTCGGCGAGACGGTCTTCGATCTCGGAATCGTAGTCGAGCTCAGCGAACTGAGCATCGATCGAGTCGTCCTGCATTTCCAGCATGGCTGCCGTGCGGGCTTCCTGGCCACGAATCTTTCGCTCCATTCGATCGAGATCGGAGCTCGGATCCAGCGACGAGAAATCGGAAACGCCGGTCGCTTCGGCGATCTGAGCCTGGGCGCGGGCTCGCTTCTGCCGTGCGACCAGGCTGTCGCGCTGCGCTCGTGTCTGGTCGTACTTGGCTTCGAGCGCCGAAAGCTGGCCCTTCAGCTTGCCGACTGCCTCGCTCTGCGCCGTGAGCTGCGTCTCATAGAGTTTGGCGTTGTCTGCGTAGTCCTTCTGGCGGCGAAGCGCTTCTCTCGCAAGATCGTCTTTCCCAGCGGCAACGGCGCGCTCGGCCTTGCTCCCCCAGGCGTCTGCGAGTTTCTGCGTCTCGTCCCTGTCGTACTCGAGCTCCTTCTCCTGCGCGATCATTCCCGCAACCTGTTTGCGAGCGTCGGAGATGTTCGACTCCATGTCTCGGATGATCTGGTCGATCATGATCTCGGGATCTTCGGCCTGATCCAGCAAGTCGTTGACGTTCGCACGCACCAGGCGCGACACGCGATCGATAACTCCCATTGTCTTGTTTTCCTCCGTCCTTTTTTCTGCTGGCGCGCCGCTCAACGCGCGAACCGTGCGTTCAACGGTCGTTTCGCGCCCGAAACGATTATCTCACTTGGCCTGATAGGTTTCGATATCGTCAAGGTGTACGTCGCTGGCCGTGAAGTTCTGTACCGCGCCATCGATATCGAGCTGCACCACGCCCGAGTCGACCGTTCGCCCGGTCCGGATGGTGGCGGGACCAGACCGGGTGCGCTCGTCTGGCACGGTGATTCGTGCTCTGCCGGCTGTCTCCGACCAACTGACACCGGTGGGCTCGTCCGTCGCGAGCAGTCGGTGCGGTGTATGCGTTGCATCGGTGGAGACCCAAAGCCACATCTGGGGTTTGTTGTCCAACCGGATGAAACGCTCCGTGCTCGTTCCGGTGTCGACATCGATCAGCGCCTCGACGAGATGATCGTCACCCAGAATCGACATCGCGTCGCCGATGCTCACGTTGGGCAGCTCGATGGGCTCGGTTTTCTTCGCGTCTTCGTCGGCAAATGCCTTTTCTGTGGCCGGAGAGATCCGGGTCTTGACCGGATTGGCTGGACGTCCTTCCGTGATGACATCGTTTCGAAGCTGAAGGCTGGACCTGAACGACGCGATCTGCAGCTGGACGTCGGCCGCGGCGTTGGCGTCACCCGCCTCGATACCCGCGACTCCACTCGACAGCGCGGTCGCCTTGAGCATGAGCCCGTTGTCGAAGAGACGAAGCTGGCGAAGGGCAATGTCGTCAACCGGTTTGTCGGAGAAGAGACCCCCATACCCGTAGCTGAGCGACTGCACCAGGTTGGCGGCATTCCGAAACCCCTGGACCACCGGCTCCAGCTCATTGACGCGTTGGGTATTACGTACATCCGCCGCGGCCCGCTGGATCGATTCGACCCGCCCGGCATCCTGATTGAGCTGACGAGCAATATCGTCGCGCAACGCACGATCGGAGTCGCGGGCGCGCTCCTTGCTCTTGTAACCGGCATAACCTGATAATCGGTTTAGCGCCGACTCTGTGTTCGCCTCATAGTCGGATGCGAACTCGCCGGTTCGTTCGACTGTGTCGTCGACAGTTGATCGGGTCCGATCGACCGCAGACGTTGCCGTGTCCTTGATCCAGTTTTCCAGCTCATCGGCCTTGGCTTCGGCCTTTAACATCGTTTCCCGGAACCAGCTCATTGTTCATAACTCCTTCGCGGATCAGCGTGTCTGACTGGGAACTCGGGTCAGGAAAGAAAGATCTGCGCCCCACAATACGGGCAGGTAACCACGCCTTTGCCGGCGAGCTCCAATTTTCCTCCACAGTTGGGGCAGAACTGGGCTCCCTGGAGCTTCGATGCGTCGACGGAGTAGAGCATTCCCTTGTTCCAGTCGACATAGCCGCTGAAGAGCCCCCGCCCAACCAATTCATTGAGGTCACGCTCGACCTGGTCGCGACTCGATTTCAACTCCAGGACGAGATCGGAAATCGAAACTTGCCCGCGCGTCGAGACGATATCGAGGAGGCGGCGCTGCTCGTTGATGCGGGCCATTTGCTTTTCTTCCTGCGCGCCTTTTCGCGTGAAGAAGATCCCACCACCGACGAGCGGTATGACGACGACTCCGAGAAGCAGGACCAACCCGAAGATCGCTCCTGAGCTTTCGAGCTTATCCTCGTTCATACCTGAGACGAGCCAGGCACCACCGGCCAATCCGAGGATGACGCCCGCGGCAATCATGCCCAGGCCAACCATTTTTCCCGACGAGCTCATCGCATCCCTCTATCGTCCGACGCCAATGTCACAAGCAACGTGACCTTTAGGAATTGTCGCGAATCGAGCGCAAGAAGACGAGCGTTTCCTTGGCGCAATCTTGCCACGAGAACGACCGCGCGCGTGCCAATCCGCGTGTTCTGAGCTCCTGGCCCGTAGCCGCGCTCGACAATACCCGGTCGATTCCAGCGGCGATTGCATCGACATCCGTTGGATCGACGAGGAGCGCCGCATCGCCGCCAATCTCGGGAAGTGACGAGCGTTCGGACGTCACGACAGGGGTACCGCAGGCCATGGACTCGACGACCGGAAGCCCGAATCCCTCGTAGAGTGAGACGAATGCCATGACCGCGGCTGCCGAATAGAGTGCCGGGAGCTGATCATTGCGGACGAATCCAGGCGCCCGGATTCGCGTCCGGAATGGGCTCTGGGCGATTCGCTCGAAGATGCTTTCGGCGTTCCAGCCAGGAGATCCCACAAGCACGAGACCGAGCTCCGGGTGGGCTGGAGCAAGCCGTTCGAACGCGGCGATCAGCCGACCGAGATTCTTGCGCGAATGGAGCGATCCAACCGCCAGAACGAACCGATCCGGAAGGGCGAGCTCAGCTCTGATCTGCGCGACCGCTGCGTCGGTCGCCGGAGAGAAGCGGGTATCGACACCGTGATAGATCACGCGAATCTTCTCAGGATGCACGCCCAGCAGCTCGATCAGATCTCGCCGGGTCTGGTGCGATACCGCGATGATGCCGTTCGCTGCCCGGCAATTCCATCTGGTCGACCAGGCGAGCTGCCGGCGATGCCGCGGATCGTGGCAATCGGGTTCGACGAGATACCCAAGATCGTGAATGGTGACGACGCTGCGTGGATGGACTGGTGGGATGACATGCGCTGGAACGAAGAGCACATCAGGAGGATTGCGCTGCATCTCGGCCGAGAGCGCCCGAATAGTCCAGAACCGTCTGGCCGGGCGGAGAACCGGTGTTCCCGGCAGGCGCAGATGAGTGGGTGGACTCGCCGCATTGAGATAGACCGCGATCGACTCAGGAGAATCGAGTTCCGCCATCGCCGACAGCAGCTCGATCGAATACCGTTCCGTCCCGGTCGGATCGGGGCGGGTTGCGCGGCTGCCGTCGATTCCGAAGGCGAACTGCCAAGCGCGGTTCGTCAGCTGAGCTCCGACATGAGGGGGCCTAGCGCGAACATGAAATCGCCCTTGCAGGCGATGTCGCCATCGACGGTGGCCGTCCCGCTTCCCGTCCCGATCGAGCGGCGCAGCTGCCCGAGCTCGACCTCCAGCCGCAGGGTATCGCCTGGTTTGACCTGTCGCTTGAACCGAACATTGTCGATCCCCGCGAAGAACGCAATACGGCCCTGGTATTCCTCCATTGACCCCAGGGCAATGCCACCGACCTGGGCAAGTGCCTCGACGATGAGGACCCCGGGCATGACCGGATACTCGGGAAAGTGCCCCTGGAAGAAATGCTCGTTGATGGTGACGTTCTTGATTCCGACCGCGCGTTTGCCCGCTTCCAGCTCGATGATGCGATCGACCAGGAGAAACGGAAACCGGTGCGGAAGGATCTTCTGGATAGCGACAGAGTCGAGAATCGTCGGTTCGACGGCTTCGGTCACGATTGGTCCTTTCTCTATCGGATGACGGCCGCGATGTCGCGCCCGACCGAGACGAGCTGGTCACGATCGGGACCGACACCGACCATCGAAACCGGGGCGCCGGTCAGCGCACCGATTCGGTCGATATACGCCCGCGCCTTGGACGGCAGGTCCTGCCCCTCGCGGATCGCGGTCGTATCCTCCAGCCATCCTTCGGCCGGAGCGAGAATCGGTTTGACACGATCGTAGTCGGTCGAAAGCGTCGGAACATGCTCGATTGCCGCTCCATCAAGCTCGTAGCCAGCGCCAACCTGGATTGGATCAAATCCGTCGAGCACGTCGAGGAGGGTAAGCGCGATCTCGGTGACTCCATTCAACCGGACGACTCGCCGCGCCGCCACGCTGTCGAACCAACCGACCCGGCGGGGACGACCCGTGGTCGTTCCGTATTCGCGTCCACGCTCGCGAATCTCATGTCCGGTTTCGTCGAAGAGCTCGGTTGGAAAGGGGCCACTCCCGACCCGGGAGCTGTATGCCTTGAAGACGCCGATGACCCGGTCGACCTGGTTCGGCGCGATGCCCGCGCCCTGGCAGGCGCCCGCGGCCGTCGGCGAGGATGAGGTCACGAACGGATAGCTTCCATAGTCGATGTCCAGCATGGCGCCTTGAGCGCATTCCACGATCACCCGCTCTCCGCGGTCGAGCGCGTCCTGGACCACATCTTCGGCGTGGCCGACGAAGGGCCAGAGCGATTCCGCTGCGCCGATGAGTTGCTCGGTCATGCTGACGGCGTCGACTTCCTCGCTTTCGTAGTAGGCACTCAGGAGCTTATTGCGCGCGTCGAAGCTCCGGTCGAGCTCAGGACGTGCGGTTCGCTCATCGCAGAGATCGGCAATCCGCATACCGCGACGCGAAACCTTATCGGCATATGCGGGGCCGATCCCACGCAGGGTTGTGCCAATGGGGACCTCACCCCGAAGACGCTCTTCGCCGCGATCGATTTCGGAATGGTAGGGCAGAACGACGTGAGCCCGATCGGAGATCACCAGCGCGGAGGTGTCGATGCCACGGTCGCGCAGCTCCTGAAGCTCCTGCGCGAGCTGGATCGGATCGATGACCACACCGGCGCCGATGACGCAGGTGGTCCCGGGCGAGAGGATTCCGGACGGCACGAGGTGCATCTTGAAGACGCCCTGCGGCGTCGAAATCGTATGACCGGCATTGCTGCCGCCATTTGCACGGACGACCATCCCGGACGAACTGGCGAGGGCGTCTGTAATCTTGCCCTTGCCTTCGTCTCCCCACTGTCCGCCGAGAACTATTGTCGCAGGCATCGACTTGCTATCGCTTCTTTCTGTTGTGGGCGCAGCCGGTGTTCAGGTTCGCTCGCCCGGTCGCTCGACCGGCAAACCAGCTCGCGCGCGCAATGCAATGATCTGTTCACGCATGTTCAGGATGACCTCGACCCCGGCAAGGTTGACGCCGAGATCGTTGGTCAATCGTTCGATCGTTTGAATACGCTCGACCGTTTCTTCGTGATAGAGCCGGAAATGCTCGTCCGATTCGGCTGGCCGGATCAATCCGGCGCGCTCCAGATAGCGGACACGCCGCGTCGTTACGCCGGTCCGGGTCGAAATTGCCTCTAGTGTGACATAACGCGTCTCGATCGAGCCACCCTGGCTGGTGCGTTTCTTCGGCATCGTCAACCTCCGGATCGCAAGCTTCTCAACTCTTCGAGAAGCGCTTTCTCTCGGTCGGTCAGGTTGGTCGGCAAGACCACATTGGCACGGGCGAGCAGATCGCCTCGTTCCCCGCTCTTCTTGAGCTTCGGCATTCCCTGCCCACGAAGCCGGAACACCCGTCCCTGTTGTGTCTCCACGGGAATGGTGAGCTCGACACGTCCGGTCGGCGTGGTTACCTGGACCTTGCCGCCGAGCAGCGCCGTGAACATGGGGACATCGACTTCGCTGCGGAGATTGTCGCCTTCCCGGGTAAATCGCTTGTCGTCCGCGACTTTGACGATGAGGTAGACATCGCCGTTCGGACCGCCGGCGTCGCCTGCGCCGCCCTGACCGGCGACTTTGACGCGTGAGCCAGAGTGAACCCCAGCGGGGATCTTGACTTCGATGGTTTTGATGCGCGGAATGTATCCCGAACCGTCGCAGGTCGGGCAGATGGTGTTGCGCACCAATCCAGTCCCACCGCAGGTTGGGCAAATCTCTTCTGCCTGGATGTCGAAGCGTCTCTTGGTGCCACGGAACGCCTCATCGAATGAGACTTCGACTTCGGCTTCTATGTCCTGACCTCGACGTGGTCGCGGTGCGGTTCGCGTGAACGTCTCGGCGCCGCGCCGGTTGCCGCCGAAACTGCCGAACAGTGTTTCGAAGAAATCGGAATGGTCGCTCGTCGACGAAAAATCCGTGTGGGTGTAGCCGCCGCTACTCCCGGTAAACCACGTTCCGAAATCGTCTGCGCCGCTCCGGCGCGCGTCGTCGGCGGGTTCGTCACCGGTATATCCGGCTTCCTTGTAGCGCTGCCATTCTTCGCCGTATCGATCATAAAGCTTGCGTTTGTCCGAGTCGGAGAGAACCTCGTAAGCCTCATTGACCTCTTTGAACCGTTCTTCTGCACCGGCGTCGCCTGGATTGACGTCTGGATGATGCTTGCGTGCCTGCTTGCGAAACGCAGCTTTGATCTGGCTTTCGTCGGCCGATCGATCGATTCCCAGTGCTTCGTAGTAGTCCTTGAATTCGAGTCTAGGCATCTGGTGTTTCCGGGTGAATGCTTGGTTTGGCGCGGCGTGTGACCGGGCGTTTTGGCCGGCGCCCATGCGACGCCGAAGTCTCGCTCAATACGCGGACTCCGTCCTCGGCCGCTTCAGGTTTCTTGATGAGGTCGTTCGGACCACTTGTCTTCCGGTAGACCCAAGCGAGACCGATTCCCGCGGGAATGGCAACGAACGCCCCAATCCATGGCGCCACAATGGCCAGCACCGTTAGTACGCCCGCGATCCCATCCTCGATGAACGAGACCATAGGGTTCGCCAGGCCATTGGTGGCGATCGTGATCCGGGTGCGCGTTATCGACTTCCACGCATGTACCGCTCCCGCGAGGAGGAGGCCAATGAACATGGCGGCGACTTCGTGAATCTCTCCCTGGTTCGCAACGACCGCCATCATCAAAAACATCCCGGCGGCTGGACGGATGGGGGAGTTGATGAGATCGTTGAGATGATCGATACGCGGGATCTTGTCGGCGACCAGATCGACCGTCACCAGCGCCAGGAGGATGAGGATCCCCCCGATCGACGAGATGATATTGAAGGGCTGCGGAAGATCGACAGAGCTAGTAAACCGGTCCGCAAGCGCCAGTCCCAGAATCGGCAGAAACGCGTTGAGACCAGCCGATGCCGCAAGCAGCATCCCGGTCAAGGTATACGTCACGGATTCACCCTGAAATGCGCAGGCCGGCACCCAGCGCGCACGGCGCAATCACTATACCAGCTTGCCCAGTTCTATCGACCACACGCTGCCATGGTGGAATCCCGCAATTCCGTCGCCGGGCAGCAATTTACGGCGAATACACCGGAATTCGAACGCTGAAGCGCGGCTCGATCACTGCACCGAGCGAACGACCGTCACCAGCTTGCCCTGGATCTGCACATTCTCCGGATCGGTATAGATCGGCTCCATGGTGACGTTGGCCGGCTGCAGCCGAACCCGGTCGTTTTCGTAGTAGAACTTCTTGAGCGTGGTTTCCTTCTCGTCCTTGAGCCAGACGGCGACGGTGTCTCCGTTTTCGCACGTCTCCTGATGGCGCAGCAGGACGACATCTCCATCGTTGATCAGGGCGTCGATCATCGAATGTCCCTTGACCCGCAGCCCAAAGAGGTTGGCGCCGCCATCGGAAACGAATTCAGAGCCGAGCTCGATCGATTCGAGCGGCTCGACGCCTTCCAGATCTTCAGGAACGGGAATAGGAAGACCAGCGGCAATCTGGCCGATGACCGGAATCGCCACCACCTTGCGGCGCCCAGGACCGCGATTCACCAGCTCGATGCCACGTGAGATGTTGCGGTTGCGGCGAATGAGATTGTGCGCCTCGAGTACCTTGAGGTTGTAATCGACAACACTGGTCGAGGAAATCCCAAGCTCGGCTTGAATATCGCGGATCGTCGGCGGATAGTCATTCTCATCGAGAAAGCTCTCGATATAGTCGAGAATCGCCTGTTGCCGTCGAGAGAGGTCCTTCATACTTTTCTCCAGTGCTGTAGGTCCCATGTGCGGGCGCGGGTTCCTGACAGAGGATTATAGGAAGAACACATGTTCGTGTCAAACTTGCGTTCTGTTTTTGACGAGCGAGGCACCGTAGCGCCCGCGCGGTGCCTCTCCGGTCCAAGCCCGATTCATCTTTGAAAGACCGATCCATGCCTGACAACGTCCCCAATCATCTTGAAGCAGCCCTGGAGAAGCTGGAATTCGGCGAGATTCGGCAGCTCCTTGCAGTGCAATGTCTCTTCTCGGTTACCAGTGAGATGGCGCGAGAGCTCGAGCCGTCCACTGACCGGTGGCTCGTCGATCGTTGGCTGGAGGGGACGGCAGAAGGTGTCGATCTCTTGACGAACTTTCCGACATCACCATCGGCGGCGCCAGGGATATCCGCTCGGCTGCCGAGCGTGCCGGGAAGGGGAGCAGGCTGTTGCCCACCGAGCTGATGGCGGTTGCCGATACCGCTCGGGCCGCCCGACTGCTCCGAAAGGCGGTACAGCGACTGCCCGACGCTTCGCAGCGGTTTCCTCAGCTGCTCGATCTCTCGACGGGGTTGATCGATGCTCCCAATCTGGAGACGACGATCGCCCGCGCCATCGGCCCTGCCGGTGAGGTGCTCGATTCAGCGAGTCCGGCGCTCGCTCGCATCCGCAAGGAGGTGCGGATAGCGCATGGACGGCTGATGGACCGGCTCAATCGGTTCGTCACCTCCGGTGGATCCAATCCAGCGTTGCAGGACTCGATCGTGACATCGCGCGACGGTCGCTATGTCGTCCCCGTGCGAGCGGATAGCCGGAATCAGGTGCCTGGCGTGGTCCACGATGTATCAGCCAGCGGGCAGACGATCTTCGTCGAGCCCATGGAAGTCGTCGAGTTGAACAATCGTTGGCGTGAAGCGCAGATCGACGAGACGCGCGAGGTCGAGCGGATTCTCGACGAGATCAGTCATCAGGTTGGCGCCTACGCCACCGAGCTCCGCCTCACCGTCGATTCTGTTGCTCGAATCGACTTCGCGATGGCGAAGGGCCGCCTCGCGTTTGCTATGCGGGCAACCCGTCCCAACATCTGGAGTCAGCTACGACGCGACGATGGACTCACCGGGCACCCCAGCCAGCGCATACGACTGCGCCGTGCGCGGCATCCGCTTCTCGATCAGAAAACCGTGGTGCCAATCGACATCGATCTGGGAGCAGATTTCCGGGTTTTGCTCATTACCGGACCGAATACCGGGGGCAAGACGGTCGCCTTGAAGACGGTCGGGTTGCTGGCCGCCATGGCGCAGGCCGGTCTTTTCATACCGGCTGACGATCAGTCGGTGCTGCCGGTTTTTACCTCGTTCTTCGTCGATATTGGTGACGATCAAAGCATCGCTCAGAGTCTCTCGACCTTCTCGGCGCATATTGCCTCGGTGATTGCGATGCTGGAGGACGTCGAGCCGACGAGCCTGGTGCTGATCGACGAGGTGGGGTCGGGGACCGATCCGGTCGAGGGATCGGCCTTGGCGCGATCGATCATTGGGGAACTGCTCGACCGCGGACCGCTGGTTCTCGCGACCACGCACTATTCGGAGGTGAAAAATTTCGCCTACGAAACCCCCGGGGTCGAGAACGCATCGGTCGAATTCGATGTCGAAACGTTGCAGCCGACGTACCGAGTCGTCATCGGAGTTCCCGGCCAGTCGAATGCCCTCTCGATCGCTCGGCGGCTCGGGCTCAGCGAGCGGGTGCTGGAACGGGCAGGGACGTATATCGATTCTGAAACGGTCCGTACGGACGAACTCTTGAGCGAGATCCGCGAGATTCGTGACCGAGCCGAGCGTGAGCTCGCCCAGGCGGAGCACGAGCGCCAGCTGCAAGTCAGACTGCGTGAAGAGATGGCCGAGGAGCGACGGAACGCCGAGATCGAACGGCTCAATGCGCGTGACGACGCGTTTGCGGCTGCCGAAGCCGAGCTGGCCGGCGCGCGTGCCGCGGTTCGAAGACTTCAGCAGGCTGCCGCTGCCCGGCCCACCGAACGACCCGCGATCGAAAAACCGCAGGCCGAGCTCGACAAGGCGATTCACCAGGTCAAGGAGTTTCGCCGTACGACGGTGGCGCAACGCCCTCGCCAGCAGACACCCGTACTCTCGGTGGGCGACCGGGTCCAGGTGACCACCCTCGGTCTCGATGGTGAGATTGCCTCGATCGAAGGGGATTCGGCCGAGGTCGTCATGGGCGGCTTGCGGTTGCGCCAACCCGTTGCGGCGTTGAAACGACTTGGTGGACCGCGACGGGAGCAGGTACGGCAAGTCTCTATCGGCAGTGGCGCCGGGTTCGTGCCGATGGAGATCGATGTGCGCGGCGAGCGGGTGGCTGAGGTCGAAGCCGAGCTCGAGCGCTATCTCGATACCGCCTATCGGGCGAATCTCCCAAGTGTACGCATCATCCATGGCAAGGGCACCGGGGCACTCCGGCAAGCGGTGAAACGCCAACTGCAGGCGCATCCTGCCGTGAGCCGGAGCGAGCTTGGCGGTCACGGAGAAGGGGGCGATGGCGTGACGATTGCCTATTTCCGGGAGGATTAGGCCACGCTCACCTGGAGCGCGCGTTCTGCTTCCTGACGGCGCTTGGCTGCCAGCTCGACTTCGTCGAGGATGGAGTCGAGCGCCGTCGACCAGTCTTCGTCCAGCTCGACAAGCCGCAATCGAATCGAACTTGGGGTGATCTTGATTGCGTGACCGAAACGTCCGATGAGCTTGCGGGTATTCATCGCGCTCGTCTCGACTGGGCGAATCACGATCTCGCGTTCCCGTTCGACAATCGAGGTAATGCCGAGCCGTTCCGAGCGGATCCGCAATTGGATCAACGCCAGCAGATGCTCGACTTCCGGCGGAATCTCACCGAACCGGTCCTCCAGCTCAACCCGCATCTCGCGCAGACTGCGCTGGTCTTCGATCCCGGAGATAGCCCGGTAGGTTGCCAGCCGAAGCTCGACATCCTGGATGTAGTCGGCCGGTATGAGCGCCGTGATAGGTAGATCCATCGTGACCGCATCGGGATCCTCGATCGGCGCGCCCTGCCGGGCTTCCTCGACCGCTTGCGCAAGGAGACGCAGGTAGAGTTCATAGCCGATTTCGGCGATATGCCCACTCTGTTCCGCGCCGAGAAGATTTCCGGCGCCGCGAATCTCCATATCGCGCAGCGCCACCCGCATACCGGAACCCAGCTCGGTTGCTTCCTGAATTGCTTCGAGGCGAGCTTCCGCCTCGACGGAGAGTGGCTTGTCCGGCCGCACGAGCAGATAAGCATAGGCACGATGCGCGCCACGCCCCACGCGTCCGCGCAGTTGATAGAGCTGGGTCAATCCGAAGGTATCGGCATTGTCGATGATGATCGTGTTGGCATTCGGAATGTCCACGCCAGATTCGATGATCGTGGTGCAAACCAGCACATCGAACTCGCCCTGGACGAATTTCATCATCACCGATTCGAGGACTTCTTCCTCCATTTGGCCGTGTCCGACTCCAATGCGGGCTTCCGGAACCAGTTCGTGCAGCTTCTTGACCACCGTCCCAATCGACTGAACGCGGTTATGGACGAAGAAGACCTGACCACCGCGTTCGATCTCACGCAGGATCACGTCGCGAATGAGCTGGTCGTTGGTGCGTGTTACGAACGTTCGAATCGGCAGGCGGGCATTGGGCGCCGTTTCGATGACACTGATATCGCGGATACCGGCCAGGGCGATATGGAGCGTGCGGGGAATCGGCGTGGCGCTCATCGCAATGACATCGACTTCCGTGCGGAGCTGCTTGAGGAATTCCTTTTGACGCACCCCGAACCGCTGCTCTTCGTCGACGATGACGAGCCCCAGATCTTTGAAACTGACGTCGCGCTGCACCAGCCGGTGGGTTCCGATGACGATGTCGACCGACCCGTCCGCCAGCCCGGCGAGCACCACCCGCTGGTCCTTTTCCGAACGGAGCCGCGAGAGCATCTCGACGCGCACGGGAAACGCCGCCAGCCGCTGAGTGAATGTCGAGAAATGCTGAAGGGCCAATACCGTGGTCGGTACCAAGACGGCGACCTGTTTGCCCGCGTTGACCGCCTTGAATGCCGCGCGCATGGCGACCTCGGTCTTGCCGAAGCCGACATCTCCGCAGATGAGACGATCCATCGGTTTGTCGGACCCCATATCGCTTTTGACGTCGACGATCGCCTTCGCTTGATCGATGGTCGGAACGTAGGGGAACGAGCTATCGAGCTCGTGATCCCAGACCGAGTCCGGTCCGTATTGAAAGCCGCGGGCAGCATCACGAGCGGCATAGAGATTGATGAGCTCGTAGGCCATGTCGCGCACGGCCCGGCGCACCCGTCGTTTCGTCCGGACCCATTCTCCCGAGCCCAGGGTGTTGAGGGCGGGCGAGAGTCCGCCCGACGAATAGACCGTCACGCGATGAGATTGATCGACCGGGACATAGAGCCGTTCACCTTTCGCGAACTCGAGCAGGAGATACTCACGCTCGACTCCGCCCTGCTCCATGCGGATCAACCCCTGGAAGACCGCGACGCCATGGTCGATGTGAACAACATGATCTCCTGGGGTGAGCGATGCGGCGAACGCGCGCGCCGCTTCTTTGCGCTTTGGTTCGCGCGCGCGGAGCGACTTGTGGAACCCGAAGAGCTCGAGGTCGGTCAAGAGCGCAAATTTCGCCGAGGAGATCTCGAAACCGCCATCGAGATCCGACGGGACGATTTCGATCTCTCCCGGTCCCAGTGGAGAACGGTTGGCCAGTCGTTCTCCCGTCGAGCGGCGAGGAAAGAGACCGTTTTCCTCGAGAATGTCGGTCAGCCGTTCGACCTGATCGGTGGCAAGCTCAATGCTCCAGTCGTCTGTCGAACGCTCCCGTACGAAAGAAACGATGTCATTGATACGGCCGGCGAGTTGAGATGGGTTGGACCACCCTTTGAACGAGATCGTGCGGCCCGATTCGTCATTCCGCGCGCCGAACGAGAGAACGGTTCGGTTTTCGAGATTGCTGAACGTCGATTCGAATGGAATAAACGGATCAGGGAGTCCGTCTGGAAGCTCGCCGCTCTTCACCGCGGCAAGATAGTGATCGCCCGCATGGTCGTCCCGCTGCGTGCCAGCCAGCATCACCGTGGCCGGATCGTCCAGGATCGTCAGCGTGTCCGCAGGAAGGTAGTCCAGAATCGAGGTCGGGGCTTCCAGAAGGAACGGGGCGAAAAGATCGAGGGCGGGAGGGAGGATTCCATCCTGTGCACGCTCGAGGGTTCGTTCGAGTTCCTCACGGACTTCGAAGCGCAATGGATCGAGCTCGAGCTCCCGAAACGACTCGACCGCCTTCGGCAGATTCCAGACCGGCAATTCGACTGCCGGAAGCAGGGTTACCGTGTCCAGTTTTTCGAGCGATCGCTGTGAACTCGGATCGAACATGCGCAGGCTGTCGACCTCATCGCCGAAGAAGTCGAGTCGAATCGGCCCACTCGAACCGGGCGAGTAGATATCGATGATCCCTCCTCGGCGCGCGACTTCGCCGACGCGCTGGACGATCGTGACCGGTTCGTACCCAGCCGATCTGGCCCAGCCATACAGATCCGCCTGATGGTGGACGTCACCGACGCGAACACTTCGCGTGTGGGATCTCAGCTCCTCTGGCGACATGACCGGATGGGTCATCGATGTTGCCGAGACGAAGACGATCGCCCGCGCCGGATTTCCGGCCAGCTCTGACAGGGATGCAACGTAGTCGGCGCTTTGATCCGAATCTCTTGGTAGCCGCTCATACGGCAGCGCGGCTGGCGCGGGCCAGAGGATCACCTGATGCGAGCTCGCCAGGAATTCAGCGACGGCGGAGGAGAGGACATCGGACCGATCGCTTCGACTCGAAACCACGATCAGCGGACGTGCCAGCTGCGTTGCGACCGCGGCGATGACCGCGGGCCGTGCGGCATAGGGGAGGTCGTCCACATGCGCGGATTCGTTCTTCTTGAGTCGATTCGACAGGCGCTTGATGGGCGCATTCGACTGGAGGCCTGGGATGATGTGGGCGAGCGTCAAATTCGAATCTCCGGTCGCAATGGACGCCAAAAGACCCCCAAAACCCCATGATGGGGGTGGCGGCAGCCCTTGATTTTACCACCATGGGTGGCAAATCTCTCGTAGAATGCCCGCATCTTGTGACGCACGTTCGCGAAGTTCGGCCTTGCATGAGTTGGTTGCGCCGAAATTTCATTCTGCTTGCCGCCGTTGTCCTCGGTGTGGTGCTGGGTATTGCCGCATTGCGCGCATTCGACAATCGCTCCGCACCTGAAATCGTCATTCGAGAGGCCGTGCAAGCGCGCACGATTACCATCGAAGTGAGCGGCGCCGTTCTCGCACCGGGTGTATACGAGCTCGACGCCGATTCCCGGTTGGGTGACGCAATCCAGGCAGCCGGCGGAGCCTCGGGCGAGGCAGATCTGGCGCAACTGAATCTGGCCAGACGGATACAAGACGGGGAAGAAATCACCATTCCGGTCGTGCGCCCGACACCGGGACCGGGAACGGTCGTCTCAGTCGACGGCGTTGCGCTGATCGATATCAACACGGCCAATGCGGATGAGCTCGACCGTTTGCCAGGCATCGGCCCAGCGCTTGCGGACGCCATCATCGAATACCGAACAGAGAATGGACCATTCACCTCAGTCGATCAATTGGCGCGGGTGCCAGGAATCTCTGCCCGCATGGTCGACGACATGCGCGAACTGGTCACGATCTAACCGATGGCAGGGATGGCAATTGGTATCGCCTTCCTGTCCGGATTTGGCTTTGGGCTGGCCGCATTGGCGGTCACCGCCGGTCTGCTCGCGCTGGCACGTGCACGCTCGGAAGTGTCGTTCACATTCGTTGGCATCATTCTGTTCGCCAGTGTCGGGGGCGCTCTGCTCGCCCGGTCCACTGCCGATGGGGGACCAACGTATTGGGCACACGGCGATTTCCAGGGAACGATCCGGGTGGTGAATGGGCCCTACCTGACCGCGTCCGGACAGCGGTTGACCGCCGAGGCTGGCGATTCGACTCCTGGAACACTGTGCGTCTATCTGCCTTCTGCGCCAAGGCCCCGAGCCGGCGATCTATTGTCGGTGCGTGGCGTCGTGACGTTGCCCAAGGATCTTTCGCAGATAGGCCGGGCGGCGCTGCAGGCGCGCGATTGCGATGCCCAGCTCTGGGCAGGCCAGTTCGCGATCGTCGAGCGCGGAACGGGTGTTCGTTCCATCCTGTCCGGGGTGCGGTTGACGCTTTCCGATGTACTGATGAGATCGGCGCCGGGCGACACCGGCGCGTTGATGAGTGGGTTGGTGACGGGCGACGATGGTGCGCTTTCCGAGGAATCGCGCGCGGCGTTTTTGGGTACCGGAACGACGCATATCACCGCGATCTCGGGCGCCAACTTTGCGGTGCTCATGCTATTGCTTGGAGTGATGGCATCCGGCGCCATGCGGCGGAGCACCTGGTTCGTTGTCGCAGGCACGGGATTGATCTGGGCGTACGCGTTCATGGTCGGGCTTCAACCGTCGGTATTTCGCGCGGCATTGCTGGCGACCGCGGTATTGATCGGCCGTATGATTGGCCGCCTGCCCGATCTGCTAACCCTGACGCTACTGTTGGCGTCGTTCCAGATCCTGGTTCGTCCCAACGACTTTCAGACATTGGCGTTTCAGCTTTCGCTGGCCGCCACGATCGCGTTGATCGTGGTCTTCGACGGAAGCGAGCGCCAGGGTGCCCGCGGAGCGCTCATCACGGTCGGACTCAGCGTCCTGGCCGCCCAGCTGGCGACGATCCCCGTGCTCGCTGCGCGAATCGGTTCGATCAGCTTGACGAGTCTCATCGCAAATCTGGTCGTCGCGCCACTCGCCAATCTGGCATTTCCGTTCGCACTGATCGGCAGCCTGCCGGCGGTCGCAAGCGATGCGATCGGTGTGCCCACGCTGGCGCCGGCCAGTCTGTTCAGTTGGTTGATGGTGGAGCTGGTCGTCCTGCTCGAGCGTGCTCTTCCCGGAACCGTGGTTCTTGGTCATCCAACCCGTGGGGCATTGGTGACGATCGGACTGATCTGCTGGACAACGGTCTTCTGGATGAGCGGCGATCTGCGGCGAATGGCCCGATACGGGCTCAACTGGATCAAAGCTTGGTGATCGGGTTGCCGGAAAGCGGTCGTTACCCCTATCCTTAGCGAGCTTCGCCGCGCCGTGCGCGGTGTTCCTGAGCCCCCATAGTCTAGTGGACCAGGACGTCACCCTTTCAAGGTGAAGATCGCGGGTTCGAATCCCGCTGGGGGTACCTTCCACAAACCATGCGCCATCGCATCGTCTCCGAATCCCGGTAAACTTGACGGTATCGACATGGATCTGGCGTGACGCCAGTACGTGCGGGCGGTCTTACGCCCGATTGGATGCAGCGTGGACATTATTTTGCCTGTTGCCGGGCTCGGCACTCGCCTCCGACCTCAAACCTGGAGTAAGCCCAAGCCGCTCGTGTCAGTCGCGGGACGGCCGATGCTTTCGCATGTGCTCGACCGAGTCATGCTCCTGGAGCCCCGGCGGCTCATTTTCATCACTGGCTACTTGGGAAACCAGATCGAGAGCTGGGTCGAGGCCGAGTACCAAACGGAAGCTCGATTCATCGAGCAGCCCGTCATGTTGGGGCAGACCGATGCAATCATCCGGGCGCGAGAGGCAGCTGATCAGGATGCGCTCATTCTCTTCCCTGACATGTTGTTCGAGGCCGATTTCAGTGTGATCGAATCCTCGGATGCCGACGTCATCGCGTTCGTCAAGGAAGTGCCCGATCCCTCCGCCTACGGCATCGCGGTGGAGGAGGACGGCCGTGTCGTGCGTCTGGTCGAAAAACCGCAGAACCCTGAATCGAACCTGGCGGTTGTCGGCATCTATTACGTCCGGAACATGGAAGACCTCTACAGCGCGATCGTCGAGCAGTTCGAGCGCAAGATCGCGCTCAAAAATGAGTATTTCCTTGCCGACGCGGTTCAGATCATGATCGATCGCGGCAAGAAAGTAGTGACTGCTCCCGTCACAGTCTGGGAGGACTGCGGCAACGATGCGGCATTGCTGCAGACCAATCGATACCTTCTCGGCATCATTTCTGACGGCGATCCAGCGATCCACGGGTCCGGTGTGATCGAACCGTCATTCATCCACCCAACGGCACGGATCGAGGAGTCGGTCGTTGGTCCCTATGCGAGCATCGGACCGGATGCGGTGATCACCCGCTCGATCGTGCGGGATACGATTGTCGATCAGGGAGCGAAGGTCGAAGGAGCGATTCTCGACTACTCCATCGTTGGCAAGGATGCCACCGTCACCGGTCATGCGGTAAGCGTGAATGTCGGCGACACCAGCACGGTGCGAATTTGAGCGGGCAGAGTGCGTCTGCCGGGAATTGGATCGAGTTGTCCGTCGAAGTCGACCACGAGGCGGTGGAACCGGTCGTCGAGCTCTTTTCTCGCTATGGCTACAACGAAGGGGTCGTGATCGAAGAGCCGTTTCTGCAAGATCGAGACGGCGACAACGTTCGCGTCGACATCAGCCGGCCCTTTCGCATTCGCACATTTATCCCACAGGAAACCTTCGACGGGTCCGCGCTGGAGGCGATTCGCAACGGTATCTGGCACCTCGGACAGTTGCGAGGAACAGGTGAGCTCACGGTTGAAACCCGCAACGAAGAAGACTGGGCGAACGCCTGGAAGGCGCACTACAAACCGGTCCGCGTGGGAACCCGGACGGTTGTTCGGCCGCCTTGGCAAACGTACGAGCCGGCGGGCGACGATGTGGTCGTCTTGCTCGATCCTGGCATGGCGTTCGGCACCGGAACGCATCCGACCACGCAGACCGCGCTCCAGCTGCTGGAAACGCAACCAATCGAGGGACGCACGCTGTTCGATGTCGGAACCGGCTCGGGCATCATCGCGATCGCCGCGGCAAAGCTGGGTGCATCGCGGGTCGAAGGCGTCGATATCGACCCGGTGTCGGTATGGCAAGCGCAAACGAATATCGCACTCAACGACGCCGGGGATGTCGTCTCGATCTGGCAGTCGGATATGTCGCCAAATTCGGCGCCGCAGGCGACCTATGACATCGTCGTGGCCAATATCATCGCCCGGGTGCTGATCGAAATCTCAGATGCCATCGTGGACGCAGTCGCCGTCGACGGAACCTTGGTCCTGAGCGGCATCATCGATTCGAAAGAAGCTGGCGTCGTCGAACGCTATCAGGAGCTCGGTTTTCAGATGATCCAACGCCAGCAGATCGAGGACTGGATTGGGCATATCTGGCGGCGTGGTTGATGAGCGAGGATCCGAAATTTAGGAGTTAGCTTGTTCCTTCGCCGTGAGCTCCGACGAGGGGTTGACGCTGCCGAACTGGGACTCATCGTCGCGCTTGCGTGCTCGCATCGGCAGACGTTATACGGAATCCGGGTGAACACACCAGGATGCGGCACGATCGGGTCACCACCGCCCCAGCCCAGCCCAGCATCGCATGAGGTAGCCGCCGGCACAGGGCCGGCGGCTACGCTATCCCCGAGCAATCACCCGGATTCCGTATGAGAGATTTTCCCAGCTCCCAGCTCCCAGCTCCCAGCTCCCAGCTCCCAGCTCCCAGCTCCTACGTCCTACGATGCTTCAGGCGTCGTAGAGCGCCGAGCGTGAGCGCAGCCAGTGACAGTCCGCCAGTGACGACTAAGGCGTCGCCGAGCCTGTACGGACCGTTGACGTTCGGTCGTCCGGGGGGCGGGGTGTAACTCCGCATTCGCCACCAGAGAACGACGGTTTCTTTCATCGCCCGGGCAATCACGCGCGGGTTGCCGCCAGTCGCCTCGCCTGCGATACGCGGGAAATGTCGCACCCCCACTTGCTGAATCTCGGCGCCCTGGCGACGGGCTTTGGCCTGGATCTCGGTATTGATCAACGCTCCCGGAGAGGAGAGCTCCAGCGAGCGAATCATGTCTCCGTCGAAGATCTTGAACGCGCAGTCGATATCCCGCAGGTGCACGCCGAAGAGCGTGCGCACCACCAAATTGAAGATCTCGGCAAAGATCCGGCGGTGGAGCTCGTCCTGCCGCATCATGCGGAATCCGGCGACAATTTTGTGTGTCGAGATGAACGGATAGAGCAGCTCGATGTCCGCGATATCGAACTGGCGATCCGCGTCCATGAACATGACGTGGTCGCCGCTCGACGTCTCGAATCCGGACGTCAAAGCGCCCCCATACCCGCGGTTCTTTGGATGATGAACTGCTCGGACACGCGGGTCGCCCTGCGCAAGTCGATCGACGATCCTGCCGGTGTCGTCTTTGGATCCATCGTTGACGACGATGATCTCGAACGAATCGAAATACGTGGGCAGCACCTCGATCGCTCGCCGCACCACCACTTCGATATTCTCGGCTTCGTTATGCGCGGGAAGGATCAGAGAAAACGAGCCTATCGAGGCTCGAGTCTCAGGAGAAATCGATGGTTGAGTGGCGACCGCCGCGGACGCCGTCATGGCTCGATCATCAAGCTCACTGGCCTGCCATATCGGGACTCACCTTGTAGACATCCCCTCGCGCGTAGAAGTTGGTTTCCCAATCGTCCGAGAGCACGACTTCGCCATCAGGTCCATAGACCGTGCGATAGTAAACGATATCCATCCCCGGGGCGGCCCATTCCGATTGGATCATCGTGCCTGCGGGGAGCGTGGAATCGACGACTCGGGAGGGACCCAAAGGTTCGTAGGTTGCGCCGTAGACCGGATCGGAAACGTCGACGGTGTAGCCCAGATCGGCCCCATAGATGATGACGATCACCCGCGGATACTCGACATACGACTCGATCAGCATCCAGGAATCGGTCGGATTCTCGAATCTGAAGTCGCCGCCGCCGAACGGATCGCCCTCCGGTTGCATGATCGACGCATCCAGACCAGCGGTCCAACCATCGAGCTCATAGAATCCCAAACGCCATCGATGCGGCCAACCCTCGACGATCGGCATCCCGGCATAGAAGGCTGCTCGGAAGACCGTAGTCGACACCTGGCAGATACCGCCGCCATAGTCACGGCCAATCTTCTCACCGTCGATCACCTGACCCTCGACAAAGCCGAGATCTGGACCGATGACCCCGATCGAATGATTGAACGAGAATGTACCGTGCGGTGGGATGAGCGTACCGTTCAGGAGCTCTGCTCCGACCGCGATATTGATCGAGCGAGCATCATCCGAACCGTCGAAATTCGATGTACCGACGCCGAGCTTGGTCGTAATGCCGAGCGCATCGAGATTGTCACCGTCGACGTCCGGTTTGAGCACCGTCACCGGAATCTGAACCGGTTCGTGATCTCCGAGAAACGATGCCGATACTGCCTCCGCCATCGCTATCGGGCGCAGCTTGGCGCCGTCGACACTATCGACCGTGGCAAAGAGCTTCTCGCCGTCCCAAGCCACCCTGGCGTTCTTGGGATCCGAATTGACGCTCCCCGCGAACTGACTATTCAGCCAGCTCGAAAGCGACTCCTGATCGACTTCGATGCTGACAGATTCGGCGCCTGTCTTAGTCGGATCGATCGAGGTCGTCACAAACTGTCCGAAGTCTTCTGGCTTGATGGTCCAACTCTGACTTCCGAAGGTTACCGTTACCGGTGAGCTCAACGCGTTGGTGATCAGCGCCTGGACCGGTTCCAGATCGGACGCGTGGATGGAGGGGAGCTTGAAGACCGTCGGTAGCGCCTGCGTGGGAGCCTGCATGGTCAGCAGGTTCTCCTCGATGACGGTCTGCATCGCCGCCTCGTCGACGATCGTGCCATTGGACTCGGGCAGGATTGTCACCTGTCCGTTCTCGACCGTCAGAATCGCGTCATGTGGAATCAGATTGATATCGTTGTTGACCGTCGCGCTCCAATTGGAAAGCTTCTCCGGGTTGATTGTCAGCTGCAGCGGCAGATCACGCTCCCCGCTCAGACTCGAAACGACCGACGAGAGGCGGTCCGCGCTGGAGTCTTCTCGACCGATCGCCATAGCCTGGTCGATCGAGGCATCGATATCGGCGGTTACGCCCAGCTCCGCCAGGGTAGGAGCCCAATGCTGATCGAATCCGTCGAAATAGGCGCGTTGCGCGGTGATCTCATCCGCTTTGGCCTGCAATGCCCTGGTTGCCTCGGTCCGGGTCATTCCGCTGACGTCGACACCCCCGACACGAGTACCCGGATAGATCTCGTTGGAATAGGCGACGCGAAACGCGAAAAGCGAACCTGCGGCCGCAATGGCGATCAGCGCAAAGGCAAGAACGATCCGGCTCCCGATATGTCCCAGCGAACGAGCAGAGCTGGTCGTGTCGATCGATTGTTTGAAGGGCCACGAGCCGGCGAGCGGGCCGCCGGACGTGTGTGTCAGAGGTGTTTGTGCCACCGAGCGTTTCCTGAATATGGAGGACGCTGTTCGGGGCGCCCAGCCCAATCCCACTTACGAAACCGAAGCGGCCTCGCGGCGGCAATCCTAGCACATTAGCCGCAGCTGGACCCGGCCGAGCTGGATCGAATCACCGCATTCGAGCTCGTGCTGACCGGCGAATTGCCGCCCGTTGACCAGGGTGCCGTTGCGACTCCCGAGATCTTCGATTGTCCACACGTCACCAGCCGGCCGCAGGAGCGCATGATGCGCGGAAACCGACGAGTCTTCGAGAAGCACCTTGGCCGATTCTGCTCGTCCCAGCGTGGTCACGCCCTGGATCTCGAACACGAGTCCATCCGGCACCGCAGTCCCGGTATCCGCCGGCATCGTGACGAGCTCAGCGCGCAACTGATTCTTTCTTGTCTGCAACGAATTGGCAGCGGGTTGCTGGAGCTCGCGCAGCGTAATCCGGATGACGAGCAAGAGGAATCCAACAAGCGAGATCGCGAAAAGGGCCCTCACGATCTGGTACGCCGTGTCGCCGGTGAGCTCCATCAGGGTTGGTCGATTCCGATCGCCGGCATCGTCAAAGCTCGTACCAATACCGGCAGAGCGTCGTTCCAAACATGATCTGATCGCCTGCGCCGATTCGTTGCGCTCCCACCACCTGGATGCCATTGACGAACGTGCCATTCAGGCTGTTGGAATCCGAAACGAAGACGCCCTGTCCCGATGCCTGGATCTCCGCATGGAACCGGGAGACCTCGGCGCTGTCGATGACCAGATCGTTGCTGAGATCGCGCCCAACCGTAACGAGCTGTTTGCGAATTGGAAAGACGGCGCCGGTGGTCGGACCACTGCAGATTTCGATGAATCCCACGGTCGCGGCTTCCGACCTCGACATGGCTTCGAAGGGTTCGGTGCGCCCTGGATCCGTGAATTGAATGTGCATCGCTGTATGCTCGGCAACGGCTGTCCGCACCTCGAAGCGGCCTCGCCTGACCGATTCATCGGCCTCGAACTGGACGTGGATCGGACCGGCCGTCGTGACATTCGACTGGAGCGCGACATCCTCCAGCCAATCTTCGAGGTCGCCGGCCAGTATCCGCCCATGTTCGTCATAGGGACCGAAGTCGTCGGGACTCAGCAGCACGACGAATTCGTTCGGCGCGACTTTGCCTCGAACAGAGACGACGCTGCCGGACGTGAGCTCACGTTTCAGCCGTTTCCCGACCTCGGCCGGCTGAATGGATCGGCGAAAGAACATCGCGAACGGACGCTCGACGATGAACTCCAGCGAGTTTTCGATGCGTTTGAACGGATGCAGGCGCATGGGATGGATCGAGATGCGGAGAGCCGCGTCAGCTTCAAAGTAGCGATGTTCTTCGGGCGACGGACGCAGAGGAAGAACGATTGTGGGAGTATAGTGCTCCGTGATTTGGAGCCGTCGGAAGATGGCCATGAAGCCCGGGACCGTTCGATGAAACCTGCACGCATTGGCGCGTCGATCCTTACCGCCGATCTCCTCCATCTCGCCAAGCAGATTGCCATCGCGGAGGATGCGGGTATCGATTTCTGGCATGTGGATGTCATGGATGGCATGTTCGTTCCGAATATGACGTTCGGCTCGATCATGGTCGAAACCGTCCGTCGCGCGTCGAAGCTGCCGATCGACGTCCATCTCATGATCGAAGAGCCGACCCGGTATCTCGACGAGTTCGCTCAGGCTGGCGCCGACGCGATCACGATTCACACCGAAGCCACCAGCCACCTGAACAGCGCGATCCAGACGCTCAAACGTCTGGATGTGCGCGCAGGGGTATCGATCAATCCGGGCACGCCCGTCGTGATGATCGAAGAAGTGCTCCCCCTGGTGGATCAAATCCTCGTCATGAGTGTGAATCCCGGGTTCGGTGGACAATCGTTCATTCCTGGCTCACTCAGGAAGCTGCAGCGGATCAAAGAGCTCATCGATGCCGTCAATCCCAGCTGCAATCTGGAAGTCGATGGTGGTATCAAAGCCAGCAATATTGGCAAGGTTCGCCAGGCGGGAGTCGACATGTTCGTTGTTGGCAGCGGCGTCTTCAACGATCAGGCGAGCGTGGCCGATTCCGTCCGGGCGCTCCGCGAAGCGCTTGCCGTCATAAACTAGTCATCCGGCGTAGACATTCGTAAGGAAGTAACCGCGTTGTCCAGTTCCCTGCAAATGGTTGTCGAGCAACCGCTCAGGTTCAGCACGGCTGCCTATCAGACCAATCCGGCCGATACCGCGGGCCGATCGGCGGTCCTGCTGCGAGAGATCTCACTTCTCGATTCCGGCAGCACCCCCTTGCCGGCGACCATCATGGCGGTGGCTACCGATCACACCGAAGGGAATGGCAACGACCGAGCCCAGCGTGTGCTGGACCGGTTTCAATCGGCGGTCGTCGACGGGACACAGACGGATATGGCGGCCCGCCTGAAAGCGGCATTCCGCGCCGCGAACGCCGATCTCTATGCTGCCGATCCCGGCGAAGTCTCCCTGGTCGCCTTGGTGGCCAGAGGGAAGTACGCGTCGTTTGCCGTCGTTGGTGACAATCAGGCATTCCTCTATCGCGCCGATCGAATCAACCAGGTCACCAAGAATCAGCGAACGGAGCGAAGCAACAACCGCCGTACGGAGAAGCGGACCCTCGAGACCAAGACTGCCCCGCAGCTTCTCGGCGTTGAGGAACGGCTGGAGAACCGGCTGCCGGCTATCTTCGACATCACCTTGCTGCCCCTCGATTCGGTCGCGCTTCTGAGCGGCACGACCGCCGAGCAGATTGCCGCGGGATCGACAACGAAAGCGCTTGTGCCCGCAGGGCAGTCGTTTTCCGGGATGATCGAGCAGCGGGTATCGAACGCGGGAGACATCACGAGCGCTGCAACCGTGCTCGACGTCCTTCCGGCCCGTGAGGCGATGCCAGAACCACCGCAGGAGGCGCTCAGCACGCCGACATCGCTCCCCTATATCATCATCGCACTGATCTTCCTTGCTGGGCTTTTGCTCGCGCTCTGGTACTTCTTCCTGTAACGCCAATGCGAGTCGTCGACGCGCACGTCCATATCTTTCCCGACGAGATCGTTGCGCATCGAGAGCGATTCCTGGAACGGGACTTCTGGTTCGGACAGCTCTACTCGCCGCCCAGGGCAAGACTCGCCACCGCCGAAGACCTCATCGCGAGCATGGACGAAGCCGGGATCGATCTTTCCATTGCATGCGGTTTTCCATGGAGGGATATTGGCTTGTGCCAGTATCACAATGACTATATGGCCGCTGCGGCGCGGACCTATCCCGATCGAATCGCCTGGCTGGCCATCGGCTCGCCCGCTTGTGATGGCATCGCGCGAATGATCGAGGACGCGTTCGGGCGCGGGGCGAGCGGAGTCGGGGAGCTCAACGCCGACGCCCAGGATTTCGATTTGCGTGAGCCGGAACGACTTCAACCGCTGGTCGAGGTTTGCATCGCCCACGACCGGCCCGTCATGATCCACGCGTCCGAGCCAGTCGGGCACGACTACCCGGGCAAAGGAGCGGCAACGCCGGATCGGTTTCTGCGATTTCTCTCCGCCTATCCAGATCTGCGCGTGGTGGCGGCTCACTGGGGCGGTGGGCTTCCGTTCTATGAGCTCATGCCCGAGGTTCGCTTGACGACCGTGAACCTGTCGTACGACTCGGCTGCTTCCACCTATCTCTACGATCACAGCGTGTTCGAGACGACGGCGCAGCTGGTCGGGGCCGATCGGATACTTTTTGCTTCGGACTACCCGGTGCTCAGGCAAGGACCGATTTTGCAGAAGTGCCGGCAACGCCCATGGGCTGATGATGCAGTGCGAGCCGCGGTTCTTGGTGAGAACGCGATTCGCGTTTATCGCCTGGAGGAGAAATTCACATGATTGCCGGCATCTCGGGCGTTATCGAAGCCAAGCGTGCGGATGCGCTGTTGGTCGATGTTGGCGGAGTAATCTATCGAATTGGAACGTCAACCTCTACCTTGAGCGCGGTTGGCGATGTTGGGGACGCGGTGCGGCTCTACACGTACCTGCTGGTGCGTGAGGATCAGCTCGCGCTCTATGGGTTCGCCTCGCAAGACGAGCTCGATCTGTTCGAAGCGCTCATCTCCGCGAGCGGGATCGGACCGAAAACTGCCTGCGCCGTGCTGTCCCGGTTCCAACCCGATCAATTGCGCGAGGCAATCAGCCAGGGCAACGCGCAGCTCTTTTCGACGGTGCCGGGTATCGGCGCAAAAACGGCCGCTCGACTGATCGTCGATCTGAAGGGAAAGCTGCCCGAGCCCGCCACAGGCGTTGTTCCCGGTGGCGCCGCGGACGAGGACGTGGTTGCCGCGCTTCGCTCGCTGGGGTATTCCGCGGCGGAAGCAATGTCGGCCGCCATGCGCGTCGAATCGACGTCTGGCATGACGGCCGAGGAGCGGGTCATCGCCGCGCTCCGTCTCGTCAACGACGACTAATCTGGCGCGATTTGCTCCAGCCGAAGCTCGATCGCGCGCGCGTGGGCGCCCAGGCCCTCAGCTTTGGCCAGTGCGATCGCCGGTGGGCCGAGTCGATTGAGTGCCCGTTCGTTTGCCGCGGCCAAGTTGATTACCTTGGTGAAATCGCCGAGATGGATCGGGGAGAAGAACCGTGCCGTTCCACCAGTTGGCATCACATGGCTGGGTCCGGCGGTGTAATCGCCGAGCGCCTCGGGGCTCCCTTCGCCGACGAAGATACCTCCCGCATGCTTGACCATCGGTACCGCGTCCCAAGGCTTCTTCAGCAAGAGACAAAGATGCTCGGGTGCATAGCGATTGGCGAGTTCCATGGCGTGCTCGATCGTTTCCACCACCGCGATCAGACCGTTCGTGGCGAGTGATTCCCGCGCAATCGCTTCGCGTTCGAGCTGACCGAGCTGCAGTGAAAGCTCCGCCTGCACTTGGTGCGCCAGTCGCTCGCTGGTCGTGATCAGAATCGCACTCGCCATGCCATCATGCTCGGCCTGGGCAAGCATGTCCGCGGCGGTAAGCCGCGGGTTTGCCGACACGTCCGCGACAACCACCGTCTCGGTCGGGCCGGGGAGCTGATCGATGGCTACCTGACCGAAGACCTGCCGTTTCGCCAGCACGACGAAGATATTGCCCGGACCGAAGATCTTGTCCACGCGCGGGATCGACTCGGTGCCATAGGCCAGCGCCGCAATCGCCTGCGCGCCGCCAACCTGGACGACACGGTCGACCTCGGCGACGTGTGCCGCCGCGAGAATGAGCGGCGAAACACCATTCGCGCCCGGCGGCGACGTGACGACGATCTCTTCGACACCCGCGACCCTGCCCGGCACCGCGGTCATGAGAAGTGACGACGGGTAGACCGCCGAACCTCCCGGTGCATAGACGCCAATGCGCTCCAGCGGTCGCACGATCTGTCCCAGTGCGCCGTCTTCGTTGAAGTCGATCCAGGAGGTTCGCTTCTGCTTCTCATGAAAATCCCGAATCTGCGCGGCCGAGACCGTCATGGCGTTCTGAAGCTCGGGATCGATCGAGTCGAAGGCCGCTTTCCACTCCTCGCGCGGGACTTCGATCCGATCGAGCTCGACCCGATCGATCGCTCGCGAATAGTGTCGAATTGCGTCGTCACCACGGGCACGGACATCGGCAATGATCCGATCGACCACCTGTTCCGCCGTCAACGGCTCACCGAAGACCCGCTGAATTCCGGTGCGTGCGCCCTCCGAAAGCTCGAGATCTTCCAGGCCGCCTTTGCGATCGAGCGCGTTCCAGGCGGCGTCGAATCCATGAACGACGCGAATCGATACGGGCTGATTCATGCGCGTAGCCGTCCTTGCACACGTTGCTTCAACGTGCGTTCGATCTTACCCCGGACCTTGACTAGATCGTCATCGGTCAAAGCGCGTCCCGGCGAGGTGAATGTGAGCCGGTAGGCGAGGCTCTTGTTCTCCTCCCCAATTTGCGTTCCGTAGAAGACATCGAAGAGCACGACCGACGTGAGCAACGGCCCCGCGCCGGCTCGCAGCGCCTCCTCGACGGCAGCGGCCGGGGTCTCGTTCGCCACGACGACCGCCAGATCCTGCTCGACCGGCAAAAATCGCGGGGAGGAAATCGACGTACTGCCGCGTTCGGAGCGCGCCACGAGGGCGTCGACGTCCAGCTCGGCCGCGCAGACGCGGATGCCATCGATACCGTACGCCTCGGCAGTCGATGGATGAAGTTCCCCGAACAGTCCGATTTGCTGGTCTCCGACCAGAATGCCGCGGTTCGACCGGGATGAAACCCGGGTGATTCGGCCGCCTCGACGTGAACCGGACCGACCCCGACGCCTCGCAACGTGGCCTCGATGACCCCCTTGAGATCGAAGAAGTCGAGCTGTTCGGACGATGCGAATCGGTCCAGGTCGTCTCGATTGCCCGCCATCACGAGACCCAACGTCTGGACCTCGTTCGGCAGCTCATTGGGACCGAGTGGAAGATAGACTCGAGCCAGCTCGAAGAACGAAACGCGCCGGTGGTGGCGGAGATTGGCGGAAACGACTTCCAGCAATGCGGGAATCAAGGTGTTTCGCAGATATGGCCGGTCCGCATTCAGCGGATTGACGAGACGAATCAGCGACTCGACCGGTTGCGGGGTCAGGATTCCTGCCGTTCCGTTTTCGTCCACGAAGGTCGACAACATCGTGTCGGATGTCGTGATGTACGTCACCGCTTCGCTGGCGCCGGAGCTGGTCAGGACCTGCCGAATGCGGGTTTGCAGTAGATAGCTCGGATCACGGACCACCGGAACGGTTTGTCCAACTGGCAGGGTGGCCGGCACTCGGTCGTAGCCGAGGATGCGTCCGACCTCTTCGACGATGTCTTCGGGTATCGAGACATCGCTGCGGAAGGTTGGGATCGTAACCGTGAGATTCGTTCCATCCGAGTCGTCTTCGATACGCGGCTCGAATCCGAGATCGGTCAAGGTGCGGTCGACTTCCGCTGTTGTAAATCGGACACCCAGCAGACGCTCGATCCGGTCGAAGGGCATCGTCAGGACCCGCGGTTGGACCGGAGCGGGGTATACGTCGGCGATTTCGACGACTTCCGCGCCCGGCGAAACGTCCAGCAGGAGCTCGAGTGCGCGCGCTATGCCGGCACTCGCCAGATCCGGATCGACGCCACGCTCGAACCGGGCGGAGGCGTCGCTCCGCAGCTTGAGGAGCCGCGAGGTGCGTCGAGTCGCCTTCATGTCGAACGACGCGCTTTCCAGCAGCACGGACGTGGTTGTATCGGAGACCTCGGTATCGGTGCCGCCCATCACCCCGGCAAGGGCGATGGCGCGATTTGCATCGGCGATGACCAGCATCTCCGAATCGAGGGTGCGCTGGACATGATCGAGCGTCTCCATCTGCTCACCGTCGCCACCGCGGCGGACGATGATTCGATTTCCGTGCAATTGATCGTGGTCGAACGCGTGAAGCGGTTGACCGTATTCCAACATGACATAATTTGTGACATCGACGACGTTGTTGATCGACCGGATGCCGGCCTGATTCAATCGCCGGCTCATCCATTCGGGGGAGGAACCGACTTCGATCCCTTTGATGACGGCGCCGATATAGCGAGCGCAAAGATCCGGCGCCTCGATCGAGATCAATGCTTCGCCGGCAGCCGGAATCGAAGACAGCTCGACGCGTGCCGGTTCCGCAATCCGCTTGTGAAAGAGCGCGCCGACTTCCCGAGCAACTCCGAGCACCGAAAAATCATGCGCCAGGTTCGGCGTGATCTCGAACTCGAGCACCGTGTCGCCCCAATACTCCTGCAAGGGGAGTCCGGGGGGGGTATCGTCCGAAAGCACCAGGATCCCCTCATGCTCGTCGGACATACCCAGCTCCTTTTCAGAGCAGACCATGCCTTCGGACATGACACCGCGGATCTTTCCGGGCTTGAGCGTCTTGTACTCGCCCGAGTCGCTATGCCCATCGATGAGCCGCGCGCCGGCCAATGCCAGGACGACCTTTTGACCGGCAGCGATGTTCGGCGCGCCGGTCACCACCGTGAGCCGGTGCTCGCCGGCCTCGACATCGGCGAGCACGAGGCGATCGGCATCCGGATGACGTTCGACCCCGATGACCGAGGCGGTGAACACCTTGTCCCATTCAGCGCCGACGATGTCGATCTTTTCGACTTCGAGACCGGCCAGCGTCAACTTGCGAGCGAGCTCGGCGACCTCGACGTCAGCTTCGACGAACTCATTCAGCCATTTGAGGGGAACTCTCACGCTGCCACACTCCCTGTCCCGAATGCCTTGGCGGCGAACTGTTCCAGGAATCGAAGATCATTCCCGGCGAATGCCCGTACGTCGTCTACGCCATGGCGCATCATGACCATTCGCTCGATCCCAAGACCGAAGGCGAAACCCGAGTACTTGTCTGCGTCATAGCCAACTGCTTCGAGCACTTTGCGATGGACCATGCCGGCCCCGCCCATCTCCAACCAACCGGAGTGTTTGCAGACGCGGCAACCCGCGCCATCGCAGATGGCGCAGTCGACCGCGAAATCGACGCCTGGCTCGACGAACGGGAAGAAGTCGCAGCGGAACCGGATCTTTCGCTTCGGTCCAAAGAGCTGGCGCGCGAGTTCCTGCAGCACACCCTTGAGGTCGGCCAGCGTGATGTGCTCATCGACGGCCAACCCTTCGAGCTGATGGAACATCCACTCATGCGAGGCATCCTGGGCTTCATATCGATAGGTGCGTCCCGGCACGACAACGCGCACTGGCGGCTCGGTCTTTTCCATGACTCGTGCCTGCATCGGAGACGTATGCGTGCGCAGAACGATTTCGGCGCCATCGGACTCTACGAGGAAGGTATCCCAGACATCGCGTGCCGGATGATCGGCCGGAATATTGAGCTGATCGAAGTTGTAGAAGCCGCTTTCGACCTCGCGGCCAAAGACGGTCTGGAAACCCATCAGCGCGAAGATATCGCTCAATTCCTCGATCATCTGGAAGACCGGATGCACGATCCCGATCTGCGGTTTTCGACCCGGGAGGGTGATATCGATCCGCTCGGACTCGAGCTGCGCCGAGAGTTCACCGGCGCGTAGTGTCTCGCGGCGTTCGGTCAGCAGCTCCGTCAGCGCCTGCTTCACCCGGTTCGATTCGCGTCCTGCTTCGGGACGCTCCTCCGGGCTCAGCGACCCAAGCTGGCGCATCAGCGCGGTCAGCTTTCCCTTGCCTCCGAGAACGTCACGGTCGATCGCGGTCAGCTCCGCGGTCGAATCGGCTTCCTGGATGAGCGCAGTCGCTTCGGATCGAAGTTGTTTCAGTTGTTCGATGAAGGTGGACACGTGGCCTTCGCATTCAGACAGGACGCGACTCGCGTTCAGGGACGCGGAGTCGCCGCGCGGTACCACCCTGATTCGCCGTCGAAACGGCGCGCTCGTCGTCTGATACGAAATTCAGACAGTCCCGATAACCGCGGGACGCTCGGGGACGGTTGGGTACGAAAGCGTACATTCGCCGGCCAGCTCGGGAGTGAATTCAGTCCGTGCAGCGCGAGGCGGCTCTCAGCCTGGACCGCCCTCTCTCGTCGTTTGCGTACGGACGTACTGGTCTCCGTCATCGCCTCCTGTGGAAGCAGGATCGGGCCGGAGTATAGCAAACCGCTCCTATACTTTCGGATGGAGAACATTGCGACTATTCGGCGGGAGAACAACTTTGGATTCGATTATCGAGTTCGTGTACGGCCGGGAAATCCTCGATTCGCGTGGAAATCCGACAGTGGAGGTGGAGGTTGGGCTAACCAACGGCGTCGTCGCGCGGGCAGCCGTGCCGTCCGGCGCCTCCACCGGCGCCTATGAGGCCGTCGAGCTGAGAGACGGGGACAAGAGCCGATACGGCGGCAAGGGCGTCCTCAAGGCGGTCACCAATGTCAACGAGACGATTGCCGAAGAAATGATCGGTATGGACGCGATCGACCAGCGTGCCGTCGACCTGCTGATGATCGAGCTGGACGGGTCGAAGAACAAGGGCAATCTGGGCGCCAACGCCATGCTGGGCGTCTCGCTGGCTGTCGCCCGGGCAGCATCCGCCACGGTCGGTTTGCCGCTCTACCGCTATCTGGGCGGTCCGCAGGCGCGTACGTTGCCCGTACCGATGATGAACATCCTCAACGGCGGCAAGCATGCCCAGGGCTCCAACGTAGACATGCAGGAGTTCATGGTCATGCCGGTTGGCGCGGAGACCTATGCCGAGGGACTCCGCTGGGGAACCGAGGTCTTCCATGCGCTCAAGAGCATGCTGGTCAGCTCCGGTCTGAATTCGAATGTCGGCGACGAAGGCGGGTGTGCACCGAGTCTCCCGTCGAACGAAGACGCGATCAAGCTCGTGACCGACGCCATCGAAAGGGCCGGCTACGCACCCGGCGAACAACTGGTCGTCGCATTAGACCCGGCTTCGACCGAACTCTATGACGACGGCAAGTACACCCTCGAAGGTGAAGGACGCACGCTAACGTCGGCTGAGATGGTCGATTACTGGGTCGACTGGACTGAGAAGTACCCCATTGCCTCGATCGAAGACGGACTTGCCGAAGACGACTGGTCGAGCTGGGAGCAGCTGACCAAGAAGGTCGGCGACAAGATCCAGCTCGTCGGGGATGATCTTTTCGTGACCAACACCGAACGGTTGCAGGAAGGTATCAAGCGGCGCGCGGGGAATGCGATTCTGGTCAAGCTGAATCAGATCGGTACGCTGACCGAAACGCTCGAAGCCGTCGAGATGGCGCAACGCGCTGGATTTGGTGTCGTGATCTCGCACCGGAGCGGTGAAACGGAAGACACGTTCATTGCAGATCTCGCCGTTGCGACGAACGCGGGGCAGATCAAGACGGGAGCCCCAACGCGCATGGATCGGGTTACCAAATACAACCAGCTCCTGCGGATCGAGGAACTACTGGGTGGAGATGCCGTGTATCCGGGCAGTTCGATTTTTTCCAGACGGTGAGGGGTCGTGGTGGGTGTGGAAATCGGAAATGGGAAATAGGAAATAGCTTAGATAG
>JAMLHN010000080.1 GCA_023957115.1 Thermomicrobiales bacterium
CTTCTGCAATGCGACAAACCCGCTCAGCAACGGCGGAATCTGTCGCCGGATTGCCTGTGGCAGCACCACCAGTCGCATCATCTGGGTGCTCGAAAGTCCCAGCGACCGCGCGGCCGCGCGCTGGCTGGGATGGATCGAGTCGATTCCGGCGCGAAACGTCTCCGCCGTATAGGCCGACGAAGTCAGGATACAGGCGACCGTTCCCCAGAAGACCGGATCGGCCGGTACGCTGCCCAACCGGAGCGCCGGCATACCGAATCCGAGCATGAGGATGACGAGAATGGCCGGCGCTCCACGAAAGAAGTCGGTATAGATGACCGCAAACGCACGCAACGGAAAGAGCACCGGGCTGCGGGTCACGCGAATGAGCGCGATCAGCAACCCGATGGCAAGAATGAAGGGCTCGGCGATCATAAAGATCTTGATGTTGAGCTTGAACCCATCGACCACCATCGGCCAGGACGCCTTGAAATGCTCCCAGCTGAGGAATGCGCGTTGAAACGATGCCCACCCACTCGAACTGGAAAGAATCGTTACGATGATGCCCAGCAGGACGACCGTACTGACCAGCGCAATGGCAATCGACTTCCAAAGCGCGGCCTGTTTCCAGGCTGGGATCGGGGTCAGGAGCACCTGGACCTGCTCGGGGCTGAGCTCACCCGGTGACGACGCTGGCGGCGCACTCATGGGATCCTCCTTGTTCTTCTCATGCACGGGATCGACGTGCTGGACAATCCAGACGATGCGCCAACCGCTATATCGAATATCAGTATAAAGTTATCGAGATTCCAAGCTCGCGGACGATGCGGAGAAACGGAGCCAGTTACCAATATGACAACGCACTACCCTCAACTCGCTCACTGGGGAGCGTACCTGGCCGAGGTTTCGGACAATGAGATCGTACAGGCTTCTCCACATCCACTCGACCACGATCCATCACCACTGCTCGGCAATATTCCCGGTTCGACCACCGCGCCTGCCCGTATCCAGCGTCCGGCTATCCGAAAAAGCTGGCTGGAGAACGGTCCCGGCGCAACCGACCGGCGCGGAATCGATCCCTTCGTCGAGGTCGAATGGGATCGCGCGCTCGATCTGCTCGCGCACGAGCTCGACCGGGTCGCCACCACCCATGGCCCCTCCGCAATCTATGGCGGGTCCTACGGTTGGGCGAGCGCCGGGCGGTTCAACCATGCCCAGAGCCACCTGCGCCGCTTCCTCAATCTTCTCGGTGGATATACCGCCTCGGTCAATACCTATAGTCTTGGCGCGTCCCGGCCAATTCTGGGCCGGGTCGTGGGAGACAAGATCAATCCGTTCCAGTTCGCCACCAGTTGGCAGCAGATTATCGACGAAGCCGAGCTGGTCGTTGCATTCGGCGGTCTGCCGGTCAAGAACACCTTTGTCAGCCCGGGTGGTGTGACCGCCCATACCATGCGCGCCCATCTGCACGCGGCAGCGGACAAGGGCATCCGTTTCGTTTCGTTCAGTCCATTGAAAGACGACCTGGCCGAGGTCGCGGCGGAATGGGTTCCCGTCCGGCCGGGTTCCGATGTGGCCGTCATGCTCGCAATCGCCCATACCCTGACGACCGAGAATCTGCTCGACCGCGCGTTTCTCGATCGCTATACCGCCGGATTCGAAACCTTCGAACGGTATCTGCTGGGCGATATCGATGGCAGAGCCAAAACACCGGACTGGGCCGAAACGATCTCCGGCGTACCGGCCGAGCGAATCGTTCTGCTGGCCCGCGAGATGGCCGCCAAGCGAACCCTGATCACGGTCGGCTGGGCGTTGCAACGTGCACGCTACGGCGAGCAACCCGTCTGGATGGGCATTACGCTCGCCTCCATGCTGGGCGAGATCGGATTGCCCGGCCGGGGGTTTGGGCATGGGTATGGGTCCATGGCGGAAATCGGCCAGGCGCCGGCTGCCGTCGATCTCCCGTCGGTGCCCCAGGGCAAGAATCCGGTTTCGACCTTTATTCCCGTTGCCCGGGTAGCCGATATGCTCCTCCATCCCGGCGAACCGTTCGAGTACGACGGTCAGCGACTCACCTACCCCGATATCAAGTTGGTCTATTGGAGCGGCGGCAATCCATTCCATCACCATCAGGATCTCAACCGGCTGCGCAGAGCCATGGGGCGCCCAGAGACCATCGTGGTGCACGAGCCCTTCTGGACCGGGATGGCTCGGCATGCCGACATCGTTCTGCCCACCACCGTTGCGCTCGAGCGCAACGATATCGGCGGCAATCGCAACGATCCGACCGTGATCGCTATGCACCAGGCCGTCGAGCCCCACGCCGAGGCCCGGGACGATTTCGCCATTTTCTCCAGCGCGGCCGACCGTCTGGGATTCGGAGAGGCGTACCACCTCGGGCGAACGCCGATGGAGTGGATCCGCGCCATGTACAACGAATGGAGTGACCGGGTCGAAGCGCGGACCGGGGTCAACCTTCCCCCCTTCGATGAGTTCTGGGACGCAGGACAGGTTCGGATGCCAGTCATCGAGGATGTGACATTGCTGGGGGCATTTCGTACCGATCCGGAAGGCAACCCATTGCTGACCCCGAGCGGCAGAATCGAAATCGGGTCCGAGACGATTGCCGGGTTCGACTACGACGACTGCCGCGGATACCCAAGCTGGTTCGATATGGAGACGTTACGAGAATCTGGTAGCTACCCATTGCGCCTGGTCGCCAATAACCCGAGCTCCCGGCTGCACAGCCAGCTCGATATGGGCCGGTACAGTCAGTCGACCAAGATTCAGGGACGCGAGCCGGTTCGCATCCACGCGCGTGACGCCGCGGCCCGCGGGATCGAGACGGGCGACGTCGTGCTGCTCTCCAGCGAACGGGGTCGCTGTCTGGCCGGAGCCGTAGTGACCGAAGAGATACTGCCGGGTGTGGTTCAGCTTTCCACCGGCGCCTGGTACGACCCGATCGACTGGTCCGATCCGAATGCGCTCTGCGTGCATGGCAACCCCAACGTCCTCACGGAGGATATCGGCACGTCGAAGCTCGCGCAGGGATGCGCCGGTCAGCTCTCATGGGTCGAGGTCGAAAAGTGGACCGATCCGGTTCCGCCCATTCGAGCCTTCGATCCGCCACGGTTCGCTCCGTCACCGGTGAGTAGCTGCTAAGGGCCGGGAGCCGAGGCAGCAGTACATAAAGCGGAACTTGAGCGCGCCACCCCGCATGAGGCCGAGTCCCAGCGGAACGTCAAGCGAGCCAGAAGGGCGCCCACGAGGAGCATGTGTTCCGACAAACTCCGCCCGCTGGGGGCGGTGGTGGACCGTCGGAGTGGGGGTGCGG
>JAMLHN010000081.1 GCA_023957115.1 Thermomicrobiales bacterium
GGGGCCGGGGGCCGGGGGCCGGGGGCCGGGGGCCGGGGGCCGGGGGCCGGGGGCCGGGGGCCGGAGAGATTGTCGGCGAGTGGTGTGTGCCCGAGTTTCCCAGATTGAAATCTGGGGCTCTCAGGGCGAAGCCTCTCCGAGGCTGGGCGTGGTCTGCGACGGGTGGTTCGATTCACCCGGCCAGCGATGAGCGGCGACTTTGGGTGGTTTTCCGGCGTTGGTGATACGTCAATGCCATTTCCAGGCAGACGGAGAGCTCATCGACCGGCAGCGCCTCCGCGGGATCGAGCAGAATGGCCCGGTTCTTCTGAAACCCGAAGCGCTCGGGAAACTGCTCGCGGAAGGTTTCCACCAGGGTTGTCTGACAGTTGAACAAGACTGCGCATGTCGTACGGTCCGAGGATGGGATCCAGCCGAGCCGGATGGTGGTGCCGCTTTTCGACTCCTGCGTGAGATAGGCAGGCTCGCCCCACTTCAAGGTCTCGGTCAGCGGACCGACCCCGGGTGTCTCAGCCGCCACCGTGAAGATCAGACGACGAATCTCCTCCAGCCGCTGCCGTACGTCGGTTGGAAACGCCGCGAATGCGCCGGCGACCTCCACCGGAACCGGAGGTGATTGCTTGGTCACGCTGCCCCCCTCAGACGTCATTGCAACATGTCCTGAGCCCTGCGTTCTGAGAAGATCGCGCTCGCTGACATCCGGGCTCGGATTCAAGGACGTGCTGACAATGCCTCGTCGCGGGTCGAATGTTTCAATAGTGCATCCCGCAGTCTACTCCGGCTGCTGGCTCTCTGCGCCGAGGTGTCCCACCCGGTCCTGTTGCTCCTTCCACACGCGATACCGTTCCGGCATGCATCGGGCGCAGGGCCGGTATCCCGCCGCAATCGCGGTTTCCTCGTCCGCAAAGAAGACCCGATGCCGCGCGTATTGTCCCTTGGCGAGATAGCGCAATGCCGACGAGCAATCGAGCCGCCCGTAAATCTTCCTCGGCTTGTACCCGCCGAGCGTTCCGGGCGTGGCGGATTGGTAGGGTTTTCCATCTGGCCCGGTCAGGGTGTAGGTCCTATCTGGACTGTCATCGGCCAATTCCTGCTGTTCACATTGCCGGGCGGTCATTCGATGCTTCATGACAATCGAACTTCGTGCCCGACCGCTACGAATATGGCCCCTCCACGGTTACGCATCGCCGGAGAACACCACCTTCGAGACAGATCCGCCCTCCAGGGCAATGTAAAACGCGTTCTCGTGAACGAGGAACATCTCCGTCCCTTCGACAAACATCTCATCAACCACGATCGTTGGTCCCGGTACACTCGGGTCGAACTCGGCCGGCAGTGAGATCCATCCGTTTGCTCCATCGGTCCCGCCAACAATGTCGTACACCTGACCATCCGTTGGAGAAGTGGATCCAAGTCGATATGGCTGTTGCACAACATCAGCCAACCGTTCGACCGCGTTCACCCGGCCACGCTCGGGATCGGTTGCGCACAACGCCATGTCCGATCGATCCGCGGGCCACGCATCACGTCCGATGACGACCGAGAGAATGCCGGCATCGCTCTTGAATTCGAGGTTGTAGACATGGTCCGACTTGGCATTCCAGATGGTGACCCCCGTCGCCGGGTCGAGCCGCGTGATCATCGTCTCCCCAGGTTGTAGCTCGCTCCCATCGATCGTGGCACTTGGGAGCGCCAGTTGAACTGCGTGAGAACATAAGGCGATGACAGGAGATGCCATGGCAATCGGCGAAGCTACCGGCGTAGCAGGCTCAGGTGTCCCATACTCGGGAATCCTCGGCTCACCTCGTGCAAACACGATCAACACACCATCGACGACCACGATCTCAGTTTGACCCGGCGTATCTCGCAGGGCCCACCATTTGCCTTCCCCCGAGTCGAGATCGATGCCGGCCAGGCTCCCGTCTGCCAACACCGCGACCAGCATATCGTCGATGACCGCAAGCCGGCGATCGCCGAGAGAGATGGGGGAACCAGCCGGCTTCGAGCGCCCACCAACGTTCGTAATCGAGATCGATTGGCCCGATTCGAGCGTGATAGCGTTCAGCATGTTGCTCTGGGTCAGCACGAGGAGACGGTCACCAATCACAATCATCGACGCCACACGACCGCTTATCTCCGCACGCCAGACCTCCTGGCCAGTCTCGGCATGGAGCGCGACAACTGCCTCGGTCTGTCCCGTAGGCAGGACCAACCCGCCAAACAGCAGCAGCTCATCCGATACCGTCATGACACGGGATGTCACATCGAGTACTACGCTCCAAAGCTCTGTCCCCGTTTCGAGGTCCAATGCCCGGACGATCCCCGGATCGGGTTTGCCAGTTTCGTACGCCAGGTAGAGCCGCTCGTCATCGATCGCATGCCCGCTCAGCCACCATGATGGCTCATCGAGCCCAACCGCAGTCCACGCCACTTCAGCGTAAACTACCGACTCCGGTTGCGGTGTTGACCTGTGCGCCGGTGACCGCCCCGGTCCAACCAGCGGTAGCCCGATCAACGTCCCGTCTTGCGCGGTGATGAGGATCAGGCCGTCCGCCTCTTGCACCCAACGGAAACCACTAAAGGTTTCGGGATCCACCTCGAAATACGGCAAGCTCTTCGCAACATCGGGATCGAGGTGGCCGGTCCCAAACGGCACACCACTTGGCAACACACGCATTCCCCACGGTTCGTCCGCCTGGCCATCTCCATAGGCGAAGGTCGCAAATTCTGCGCCAGTGGTTTCGGACACGGTTCCGGTGGCGCCATCGATGAGGCAATTGAACACCCGATCGCCACCTTCGAACACGCCGCTTATACCGGGCCAGACTTGTGCGACGAGGCGATATTCATCCAAGGGCCAAGCCATATACGCTTCATCGGCACGTAGCCCCCAGACCGAGGCTCCGGTCC
>JAMLHN010000082.1 GCA_023957115.1 Thermomicrobiales bacterium
CCGCCCCCAGCGGGCGGAGTTTGTCGGAACACATGCCGCGGGGAGGCGCCCCTACCGGGGTTCGACCTGACATTCCGAACATCTCCGGGCTCCGGCCCCCGGGCTCCGGACCCGTCATCCCCGCCACGTCCAATTCGCGATCTCCGGCGGGTCCTCGAAATGCTCGCGGGAGTAGGCCACGGCCTTCTGGATCGAGTTTTCCAGCTCGGCGATGAGGGCGCCCGAACGCTGGCGAAAACGAGTGGCCCGTTTGAGCGCCTGCACCGCCAGGTGATAACGGCTCATATCGTTTCGTACGACCATATCGAATGGGGTCGTCGTGGTGCCTTCCTCGTTGAATCCGCGTACGTGGAACCGTTCCGGGTTGACCCGTCCATGCACGATCTCGTGAATCGCTCGCTGATAGCCATGGAAGGCGAAGATCACCGGTTTGTCGGCCGTGAAGAGATCGACGAACCGGGTCTGGTCCATGCCATGTGGGTGCACATCCGGGGTGAAGAGCGACATGAGATCGACCACGTTGACCACGCGCACCTTCATGTCCGGCACCCGCTCGCGCAGCCATTCGACCGCCGCCAGCGATTCCTGGGTTGGGACATCGCCCGCCGCCGCCATCACGACATCCGGTTCGAGGTCTTCCTCATTGCTGGCCCAATGCCAGATCGAGACTCCGTCGATGCAATGCTGCTCGGCCTCGTCCAGCGTCAGGTATTGCAGATGGGGTTGCTTGTCGATGACGATCAAGTTGACGTAGTTGCGCGATTGCAGGCAGTGCTCGCCCACCGAGAGCAGCGTATTGGCGTCCGGCGGCAGATAGATCCGGGAGACCGTGCCCTTCTTAGAGAGCATGACGTCGATCAGCCCGGGACCCTGGTGGCTGAACCCGTTGTGATCGTTGCGCCAGGCGGTCGAGGTAAGCAGGATGTTGAGCGAGGAGATCGGTTCGCGCCAGGGAAGAGCGGCGGCTTCCTGCAGCCACTTCGAATGCTGCACCACCATCGAAGCGGCGACCATGGCAAATGACTCGTAGGTGGGGAAGAGTCCATGCCGGCCGGTCAGGGTATAGGCTTCCAGCCACCCTTCGCAATTGTGCTCGCTCAGCACTTCCATCACCCGACCGTCCGGGCTGAGATGATCGTCGATATCGAGCAAGGGACCGACCCAACAGCGATTCTCCACCTGGAGCACATCGCCAAGCCGGTTCGAGGTCAGCTCGTCCGGCGAAAAGACCCGGAAGTTCCGCTCGTCCGCGTTCAGAGAAAACACATCCCGCAGGAAGGTTCCGAAGGGACGCGTGTTCTCGCACCAGCTTCCACCCGGCGATTCGATGGGCAGCTCGAAATCGTGCGGATCGGGGAGCTTCAGATCGACCAGCAGCCTGCCGCCGTTGGCATGCGGGTTCGCGCCCATCCGCCGATCGCCGTCCGGCGCCAGCTCGGCGAGCTCCGGTAGCAATCTGCCCCCGGCGTCGAACAGCGTTTCGGGACGATAACTCCGCAACCAGGCGTCCAATTGCTGCAGGTGCTCGGGGTTCTGCACCACCCCGGAGAGTGGAACCTGATGCGCCCGGAAGGTACCGGAAACGGGAATGCCGTCGACCACCTTCGGACCGGTCCACCCTTTGGGGGTTCGCAACACGATGGCCGGCCAGCGGGGCTGCCTCTGAAATCCCTTTGTGCGCGCTTCGGTCTGGATCTCGGTAATGGCGTCGTGCGCCCATTCGAGTACCGTCGCGAAGTCCTGAAAGACCTGGGCCGGATCGTCGCCGCAGACGAAACGCACCTCGTAGCCATGTCCTTCGATCAGATGGCGGATGTCGTCATCGGCCATGCGGGACATCACGGTTGGATTGGCGATCTTGTAGCCGTTGAGATGCAGGATCGGCAGCACCGCGCCATCCCGGACCGGGTTCAGGAACGAGACGCCTTGCCAACCAGCGGCCAGCGGACCGGTTTCGGCTTCGCCATCCCCGATCACGGCGGCGACCAGCAGATCGGGATTGTCGAAGGCCGCGCCAAAGGCATGACTCAGCACATACCCAAGCTCGCCTCCTTCGTGAATCGAACCGGGGGTCGGTACGCTGACATGACTGGGAATGCCGCCCGGCGTGGAAAACTGCCGGAAGAGCTGGCGCATGCCCACCCCGTCCTGAGAGACGGAGGGGTAGATCTCGGAATAGGTTCCTTCCAGATAGACCTGCGCCACGATTGCCGGACCGCCGTGACCGGGTCCCGCCAGATAGATGGCATCGACGTCCCGCTCCCTGATCAGCCGGTTGAGCTGGACATAGATCAGGTTCAGCCCGGGAGATGTTCCCCAGTGGCCGAGCAGGCGCGGTTTGATCTGTTCTTTGGTCAACGGCTCGCGCAGGAGTGGATTGTTCTGCAGATAGATCTGTCCGACGGTCAGATAGTTGGAGGCGTCCCAATAGCGGAGCATCTTGTCCAGCAGATCGCTCGGAATCGGACCGCTGGCTTTGGGTGGTGGCGGTGGCGCGGCATCGGTTGCCACCACGGACGAAAGGTCGGGATCGAAAACGTAGTTCATAGCGTGCGCTCCCTGTGTATCAGCTCGACCGTGTCCCGTGCGATCATGCGCTCCTCGTCGGAGGGAAGCACCATCACACGGACCGGTACGCCGTCATACGAAATTTCCGTAGAATCCGTTGCATTCTTCTCTGGGTCGATCCGAATACCGGCAAAGTCGAACCCGCGTCCGATGCGTTCCCGAATCTCCGGCGCATGCTCGCCGACGCCCCCAGTGAAGACCAGCAGATCGATACCACCCAGAATCGCCAGCAACCCACCGAGTTGCTTGCGCGCCAAATAGACATAGAGCTCCAGGGCAATGGCGGTTTGGGGATCGTCCGCGTGGGCGAGCAACGTTTTCATATC
>JAMLHN010000083.1 GCA_023957115.1 Thermomicrobiales bacterium
GGCAGCCGCCGCACGCCGAGGCTACGGCGTCCCTGCGCGCCCGGCCAGACAGATCACCGACGCCGACTTCCTGCACTTGGACTCCCTCGTTGCGGTCGACCGCAACAACCTGCGTACGCTGCAGGGCTGGGCTCCGGCTGGTTTCAGCGGCACGATCGAACTCCTGACACGCTTCGACCCGACGAGTGGAGGCGAGGACATCGCTGATCCCTTTTACGGTTCGCCGCAGGACTTCGACACAACGCTTGCGCTGATCGAACGCAGCATTACCGCACTGTTCGCGCATCTCTGCCAGGTGCATCGGCTATAATGTCGCGCCCCGCCTGCGGGGTGTTTTTCTTCCCGTCAGACATGCAAGCAGCCCAATGACCGACCGTACGCTCGAGAATCTGAATGTAGAAACGATCCGGGAACTGATCACTCCCGCCCAGTTGAAGACCGAAATGCCACTGACGGCAGGCGTCGACTCCGCGATCCGCTCCGCGCGGAGCGTGGTACGGGACATCCTCGATCGTCGCGATCAACGCCTGTTCCTCGTGGTTGGTCCGTGCTCGATCCACGATCCGGCATCAGCGCTCGACTACGCACGTCGTCTGCGCGAACTCGCGCACGAAGTCGAAGACACGCTGTTTCTGGTGATGCGCGTCTACTTCGAGAAGCCACGCACGACGGTCGGATGGAAGGGATTGATCAACGATCCCCGCGGCGACGGGAGCTACGCGGTCAACGAAGGATTGCAGCTCGCGCGCAAGCTGCTCCTGGATGTTCTGGCGCTCGGACTTCCGGCCGGTTGCGAATTTCTCGATCCGATCTCGCCCCAGTTCATTGCGGATGCGGTCAGCTGGGCCGCCATTGGCGCGCGCACCACGGAGAGTCAGGTGCACCGCAACCTCGCCTCCGGGTTGTCGATGCCAGTCGGATTCAAGAACGGCACCAGTGGCGATATCCAGATCGCCGTCGATGCGATGTCGGCCGCCTCATGGCCGCACCATTTCATGAGCGTCACCGAACAAGGCCTGGCGGCCATCGTCGAAACACGCGGCAATCGTGACACGCATATCATCCTGCGCGGCGGCCGCACTGGTACGAATTACGATGCCGCCAGTGTCGAAACAGCGCTGCACTCGCTCGAAGCCGCCAATCTTCCCAGCCGGCTGATGATCGACGCGAGTCACGGCAACAGCAACAAGGACTACCGTCGCCAGCCGATGGTTGCGGACGATGTCGCAGGGCAGATGGAGGCCGGACAAGCGGGTATTGCCGGCGTGATGCTCGAGAGCTTCCTGGTCGATGGCAAGCAAGAGCTCGATTGGGCCAATGGCATGACCTACGGTCAGAGCGTCACCGATGCCTGCATGGGCTGGGAAATGACGGTCCCGGTGCTGCATCGGCTGGCGCAGGCCGTCCGGGCGCGACGCGAACGTCGGGGATGACGGCTGGCGCCGGATTCGAGGCAATAGGCAAATGGGCAAGAGGCAATAGTCCCGGGGACGGAGTAGATCGTAGTTGGTTGAGGACCTCTGTGTCCTCTCGTGGACCAGGATCATGGGGACGTTTCCCCAAGTGTGGAAAACCAGGAGCTCACAGAGCAAAGCCTCTCCGAGGCTCTGGGAGTGAGGCGACGGTGGTTGACACACGGGGGAGCTGGAAAACGGGGACGTGTTCGTTTTTTTTTGCGAACAACGCCTGGGTTGCACCGGTGGGATCGACCTCGAAACACGCCTTTTGAGGAGTTGGGAGTTGGGATTTAGGAGTTCGGAATTTCGTTCGTTCCTAACTCCCAGATCCTAACTCCCAGCTCCTCACAGGACGCCGGGACCCTGGTCTGCCGGGCAGGGGGCAGGAGCGAGCACGGCTGGCGAGCCGTCCGCTGACCTGGCCAGCGATGCGTAGGCTGGCGATACGACGGATGTGGTGATGCGCTGCCCAGGCCCGCACCATCCGCCGGTGTGCCGCTTGCCAATAGAATAGAACAAAAGTTCTTATTCAGTCAAGGGTGGATTCGGGGGTGGTTCCTTTTTCTCCGGTATTGCCGTGAGCCCCGATGGTTCCTCTGGCCCGCGCCCCCCACCCGAAGGTGCCTGGTCAAATCGAGAACACCGTAGCCAAACGATCGGGAGCCGATCAGGTCGCCAAGAATTCCCGCATGACGCCGGCCAGCGCATCGACCGCGATCTCGAGAAAGCGTTCGCCGGATTCGGCGGTTGCGGCAGCGGGGTTGTCGGTGAAGCCGTTCATGCCGGTCCAGCCGTCGTTGCGTTCCAACCGCCAGCCGCGGCCCGATTTCGGAAGCGCGGCAATCTCGACGTCGGTGCGACTGGGGGGATCGACCGGCGGAAGATCGGGACGCAGGTGCAGAACCAGCGAGGTTTCGAATTCCCCAGCGTGCCCCGGCGGCCGCTGCGCCGGGGTTCCGGACCAAACGGCATCGAGCCGATCCTGAGCTGGTTGCCAGTAGGAGAGCGCTCCGATCTGGACCGGGTGCGTCAGCGCCAGATCACGGGCCACGAGCTGGATGATCTCGTGATTGCCACCGTGGCCGTTGACAATCAGCATCTTCCCAAAGCCATCGGTGATCAGGGACGTAACTAGATCGCGGATGACCGCGTAATAGGTCTGCGTGCTAAAGGACAGGGTTCCGCCGAAGACCAGATGGTGATCGGACGAACCATAAGGCAATGTCGGTGCTACCACGATCGAACCGGCATCGGCGGCTCGGACCGCCGCGGCACGGGCAATATGTTCGATGGCGAACGTATCGGTGCCGGTTACCAGATGCGGGCCGTGCTGCTCGGTCGCGCCAACTGGGAGGACGACCAGACTGTCCGGCGCCAATGCGCGCAGCTGGGTCCGGGTGAGCTCATTGAAAAGAATCGGT
>JAMLHN010000084.1 GCA_023957115.1 Thermomicrobiales bacterium
TGCGGTGCGCGAATCACATCGCCGCCGAACGCCTCACCGATCGACTGATGCCCGAGACAGACCCCCAGAACGGGAACCTTGCCCGCCATATGCTCGATGATCCCAATCGAGATACCGGCCTCCCGCGGCGTACACGGCCCCGGAGAAACGACGATACCGTCGATCGAATCGAGCATCGCATCGACTTCGTCCAGCGTGATCTGGTCGTTTCGCCGCACGACGACATCCGCGCCAAGCTCGCTCAGGAACTGGTAGAGATTGAAGGTGAAAGAATCGTAGTTATCGATCAAAAGGATCACGACCGACCCTCCTGCGACGAAACCGCAAAACTGCGCTCATCAGATTCGATGCGTTCCGCAAGCTCGATAGCTCGGATCAATGCCCCCATCTTGTGATAGCTCTCCGCATATTCGCCCTCTGGCGTGCTGTCCGCGACGATACCGCCACCAGCTTGCATCGACGCGATGCCGTCCTTGTAGACCAGCGTCCGCAGGGCAATGCAGGTATCCATATCGCCGGCGAAATCGATGTATCCGACCGCGCCCGAATACGGTCCGCGCCGATCGACCTCCTGCTCGGCAATGATCTCCATCGCCCGCACCTTGGGCGCTCCAGAAACGGTTCCCGCCGGAAAACAGGCGCGCAATGCATCGAACGCGCTCATATCGGGGCGGATATCCCCTTCCACATGCGTCACGATGTGCATGACATGCGAGTATCGGTCGATCTCCATGAACCGCGGAACCCGAACCGTACCCGGCTTCGCGACCCGTCCGATATCGTTGCGGCCGAGATCGACCAGCATGACATGCTCGGCGCGTTCCTTCTCGTCGTTGATCAGCTCCTCGGCCAGGGCGGCGTCAGCCTCAGGCGTCGCTCCACGCGGCCGGGTTCCAGCAATCGGGTGGTTGGTCACCACCCCGTCTTCCAGCCGGACCAGCAGCTCGGGAGACGCCCCCACGATCTGGTAGTCGTTGAAATCCAGATAGAACATGTACGGGGACGGATTGACCGCCCGCAATGCCCGGTAGATCGTGAACGGATGCGCCGGCGTCTCCACGTCCACCCGTTGCGAAAGCACCACCTGGAAGATGTCGCCGGCGCGAATGTACTCCCGCGCCGACTCGATGAATTCGTGATACCGCTCGATCGACGTATTCGACTCCATGCGCTGATCGAGCGGCGTATTCACTGGATCATCGCCGGCCGGCAAGCTTCCAAGTGGGGACCGTAGCCGGCCGATGAGCTCGTCGATCCGCGTCTCCGCCGCCGCATATGCGTCGCCGATCGACGTGTTGTCCGAGAGGTCGAGATGACTGACAACCTTGACCGTCCGCTCCAGATTGTCGAAAACGAGCAACCCATTGACGATCATGAACCGGCCGATCGGGAAACCGCGACCGGGACCGTCCGCCGCCGGCACTCGCGGCTCGAACGCGCGAATGGCTTCGTAGGACAGGAAGCCAACCGCTCCCCCCAGAAACCGGGGCAAGGGCAATCCATCCATCCGGCCAGAGTCATATCGCGTCAGAATCGAGCTCAGCAACGTCAGCGGGTCGCTGTACCGCTCCGTTCGTATCGCATCGCTCGAAACGATCGTCGCTTCGTCCTCGTCGAGCACGATGTCCAGAAATGGTTCGGAGCCGATGAAGGAATAGCGCGCCACCCGTTGTCCCCCCTCGACGCTTTCGAGGAGAAAGGCAGGCGCGTCTCGCTTGATCTTGTGGAAGGCGGAGACCGGGGTCTCCGTATCCGCCATCACCTCCCGATAGATCGGCACGAATCTCGGTCGCTTTGGCTGACGAGCGAGCCAAGCTTCGATCTCGTCCAGCGACGGCGTCACGCTGCCGCGTGTCTGCATGCGGGGCATGGGTGCAACTGTACTCTGAACCATCGTGCTCTCCCGGGCGACCTCGGACAAACAAAAAACCCCCGTCCCTCAGAGGGACGGAGGTGCGCTTGCACATCCGCGGTACCACCCACATTGGAGGCAAATGCCTCCCACTCGACATGTACGGGCTGGTACGTCCAGCCGATACACCGCTCCCGCTAACGGCGGAGACACCGGCGGCGCCTACTCAATGACCGACGTCACCTTTTGGACCGCGGCTCCAGGATCCATTCCGCGCCCGATTCGCGCCAGGCTCACACTCTCCCCGGCTCGCTTTGCGTTTCGCTTCCGGCGCGTACTCGCTCCTTTCGAAGCCATACGCTCTTCGACTGTTCGCAATGGTGCCGCCCAATTCGCCGAATGTCAAGTCCCGTATTTCGCGATTGCCGGCATGATGCTGCGCCGGCACAGGGCCGGCGGCGACGCTGTACGCTTCACATCGATTGGGCGCGGCAGACCGACACGAACATGGCAGGATGGCAATGGATCGGACACGGGTTGGAATCGACATCGGCGGAACGTTCACCGACTTCCTCCTGTTCGACGGTGAAACCGGCCGTTTCTCCATCGCCAAAACCCTGACGACGCCAGACGAACCCGCTCGCGCGGTCGCCACCGGACTCGCCCAGCTTTCCGAGCAGACCAACATCCCGGTCGCGCGGGTCGATCAGATCGTTCATGGCACCACCCTGGTCACCAATGCGCTGATCGAACGTAAGGGGGCGGTGACCGCGCTGATCACCACCAGGGGCTTTCGCGATGCGCTGGAGATCGCCCGCGAGCACCGATACGATCTCTACGATCTTTTTCTGGAGCATCCCGC
>JAMLHN010000085.1 GCA_023957115.1 Thermomicrobiales bacterium
AGGACTCAGGACTCAGGACTCAGGACTCAGGACTCAGGACTCAGGACTCAGGACTCAGGACCTACTCGTATCGCTTGAACAGGGCAACCGCGTTTTGACCGCCGAACCCGAATCCGTTGACCAGCGCCACATCGACTGGCATCTTGCGCGCAACGTTGGGGACGTAGTCCAGATCGCACTTCGGATCCGGGTCGGTCAGGTTGATCGTCGGCGGCACGATGTTGTCGCGGATGGCATAGACACAGGCGATGGCAGAAACACCGCCAGCCGCGCCAAGAAGGTGTCCAACCATCGACTTGTTGGCCGAAGCGGCTAGCTTGTAGGCATGATCGCCAAAGGCCGTTTTGATGGCATCCGTTTCCGCGATATCGCCAACGTTGGTTGCGGTGGCATGCGCGGCGATGTAGTCGATATCCTGCGGTTGCAACCCGGACCGCTCGACCGCCAGCGACATCGCCCGGGCGGCATGCTTGCCATTGGGATCGGGCGCGGTGATATGGAACGCGTCGGAGGTGAACGCCCCGCCGGTCAGCTCGGCGATGATGTTCGCGCCACGGGCGAGCGCATGCTCTTCCGATTCGACGATCAGGACGCCGCATCCCTCTGAGAAAACGAAGCCGTCCCGACCGAGATCGAACGGGCGGCTGGCGCCCGCGGGATCGTGGTTGCGCTTGGAAAGGGCACCCATATTGGCCATCGCGGTGATCGACGTGCGGCGCAGACCCGACTCGGCCCCGCCCGCGATGATGATGTCGGCTTCGTCCCGCTGAATCATCTGCGCTGCCTGGACGAACGCCTGCACACCGGAGGCGCACGCCGCCGACGACGTCACGGTCGGACCGTGAATCCCGAACGCCATCGAAACCTGGCAGCTGGCCATATTGGGAGCGAAGAGCGCGATGGTCAGCGGGTGCACCCATTTGGGGCCTTTTTCGACCATAGCTTCGACATTGGCTTCCATGATGGGGATACCGCCCCCACCACTGTTCATGATGACGCCGACCCGCTCGCTCTGCTCAGGATCGACGGTATACCCCGCATCGTTGAGCGCTTCGGCAGCGGATGCGACCGAAAAATGGGAGAATCGGTCCATCCGCTTCGCCAGCTTCGCATCCATGTGGTCCTTTGGATCGAAGTTACGCACTTCGCCGCCGATGCGAACCTCGAGATCGGAAACGTCGAAATTCTCTATCTCGGCGATGCCCGACTTGCCGGCGAGCATCCCCTCCCAAAGCGTCGACGCGCCGATACCGAGTGGGGAAACAGCTCCTGCGCCGGTCACAACCACTCGCTTCACAGGTAACTCCTCGATTGGGAACCCGGACATTGGGCGAGAGCCGTTCGGTGGCCCGGGTTGGGGTCAGCAAAATTGACGATCGAGGGCGGAGCCGCCGATCAACGTGCTAGTGTACGGGAAATCCGGCCCAACTCGTAGGAGTAGCCTCGACAAAGGATAGGGTGCACCGATTCCATGATCCCACGTGAGCAACATCCGCGACCGCGGTTGACCCGTATCGCCTGGACCGATCTGGGCGGCGTCTGGGACTTCGCGTACGACGATGACGATCGCGGACGAGACGAACGCTGGAATGAGCGCATCGATGTCTTCGACCGTGCGATCGTGGTTCCCTTTCCGCCGGAGTCTCCGCTGAGCGGGATCAACGACACCGCGCCCGCACGGAAGCGGCATGGATCGCACAGCTCACGGACCTGGTGAACGCCGTGTAGCAGATGCCATCGATCGTGGGCATCTGCTACACACAGCTCACGGACACGGAACGGGAGATCAATGGCTTGCTCACGGCTGACCGAACCCCGAAAGCCTATCCCGCCCTCATTCGCAGTCTCTTGCAACAACCCGCGAGATCGATGCCGGCGGAAACGACCTTTGGCAGTCTGACCAGCTCGGTCGGGTAGCGCTTTCGGGTCGTCAGCGTCCGCTCAGCGTTGGAATCCCGAGTCCCAATCCTGCCATCGGGATGGTTTGCGCGCCGGGTGCAATGCGCTTGATGAGCCCCGCAAGCACGGTGCCCGGTCCAATCTCGAAGAAGGTCTTGACTCCGGCATCGGTCATGGTCTGGATCGAGCCGGTCCAGTCGACCGGACGCTCCATCTGCAAATCGAGCTCCTCGTAAAGACCCCCGGTGGTGTAGATCGGCTGGGCCGACGTGTTGCCGATCACCATACCGCTCGGTTTCTCCGGGAACTCGGGCAGCGAGAGCGCCGCATCACGCAGCAGCTTCTGGAATTCCGTATTGGCGCTCGCCATTAGTGGCGAATGCGACGCGATCGAGACATTCAGACGCGCCACCCGGCGCGCGCCCTTCCCCTTGGCGAGTTCCATGGCTGCTTCGAGGCCACGAACATCGCCCGAGATCACGGTCTGGCCCGGGCAATTGCGATTGGCGGGAACGACGACGCCATCCGCCGAGGCGGTACGGCAAACGTCGGCAATTGCCTCATCGTCGAGTCCAAGCACCGCAGCCATACCGCCGGGATTGTCCTCACCGGCTTGTTTCATCAAGCGGCCGCGCTCGC
>JAMLHN010000086.1 GCA_023957115.1 Thermomicrobiales bacterium
GCTGTCCGGCGGCCAGCGCCAGGCGATTGCGATCGCCCGGGCGGCCGCCTGGGGTTCCAAGCTCATCATCATGGACGAACCGACTGCCGCGCTGGGAGTCGGGGAAACCGCGGCGGTGGAGGAAGTGATTCGTGGATTGCGCGATCAGGGGTATGGTCTGCTCATCATCAGTCACAACCTCGATCAGGTCTTCCGGTTGGCCGACCGGATCACGGTCTTGCGGCGCGGCCGCTATGTCGGTTCGCGGATGACCAGCGAAACGACTCCGGAAGAGATCGTTGCCATGATCACCGGCGCGCAGACGGGAATGGGAGCGGGCTGATGGCGACGGTATCGACATCCCCTCGCCGTCTGACGACCGGCTCCATGGTCGAGGCGGCGCGAGACTACGGCATCTATTTCGTCTTCCTGCTCGTCTTCTTCGGAATGTGCCTGGTCGAGCCGAAGTTCCGGACCGAGGGCAATCTGATCAATCTGCTCCGGCAGAACGCGGTCATCGGCATCATGGCCTGCGGTATGACCTTTGCCATTCTGCTCGGCGGGCTCGACCTGTCGGTTGGCGCGGTGGCGGCCGCCAGCAGTGTCGTTTGCGCCCAGGTCATCATTCAATTGGCTGGAGAGGGATCGGCCAATCGCTGGGAAATCGTCGCCGGTGTGATTGCCGGTATCCTGGTCGGGCTCCTGGTTGGTTTGATCAACGGGTTCCTAATTGCCTGGATTGGGGTCAATCCCTTCGTCTCCACGCTCGGGACCATGACCATCCTGCGTGGTCTGCTCTATGTCTGGACCAATGCCACCCCCTTGTTCGGCGTCCCGTTGAGCTTCACCAAGGTCGGGCTCGGATCGACGTTCCGGATTCCCAATCCGTTCTGGATCTTTCTCGGGGTCGCGATTGCCACCACGATTCTGCTCAGCCGGATGCGGTTTGGTCACTATGTCTATGCCATCGGTGGCAACGCGGTGGCGGCCGCGCGTATGGGGATCGATGTCCGCCGGGTAAAACTGCTGGTCTATGTCATCACCTCGGTCTGCGCCGCTATCGCCGGCATCATCCTGGTCGGACAAACCGCGACTGGGCAACCGGCCGGCGCGCTGAACTATGAGCTCACCGCCATCGCCGCGGTGATCGTCGGGGGAGCTTCTCTTTCGGGCGGCCAGGGACGAATGACCGGCACGATCGTCGGCGTCTTCCTGCTCGGCGTGGTCTCGAATGCGCTCAACCTCTTCGGCGTATCGCCCTTCTGGCAACCCGTCGCCACCGGCATCATCCTGGTCATCGCGGTCGCGGTGGACTCACTGGCCGCGAAGTCGACCCGGAACCAGGTGTAGGCGAGTTTTCGCGTAGCCACGTACAAGAGGGCCGTTCGGCTATGCAATCCCAATCTCTCGTTTTATGCGTTTCTCGATCATGTGCTGTCCCCGCTGCTCGACAAGAGGGAACATGTCGAGGGCGCCCGATGCTTCCCCCATAGTGGGATTCACCCATCCAATGGTTTCGATAAGAGCAGCATGGAGCTCCTGAGGCACGACAATTCTTGGCGGAGTCCGTTTTTGGCGGGACGGCAATCTGATGCCCTGCCAAATCGGCTCATAGTGTGAGACACGGTTTCGTAGCAGACGAAAGTCGTCTAGTCTCCCGTGAATGCGGCGGCGGTAGGGTTGAAATCCAGCCGGTGCGTATGGGAACACCAACGCCAGGTTCGGACTGGGAAATGCCCCCCAAAGCCGTGGACCGCTTGCATCGTCTCCATACAAGGCATCGAGCAGACTGACCCAGAAACCGAAATTGAGCGCGGCAACAATACGTCCGGGCGTTACCGGCTTTCCTGTTCGGTGGACAAGCCGCTTGGCGAGTACCACATCGTCTCGTTCGCGCCGCTGCAGGAAGCTTGGATCGTCATACCAATCCGGTCGGCCGAACTGCTGTTCCAGAAAGCGGTGAAGGCTGTTTCGTGTGACAACTTCCAGCATGTTGAGGCTTGGATAGAGTGCTTGGCAGAGAGCCACATTCCAGAAGTACTGTATGGCCGTTTCGAGTTGATCGCCTGAGGCAGGTCGAAAGGGATCAAGTCGATCTTTCGATACAGCGAGCTCGAGCTCAGAATAGAAGGCTGCAACCACGCTGCTCTCCAGGACTCAAAGCGAGTTGAATTGATGCGTCTTGGGAGCGAATGATATACTTTTGGAGTCAGTCCCCAGGACCCTACTAATCGCTCCGGCGATTATGGTCTTGGGGTTTTGCTTTCCCCTTGTTCGCCCCGAAACTACGGGCATCGTGCCGCGTTCCTTTCTCCATCGACTGCTTCCCAGGTAGGGCGGCGCCCTGTGGTTGCCCTGGTAGCCGCATATCCCCAGTCTCAGCCGCACCCGGTGGCGATGAACCGTGCGTTGAAATCTGGCAGGTTCGCATGGAGACAAAAGGGCAATCACGGGGAC
>JAMLHN010000087.1 GCA_023957115.1 Thermomicrobiales bacterium
TTCTGGCTGATCGCCCACGCAGATGAAGAACTCGCTATTGGCGCTGTCCGGTGTCATCCGCGCCATCGAAATCGTGCCGTCCAGATGCTTCAATCCAGTCGCGGTCGTGCGTTCGAGCGGAATGCCTGTCGCCTCGTGCCGGGGATAGTTGTCCCACTCGGCCATACCACCCTGGATCACCGCGATCCGGATCGTATCGTCCGGTTGGTTGTCCGGGGTTACGGTGCGATAGAATCGGCCGCCGTCGTAGTCGCCCCGATCGACATAACCGAGGAAATTCGCCGCTGTGCCGGGTGCATGCTGCTGGTCGATCTCGACTGAGATCGTCCCCAGCGGTGTAGTGATATCGACGATGGGATTGGTCTGTGTGCTCATGCACCGCAGTGTAGCAAGAGTGAATAGGATCAGAAACATTCTGGACAGACAAGGGTAGAGAGAAAGGGGACGCATCCGGCAGACTGATGTGGTGTCTAACGTCACGTCAGTTGAAGGAGGTCCCCATGTCCAAGCGTACCAAGCGTCGGTCGTCAGGTGCATCGATTGGCCGCGGCCAATCGATGCACCTGACCGATCGACTGCCGAAGGTGCCCCAGCTGCCGACCCTGAGTCCGGTGGCCAAACACCGGTTGCAGGTGCTGGAGTTCGCCCAGCGGCATGGGGTCCGGTTGGCGGTCGAAGCGTACGGAGTCAGCCGCTCGACCATCTACGAATGGCGCAAGCGGTACAACCCCCGCAAGCTGGAGAGCCTGGAACCGAAGAGCCGGGCCCCGAAACGCAAGCGGCGGGTGTGCTGGAGCTGGGCTGATGAACAGGCGATTCTGAAGCTGCGGCGCCAGCATCCGCGCTGGGGCAAACGCAAACTGGCGCCACTCCTGCAGGCGGCGGGCCATGCCCTGTCGGAAGCGACCATTGGTCGCATCCTGCGGCGACTGAAGCGCAGTGGACGATTGATCGAACCCAAACGCCAGATCCGTCGACGTTCCCGGCCAGTACGACCGCATGCGACGCGCAAACCCGCTGCCTATCAACCACAGCAGCCGGGCGACCTGGTGCAGATCGACACGGTCCATCTGCACACCACCACCGGTGAGCAGTTGCGCCAGTTCAGCGCCATCGATGTGGTCTCGCGGGTGGCGGCGGTGGGCGTGCGCACGCGGGCCACGGCCGGGACGGCGGCGGCGTTTGTCGATGAGCTGCTGGATCGGTTTCCGACCCGTATTCGCGCCATCCAGGTCGATGGGGGCAGTGAGTTCATGGCCGAGTTCGAGGAGATCTGTGCGGCCAATGACATTCCGGTCTACGTGCTGCCACCGCGTTCGCCCAAGCTCAATGGCTGTGTCGAACGGTTCAACCGCACCAGCCGGGAAGAATTCTGGGAGTGGTACGAGGGCGCCTATGATCTGGCAACGGTGCAACCGGCCTTGCGGGCGTGGGAGGATGAGTACAATCGACTCCGACCACATCAGGCGCTGGCGATGCAGAGTCCCATCGAATTTCTCGCTGCGACGGCGCGAACCCAAAAGTCCAGTATGTTGTGATCCCATACAGAGAGGCTTGGTCCTGAGTCCTGAGTCTTGAGATGGTCGATAACTGGCTTCGTCTACCGCCACCCGCAGTCCACTTCTCAAGACCCAAGATCCAGGCTTCACGTCTCCGTTCTTACCACCAGCTCCATACTCGGCGGTGTCCGCAGGGTCGAGGCGATCACACAATACCTCTCGGCGCGCTGCGCGAGCCGTTCCAGCCGGTCGGCCGGAGCATCGGCCTCGATATCGATCAGGACGCGGATCGTCTGGAATCCCACCGGCGTCTCCGGGTCGGTGCCCATCGTTCCCTGGAAATCCATGTCGCCTTCGACCCGCAGATCGACCTTCTTCAGCTCGATCCCCATTGCTGCCGCCACCATCCGCAAGGTGATTTCCTGGCATGCCGCCAGCGACGCCAGGAAGATATCGCCCGAACAGGGGAACTCCCCTTCGCCACCGGCCAGCGGGTGCGCGCTCGCATCCCATGTCCATCCCGGATTGGACTCGGCAGCGAGTTTCACTCGTGTCGGGTCGCCCCCCTCGGTCACACTCTGGACCGCAATCGTGATCTTCGCCGACGCTGGATCGGCGGCAAAGCGCTCCTTGATCGGCGCCTGCCGCTCCCGGATC
>JAMLHN010000088.1 GCA_023957115.1 Thermomicrobiales bacterium
GGCGTGTCTGCCCTCTTGCACGCGGCGAAACGGTCTTCGATTTTGAGCGCAATCCGAGATGGTTCCCACGTTGGGCCGGTTTGCGGGGGTATGCCGTTATCGGCCTGCGGCCGATCGCAGGGCAGAGACGCCCAGCGCTACGATCGCCAATCGGGCGACGCGTCGCCTCGGTTTCGGAATCTGCTTCAACAGACCCGGGTAGCCCTGCCCGGGTCTGTTGTCGTTCGATGCGATTGGTTTGGTAGCGGCGGCTACCGGAGCGAACGGTAGAAGGCGCGGACGTCCTGGGTGAGGAGCTCGGGGGCGGACATGGCGGCGAAGTGGTTGCCGTCCTCGAACTCGGTCCAGTGGACGATGGTGTTCATCATCTCCGCATATGGGCGGATGGCGACATCGTCGGCGAAGTTGGCGACTCCGGTCGGGGTGGTCGAGTATTCGGGCCATTCGCCGGCATGCATATCCTCGTAATAGCAGAGAATCGACGACGCAACGGTGTTCGTCAACCAGTAGATGGTGATGTTGGCGATCACCCGGTCGAGGTCGATCTGCCGGTCGCGGAACCAGTCGCCGATCCAGGCAGCCAACCCGGCCGGGGAATCGGTCAACCCATAGGCAACGGTTTGCGGCCGGGTCGACTGAACCTTGAAATACCCGCTCAAATCGTCATCCCAGTGACGCATGCGGGCATACCGCACCTGCTCGATCTCGGTCAGCGCGGCGTGCTCCTCCTCCGAAAGCTCGCCGAATGGAAGAAAGCCAAAGGTGGCCGCGTTCACATGAACGCCGATGACATGCTCTGCGTCGATGCGTCCAAGCTCCGGACCGACGAATGCGCCCCAATCGCCGCCCTGGGTGCCATACCGCTCGTATCCGAGCGCCGCCATCAGCCGGGCAACTGCCTGCGCGGTCCGCTTGGTCGTCCAGCCGGTTTCCTTCAACGGACCGGCGAATCCGAATCCCGCGCCACCCGGAATGACCACATGGAAGGCATCGTCGGCATTGCCGCCGTAGGCCACCGGATCCGTCAACGGTCCGATCAGGTCCAGGAACTCGATGACCCCGCCCGGCCAGCCGTGCAGCAGCACCAGCGGCATCGCATCTGCTTCATTTGAACGGACATGGATGAAGTGGAACGGCTGACCGTCGATCTCGGTCATGAACTGCGGAAAGGCGTTCAGCTTCGCTTCCCATTCCCGCCAGTCGAATCCGTTCTGCCAGCGGTCCAGCAGATCGCGCACCCAGGTCGTGGGGACTCCATAGTCATCGGTGATTCCGGCTGGAATCTCCGGCAGGCGCGTCTGCGCCAATCGCGCCTGAAGCTCATCGAGCCGTTCCTGGGGAATATCGATCGTGTATGGGCGGATGGTGAGCTCGGTCATGAGGTCCTCCTTCGTACGAATCCAACCGACTGGACCCATGGTATCGTTCGATTAGGCATATTTCGTTCCTAATCGAATGGGAGAATTTCGTCAGTTTCTTGGCAGTGGGTGATGAAGCGGAGACGTGGCTTTGGGTTGCGGAATCGCCTCACCCCCAACCCCTCTCCCTCTGGGGAGAGGGGAGCGCAGTGGGCTCGGTGGGTGTTCAGGTGGA
>JAMLHN010000089.1 GCA_023957115.1 Thermomicrobiales bacterium
TCGCCGCAGCGAGTCGAGCCCCCAGCCCGTCCGGAAACGACAATCCCAGTGCCCACCCAATGCCAAAAAACCCTAACTCCTAAATCCCAACTCCTAGCTCCTCCAAGCGATGCAATATCCGACCGAAGTAGTAGGATATGTCTGCCAACCGATTGGCAAACGCATGTTGCTGAGTGGAGATTTTCATGGTGTATCTGGAACGAACCCAACAAGGGACCGAATGGTCGATCACTGAGACGAACCGGCTAGTAGGATCGCTGACGCGGCGACGGTTGATCACGGCGGCTACTGCCGCGGCGCTGTTGCGCGATCTCCCAGCCGGGGCGCAGTCACCGGAAGCGTCGCCCACCGGGACACGAGTGGTGGAGACCGACAAGGGTCCGGTTACGGTCCCGGCACGGGCGGAGCGTGTGGTCTGCGCCGACTTCTATGGAGCGTTCGCGGTGGTCGATCTGGGTCTGACGCCCATCGGCGCGGGTGGGAGCGGGTTCGACTTTACGGGCGAGCCGTATTCCACCCTGCTGGCGGACGTTCCCTCGACCGGCGACTTTCAGGAACCCGATCTGGAAGCCATTCTGGCGCTCGATCCCGACCTGATTCTGCGTACCATCGATACCGAGGACGATCTCTACGCACGGCTTTCTGCCATTGCGCCGACCGTCGTGCTCTCATTCCAGGGGATGAGCTTGCAGGATGTGGCCGTTCGCGTTGGCGACGCGATGGGACGTGAGAACGAAGCGAACGCGTTGCTGCAGGAGTACAACGATGCTTGCGCGACGATCGCCTCCACCCATGCCGGTGTCCTCGCGGAAAACACATTCGCCTATGTCGCCTCGGCATCGGACTCCACCTTTTGGTTCATGGGTCCGCCGTGGACCGATACCACGGTGTTGCTCGATTGCGGGGTGCGGCTCTCCGAGCCGAGCGCGTCGCAGACCGAGCAGGTCGCGGAATACAGCCTGGAACAGCTGGTGCTTCTGGCGGATACGGATGTCATTCTCATCAATGCCGATGCAGACGGGGTGACTCCCTCATTCGATACCGAGGTCCTGACCGGATCGCCGGTCTGGGCATCGCTCCCGGCGGTGCAGGCTGGGAAGGTCTTTGCGATTCCGTACGGCGCGGCATCGCTGGGCGCTGGCATCGTGCTGGCCGAACGGCTGGATCAAATTCTGAGCGAGCTCAGCGCCGGATAACTTGCCCAACAACTCAGCCATCGACGCCCGGAACCGATCGGTTCCGGGCGTTTGCACGTATCGCCACACCTCCACTGGGAGCACCGGTAGCT
>JAMLHN010000009.1 GCA_023957115.1 Thermomicrobiales bacterium
ATTTCTCGAAGCCGGGACGCCGTCGTTAGATGCTGTCGCTCCGTTGCACGACAACAGAGGCGCTCCGGCTCACCGTATTGGACACGGTGCAGGCACGCTCGGCGATGGCGAGCAGCTTGCCGATTTCTTCGTCGCTTGCGTCGGCTTCGATCGATGTTTCGACGTGAATACTCGTATACCGCGACGGCGCATCTTCATGCACACCTGATACCTCGAACTCCAATCGCGTCAGCTCTATATTCCGAGCGCGCGCAGCTCCAATCAGGGTGGTCATCAGACAGGTTCCGATCGCGGTCAACAGCAGCTCGCCGCCAACCATGCCGAGGTATGTGCCGTCATTCTCCAGCGAACGATCGACCACAATTGCGTGCGGTCCGGCGGTTGCGACTCCCATCGTTCCTTCGACCAATTTTACGTTGACCGTTGTCATCAGCTCCTCACAGTACAGCACAAGACTAACCAAAGGTAAGTAAACACGGACGAATTCATTTCTATCTGGCGCCCATGCCGCACGTCTCATAGAAGACTTCTGGCTACCGCCCTCTTGCGTCTGGGCCGCGCAGTGCTTAAGATGAAAACCAGAGGGATCAGGTTCAGCTGGCTTTACACGCACGTTTTTTTGTTGTTCAAATGACCGAACGTCCGGTGCTCGACACGCAGTCGGGTGCTCGATCTGTCTGACGGGTGGCTCCCGTCAGCAGGGGCGGGCGAGTCTCGATTCCTGGACCTGAGGAAAGGCAGGAGGATTTCGGATCCCTTATCACGCCCATTGCCCGGCACGGTGTCGGGACGGTACGTCGCACACGCCAACAATCTCAGTACGTAGAAGAGGGTGGAGAGCATTCCGATGGATGGACAGAAATTCGACAAGATCGCTCGATCATTCGCGACCGGTATCGACCGGCGAACGCTGCTCAAGGTCTTTGGCGGTGCGACCGCGGCCGGGGTCATCGGAGTCTCGATGACCGACGTACCGTCCGCACTCGCACAAACCGAAGGCGATGCCTGTAACCTGGGTACCGAAAACCCCTGTGGGGAGACAACGCTCGTTTGCTGCGCGACAAGTGAAAGCTACGGTATCCCTGGCGGTGAGGGTGTCTGCACCTCCGGCATGACCGGTTGCCAGACAAGCGATGTCTGCACGAGCGGCACGGAAGATCCCTGCGGCTTCTTCAACTACACCTACGATCTCGACTACATCTGCTGCACGTATGGCGGGGATCCAGGCAGCGAAGGCACCTGCGTCGCCGAATCTGCGTGTGTGGTCGAGCCGCCCAACACCGGTGCAGGCGTTACCGCGGACACCAACAACTGGATTGCCCCTGCAGCGGCTGTTGGCGCTGCCGCAGCCATCCTTGCGTTCCGACAACGCGAAGGTTCGTCCGAAAACGAGGCGTAGCCCTCGCCGGGCGTGGCCGAAAAATGCCCCGATACCCGGGCGCCTGGTCCTGAGAGGTCCGAAGGAGCGCGGGGTTCGGTTCTTGGCAACGCCCTCATTCGATCATTCGAACAAAAAAAGCCGCCGGATCACACCGGCGGCTTTTTTCTTGTTTGGCTCGGGACGAAGCTTTCTACGGGATCCGCGTGATGACGAATGGAGCTTCGGCCACGCGTTTCTACCATATTGTGGACCGTCGCAAACGCGCCAGGCCGCGCCACCTCCGCTCTGTCATCGTTCCCGATGAAGGCATGAATTCGGTCCTGAAGCGCCGTCTCCTGATTTCGTACTATGAGATAGTGGTCGACGGACGGTCTTCCCAGTCGACCCACTCAACTCCGGTCTCCTCAACATAGGCGCGGACGGCCTGGCCAAGCGTCAGGTGGAATTTCTCATGGCCGATCATTTCGACGATTCCAAACGTTCGCAATCGATCTTTCATCGGATCTCGGAGCTCGGCGAATTCGAGCTCGATCCCTCGTTCGGTCAACTCACGATCGAGACTCGCGAGCATGTCGGCGGCCGTCGAATCCAGATCGGTAATCGGCTCGGCCGCAATGACAATACGCCGAACGGGGGATTCAGCCACGACGGCTTTGAGCACCGATTCTCGAAAGAGCTCAGCGTTCGCAAAGAAGATTGGGGCGTCGAATCGGAACAACAGAAGCCCGGGAATCTGATTCGCGTCGGTGTAGCGAGTGAGGTCGTGATACCCCTTGACGCCCGGGGCGCGGCCAAGCACCGCGATATGCGGATGCCATGAACGCCAGAGAAAGGCAGCAATCGAAAGGGCGATCGCGAACCCAATTCCCCAGAGCACGCCAGCAATCGAAACGCCCACGAATGCCGCCAGCGCAAGAAAGCAATCTGGCCGGTAGACATCCCAAAGCCGCCGAAACTCGCCGACATCGACGAGTCCAATAGCGGCTGCGATGAGAATCGCAGCCAATGCGGCCGTCGGAAGGTCCCGGAAAACACTACCGAAAAAGAGGAGCACGGCCCCAAGTCCAATGGCGCCGATCACACCGGTCAGTTGCGTTTTGGCTCCCGATTGCTCCGCGACCGGAGTGCGCGACGAGCTGCTCGAAATCGGAAACCCCTGAAACAGTCCGGTCGCCAGGTTGGCGCCCCCAAGCGCGCGAAGCTCCTGATTCGAGTCGACCTTGTCGTTCAGCCGCCGCGCATACGATCGCGACAGAATGCTGGTGTCCGCAAACGCGATCACGCTGATCGCGGCCGCAGCCAGCACCAGCTCTTCGATACTTGCGGTTCGGGGATGCGGAACGACAAGACTTGGAAGCCCCGATGGAAGAGAACCGACCACGTCGACATCGAGACCAGCGCTCCGCTTCACCACGATCGCCCCAACAACCACGACAAGCGCGGCCGGAATCGTATGTGAGACTCGACGCAACCCCAGCAGAACGATCAGGCAGCTCGCGCCAATAAAGAGCGTGGTTGCATCGAAGTTGCGAATCTCACCGGCGATCGTCCTGACTGCCGGCAACAGACGTTCTCCGCCACCGTCGATTCCAAATAGCGTTGGAACCTGGCTCACCATTACGGTAAGCGCGATGCCAGCCAAATATCCAAGACGAACGGGGCGCGAGATCAGGTCGGTGAGAAACCCGGCGCCAAGCGCCGCTCCGGTGAGGCAGATGATCCCGACGAGAATTGCGAGAACCCCCGCAATCGCCACCCGTTCCGACATATCCGCGCCGCCATGCGGAATCACCGCGGCAGCCACCATCGGAGCAATCGCCGAATCCGGAGCTAAGACCAGGATGCGAGATGGGCCGAGCAACGCGTAGGCGAGGAGGGGAATCATAGAGGCATACAGCCCGTTTACCGGCGGGAGACCGGCGAGCTCGGCATACGCCATGCCTTGCGGTACCAGGAGGGCAATGAGCACCAACCCCGCGACGAAGTCTCGGGAAAGCCACTCCCGCTGGTACGTTCGTACAGTGGTAATGCCGGGCAACCAGCGATGGATCCCATCGAAACTCGGGCTCCGCGTCTTCACCGTCCCGCCTCCCGGAGACCTCTGCGATCTTGTTTGCCAAATCCCGGTCTGTGAGGAGTATATGGAACGGGACGTGGGCTGGAGCGGGATTGGAGTGCGTTACGAGTCGGAGCATAGCCGGAGGTAAAAAACGACCCCAGCTCTTCGCTGGGGTCGTTGCACTGGTGGAGATGGGGGGAGTCGAACCCCCGTCCAGAACCCTTGATCGAGTGCATCCTACGCGCATAGTCGGCGTTTAGATTCCTCGAAACCGATCCCACCGACAGGAGTGTTCCGAGTTAGCCTGACTGACTTTGATAGCTTCGCTCAGGCGAACTTCACTATCGCAGCTCTGCTTGGTGACGCCCGATTCCGGTTCCACAGAGCAGAGATCCGGGCGGACGCGCTGACTAGAGGTCGAAGGACTTAGGCAGCGTAAGCGAGTTCGCTGTTGCCAGTTACTCTTTTTTGCCCATTTTTACGAAGGCCTGGGCGCTTCGGCACGCAGCAATCTAACCTCGAACCCTGTCGAAACCAAACATCCCCGATTTCGACCTGTCGCCATTATCGCACAAATGATCGACTACGTCGAATCACGAGCGGTCCGCAAGCATACGCTGGACGTCCCGTTTCGAATCGCGCTCGGCCTGCGCCTGGCGCTTGTCGTGCAGCTTCTTGGCGCGAGCGACGCCAACATCCACTTTTGCGCGACCGTTCCGAATCGCAACGCGCAGCGGTATGAGCGTCATCCCCTTCTGCTCGGTCGCGGCTCGCAGCTCCCGGATCTGTTTCTTGTGGGCCAGCAGCTTGCGCGCACGATGCGGATCGTGGTTTGCGTGTGTGCCGAACGCATATGGTGAGATATGCGACCCAACCAGCCAGAGTTCGTCGTTGTCGATACGCACGTATGCTTCCGCGATCGACATATGTCCAGCCCGAAGCGACTTGATCTCGGTTCCAGACAGAACGATCCCGGTTTCGATCGATTCCAGAATGTGGTAGTCATGCAGCGCACGCCGGTTGGTCACGACCACCCGGTCGGTCTTGCGATCATGTTTCGATGGTGCAGTTGCCATTAAGTGTCCTAAACGTATGCACGAACGGGGAACATCTCATATGTCAATCGATAACCCGTATGACAAGATCGCAGCATATTACGACCTCGAGCATCGTTCCTTCACGGAAGACATCGCGCTCTACCTCCAATTCGTCGAAGCAACCGGCGGTCCCGTGCTCGAGCTGGGTTGTGGAACGGGCCGCATCGTCCGGGCGCTGGCCGAAAAGGGATACCAGGTTACGGGCGTCGATTCGTCGGCATCGATGCTGCAGATCGCCAGAGCAAACTTAGCAGAAGCGCAGCTGGATCAGTTCGTGGCGCTGATCGACGGAGACTTCCTCGACCCGGACCTCACCCAAGATGAACGATACGGCGCGGTCATCATTGCCATCGACTCGTTGTTGCACGCGACCTCGGCTGCCGCGCAAATCGAGCTTCTCCGAGTAGCCCATCGTAACCTGGCGGAGGGCGGTATCCTGCTCGTCGATATTCTGCATCCCACGCCGGGCCACCTTCTGAACCTAGACAGTAGCTTGACCTTTGCCGGCACGTGGAGCACCGATGACGGGAGCAAGCTCGACAAACTCGTTGCGCAATCCACGGACATCGCCGAACAGATCATCGCCAGCGAGATCTGGTATGAGGTCACCGCCGGCAACGGGACCGTTCGCCGGGTCCGTACGGCATTCGAGCAACGATGGATCGGGTCCGGCGAGCTGGAGCTCATGCTGCAGATCGCCGGGTTTACCCGTTGGCAGATCTACGGAAGCTACGAGCTCGATCCGCTCGACGCCTCGTCCAATCGAATGATCGTCGCCGCCGAGAAACCTCGCATCGATTAGCCCACCGGCCAGTCGACCCGAGCCGCGCGATTGCGCAGATAGAGATCGCACAGAAGATTTGCCAGCATTGCCTCCGCCACCGGAACGGCCCGTGGGCAAACCGATGGGTCGTGCCGCCCCTCGACCACGATCTCGCGCGGCTGGAGACTGGTATCGACGGTTTGCTGCGGTTGAGCAACGGACGATGTCGGCTTGACCGCCAGCCGAACCACGATTGGCTCTCCTGTCGACAGGCCGCCCAACGTTCCGCCCGCATTGTTCGAGCGAGTGTGGACGTTTCCGTCGATGACCGTGAAGGAGTCGTTGGCCTGTGAGCCCCGCCACTTGGTCACGTCGAATCCGCCGCCAATCTCGACGCCTTTGATAGCCGGAATGCTCAGCATCGCCTGGCCGATCAGGCCGTCAAGCTTGTCGAACGTCGGCTCACCCAGACCGACCGGGACGTTCAACGCATGGACCTCGACGATGCCACCGAGACTGTCATTCGCTTCCTTGGCAGCCAGGACCGCTTCGATCATCTTTTCCGCAGCCACGGGGTCGGGCGATCTCACGATGTTCCGTTCGATCTCCGCCCGATCGAAGCTCTCCGCCCGGATCGTTCCAATCTCCCGGCAAAATCCGAAGATGTCCACGCCCGCGGTGGCCAGAATCTTCCGGGCAATCGCGCCGGCGGCAACGCGTCCCCACGTTTCTCGCGCCGAGGAACGGCCGCCCCCACGATGATCCCGATGGCCATACTTTGCCCAATACGTGTAATCCGCATGGCCAGGGCGAAAGACATCCCGCAGGTTCTCATATTTCGAGGAATCGACATCTGCATTGTACGTAATGAGGGAAATGGGAGCTCCCGTCGTCACACCTTCGAAGATGCCGGAAAGAACCTCGGCCCGATCTCGCTCGTTGCGTGGAGTGGTCACCTTGCTCTGACCGACTCGGCGACGATCCAGCTGGGCCTGAATATCCTCGACCGTCAAGGGAAGTCCCGCCGGACAGCCTTCCACCACGACCCCCAACGCTGGGCCATGCGACTCGCCCCAGGTCGTCAACCGAAAGATCTTGCCGAACGAGCTACTCATGGTTCAAAACGTCCAATCCAATCAGATCGCAACTGCCTACAGCGTCGTGCCGGGAGCGAGTGTCCCATATATCCGGTAGTCGTTCTGGCCTGTTTGCTGAAATCCGATGCGCTCATACAAACGCCGGGACCGGTGGTTGGACTTCTGCGTGCTCAATCCGACCCGCCGGGCACCGAGTTGACGGAGCCGCGCAACGGCAAATCGGACCGCACGCGCTCCGTGCCCCGCCCCCTGAACTGCCGGATCGACCGCGATCCGATCCAGGTGCCCCCAACCCGCATAGCTGGTGACCCCGATATAGCTCACCGGTCGACCGGCGCCATCTTTGAGCGCCCAGGTTTCGACTCCCGGCGTGTAGAGATAGTGCTCGAATTCCAGACGCGAGTTGCGCCAGAGCCATGGGAACGCCAAGTGATCGATTTCCAGGATGCGATCCAGAAGTGGCTGATTCGGAGAGATGAGCTGCTGAACGTCGTCTCTCCGCAGATCATCCGGTCGAATGACATCTGCGTTGATCTCGAACGAGAGAACGTCCTCCAGAAGCTCGAACCCATTGCGTGCGTAAAATCGCGGACTGCGCGTTTCGTTCCATTCCGGCATGACGATCGCTCTGGCCCCGAGCCGAAACGAATTCGACCGGGCTGCCTCGATCAATTCATCCAGCCGGCGCACCGCCGAGATCTGGGCCACCGACGCGATCTCATCGCGATTGCGCCAGGGAGCGACGATCAGCAGTTCGTCATCAGCGGGCACCCAGACCGACCGTCCGGGATAAATGGACAACGTTCGATGCAGATCGTTGATATCGATACGGCTTGCCCAATCGAACCGGTGCCGAGCCGCCTGCTCCAGCGTAATCGGCTGCGGTTCCGACGAACGGGAAACAGAAGCGAATCGCGTCATCATCCTTCGACAGAGATCGAATCCAGGTAGAGAATCCCGAGCGGTGTCAGTTGCACTCCCTGCACCCAGGGGCGCACCAGCATATAGCTTCGGTCGTAGTAGAACGGCAGCACCACGGAATCATCCATCAACAGTTGATTGGCTTGCCGGTAGAGCTCCACGCGCACGTCTGAATCCTGCTCGGCAGCCGCCTGCGCAAGCAGCTCATCGAATGCAGGATTGGAGTATCCGATGTAGTTGTCAGCCTGTCCGCTGCCGAAAAGGGGTAGCAGCAGGCTTTCCGGATCGGGGAAATCCGCTCCCCAGTAGATCGAATACGCCGGGTACGTCTGCCGCGGGAGTGTCGAAAGATATTCGGTCCATTCGACGCTGACGACATCGATGCGCAATCCCAGATCCGCCTCGATGACCTCCTTGAACGAGATCAGCCGGTTCGGCGGACCGTTCGCATAGATGGTGATTGGTGGCACATTCTCGGCGGATCCGAAGGCCGAATCGAGGATCGCCTGGCGAGCCGCATCGAGATCGTAGTCCCACCCATCGACCGTCCAAACATCCTGTCCAAGCATTCCATTCGGAATGAAGCCCTCGGCGGGGGCCACTCTACCGGAGAACGAAACCTCAGCGACCTTTTCCCGCGGAAATCCGAGAATCAGCGCACGCCGGATGTTCGGGTCGTTCAACGGCTCGACATCAGTGCGAAACGCAACGTACTCGACCGCGAAGAGATCCGATTGCAGCAAGTCGGGATAGAGGTCACTGGCCGGATCGAGCGCGCGGTCGAGCGAAAAGAACCCCACCGGCGCGATATCGACGACGTCGTTCTGGTAGAGATTCAGCGGCTGGAATGCATTTGCGCCCAGAAGGATCTGTACCTCTTTCAACGCAGGAGCTCCGCGGTAGAAGTTCTCATTCGGTTGGAGCATCATCGCGGACGAGATGTCGAACTGGTCGATCACGAACGGCCCGGTGGCGTTCGGATCGGTCCACCAGTCATCCCGCTCCTCGACATCTTCCACGTCGATCACCGATGCGGGACCGGTGGCCAACCGCATCAGGAAGGTCGACCGCGGTTGCACCAGCTCGATCTCCAGCGTGAGCTCATCGATCGCACGCACACCGGCAAGCGTGGTTGCCTCCCCGCTCAACAGCTCGCGCGCGCCGGCGATATCGGCCAGAAAGGTCGGCGCTGCGAGCTGCGAGGCATCACCCCCCGCAGTGGCCGGATCGAGCGCCCTGGTTAACGAATAGACGACATCATCAGCGGTAATATCGCGACCGTCCGCAAAGCGCGCGTCGCGTCGCAACGTGAACAGGTACGTCAGACCGTCATCAGATATCTCGATCGAGTCCGCCAGCGCCGGGATGGGCTCGAGATTCTCATCCAGTCTGGTCAGACCGGTAAAGATTTGCCTGACGAGAAAGATCGTGCTCAAGTCCTTGGCCAGCGCCGGATCGAGTGTTTGCAGATCGACCGGACCGGCCATCCGCAAAACACCGTCCTCCGCCCGCGCCGGCTGCATCGAACCCAGCAGGGGTATACACATCAGGAGACACAGGGTAAGTATCGCGAATTGGGTACGCACGAGAGGCAAGCGAGCATTCATACTTGGGATTCTACTTCGCGTCCGGCGCGGCGCCACGGAATTCCGGATTCTCGAATGACACATTTGGTTCAACCGACAACAACGCTCGAGATCGTATTCGGCAACGCCCAAAGCTTCACCCGGGCTGATCTTACATCCCAGCTGCGCGTACAGAACGGAGGGCTTTGGGGTCATGCTCGCACGGTCGCGCAGGTCGTGGAACGCGTTTGTCGATCGCTTTCGCTACCACCAGATGAAACCACCCATGCGGTCGATGCCGCATGGGTGCACGATATCGGGAAGCTCACGATCTCTCCCGAGATTCTGAACAAGCCTGGCGCCCTCGATCCAGATGAATGGGTCGAGATGCAGGCGCATGCGACGCGCGGTGCGGATTACCTCCTCACCTGCGAATCGTTGCGCACGATCGCCCCGATCGTGCGCCATCATCACGAGTGGATCGATGGATATGGCTACCCGGACGGCCTACGTGGAGAATGCATTCCGGTTGCCTCACGAGTCATCAGCGTGGTCGACGCCTTCGATGCTATGACGACGTCGCGCCCCTATCAGCGTCAACGGAGCACGGACGAGGCACTCGCCGAGCTGAGACGCTGCAGCGGCACCCAATTCGATCCCCTCGTCGTCGAGCAGCTGGTTCGCCTCGTACGCGACCGAGAGCGATAGGACGAAAACACCGTGAGCGGAACTATTACCTTCGATTTTCACAACACGTTGGTCGAGTGCGATCCCTGGTTTCAGATCGAGATTCGGACGCTGGTCAGCGACGTACTACGCTACTGGAACGATCTCGGCGAAATCGACGTCCCGTCCGATCTGCTTCCGAGCGCGGACGCTGAGTACCGAAAGCTGCGTCTGGCCATCCACGGTCATGGACACGAGCTGCCCGCTGACCGAGCCGTTCGTATGATCCTGGAGCGCATCGGATACCCGCTTCCGTGGGACGCGATCGATATCGCCCTCGATTCGATCATGCGCGCGGCCATGGAAACCGCGACGCCGGTCGAGGGTGCGCAGGCGGCCGTCAACAGACTGGCAAACGAGGGGGTCCGCCTGGGCGTCGTTTCCAGCGCGGTGCACCATGATTTTCTGATCTGGTCGCTCGATCGCTTCGACATGGCGGACGCGTTCGACCAGGTCATCACGTCTGCATCATGCGGGTTCTACAAGAGCCGGCCGGAGATCTACTGGTCTGCCCTGGACCAGCTTGGAGCGGATTCGTCGCACGCGCTCCATATCGGAGACTCACTCCGATTCGATGTCGGCGGCGCTTCGCAAGCCGGAATGCGGACCGCCTGGTACCAACGTCCCGACGCCAGAGACACGCCCACTCCGGAGCGCATGCCGGATCTGATCGTGCCGTCCCTGGTGAACGCTGCGCCGCTTCTGCTCTCGACCCTCGAACGCTCGTGACCGTGCGCTTCTCGATCTTCACTCTTTTCCCCGACATGTTCGCCGGACCGTTCGGTGAAAGCATCATCCGGCGCGCGGTCGAAAACGGCAAGGTCCAGATCGATATTCACGATATTCGGATCTGGACCCACGACCGTCATCGCACCGCCGACGATCGCCCCTATGGCGGGGGAGCAGGCATGGTTCTGATGGCCCCCCCGATCGTCGAGGGCGTCGAGTCGGTGTTGGCTGGAAAACCGGCCCGGGTTTTGATCACGAGCGCCGGCGGGCGCACGTTCGATCAGGAGATGGCCCAGGAGCTCGCCGCGGAAGACGATCTGGTGTTGATCTGCGGTCATTACGAGGGGATCGACGCGCGGGTGACGACGCTGCTCGACGCCGAAGAGGTTTCGATCGGCAACTACGTCCTGACCGGCGGAGAATTACCCGCCATGGTCATCGTCGATTCCGTCACGCGACTTCTGCCTGGGGTCATCGACGACGCCTCGATCGCAGAGGAATCCCATCAGGACGGTTTGGTGGAGTATCCCCATTACACGCGTCCGGCCGAATACCGGGGTTTGGCCGTGCCGCCGGTTCTGCTCAGTGGGCATCATGCCGAAGTGGCCAAGTGGCGGCTCGAGCAATCGATCGAACGTACGCGCACTCGCGTTCAGACATCGAAGTAGGGCGCCGTTTCCCGAATTTCCCGCAAGATCTTGAGACTGGAAAAATCCCGCTCCGCGATCGACCGCATATAGAGCGCGAGGGTGGCTTCGATTTCGCCAGCCAGCGCCGGGTCGATCGAGACTCTGCTCAGCTCGCCCATCCCATTTCGGTCGATCGAGCGAAGAATTTTCTGGACGTTGATCGACATCACGCGTCCGTTTGGGTCCAATGGCCAGCAATTCGGACAGAGCACGCCACCAGATTGGATTCCCAGCATGTTCGGTTCGGCAACGAGCTCATTGCCACAGCCAGCGCACCGGTAAAGATCGAGGCGGTAGCCGGTCACCGCAAGCAACGCCAGCTCATACCAACGCGCCAATATCCATGGCTCGCCGGGTCGATCGAGCTCCTGGAGGGCTGCCGAAAGAAGCTGGTAGACCTCTGGCACGTCCTGCCGCTCTGGTACGAACCGTCCCGTCACTTCGGCCAGATGGCAGGCATGAGAAAAAGCGTTCACCCGCTCTCCCAGCGTTTCGCGACGATCCAGAACCTCCACTGACGTAATGACATCCAGGTCCCGTCCCCGGCTGAGGATCATACGGCAGCGATTGAAGTAGTCGAGCGCCGGGGCAAGCTTGCTGGTCGGTTTACGCGCGCCCTTGGCAACGGCTCGGATCTTGCCCCGGTCACGCGTCAGCAGCGTGAAGACACGATCCGTCTCGCCCATATCGAACCGGCTCAGAACGATCGCTTCAGTGCGATAGATTCGGTCTCGACTGGTGGCAGGGGATGTGATCTCGGAAGTGGATGCAGCGGCGTCGGTCACCGGTAAATGGTACCATTTGGCTGCGTTCCTGGGGCCTTTCGGAGACCTTGAAACGCCCCGGATATCGAAAGAATTCCCAGCGTGACACTTCACCAATGACCGGCAACGTTTCGATGCTCGCAGCCTTTGTGGCCGGCGTCCTGTCGATCACGTCGCCCTGCGTGTTGCCGTTGATTCCGCTCTATCTCGGCCACATTGCCGGTGTCTCGGTCAACGGCACCATGATCGACCGGAGACGCGTCTTCCGGAATGCACTTGCCTATGTCGCTGGGTTCTCGATGGTGTTCGTTGCGCTGGGCATCGCGCTTGGAGCGGCCGGTTCACTCGTCTCGACCGCCGAGCTCGTGGCCGGAAACCGATTCTGGCTGGTTCGTATTGGCGGCGTGCTGCTTATGCTCCTCGGTTTGCAACAGCTTGGGTTGATCACGCTGCCGATCATTGGCCGCGAGCGACGCGTCCAGCATTTCACAGAATCGACCGGTTCGGTCACCTCGTCCTTTGTGATCGGCGCGACATTCGGCGCGGGCTGGTCACCCTGTGTCGGTCCGATCCTGGGCGCGATCTTGACCATGGCAGCCGGCCAGGGCGATACCGTTCGCGCAGCATGGTTGCTGGTCGCCTACTCGGCGGGCCTCGCCATTCCGTTCCTGTTCTTTGCCGCGCTTGGCACGACATCTCGCATGCTGCGAAGCATGACCCGGCATCTCTCCGCCGTGAACAGCGTGAGTGGTGGCATCATGATTGCCGTTGGAGCGATCATGCTGCTGGGTATCTATCAACAGTTGTTCGCCCGTATCGCCGCGGTCGTACCATGGACACCGTGGGAACCGTCCATCTGATCGCCGGCTTACGCGGCGTCCCCTGAGGAAAACGATTCATGGCCCAGGCCACGCTCGAAAAACGCGGATTCCGCAATTCACCACTGGAAACGATTGTCGACCGCATCTGGCGCTTTTTCTGCTCGGTACGCGCGGCCGTGGTCGAAATTGCCATTCTCGCGGTGCTGGTTCTGATTGGCACCCTGCGCGGCAGCTCGGTGCCCCGGTGGATCGCCGATGCCATTCCCGCAACCGAAGGAATCGTCGACCGCTGGTACGGCTGGGACGTCTTCCACTCGATGCCATTCATGCTAATCCTGGCGATTCTAACGATCGCCATCACGGTTTGCACCCTGAATCGCGCGCCAGGAATCTGGCGCACGATCAACGAGCCGACCATTTCCACGACGCGCGGGTTCATTCGCAACGCGGACGTCTCTGCCAATGCGACGATCGCGCAGCCGGTCGAATCGTCGCTCGACGCGTTTACGACGTCGCTCAAGAAGAAGCGCTACCGTGTCCTCAGCGAAGAGCATGGAGACGCCGTCCACGTCTATGCCGACAAGAACCGATGGGCCAAACTGGCAACCTTTCCCTTCCATCTCGCGCTCATTCTCATCCTCATCGGGGGCATCGTCGGGGCGCGCTATGGCTTCAAGGAAAACGAGTTCATCATTCCGGAAGGTTCGGTCCGCGACGTCGGGCATGGTACCGGGCTCAGTGTGAAGTTGGATCAATTCAGTGACAGCTGGCGCGAGGATGGGACTGCGGCGAGCTACCGAAGCGATCTCGTCCTGTACGAGAACGGCGAAGAAGTCAAACGGGACTCGATCACCGTCAATAACCCGATGTCGTATGGCACCACGACGTTCTACCAGACGAGTTACGGGCAGGCAGCCCAGATGCGGATCACCGACTTGGACGGCAACGTGCTCTACGAGGATGCGACAGAGCTTGGGATTTATCGCTCGTCGACGAATCCAGACGCGCCTGCCGGAATCATTACCCTCCCGCAGTCCAATCTCCGACTCAACGTCATCGCGCCCGACGAAGACCGAGCAAACGCTCCCATGCTCGATACGCTGAATCTCGAAAGCGGGCAGATGTATGTGCAGATCCGCGGAACCGGGCCAGACGCCGGCGCCGAAATGCAGGATGCGGTGCTGGTCCAGGGTGTGCCGCAGGAAATCAACGGTATCGTGGTCGAATTCCAGCGAGAAACGCGCTTCACGTTGCTGCAGGTCGCCAGCAACCCCGGTATTCCCATCTTCTGGGCTGCCTCGTTCCTGCTGGTCGGCGGGCTGTTCGCCACGTTCTATTTTCCGCACCGCAGAATCCGCGCCATCCTCGATCGATCCGGCGAACCCGGCGTCACGCAGATTGCCCTGGCGCCGTTGGCCAAACGCGACTGGTCGGGACAAAAGGATTTCCGCGGCGTCGTCGAAGATTTGCAGCGTCGCCTGCAGACCGACTTCGTTGTGAACGAACGTGCATCGACGTATTTGGAGCGTCCCGCCAAGCCGGCATCGAATTCGGCGTAGAATTTCCACACGATCGGGCCACGGGCAATCAGGCCGACGCAAAGGACACACCCATGGAAGGAATGGTCAGACTCTCGTTCTATCTTTTCGCAGCTGCATCGATTGCAGTCGCGGCCGCGTGGGTGTGCTACATGGTCTACGCGGTGGGATTCATCCGCCTGCGCAGGACCGCCCTTGCGACCTCGACCGGCATGACGGTTACCGGATCCTCGACAGAGCATGTTCCCGGTCCGATGAGCGCGGCTCGATTCGGCAGCCTGTTCGGTTGGTTTGCGGCAGTCTTCGCCGGGCTCTCGGTCCTGACTCGCGCGATCGCCTCACACCGCGGTCCGTATTCGAACATGTACGAGTTCAGCCTTGCGTTCGTCTTCGTGCTGACGCTGGCATACATGCTGTTCGAGCGCTTCTATAACGTGCGGCAGCTCGGCGCGATCGTCATGACCATCGCCCTGGGCATGTGCCTCTATCTGTGGTCGCTGCCCCCCAGAATGCGTGAGGTCGATGCGCTCAATCCGGCGCTGCAGAATCGGCCGCTCATGACCTTGCATGTCTCGGCAGCCATCGTTGCCTATGCGACCTTCGCGGTTTCGTTTGCCGCGGCAATCCTCTTTCTGATCCAGCTCCGTAAGAACGTCTCGTGGCTGCCAAGCGCTGAGATGCTCGACGATATTGGATTCCGGGCGGTCACCATTGGATTCCCGATGCTCGCGCTCGTGCTGATCCTCGGTTCGATCTGGGCTCATCAGGCATGGGGGGCCTACTGGTCGTGGGACCCGAAGGAGACGGCGGCGCTCTTCACCTGGCTGGTCTACGGCGTCTATCTGCACACCCGGTCGCTGCGCGGATGGCGCGGCCAGCGAAGCGCCATCATCTTGCTCATTGGATTCGTCGCGGTTGGCTTTACCTACTACGGCAATTATTTCTTCGGTGGAATGCACGCCTATGGCGGAGTCAATTGACGCGCACAGCGGTGGCCACGTCGCCGCTGACAACGAACATGGTGATCACTCGCCCCCTACTCGCCGCAAGCAGGCGCTTGCGGGTCTCGGCGTTGCCGCCGGGATTCTGATCCTGGCATGGTTCGTTGCCGGGCGGGCCGGATTGAGCGACGTCGGCAAGGGGGGAATAAACACCAGCCTGCTGCCCAAGGTGGGAGACGAGGCGCCCGACTTCGTCGCCGTTAGCCCAATGGGAGACGTCGTCCATCTGAGCGACTTCAAGGGCCAACCGGTTTGGCTGAACTTCTGGGGAGCCTGGTGCCCACCCTGCCGAGCGGAAATGCCCGATATCCAGGCGGCGTACGAGCAGCTGGGACCCCAGGGATTGACCCTGCTGGCAATCAGTCTGGGAGACAAACCGTCGGAAGCGATCAACTTTGCCGAACTCAACGGAGTCACGTTCGACATCCTGCTCGATCCTGATCGATCGCTGACGAGTCCAACCTATCCGATCTACAACTTCCCGACACACATCTTTATCGACGAGAACGGGATCGTGCAGAAGATTGTTCTGGCGGAGATGAGCGCCGATCAGGCAATCGAAGCCGCGCAATCGATTCTTCCTGAGCAAACGGCTTCGACCAATACGAGGCAATAGAACGGTTCCTGGCTCCTGATACGGAATCCGGGTAAATACCCAAGGATGTCTAACCTGGTGTCTTGTCGCCGCCGGCACAGGGCCGGCGGCTACCCCAGACCTTGTATCCCCAAGCAATCATGCGGATTTCGTATGAGAGGATCGAATGATCTCTCCCAAAAGAACGGGACGGCCCGGTATGGCTGTCCCGTTCTCGCGTTCTGTCCGCCGTCGCGCCGAAGGCGACGGCGTGTTTGCAAACTCAGTTTACGGATGAAGAAGGCGCAGTGGAGTTTGCAGATACGCCTTCGTTGCCCTTAGCAGCGGCAACCGAGTCGTACAACGATCGAGCGCGATTCGTGATGGAGGTCCAATCGCCTGCCTGGATGGCGTTGGGATCGACCAGGGCACTCCCCATAGCCACGGCAACGGCGCCAGCCTTGATGAAATCGGGCACGTTCTCGAGCGTGACCCCCCCGGAGGGAATGAGCTTGATATGGGGAAACGGCGCGAGAACGTCTTTGAAGTATTTCGGACCGCCGAGGCTCGCTGGATGAACCTTGACGAAATCCGCGCCGGTCTCCCAAGCAGTCAGAATCTCCGTCGGCGTGAACGCCCCAATAACCGCCGGGATACTATAGCGACGACACATCTGAATCGTTTCCGGACGGAACGACGGCGTCACGATGTACTGAGCGCCCGCCAGGATTGCGATCCGGGCGGTCTCCGCGTCGAGCACCGTACCGGCTCCAACGAAGGCGTCATCACCAACAGCCGCTCGGACCGTGGTGATCACATTCGCGGCGTTCGGATTGGTAAACGTGAACTCGACCGACGTGACACCGCCGGCGGCCAACGCTCGCGTAAGCTCGACCGCCTTCGAGAGGTCGTCAAGCCGAACCACGGCCACCACGTTTCCATCCGTGATCCTGTTGACATCCGTCACTGAATTGCTCCTTCTCTTCCCGTATTCGCGCCTAGCCTAGCATGGGTACACTTGTCGTCGATACGGTCACACATTGCCCGGATCGTGCACCGACCGGCAGGCAGGAGCGGCCTTGGATCGAACCGGCGAAATCGAACCAGCTCAACGGATGAATTGCCTCGGCACAGCGACGCCTGAGGTCGACATTCGCGTGGCCGCGTTCACGGTTGCGAACGATCAAATCTCCGTGCTCCTCGACCGCACGGACGGTATTCAGCAGCTTCCCCGCTCGGTTCCCAACGGGGTAGAGTCGATCGATCAGCAAGCGCGCAACTTACTGCGATCTCACCTCGGGTATCCCGAACGGTATATGGAGCAGCTCTACACGCTCACCGTCGTCGAAATGGGCGTCTGGCGCATTGTCGTGAGCTCGGTCGCACTCATCGGCAGCGAGGACACCCCGACCCCACCAGCGCGCGGTCGGTGGCTTCCCGTGTCGGAGCTCGACGGCCTGAGCATGGGCGACGAAATGGTGATCGAATACGCGCTCTTCCGCGTGCGGTCCAAGCTCGACTACACGACGATCGGATTCCATTTGCTTTCGGAAGAGTTCACCTTGAGCGAACTGCAGGCAGCGTACGAAACGGTGCTTGGTCGCAAGCTGGACAAGCGAAACTTTCGGCGCCGGATGTCGGCGCTTGGCATCTTAACGGTGACGGGCTCGACGCGTCGGGATGGTTCTCATCGCCCTGCGCGGCTCTATCGATACCAGCCAGAACAGGATTCGTCCGACTATCTGACCCCACCTTGGGCGACCGCTCAAGAAGGAAGTTGAGCACTCGATGACCGAAGCACCCAAATCAATGCGACCCACCGTGCTCGGCCTGGTCGCGGCGTTGAGCAAGCCTGAAGCCCATCAGCTCGCAGCCGATATCGAGCGGCGCCTTGCAGGACTGGGCATTACGTTGATGAAAGAAGACGAGCTCTCGCCAAACGCGGCCCGGCAGGTGGATGCCATTCTCGTGCTGGGCGGCGATGGCTTGATGATGCGTGCGGCCAAAGCCTACGCGAACACCCCCTTGCTGGGGATCAATTTTGGCAAGGTTGGCTTTTTGGCGAAGGTCGAACGCGGCGATTGGCAAAACGCGCTCGACGCGCTGATATCGGGGCACTACACCATCGAAGAAAGTTCGACCCTGCACGCAACCACCGAGAGCTCGCATGGTACCGAAGACCATGGCTGGGCGATCAATGATGTGGTCATTCGCAGCGGTGTTCGCATGATCGACATCGAACTCTACGTCGATGGTTATTATGTGAATACGTTCCCGGGAGATGGACTGATCGTTGCAACATCCCGTGGAAGCACGGCCTACTGTATGGCAGCCGGAGGGCCGATCCTGACCGCAGGCGTGCAAGGCTTCGCGATCGTTCCAATCTCCTGCCATTCGCCTATTCGCACGCCAATGGTGGTCGCCGAGTCCGCCAAGATCGACTTGCTCTTCAAATCACGCTACGACGCCTCGATCATTCTCGACGGTCGTGTGACCGGCGAGCTTGCACCCGACGATGTCGTCCGGGTACGGCGCGGCGAGAATCTCTGCCGGTTGGTCTCCGTGGGCGAAGCCGATTTCTACGAGGCGTTCCGCACCAAGTTCAATTTCCGGATTCGGCCGGACCTGGAACCGGTTCGCGTACCGGAATCGATCGGCAACGCGCGCGGCTCCCGCTGATCGGCGGGTCGACCAGGGTTCAACGGCGGGAAAGGTGCGTGGCGCCAGTCAATGAGCGTTCTGCGATTGGCGGATGAGCTCGTCGATTTCCTCATCGGGAGAGACGTCCGTGGGTTCATCGTCCTCGCGCTCGATATCCGAATCTTCCACATCGGCAGTTGCCGGGGCATGACCGTTTCCGTTCGCCACGAACTGCGAGATCACCGCGGCATCCTCGATGACCGCATCCTCCGCTGAATCGCTTGCCGCGTCGACGGACGCATGATGACCATTTGGAACGGCCTCTGTTCCATTCTTCTTCTTGCGCGCCCGTGTCCGCTTGCGATCGAAGAGCCGAATCGGCTCCGTCTCTTCATCGGCTGTTGCGGGCTCATCCGCAACAGCAGCGGGCGTGACAACGGCCGCCAGCTCTCCCTGGTATCCAAGCTCCAGGGCAGGATCCGACGCCGGAATCTCCCGAATCGTCGGGGCGGCAACCTGGCGGAACGTTCGCGAACCTCGTTCCAGATATCGCTCGTCCGGCGGTTCCACGCGCTCCCGAATCGAGATTGCCTGCTCGCTCTGGTCCGAGCCGCAGTATGGGCAAATTGGCCACCCCACCTTGATCAGGGTATTGCATGACGTACACGGCTGCTTCAGATTGGTCTGGCAGTGGGGACACAGAATGTAATCGTCTGAGACCTGTCGCTGGCACGACGGGCAAAGCGATGTCTCTTCGATGTCCTGCAGCAGATACTCTTCTTCGAGCGACCGCTGAAACGCCTCGTCGATCGTATTTCGCGGACGCATCAGGAGGTAGAGCAGCGTGCCGGGAACGAAAAAGAGAAGCGACATCAAGGTGGCGAAGATCTGTGTCACCACGCTTTGGCTCCGGGAGCCAATATCCCGGTAGGTCCAAACCACGAGGGCGAACCAAAGAACGACGAGGTATCCGCCGGCGAGCGCAAGGAATACCTGTAGCGTCCTGGCTAGGATCTCTTCCAAACTGGAACTCCGAAGGGGTGTGCCCCGTTATCGGTTAGGCCGGTCATCGAATTCGTTCGTACCGGCTCAGATTGAGGATATACACAGTCGCGCCACCATCGAGTGACGGTACGGGGCTGCTGACATGATACTCGCCCGGATCGACAAGCGGTAGCATCGGGTTTGTCATACGGACAACCGCGAGCCCCTGTTCCTCGATAAATCGCAGCAGATCCGGCACGTAGCTTTCCTGGACAGGCACAAACGCTGACGTTCTCCGCTGTTCCCCCCGAAACGAGTCTTCGCTCACGACATCGACGGCGAACCCACGCTGTAGCAATCCCTGCACAACGGCGTCTGCACGTGATCCCTTGATTTGAACGACGGCGAGCTTCATAACCTGTTCCAGTGACGCTGCAACGCACCGGTCTCTCTTAGATATCGCTCATCGAGCCGAATCGGTTCCGCACCGCTTCGACGATGAGCGTCGTGATCTGCTCCTGCGGGAGCGATCCATCGACCACGAACCAACGTTCGGGATGGACCGCGGCGAGCTGACGGAACGTCTCAGCCACGCGCGAATGGTACATGAGACCAGCTTCATCGATCCGATTCACACTAGCAGCATCCGCCAGGCGGCGAGCCAGGCCGGTTTCCGGCGGCACATCGATCAGGATACGAAGATCCGGGTAGGTGTCCTGCACCGCAAACGATTGGATCGACTCCAGGTCGACCAATGAGAGATGGTTTCCTCCTCCCTGATAGGCGAGCGTCGAATCGATGAACCGATCGGTGATCACGACGACACCTCGCTCGATCGCGGGGGCGATAAGCTCGGCAACGTGCTGTGCGCGCGCCGCACTGTGAAGCAACGCCTCGGTTCGTGGTTCGAAATTGCCGAGCTCCCGATCGAACAGCATTGCCCGAATCGCTTCGCCAACCGGCGTGCCACCCGGTTCCCGCGTCAACACCACGGTCCGGCCGGCAGCGCCGATCCGGTCGGCAAGCGCGCGCGACTGGGTCGACTTCCCAGAGCCATCGATCCCCTCGAAGGCAATGAATTCCCCACGACGCACGCTAGAACGGTCCTTCCCGATAGAGCTCGACCCGACGATTGGGCTCTTTGCCTTTGCTGCGGGAGCCAATGTTGTATCGGTCGGCCAGCTGATGCTGGAGTTTTCGTACGTATTTCGTTTGCGGCGCCAGCACAATGCTCTGCATGCCCCCGATGACCGCGCCAATTGCGTCTTCGGTTTCCTCCAGCGCATCGGCAACACCGCCGCCGGATACGCGGCGATTCGATCCGCTTCCGCGTGCCACAGTCTGAGCTTGTGACGAAGGTGGAGCCAGAGGAACCACACCCTCCTCTGGCTCCACGGGAGCCGGCAGCAGATTGCTGAGCGCGTGCTCCATCTGGGCCGAGGTGTTGGATCGCAACACATACACAGGTGTCCCGCGCGTTTCCGCATCGCGAATGGGCTGCGGCTTGGTGCGGTAGTAGCTCTTCAAGGTGAGCACGAGATCGGCTTCCCGTGGGTCGCGCACCACAATTGCCGGCGCCCGCATCGCATCGATCGCATCGGCCAGCCGGTTGCGGCTCACGCCGAAGGGATAGATCCGAACCGGCTTTGCCGAGGTGCCACGTCCTTTGAACGAGAATCCGGCGACCGACGGCAAGACGGTCAAGTGGGACGATGAGCGAGGCGGTTCCGTCTCGGTTTCCGGGGGGTACCGAAACTCGTCACGCTCCTGTGAGCCCGATTGCCGGGCACTGCGGCCCACGCCATTCGAGGCATTTGCCCGCGTCGACGATTGCGTTGGGCGCAGCGGCGGCTGCGCCGGATTCCGCCGCAGCTCTTCCGGCGATTCGATCGCCAACGTCCCGTCCGGCGCTCGACGTCGCACCTCTGGTCGTACCGGCGCGCCCCGCAGAATCGCATCGACTGTTTGCGCGACGTCCCGGTGCACGGCAACTTCTTCCCGCCCAAGGAGCTCGACCATGATGGCAAACGTCGGCGGCGCTTTGCGTTCGAGAATCGACTTTTGCGTTCCCCGGCGGCGCGCTTCCTCGTCCGACAATGTGACCGACTGAATTCCTCCAATAAGGTCCGAAAGCGTCGGGTTCATCATCAGGTTCTCGAGCGTGTTGCCGTGCGCGGTACCGATGAGCTGAACGCCACGCTCCGCAATCGTGCGAGCGGCGCCCGCTTCGAGCTCGGTGCCGATTTCGTCGATGACGATGACCTGCGGCATATGGTTTTCGACCGCCTCGATCATTACCCCATGTTGCGCGGTCGGGGTTGCCACTTGCATACGACGGGCACGTCCAATTGCCGGGTGTGGAATGTCTCCATCACCGGCGATTTCGTTGCTGGTATCGACAACGATGACGCGCCGGTGGAGATCGTCCGCCAGGACCCGGGCAACTTCCCGCAACATCGTCGTCTTGCCGACCCCCGGCCGGCCGAGCAACAGCAGACTCTCGCCGGATTCGACCAGATCGCGAATGATCGCAATCGTGCCGTAAACGGCACGCCCAATCCGGCAGGTCAGACCGACGACTTCGCCCGACCTGTTGCGGATGGCCGAAATCCGGTGCAAGGTCCGCTCGATACCCGCGCGATTGTCATCTCCGAACTGGCCGATGCGCGCGGCGACGTACTCGATATCTTCACGGCTGACATCCTGGTCACCAATGTCGAATTCGGCATCCTGAAAACGAGCTTCGGCTTTTCGGCCGAGATCCATAACGATCTCGATCAGGCTTCCGCGAGTGCCATCGGCGGTGATGTCACGAACGCCGTCGCGAATACGAGGAGGGAGTACCGCCAGGAGATCTTCGAGATTGTCGGTGACCTCATGCTCGGTGACTTCGAATTCCTCGAATTCCGCCTGGTGTTCCTGTTGTGTACTCAATCGATGCTCCTTTGCTGTGATCCAATGGACCACATCGCGCAGCCAAGCAGCGCGGGAACGCTCATTCGGTTGAACTCACCCGAGGGGTGACCGTCAAAACCGACGGAGCCTGGCTCGGCACTCGATCGCCAAGTTCGACGTGCTGAGATGACGCCTCCAACGTCACAGCACGAACCTGAACTGCCGTGTAACGCACGAGTAGCTCCTGGGTGAGGCCGGGGGTAAATCCCATCCGCACCAGGGCCGATTCGATTTCCTGTTGATACCCGCGCACCGTGACGTAGACGCGGGTAATGCGCCGTTCAAGTCGCAGCTTTCGCAGCAACGCGTCGAGGAGCGCCGCTCCCGCCTTGACCGCTCCCGGCCGGAACGAAACATCCAACGCATGAACGCCTCGGTCGCTGGTCACGCGCGCATACGCCTGCAGATCGCCTGGGCCATCGGCCAGCCATCCGGACGTCTGCGGGGAGCTCGGACGCCTGGAGTTCGAAATGTCCCAGGCGTGCGAGGTCAACGCTTCGGCATAGATCACATCGCGCGGCACCGACGCGTTGTGCAGCTGATGTATGGCCCACGTGTCGGATGACTCCTGCTCCCGCATCGCGACATGCGCTCCCATCGTTTGGGGAGCATCGGCCACATAGATCGTCTCATTCGCATATGGCGCAAACCCCGCCTCGCGGAGCGCGACATAGACATTGGACCCAGAGGACGCATGGGCAAAGAGTCGTTTGACCCCACTCATCCCGGCCTGCCGAATAGCCGCGGTCAGGATCTCCGCCCAGACCGGCCCTGGATCGTAGACCCCGGTCGAAGCGCCCACGGCTTGCAACAACCAACGCCGGTCGGGCAGTGACGGCTTGAAATCGGCAAACGCGATCGGATTGCCATTCGACGCGGCAATCATCACGACAGGGCGGTCGGTGGATCGTGGAATCCGGCTGGCGACGACCGAGGCGCTCGCGTTGTACCCGCTCAAGGTCAGTTGCGGCTGCAGGAGCGGATAGACTCGCTCGATCCGCGCGAGACCGGGCACGTCGGTAAACCGCGCCTGGCGTACGACCAGCGTGAAGTGCCGGTTTTCGGGGGCGGCTTCGCGAGGCCGCGCGGACTGGCCAGGGGAAGAGCTCTGCGGAGAAGAGACAAACTCGCCATCCCGGGCCCGTTCGAGAGCCTGCAGATGGGTAACGGATAGTCGACTCGACGATGATTGCATTACTGAGATTCTACGCCTGCCGGATAGCGCAAACAAATATCGAAATGTGACGGGATATCCGCAATACGGGAGAACCTGTGCGAAACGAGCTAGAGCGTGCGCCTGCCGGCGAGTGCTCGCCCCAGGGTGACATCATCGGCATATTCGAGATCGCCTCCTGCTGGAAGCCCTGTGGCCGGCCGCGAAACCCGCACACCCAGTGGCACGAGCATGCTGTGAAGGATCGAAGCGGTCGCCTCTCCCGGCATATCCAGATTCGTGGCCAAAATCACCTCATCCGGCTTTTCGGATTTCACCCGCTCGATGAGCTCGGCAATCCGGAGTTTGCCTGGGCCGATCCCATCGATTGGTGAGATCGCGCCGTGAAGCACGTGGTATCTCCCTTTGAACTGCCCGGTACGATCGAGCGCCAGCACATCGAGCGGTTCCTCCACCACGCAGATGATGGGGTCACGGGCAGAGTCGCTGCAGATCGCACAGGGCTCAGTCTCGGTGATATTGAAGCATCGGGAGCAAAAGAACACCCGCTCCTTTACGGTCAGGATCGCCTCCGCCAATGCAACGGCGTCCTCGCGCGGACCACGGAGAATCGAAAAGGCGAGACGCGACGCCGTTTTCGGCCCGATCCCCGGCAGACGGCCGAGCTCCTCGATCAAATCGGCAACGGGTTTGACAGCGATGCCCGAAGTGGATGAAGACAAAAATGGACCTTTCGGAACGTACCGTTTCGGGAGGCGAGCCGACCCGGCCCCGACCCGACCCGACCCGAACAGGTGTACGAATTATACGTCCATATCCAGGACCGGACGACCTTTGATTCCGTCCGCAGGCCCGATGATGCCATCGTCTTCCATCTGCTCGATCAGACGGGCTGCCCGGTTATAGCCGATGCGAAGACGCCGCTGAAGCATCGACGCCGACGCCACCCCCTGCTCGCGGACGACGGCAAGCGCCTTCTCCATCAGCGGATCTTCTTCGTATCCACCGTCTCCGCCGCCATCGAACCCTGACGAGCTCGGCAGGTTCAACCACTCCTCTGCATACTGCGGAATCGGCGTCACCGCGTGCCAATGCTCGACGATATAGTGCACATCATTGTCTTCGACGAATGCCCCCTGGATGCGTACCGGCTTGGCCGCGTCCGGTGGCAAATAGAGCATGTCCCCCCGCCCGAGAAGCCGCTCCGCCCCGGGCATATCGAGGATGACGCGTGAATCGGTCTGCGAAGAAACGGCAAAGGCAATGCGGGCGGGCACGTTGGCCTTGATGATGCCGGTGATCACATCGACCGACGGGCGCTGCGTCGCGAGGATCAGGTGAATCCCCGCGGCGCGACCCATTTGGGTCAACCGCTGGATCAGGCCTTCGACGTCCATGGGCGACGTCAGCATCAGATCGGCCAGCTCATCGAGGATGACGACCAGATACGGAATCTTTTCCGCGTTCGGTTCGTCGGAGACCTTCATGCGATAGCCATCGAGATTGCGCACGCCTGTCTTCGAGAAGAGATCGTAGCGACGTTGCATCTCATTGACGACGAGCCGCAGCGCCCCGACGACCTTGTCCATCTCGGTCACGACCGGCGCCTGAAGGTGTGGAACTCCGTTGTATCCGGTCAGCTCGACCATTTTTGGATCGAACATCAGGAGCTTGACTTCTTCCGGTGACTTCGTCAGCAGAAAGGTCGAGATGATGCCATTGAGACAGACACTCTTACCGGAACCGGTGGCTCCAGCGATCAGCAAGTGCGGCATCTTCGTCAGGTCGCCGACGACATACCGCCCATTGACGTCCCGTCCCAGCGGAATCGGCAGCTTCGATTTGCCCTTGTTGAACTGGCTCGACTCGATCGTTTCCCGCAGCCCTACCGTGGTGACCTGCTCGTTCGGTATCTCGATACCCACACGGGCCATACCGGGGACAGGCGCTTCGATGCGGATGCTCGGCGCGGCAAGAGCCAGGGCAAGGTCGTTTTGGAGCTCGGTGATCCGGCGAACCTTGACGCCGGTGCCCGGCTCCAGTGTGTACTGGGTAACGGCCGGCCCGGGATTGATCTCACGGACGCGCGCATCGACCTTGAAGCTGGTCAGCGTCTCCTCGATCAGGGTCGCCTTACTGGAGAGCTCGCTGGTGTCGACCTCATGGCCCTCGTAATACTTGAGCCTGGTCAGCTCGGGCAGCGGCAAGTTGGCATTGTTGACTGCCGGTTGCTTCGCTTTCCTGGTTTCCTGCTTTTCGGGTTTTGTCTTTGCTGCCGGGACATTGATGATCGGAGGGGAAACTGGCGGTGGCAAGGGCGCCTGCTCCAGTGGTTTGTTCGACACCACCGGCCGTTGCGGTTCCGTGCGCGCGGAGGCGGGCCGTGGAATCGGCGCAAACGCGGCGGTGTCGCCGGCCGCCGCAATCTCATGAGCTTGCACGCTGGCAGCGATCCGAGCGGGACGAACTCGATACCAAATATCCGACAGGTCGATCCAGAGGATGCGCGGGTCTGTTCGGGTCAGCAAAAATACGCCCACCACACCGGCCGCCAGGAGAACGAGCGCGCACACCCACTCGGGCATGTAGTGATTCAGAAGAAGCGCAAGATTGTCGCCCAGAATTCCGCCGCCGGTCCGTTTGGTCTCTCCAGCGAAGGCCAGCAATCCAAGCACCGCCCCGCCCAACAGCACAGCGCCGGCAATCTGCCGCCCGTGCGGTGCGGGATGTCGCGCGTCTAGAACCGCCTTGAGCCCGGCAGCCAGGAGGAAAACTGGAATGAGGAACGAACCATTCCCGGCGATGGCATGGAGCAGGTCGTAGACCCAGGCGGTGAGGCGGCCATCTCGTCCGTGACTCAGGAGGATCCAGCTGAAGATGAGCCCAAGCGCAATCGGCGCGGCGCCCATGAGCTGACGACGTGTATCGTCGGAGAGCACGCCATGGAGCCGCCGCTGATTCCAGCGAGACCGAACACGATCGCCGAACCCTTGCTCAGACGTGGCCTGCGCGCGCCTGCGGTCGCTGGTGGGACGTGTTTGGGATCGGGCTCGTGTGGTTGCCATGACAGATTGCCTGGTTAGGAGCAGATGAATGGTCGAATCACTCACGCATCCCACAATGTGTACGTACACTCTATCCGGAGACTATAGCATGACTTCCTGTCACTCGAAAGCCGTACGGACACCTATTCTTCTCGCTTTCGTATCGATTTCTCTCTCGAATTGGGAGGCCCAAGCCAGGAATTTTCACGCGGTGTGGTTGACCGGCATAGCTGGGGTTTCCTCGCACCGACGTGAAATGTGAGGGTTCGATGGCTTTGCTCATTTTGATCAACGGCGCTCCGGGAAGCGGCAAATCGACCCTCGGCCGTCTCCTGGTCGATGAGCGCCCGCTTGCCTTGCTCCTCGATATCGACACGTTGCGCGGTCAACTCGGATGCTGGGATGACGATCCAGGGACGGCCGGACTGACAGCCCGGCGGCTGGCAATTGCCATGGTTCGTACCCATCTTGGAGCCGGGCTCGATGTCATCGTTCCTCAGTTTCTGATGCGTCCTACCTTCCTCCGCGAGCTCGAGCTGGTTGCGCAGGAATCAGGGAGCCGGTTCGTGGAGATCGCGCTGATCAGTAGCCCCGAGGAAGCAGCGGCGCGGTTCGAAACAAGACGAGACTCCCAGGACGCGAACCATCAAGACGCGGTACGGCTGCAACAGGCTGCCAATGCCCAGCCCATGGAGGAGCTCTATGCGGCCATGTTCGAACTGATGCAGAGTCGCCCAACCACCCGATTTGTCGAATCGATCCCCGGCGAGATCGAACGCACGCTGGCGGCGGTTCGCCTCGCAATCGATGCCGAATCGCAGGAGACGGGCGGTCCATAACGAGCTCCAACAAATCAGAGCCCAATACCGAAACTGTGAGTCTTCGTGCGCCGACAATGGGCGGTCGAACTGCTCAGGACACAGGGCCCAGGACTCAGGATCTTTTTCGCATCTTTCCAGCCTCGTCCCCCGGAGACGTACGGACGTGTACGACGTCGGAACCATCCCATTTTCATAATGACCGGACAGCTCCTCTTGCCGGTATAGAACAAATGTTCTATACTCTGGGAAGAATCAATCTTCCTACCCGCGTTAAGACGGCGAGCCCGCACTCTCGTTCGGTGCTTCGACGTGCCTTCGGGAGATGCCTTATGCCGATTGCCGCCCTCATCATTCCGCACTTTGCACTACGCATGTCCCTGCTCGACCAACCCGAGCTCGATGGTCTTCCCCTCGTCCTCACCTCTCCACCCAACAGCCGTACCGTCGTCAACGATTGCACACCCGAGGCTACCCGCCAAGGCGTTCGCCCGGGGATGCTTCTGCGCGAGGTCACCGCACTTTGTCCCGATGCGGTCTTCATCGAACCCAATCCCGTTCGGGAAGCAACCGCCTTCGAAGAGATCCTGCGCTCGCTGGAAACGTTCAGTCCATCGATCGAGATAGGGCCACCGGGATGCTGCTATGTCGATCTTCACGGCCTCCAACGGCACGATGCCTCTCCGGAAGCCGGAGCGGTACGCCTCCTGCGATTGATTCCTCCCGTGCTGCGACCGCGGGCTGGAATCGCGCCGGGCAAGTTCGCCGCGCTGTGTGCGGCCCGGAAAGCGCACCCCGGCAGCACCTTTTTGATCGCCGAAGATGTCGTGATGCCCTTCCTGGCCGATTTGCCAGTCTCCTGGCTACCGGTCGAACCAAAAACCCTTACTCAGATGGAGCGTCTGGGATTGCGCACCATGGGCGACGTGGCTGCTTTGCCGATGACCGCCATGCAGGCACGTTTTGGCAAGGAGGGGCGACGCGCCTGGGAGCTTTCCAACGGCCAGGACGATCTGACCGTCGTCCCGATCCAGCGTCCAGAAAGCGTGATCGAGGGAATCACACTCCCGGCTCCCTCGACCAGTCGGGGGATGCTGCTTCTGGGAATCGAGCAGCTCGTACGACGTGCGTTCAAACGGCCCGAGCTCCGGCACCGGAATGTGCGGCAGGCTCAGCTCCATGTCCTGATCGAGGAAGGCCGCTCGTGGGAGAAATCGTTCAGCTTCCGGGAACCGGCCGGGGCCGAACGGATCGTCGAGATCCTCTCCCACCGGTTACAGGACCTGGAGCTGCAAGGAGCTGTCGAACGGATCGTGCTCCATCTCATCGGGCTGGTCGAGGAAACCACCCGCCAGCAGCTTTTGCCCTTTCTCAAACCCAAACGGGTTGCGCCCATCAGTCAGGCCATCCACCAGCTCAAACAACGGTATGACGATTCCCCGCTCTATCGCGTTGTGGAGATCGAACCATGGTCAAGGATCCCGGAACGAAGATACGCCCTCATCGATTGCGACCTCTGAACATGCCTCGCGCAGTCACGGTAGAAACCGCGCGCGACCGCCCGGTTGCCCTGACAGATAAGCAGGGAGCGCGAGTCGAGATCTCCGCTATCGAGGAAGAATGGTTGATCGACGACGAATGGTGGCGCGATCACCTGCAACGGCACTACTTCCGGGTGCGCCTACCGCATGGCCCGACACGGACGGTGTTCCTGGATGGTGAGTCGGGGAATTGGTTCGAGCAGTCGTATTGAATCGATGAATGCCGTCGCATTGCCAGAGGTGATGGGGTGTTCTGGCTGGGGTTTCACCCTTGGCAGTGAAACCAAGCCAAGGCCTGATTTTGGGCCAGGTTATCGACTCGCCCCCAACCCCACTCCCTCTGGGGAGCGGGGAACTCGCAACCGAACGGTTTGCATCCAGTTCGAACTATGCAAAACGAGTACGTAGAGCTTCATCTGCATACCGCGTTTTCCTTTCTCGACGGAGCTTCCCTCTCCGAGGATCTGATCGGGCGCGCCAAAGAGCTGGGGTATTCCGCCCTGGCCGTCACCGATCACGACGGCATCTATGGATCGATGGATTTCGCCAAGCAGGCGGATGCAGCCGAAATCTTCCCGATCACCGGCGTCGAGATGACGCTGACCGATGAATCGCACCTGACACTGCTGGCCGAAAGCCGCATCGGCTATGCCAATCTCTGCAAGCTGATCACCGAAGCGCACCGGCTTCCTCCCGGCGCTCCTATCCAACGATTGACTTTCTCAGCCGATGATCAGGACGGCGGACTCGATCTCTCCTTGCGTGGTATTGGCAAACCGCAACCCTACTATCGCCCCGAAGACCGTATTCCCCGGCTCGATCCGGAGCTGCTGGCCACACACAGCGAAGGGGTCATCTTGCTAACCGGTTGCCGGATGGGGCGTCTCTCCCAGCTTGTCGATGCCGGCGACCTTCCCGCCGCCCGTGCAGTGCTGGAGCAATACATTGCCTGGATGGGTCGCGATTCGGTGTTCGTCGAGCTCCAGCACAACAAGGTCTATGGGGACGTGCCGCGGATCCGTCGCCTGGTGCGATTAGCGAACGAGATGGAGGTGGGCTATGTAGCCACCGGGAATGTCCACTATCACATCCCCGACCGCCACCGGTTGCAGGATGTGCTGGTCGCCATCCATCACCGCACCACGCTCGACAATTCTCATCAGCTCCGGCGTCCGAACAGCGAGTTCTATCTTCGCTCAGCCGAGGAAGCGGCCGCGTTGTTCGCGGAATGGCCGTCGTCGCTAACGGCAACAGTTGAGATTGCGAACCGCTGCCGGGGGTTCAATTTGGCCCACGATCTGGAGTACATCTTTCCTGATTATCCGGTGGAGGACGGCTCGAATCCAGATGCCCTCCTACGCGAAGTCTGTTACCGGGAACTCTCTGTACGATACACACACAACGAAAAGGAAGAAATCCGGCAGCTCGAGTCGCAAGCGATCGAACGGCTCGATGAAGAGCTCGGCATCATTGCCAAACACAAGCTGGCCGGGTTCTTTCTGCTCTATCGCGATCTCCTGATCCTGGCAGCCGACATTGCGCTCGAGGTGCGCGGCAGGAAGAGTCCGCGGACCATCGCCAATCTGCCACCGGGACGCGGGCGCGGCTCCTCCGTGAGCTCGATCGTTTGCTATCTGATCGGGCTCTCGCATGTCGATCCGGTTCAGCACAAGCTCTTTCTTCGGTCGCTTTCTCAATGAAGAGCTCTATTCCATTCCGGATATCGATCTGGACTTTCCACGCGAAATCCGGGAACGATTGATCGAGCGCGTCTACGAACGCTATGGCCATGACCATGTGGGGCTCGTCTGTGCCTTCGCCACCTACCGGCTGCGCAGTGCAGTGCGCGATGTCGGCAAAGCGCTTGGTCTTCCCCTCCCCGATCTCGACAAGATCGCCAAATTGAGCGAACCCCGGTCCGTCAAAGAGCTCGGCAAGGAGCTCGACCGCATTCCCGGATACGCGAGTCGCAAGGATGCTCCCCCCTGGTGTTATCTCATCGAGCTGGCCGAGCAGCTCAGCCACTTCCCTCGGCACATCACCCAGCATGTCGGCGGCATGATCATCTCCTCACAACCGTTGACGGAGCTCATGCCGCTCCAACCGGCCGCCATGCAGGGCCGGGTGCTCTGCCAGTGGGACAAAGACTCCTGCGAGGATGTGCGCGCGGTAAAGATCGATTTCCTGGCGCTGGGGATGCTCTCGCTGGTGGAAGAGTGTATGGAGCTGATCGCCAAGGCAGGCAAGAACGCCGTTGACCTGAGCCGGATCGATTTCGAAGACAAAAAGATCTACGACATGATCGACGCGGGCGACACCATTGGCGTTTTCCAGATCGAAAGTCGAGCACAGATCCAAATGCTGCCACGCACCCGGCCGCAGAAGCTGGAAGACTTGGTGGTGCAGGTTGCCATCGTCCGCCCTGGGCCGATCGTTGGAGGGGCGGTCAAACCCTACGTCGCGTATCGACAGGAGATGCGGGATCAAGAACGGAAACAGCAGGAAGAGCGGACCAGCTTTCTTCCGATAGAACCCCAATACGACCATGATGACCTCAGGGGTGTTCTGGCAGATACCCATGGAGTGATTCTCTATCAGGAGCAAGTGGTGCAGGTTGCAATGGTTCTGGCGGGCTTTACTGCCGGTCAGGCCGATAACCTGCGTCGCGCGATGACCCGCAAACGCTCAGAAGAAGCGATGGCAACGATGTGGGTCGACTTCCGCAATGGAGCAAAAGCGCGCGGAGTGAGCTATGAGATCGCCAAAACCGTCTTCAAGAAGCTGAGCGGGTTTGCCAGCTACGGGTTCCCGAAAGCACATGCAGTTGCATTTGCTGTGCTGGCCTATCAGTCGTGTTGGCTGAAGTATTACTACCCGGCCGAATTCACCTGCGCGTTACTCAACAATCAACCGATGGGCTTCTATCCCAATCATGTGCTGATCAACGACGCCAAGCGGCATGGGTTGTTGGTGTTCGAGCCCGATATCGAGCTGAGCTCGCTGCGTTGCACAGTCGAGCGTTTCGGCGAGCAGGAAGCAGTCCGGATCGGCATTGGCTATGTCAAGGGCATGAGTGAGGAAACCGCCCGCCATGTCGTGCTGGAGCGGATCGCGCACGGTCCGTATCGCTCGCTGGCCGATTTCATCCGGCGAGTGCCGCTCACACTGGAAGCAGTCGAGAATCTGATCATGGTCGGCGCTTTCGAACGCTTCGGTATCGGCCGGCGGGAAGCGCTCTGGATGGCCGGGCTCTTCATTCCCTCTCGTAAGATCGGGGTATCGAAGAAGGCCGAGTCTGGGCGCCAGCTCGCATTGCCACTTCCGGTCGAGCAGGATCAAGTCGAGTTGCGGCCGATGGGCGCTTGGGAGCAAATGACCGCCGATTACGCCATTATCGGTATGTCTCCACGCTATCACCCGCTTGGCTTGCTGCGGGGGCGATTACCGAAGCATTTGGTCAAATCTACCGATCTCGGAAAGCTACGAAGCGGCACCATCGTCGAACTAGCCGGGCTGGTTGTCTGCCGGCAACGCCCCGGAACCGCCAATGGGATTACGTTCCTATTGCTGGAAGACGAGGTGGGGCTGGTCAATGTCATCGTCTCGGTCGAGCTCTACAAGCAGAGGCGCACCCTGGTGCGCTCCGAACCGTTCATCCTGGTCAGAGGGAAGCTGCAGATACAGCAGGAGGTGATCAACGTCATTGCACATGAGATCCGGGAGCTCGAAGGCGCTCGCGCAGATTTTCACACACCAGATCTCAGCTCGATGGAGGATATCTTCGAGACTCCTGCCACCCAACCTCGCAAGCTGGAACCCGCCTCGCACAACTACCATTGACTCGAAGGCCAGCGTTCTGCGAGCGTGCCCTCGCTACTCCTCACCGTCGACCGCGTATTCGTCCTTGGACAGTTCGTCTTCCGTCACCTGGAAAAGTGTCGAGCGATCCTCGACCCGGTCGACGAACAGGATGCCGTCGAGGTGGTCCACCTCGTGCTGAATCACACGCGCGAGATATCCACGTGCCTTGAGCCGGATATGTTTGTTGTCGAGATCGATCGCCTTGACGGTGATCGTTTCGGCCCGCGGGACCTCACCGACCCAACGAGGAATGCTCAAGCATCCTTCCTGACCGTAGACCTTGCCTTGCGACTTCACGATCTCCGGATCGATCAAAGTCAGGCGGACCTCCTCCTGCTCCTCTTCTTCGTCCTTCGGTACATGCACCACGACGATTCGCCGCATCAGTCCAACCTGGGGCCCTGCCAGCCCGACCCCGGGGGCGGCATCCATCGTCTCGTGCATATCCGCCGCGATCTTACGCAAGCTCTCGTCGGCGTGCTTGATGCGAGTCGCCTTCTGGCGGAGTCGCGGATCGCCTTCCAGTACGATTTCCAGTCTTGCCATTTACCTCGTTCGTTTCATCTCATTCAGTCGCATCACCATAGGTGGTTCTTGATCGGTCCAGTATCGCCCACCAACGGTTCCGGCTCAATGCGAGCTCAGAGCAAGCTCTGGGGATCGACATCGATCGTCCAGGGCGGACGCAATGGAAGATTCGTCACCAATTCACCGAAACCAGCTATAGCCCCACGAACGATGACTTGCCATTGATACGTATCTCGAATCTTGGCAACGAATGCCGGCGCCGGCCCGAACACCTCGGCATCGAACCCATTCGCCAGGATCACATCCTCGATTTCGGCGACAAGTCGCTCACCGTCCTCACGGCATCTTTCCTCCGACTTGTCCCTGATTGCCAATCGAATCAACCGCGAGAAGGGCGGATATCCCTGCTGTGCCCGAAACTCGATCTCGCGCTCGTAGAAGGCCGCGTAATCGTGCCGGGCCGCCGCCTGGATCGCATAGTGCCGCGGCGTGTATGTCTGAACGACAACCTCTCCGGTCGAGGATCGCCGTCCCGCACGTCCGGCAACCTGGGTCAGGAGCTGAAACGTGCGTTCCGCCGAACGGAAGTCCGGGAGATAGAGCGCACTGTCCGCCTGCACCACCCCCACCGCGGTCACCCGCGGAAAATCCAATCCCTTGGCAACGATCTGGGTGCCAACCACGATATCGACATCGCCGCGCTGGATACGGCGGATGGTCGCATCGTATCCCCCCAGTCTCCGAATGGAATCCCGATCGACCCGCATCACCCGCGCGTCGGGAAAGAGACGTCCGACCTCGGCTTCGATGCGCTGGGTTCCAGCGCCGAAATAGTCGAGCGGACCATCACATTCCGGACAACGTTGGATCGGGCGCATACCGAAACCACATCGATGACAAAGCAGCCGCTGCATATCCTTGTGGTAGACCAGTGGGATATCACAATGTGGGCAATCGACCGAGCGCGTGCAATTGCGACAGATGACGATGGTCGACATCCCGCGCCGGTTCAGGAGGACGATCGCCTGCTCGTCCCGCTCCAATGCCGATCCGATCAGCGCGTGCAACGGGGACGAAATGAGCGAGGCGCCGGTCGCTTTCACCTCGTGCCGCATGTCGACGATCTGAACACCGGGCATCGCCAGATCGCGCTCCCGGTACGGAGCATCGATTCCTCCCGGTGAAAACCCGATGCGCTCTGGCAATGTCACCAGCGTGAACGCACCAAGTTTGGCAGCATAGAACGATTCGATCGACGGCGTGGCGCTTCCCAGAATGAGCGAGCCGCCCCGGAGCTGGACGATCTTGTGGGCGAGCCGAATTGCCTGGTATTTCGGAGCGGTGTCCTGCTTGTAGGCGGCGTCCTGCTCCTCGTCGATCATGATCGCGCCAAGCCGGGGCAACGGTGAGAAGAGCGCCGATCGGGGCCCGACGACGATGGGCCGCTCCCCGCGTGCAATGGCCAACCAGGTGGTATGCCGGTCCGATTCGCTCAACTCGGAATGGATCACGGCCACTTTGCCCGGAAACCGCTCCTCGAACCGGCGCACGATTTGGGTGGCCAGGGCAATTTCGGGAACCAGCACGACCGCGCCCAGCTCGTTTCGAAGACACCAGGCGGCCGCCCGCAAATAGAGCTCGGTCTTCCCGCTACCGGTCACCCCATGGATCAGCATGGGCCGCGCGCTGCGCTGCACAAGCTGTCGTTCGATGACGTTCCAGGCTTCAGCCTGCATTTTCGATAGGAGCGGTGGCCGAGCGGGTTCGATTTCCCGCTCGAAGATGGAAACGGGAAGATCGACGATCTCCACCGCGCCCTTCTTTTCCAATGCACGCAACGTTGGAAGGTCGATCCCTTCGGTTTCGACAAGCTCGCGATAGCGAAGCACGAGACCGGCATCCGATCGCGCCAGCCGGACCCGCCGCGCCAGCGCCTCCAGCGCAATCCGTTGTTTCACCGATCGACCGGCAAGCGATTCATTGACATCGAGCAGACGGACGAATCGTTCGGTTCGCTCCGCCGGAACCCGGTCGATGGTCCGTTCGTAGCGTTGGATCAGACCGGCGCGTTCCAGATCGCGTACGACCGAGGTCAGCCTGCTTCCCGTCTTTTGCCGGGCCTCGTCGAGCGACACATTCGACCGAGCCTGCACTAGCTCGACCACACTCCGTTGCAAATCGGTCAGATTTGCGAACTCTGGCTCAGACGCACCCAGCCGCAGCCAGGTCTCTGCCTCATGGGTCTCACCGGGAGGAAGAAACGGCGCGGCAGCGTCGAAGAAGGTGCAGCGGGTCGTGGTCGCCATCCATTCTGCGACCTCCATCGTCCAGTCCGGCAGGCAGTAGCGCGGCTCGACAATCGAATCGACGGCGCGAAGCTCGAACTCCGGTTCGGCATCATGCAGCCGCACCACGACCGCGCTTTCCAGGCGTCGGCGCAAGGGCACCCAGACCACCTGGCCAACCTCGAGCTGACCACGCAGCCCCTCCGGGATCAGGTAGGTAAAGATCCCGTCACCGGTCGCGGCAATCGAGGGAGTCGCAATATCGGCATATGGCAACGCGTCATTCGTCATGGATGGAGGCTACACCCGCACCAGCCTTCAGAACAAACGTTCCTACCCCTCCAGCAAGGCGGTGTACGCATCCAGATTCGCAAAAACCGACGGTCCGCCGCCCGTGTGCAGGAAGACGATCGCGTCCTCCGGCCCGAATGTGCCCTCACGGACATCCGCAATCAGCCCGGCAAGCGCCTTGCCGGTATAGACCGGATCGAGCACGACCGCTTCGGTACGCGCCAGCATGCCGATGGCTTCCATTCCATTCTCGGTCGGGATGGCATACCCGTCCCCAACGTGTTGATCGTCGATGCTGATGTCATCGGGAGAAACGGTCAAAGCGGAACCCAGCAGCGCCAAGGTCTCGTTGGTCAGCGGAGCCGCCGCCGCGGTCAACTCGGCCGTGGTGCCCTCGACGGCAACTCCGCGTACCTCGAACGGAACCTCGAAAAGCAATGCGCCGGCAGCCAATCCGGCTTGCGTCCCCTGGGATCCCGTTGGAAAGTAGAGCCGCTTCGGTCTCAATGATTCAGCTTCGAGCTGACCCAGCAACTCGGCCACACAGTTCGCGTAGCCCAATGCCCCAATGGGCACGCTGCCGCCAGTCGGAACCAGATAGGGCCGCTCGCCCGCCGCTTCGAGCTCCTCGACCACCCGCGCCATTTCCGGGTTGCGGTCCGCTGAGCCTTCGACCAGTCGAACCTCCGCGCCCAGCAATCGATCCAGGAGCAAGTTTCCCGTCAGGTCTGACCCACGACGGGTATCGAGCACCAGCACGCAGCTCAGACCAGCCAGCGCCGCGGCGGCAGCGGTTTGCCGCGCATGATTCGACTGAGCGGCACCTTCACTGATGAGAACCGTTGCTCCTTTGGCCAGCGCGTCCCCAACCAGGTACTCAAGTTTTCGGGATTTATTGCCACCGTAAGCCAACCCGGTCATGTCATCGCGTTTGATCCAAATCTGTGGCGCGCGATCGCCGAGCGCCCGTTCGAAATTCGTGGCCCGAACCAGAGGCGTCGGTAAGAATGTCAAAGCAAAGCGCGGAAAGGCGTTCAGCTTTGCTCCATATTTGTTCTCCGTGCCCAAAACCTGTCCTCCTTCATGCGATAACGCGTGGCGCCCGCATTCTGGGTCCGCGTGCGCGTGCCTATACTGTGGTGTGATATTCGCACGAGTTCGCCCAGGGAGTTCGCAGGAATGGCGCAAGCAGCAGTCGAGCCCGGTTTGATCGGGGAATACGAAGAACGGTTTGCCAGCTCGAAGCGGATGCACGAACGCGCCGCCCAGTCGCTTGCCGGAGGAATCGCCCATGACGGTCGATTCATCAAACCGTTCCCGATTTATGTCGACCATGCCACGGGTGCATACAAGTGGGATATCGACGGCAATCGCCTGATCGACTATGCAATGGGCCATGGCTCATTGATTCTTGGACACAACAACCCAGAGGTCATGGCGGCGGTGCACGAAGCCTCCGGCAAGGGAACTCATTTTGGCTCGGGTCACGAAGCCGAGATCGAGTGGGCAGAGAAGGTCGTCGAGCTCATCCCCTCGGCCGAATTGGTGCGTTTCACCGCCTCCGGCACCGAAGCCACGCTCCTCGCCATGCGTCTCGCGCGCGCCTATTCCGGCAAACCGAGCATCCTCAAGTTCGAAGGCCACTTCCACGGCTGGAATGACTATCTGATCAAAGGCGAAAAGCCACCGTTCGAAAGCCCGTCGAATCCGGGCGTACCGGACGAAGTCGGCCGGACCGTGGCCGTTCTCCCCGCAGACGATCTGGGCATGGTCGAAGAACGATTGACCCAAGGCGATATCGCCGCGATCATCATCGAACCGAGTGGCGGCTCGTGGACATCCATTCCGCTGGAGATCGAGTTCCTGCAGGGCCTGCGCGATCTGGCGACCAGGACCAACACGATTCTCATCTTCGACGAAGTCATCACCGGATTCCGCTGGTCACCTGGCGGCGCGCAGGGCCGCTTCGGCATCATTCCGGATATGACCACGATGGCCAAGATTCTGGCAGGTGGATTCCCAGGCGGCGGTGTCGCCGGGCGCGCAGACATCATGGAAGGGTTGCTTTTCAAAGACGATGCCGCGTGGAATTCGAACAGAAAGGTCATCCATCCCGGGACCTACAACGGCAACCCGGTTGCGGCAACGGCTGGATACACCTGTCTCGGCATCTGCGCGAATCCGGAGATTCAGATCTACTGCGACAACCTGACAGCGAGGCTGCGCGCCGGAATGAACACCGTACTCGAGAATCGTGGCATCGACGGGTGCGTCTGGGGCGAATCGTCGGTCTGGCACGTCATCCTCGGATACAAGGTCCCCAATCGCGCGGCTGGAGATCTGCGCGCTCCCGAGGGGATTCCATCTGACGTGCTGAAGGCGAGTGGCAAGGCCGGTCTGAATACGCCGCTGGCGATCGCGATGGCGATTGAGGGGGTGGATCTCTTCAACGGCGGCGGCCTGCTCAGTATTGCCCACACCGAGGAAGATATCGACTTCACGATCGAAGCGTTCGACAAGTCTCTGACACGCATGCAGGCCGACGGTCTGGTGTAGCCGGCACTCGACCGAGCGAATGAATCTGAAACAAGCGGGACCGAAGGGTCCCGCTTGTTTGCTCTGCGACCTCCGCCACCCGATGGCAGGGACTTCGGAGGCTGCTGGCGGATCCTGCGTTAGCCGTCGTGGGGCGTGGATTCGAGAAGTCCCTGATAGTCCTCCTCGGTGTCGATGTCGACAGGGACGGGGCGATCGAACGCGACCGGAATCACGCGGTTCTTGTGAGCCACGACGACCGGTCGAGCACCTTCGTCTCCGGTCAGCTCGAGCAACTCCTGATCATACGATCGTCCGAAGGCGACCGGGCTTCGCAAGATGCCCTGCCAGGCAGCCATGGCAATCGAATCGGGCGACCCGTCGAATGCGGCCAGTACATGGTTCAGGTCATCAGCCGTGATACTTGGTTGGTCTCCGAGCATGATCAACGTGCCGGAACGATTCGGATTGGCCGCACGCACAGCGGCGACAATCGACGAACTTTGACCTTCGTTGGCACGGTCGTTGGCGACGAACCTGGCGGTCCCGAGCTGAACCTGCTCCAGAATCGCAGGAGCAGCTTCGCCAAGGACCAGAATGACCTCGTCGAGATTTGCGGCCAGTGCGGCGTCGATCGCATACTGAAGTAGCGGGCGGCCACCAAATTGCAGAAGTTGCTTCGGTCGGCCCAACCGTCGTGAGAATCCGGCCGCGAGAATCGCACCGGTCACTCCCGTTTGGCCAGCCACCCTTACACCCGGGCTCGAATATTGCCAGTCGCAGTCGTCAAAGGCTGGGCGTCGCGACCGTTGCGCAGGGCGATGATCTCGGCGAGAATCGAGATCGCCATCTCCTCAGGTGTGCTGGCGCCGATGTTGAGCCCGATCGGACCACGAATCCGAGCAAGCTGCTCCTCTGTCGCGCCTGCTTCGGTCAGACGCACCCGCCGGTCGGCGCTCGTCTTCCGGCTCCCAACCGCACCGATATAGCGCGCATCGGTCGCAAGGGTTCCCAGCAGCGCCGGTTCATCGAATTTGGGATCGTGCGTCAGGATCGCAATATAGGTATTGCGGTCGATGGTCGTCTGGGCGATGGCCTCATCGGGCCAGCCCTGGATCAACACGTCGGCCGTTGGAAAACGCTCTTCTGTCAGCAACTTGGCGCGCGCGTCCGTCACCACGACGCGGAAGCCTAGCTGTTTGCCGAACATAGCAAGCGCCTGGGCCACGTGAACCGCCCCAAAAATCAGCAACGTTGGCGGGGGCGGAAAGGATTCGAAGAAGAGTTCGACGGCGCCACTCTCCGAGGAGAACGGCTCGGTCATCGAGCGCTCGTCGTCCAGAAGCCGCCGGGCTTCTGGAACTGCGAACGCATCGAGCGCGGGATCGCCCAACGTTCCGACCGTCCTGTCAGGCAGCACCGCCAGCTTGTTGCCGACACCCGGGCCTTTTACCACCGTCACGACAGTGACGGGAACCGAGTCCGCAATCGCCTTGCGGGTTGCACTGAAGACTTGGGCGCTCATTCGATATCGATCGCTACCGGCTCGACGAACACTTCGATGGTGCCACCGCAGGCAAGTCCGACATCCCAGGCCATCTCATCGGTAATACCATAACGAAGCAGCTTTGGGCGACCAGACTTGATGACTTCCTGCGCTTCGTCGAAGACGGCGGTCTCGACACATCCGCCGCTGACCGATCCGGCCAGATCACCCGCGCTGGAGACCGCCATGGCGGCGCCAACGGGGCGCGGAGCGGAACCCTCGACCTTCACAACGGTCGCAATGGCCACCTTGTTGCCGTTGGCATGCCACTGGTCAATGTCGTGCAGCAGTTCTTTCACGTTTTCGTCCTCCCTGCGTCAGGGGTTTCCCATCCATCATCGGCTCGATGTTCACGGCCAGTTGCCCGCGACTTGTGACGAATGGTTTCAATGCGTGCGAATCGGCCGACGCCGGCTGGATGCTGCGATTGGCGCGCACTGGTGGCGTATCTTCCACATCGCTGAGAAGCTCGGCCAACGCTTCCAGGCTCTTGAGATTGTGAATGGGCAAAAAGGCATCGACAAACGGCAATGCCGCGCGGATGCCCTGGGTCAGCGGTTGGTATCCCGGTGCGCCGAGCAGGGGATTGAGCCAGATCAGTCTGCGGCAAGACCGTTGCAGGCGCGCCATTTCGGTTGCCAGCAACTGGGGATCCCCTCGGTCCCACCCGTCGGAGATCATCACGACCGTGGCGCCGGATCGGAGCACACGGCGACTCCATTCGTAATTGAATGCCTTGATCGATTCGCCGATGCGCGTTCCGCCCGACCAGTCATGGACCGAATTGACGACCTGTTCGATCGCATCATCCACATTCTTCTTCCGCAGCTCGCGGGTGATACGCGTCAGGCGTGTGCTGAAAACGAAGACTTCGACGTTGTCCAGCCCCTGCTCCATCGCATGGACGAACTGAAGCAAAAGGCGCGAGTAACGATCCATCGAACCGCTGATATCGCAGATCAGCACCAATGGACGCATCTTTTCTTTATTGCGCCGGCGCCGGAGCTCGATGGGGACGCCCCCGTGCTTCATGCTATGGCGCAAGGTGCGGCGATAGTCGATGAAATCGCCACTGTTCGACTTCTCTTTGCGCCGGGTCTGACGGGTCCCAAGCCTCCAGTTCATTCCGGAGATAATGCGGCGCGCTTCGGCGATTTCGTCCGGTGAGAACTGCGCAAAGTCCTTTTTCTTGAGGACCTCGCGGGCACTGAAGACGATCACATCCTCCGGCAGCGCATCGAGATCCTGCGGATCTTCGCTCGACTGTTCATCCGTATCTTCGACCGCGACGACCGCACGCTCCTTCTTGGCACTGCTCTTGTTGTCGGCGGTCTGCTTCTTGCTCGCCTGTGCCTGATCCTGCTGCTCACTCGGGACCGGCGGCATGTCGAATTCATGCCGGTCGAACAGCTCGTCCGTAGGCAGCTCTGGTTTCAGCAATCGTCGCCAAAACCGCGCAAAAGCCATGTCGAACGCGGGAATCTGCTCAGGAGAGGTAACGAGCGTGGCCTTGGACGCCGAGTAAAAGTCGTCGCGACGTTTGCAATCAATGGACGACACCGCCTCGACCAGATTCAGAACCTGGCCGGAACCGATATTCATACCGGCATCGCGGAGGTCGCGTCCGAGCGTGAGCAGATTCGCGGTAAGGACCGTTGACTCAGGCTCGCGTTCGAGATAGGTCCATTTAGACTGGGATTCCACGTTCGGCTCTTTCGACAAGGGTTTCAGCGATATCGCCACGTACCCGGTCGACATCTTCCTGATACTTGAGGATCACACCCAGCGTATCGTCGACCGCTTGCGGGTTCAGCGAATTGGTGCCGAGCGCCAGCAGCGCATGGGCCCAATCCAGCGTTTCGGCCATCCCCGGAGACTTGAAGAGATCGACCTCACGCAACCCTTGGGTAAACGTGCAGATCTGGGTGGCAAGATTCTCGGACGCTTCCGGCACCTTGGCGGAAAGGATGCTGAGCTCCTTCTCATAGGTCGGGAAGTCGATCCAATAGTAGAGACAGCGGCGTTTGAGCGCGTCGTGGATCTCACGGGTCCGGTTCGACGTCAGAATGACGATAGGCACATGCTCGGCGCGGATAGTCCCCAATTCCGGAACGGTCACCTGAAAGTCGGACAGGAGCTCCAGCAGGAATGCCTCCAGTTCCTGATCGGCGCGGTCGACCTCATCGATCAGCAGCACCGGCGACTTGTCGTGCGCGGCATCAATGGCCTGCAAGAGCGGTCGCTTGAGCAGAAACTCTTCCGAAAAGAGATCGCGTCGCGCCTGCTCGCGATCGATCTCGCCGGTAGCTTCGATCGTCTGCAGGTAGAGCATCTGCCGCGGGTAGTCCCATTCGTAGATGGCGGCGTTGGCATCGAGCCCTTCGTAGCATTGCAGGCGAATGAGGGGCGTATCGAGAATCGACGAGAAGACCTTGGCAATCTCGGTCTTGCCCACACCCGCTTCACCCTCGAGCAGTAAGGGCTTGCGCATCTGCAACATGAGATACAAGGTTGTGGCGAGCCCGCGGTCGGCGATGTATTTCTCGTCGCGCATTGCGCGTTCGAGCTCATCGACCGACGCGAACGTGCGTCCGGCGTGGGCGTGCAGATCTGGCGTGGTAACTGTGCTCAAAGGTCGATCACCTTGATTGGCATGACGGAACCGTTCGCGCGCCTGCGAACGACGTACCAGAAATTATCCCGCAGTCGCCCACATTGTTGCCATTCGCAATCTGGGTCCGGAGTACCGAGGCCGGGGATCGGAGCCATATTCTTCCCCGGCCCCCGGACTCCACGCCCTATGACCTCGGATCTGCCGGCCAGCGACCGTACCAGTCGAATGGTTCTGGATTCAAATTGACGACGACGTTCTTGACCTGAGTATAGAGGTCGAGGCCATCCCGGCTCAGCTCGCGACCGATGCCGCTCTGCTTGAAACCGCCGAACGGCGCCTCGGGAGGATTGACGGTTGGGAAGTTGATACTGACGTTGCCGGATTTGATCCGTCGCGCCATGGTGTGGGCACGCTTGATGTCGTTGGTCCAGATAGTGGCGGCTAATCCGAAGATCGTGCTATTGGCCGCGGTCACGACTTCGTCCTCGGTTTCGAACGGAATCACCGCCAGCACAGGTCCAAAGACCTCGTTCTGGGCCAGGCGCATGTCCGAGGAAACCTTGCCGAAGACCGTCGGTTCGATGAAGTTGCCGGTCTCGAACGCTTCGGCTGGCACCCTCCGGCCACCATGCAACAGCTCGGCGCCATCCTCGACCGCGTACTCGCAATACTGAAGCACCTTGCTCTGCTGCTGCTTGCTGATGACCGGTCCCATTTGCGTGTTCCAGTCGAGCGGATCGCCCACACGGATCTGGCTGACCTTGTCGACATAGGTCGCCAGGAACTCGTCGTAGATCGACTTGTGCAGAAAGAGTCGGGTGCGGGCCGTACACCGCTGACCCGCGTTGGTGAAGATGGCGAACAACGAGCCGTTGACCGCTTCTTCCAGATCGGCGTCCGGGAAGACGATGTTCGGACTCTTTCCGCCAAGCTCGAGCGTCACCTTCTTGATGGTGCCGGCTGCGGCACGCATGATCTCGCGGCCGGTTTCGGTTTCGCCGGTGAACGCGACTTTCTCGACCAGCGGATGTGTGGTTAGCGTGTTGCCCAGTTCCTTGCCGGGCCCGGTGATTACGTTCAACACCCCGGCGGGTATACCCGCCTCCAAGGCGATCTGCCCTAGGATCAACGCCGTCAACGGTGTGGCGCTGGCAGGCTTGAGCACGACGGTATTTCCCGCCGCCAGCGCAGGCGCCACCTTCCACGCGGCCATCAACAACGGAAAATTCCACGGAATGATCTGCGAGCAGACCCCGTATGGCTCCCGCACGGTGTAATCGAGCAGCGGACCATTCATCGGAATCTGGTCGCCCCAGATCTGACCGGCGAGGTTGCCGTAGTACTCGAAACAGTTGGCGGATGCGATAACGTCGCCACGTGATTCGACGATGATCTTGCCTGAGTTCCGCGTTTCGAGCGTGCTGATCTCATCGATCCGCTCGCGCATGATGCCGGCCATACGGTGAAGCGCGTGCGATCGATCGAGGGGCGTAAACCGGCTCCAGGGTCCCGATTCGAACGCACGGGCGGCAGCTTCGATCGCCGCAACCGCGTCGGCATCCCCGGCTTTCGGTACGATCCCAATGACTTCGTTGTCGGTCGGGCTGACGGTCTCGAAGGTCCCGCCATCGAGCGCGTCGACCTCTTTTCCATCGATGATCAGCTTCGGTCGGAGGAGATCAGGTGCAGTCGTTGCGGTGCTCATCGTCGTGCTCCAGAATGCAAAGGGTCGCGTCGGTCATACTGAGTAGCGTAGCACCGCTCGGCATCGGCTAGAATTCGTGCTGCATCCTCTGCCGGGGTGGCGAAATGGCAGACGCATCGCACTCAAAATGCGACGGGGCAACCCGTGGGGGTTCGAATCCCCCTCCCGGCACAGTTTGTCCGTACAGTAGTGCGGATTCGGCAAAACCCCAGATAAACGCTGGGGTTTTGCCTTACGCCTCGTCCAGTACGTCCGTTCTAATACGCTACAATATCAAACAATCTGTGACGCTTTTGTGACGGTTGACGCGGCACAGAACAAAGGACCCGTATCCGGTGTTGCGACCGAATACGGGCATTGCACACGACTAGATAGGAGTCGGGCGCATGAGTGGAGTATCGGGCACGCGGCATCGAACGGGCAAAGGGGAGATCGTTCCGCGCAAATACGAGCTAGAAATCGCGCGGCGGGAATTCTTTGCTGCGCTGTGGGAGTTGGTTCCTGAATCTATGGAGCCGCTCTATCAAATGGATTGGCTAATCTCATCTGAGATTGGCACGAAATGGGAGCGCGCGGTACTGATCCTAGGGCGTTGGCTAGAGTCCTACCGACTCACAGATCTATGGGGCTGCGATCCTCTTCGCTACCTGCCAAATGCTGGGTCACTCTCCGGCCGCTCTGGTCTCGATCGGCCAGTAAGCATCTACGAAGGACGCGACCGAAAACGCGATCAGGAAATGCAGGACGGAGTTACGGTCATCATGCCCGGCCAAAGCCCGTATGTGATGCGTAATGGCATGTTTCGCGACAGTGATTCCTACGTGGTGCTGGTAGCGCATTTACTCTACAGCGATGACGAGTACGAGGAATGGCCAGGGGATGCCGACATCGGCGAGTTCGACCCGCGAGCCGACACTGAAGACCAGGCGGTCGCGCGAATACTTCCAGTGCTTGAACGCAGGTTACGGTACGGGCTGCAAGGGATCAAATCACAGGACAGGGCAGGAGACACCGTGCCAACGCGGGCGCTGCCATCGCGCCACCATTTCGAATGGACCGTGCGCTATCAGGTCTTGGGAGAAACGATCCGGCATATTGCCGAATCGGACGATATAGAGCAAAAGACAGTTTCGACAAACATTCGCAAGGTCGCCGAACTAATCGGGCTAACGTTGCGCCAACCGGATAAGGGAGGGCGTCCACGGAAACTAAGGACGCGCACTATCAGTCGCAAGCGCACGGAAACCCCGGTAAATTGAGACAGCGAGCGCAATAACCCCGGTTGTCGCAATCCCTCTAACGAATTCCCTTCCTATTGAGTGTATCCGCTGGTTTCCTTGCAATTAGGACGCAAACGTACTGCGTCATACGTGATTGCAGGGAGTTAAATGCAAGCACACACAGAGGTACAGCGAAGAGCGCTGGACATCGGCCCGGAACGCCCCACGCCAAATGAGCCGGACGGTACGCAGCAGCTTTGATCCTCCCAGCACACGCCCTCACCACCAGCGCCTCGCGCGCGATGCACGAGGCGCCGCGACGGTCGCTTCGGTGTAGACGGCACAGGCGCCGTCCGTGGCGTCTGTCAAGACCAGCGCAAGCCGATCGATCCGGTCGCTTAGGCGTTACAGTTCTGCACGCACTGGCACATACGGGGAGAATCCCAAGTGCAGGAATAGTTCGCCGGACATTCATCGTCAGAGCAACACTCACCGGGTGTGCACAAGCCGTCGCACAATACCAATCCGAATGAGCAGCACACTTCTTCGTCATAGCACGTGCCGTAGCAACAGGCGCTGTCGCAGCATTCACCCTCGGGCGGGCAGCAGTCTGGACCGCAACGCTCGTAGGCCTCCGGGCATGCACACTGAACCATTCCACGTCTGAACGCCGGGGCAACTCACCGGCTTGGCCGTCACCAACACGGGCCTGCGAGCGGCGCCGGCGTCGCCGATGGACGCCATGGTCCCTGTGCCAAATGCAATGAGCCCGGCCACAACCGTTCGACGATTCGATCGCCTTGCCAGGGAACGCGAGCGCATCCCACAAACAGCGCGAGCGCCGGGCACAACGCCCGGCGCCTCTCATATTCAAGCCATGCTTGAATAACGATAGTTTACCTGCCCCATATGCAAGCGAACCTTGAACAGAGCGCCCCAGGGTCACCGGCCACAGTAGGAACCCGCTGCCGGCAGCCCTGGGGATTGGGAGAGTGTAGCGCGAACTATCCGGAGATCCCGGATAGTTGCCCTACGATTTCAGGCTGTTCTGTGCAAACGAGATCAGCGCCGCAATCGCCGCCCCGGTGGCAGCGATCAGCACCTTCTGGAAAAAATTCGCGTCCAGTTCAATCTCCCCGCCGTTGGTGACCGTGGCTGTCCACTCGGTCAGTACCGGCACCAGCAGGATCGCGAGCGCGGCGATGAATGCCTGTGCCGCGGTTTTCGCCGCTGCTTTGGCGACGGTCTGGGTGATTTCCTTGTGTCCATCGTTCACTGTGTTTTCCTTTCTCGGCGCTCCATGGCGCCACTGCTCCAACGTGAGCCTGGGTTGGGTTAGGCGGCGACCGCCTCCGCAAACTGCATCAGCGACCAGCCAGCTCGCTCGGCCGGCATGACCAATCGCCAGTCATTCGAAAACGTGACGATCTGGAGCGTTTTGCCAGAATCGTTGAGGACGTACCAGTCCTCTCCGGTCGGCCATTTGGTGTAATCCAGCCCGTAGGCCGCGACGCACTGCCGCGTGTACTCGAGCGAGATCGGCCCCTTCGGATCGTAGGTGTGGCCGGAGCTGACCGAGTCGTTGATCGTGTTGACACGGCGAAGCGATCCAAACGCCGCCGCGGCCTTATTCGCATCGGCGTTACCGGGCAACGGTGGGTCCGGCTGCACTGGTACCTCTGGCTGGATCGGGCCAGGGACGGTGATCTGCTCCTGCCTCGCCGCAGTCGGCGTTGCTTTCACAGGCAATGACTTCATCGCATGGACGGTTCTGGATACAGATTGGGGTGTACTCCGTGTCGCAAAGGGTGGCGCACTCGAGGTGAGACACGGCTCCTCCGCATGGAGCAAAGTTTCCGCAGTACGTACATTCCTGACAGACATTTTGATCGTTGCAGACGAGTCCGCTGGGACACGGACACGTTCCCCCACAGCCATCGTCACCACAATAGCTACCGTCGCAAAGCGGCGTACAGCAGATCTCCTCGCTGGTGCACACACCGAAACAACATGCGTTGTCACAGCATTCGGCCTGACCTATTGGGCAACAGTCTGGCCCGCACCGCGTATGACCGGCAGGGCAGACGCACGCAGTTCCGTCCCATGTCTGCGCGCCGGGGCACGACACCGGCTTTGGCGTTGGCGTGGGGCGAGTGGCGGCATCGACCGAGGATGCGGTGCGAGCGGCAAAGAGCGCGCCGCCAAGACCAAGCATGCCCTTGAGTACCTGGCGGCGATTCTGGGCGGATGCGATGGAGCGAGTGAAGGAGTCGAATCGGCGATCGTCCATGATTCCTCCGTCCCTTTTTATCAACGAAATCGTTCGCTGACGAATTTGCTTTCAGATTAACCACCCAACCCAAGACGACGCAACCGCGGATTCCATCCGAAACAGCATCTATGCCCAGAATTCTGCCGAGAAACAACGTGTGTTGCAGAGAGCTGGCGTCGGATGGCCGCGCCCGAGATCGTCGAGTTTCGAGCTGCTAGGCGCCGTTTGTCCTGACCAGCTTGACCATCGACGCGTTTTGTAACATCATAAGTTACATGAAATTCGACGCACGTCTTTCCGGAACGCTTCACCTTCTCCTCCATATGGCCGAACACGACGAGCCCGTAACGTCGGCAGCCCTGGCGCGTGCGATGCGTACGAACCCGGTGGTCGTCCGGCGGACGATGGCCGGACTGCGACGGTCCGGATACGTCCGGTCGGAACGAGGACATGGCGGAGGCTGGAAACTTGCCTGCGACCTCGAATCGACCACCTTGCTCGACATCTATCGAGCGCTCGGGAGTCCGACCCTGGTCGGGCTCGGGTTCGACGACGTGCCGGCCACCTGCCTGGTGCAACGCGCAGTCGATACGGCACTGGCCGATGCGCGGCGACAGGCGGAGAGTGTGCTGCTCGACCGATTTTCGGAGATCACCCTGGCGCAGCTGGGCGCCGATTTTCACCGTGGGATGACCTCAGCCGATGAGGGACAACTGGAGAACGCACATGCGCTTTGACGCCATTGTCATTGGAGGAAGCTTCGCGGGTCTGGAAGCAGCGACCTATATCGCACGAGCGTTGCGAACGGTCTGCGTGATCGACGCTGGTCTGCCCCGCAACCGGTTCGCCAAGCACTCGCACGGATACTTGTCGCGTGACGGCTCAGCTCCCAGCGAGATTCTGGACTCGGCCCGAACCCAGCTCCGCGCGTACCCCACCGTCGAGATGATTCACGGGATTGTGGAAGAGGCGCATGAATCTGCAGACGGGTTCACGGTTCGATCGAGCGATGGCTCGGAGATCACCGGTCGTCGCCTGGTGCTCGCATTCGGCGTCAGTGACGAACTTCCAAACGTCGCGGGAATTGCCGAACGGTGGGGAAAGACGGTCAATCACTGTCCGTACTGCCACGGATTCGAGTTCGCCGGGAAAGCGCTCGGCGTCCTACACACAAGCGAGCATTCGCCTCATCAGGTACGCGTGATTCGCGAATGGGGCCCAACGACCTATCTGCTGCACGGGCACGATGTCGATCGCTCGACGTTGGATGAGTTGGAAGCTCTGGGAGTTCCCATCGCTCCAGAGCTCGTCACCGGACTCGAGGGCGATGGTGCCGGAATCGACAAGGTCTTGCTTGCGGGTGGAAGAACAATCGACATCGATGCGCTTTACATCGCGCCGTCGACACGTCTGAACAGTCCGATCGCCGAACAGCTCGGCTGCGAGTTAGAGGACGGTCCCATGGGTCCGATGATCAAGGTCGGCCAGTTCCAGGAAACGTCCGTTCCCGGTGTTTTCGCGGCAGGTGATATCACCCGCCCCATGCACGCCATTACGCTCGCCACTGCGGATGGCATGATTGCCGGAACCGCCCTGCACCGCTCACTCTTCTTCTCTTCATAATCATCTGATCGCTCTTGGCCGTGGTAGAAGTGGGGACCGGCAAGATCGGCCGGTGCCTCGAAATCCGCGATGACGTACCAAGTCGCACGCGATGACGAACACTGAGCTGAATCGAGCATCAAAGGGGGAGATATGCGACTGGATGCCCGATACCCGGCTGTCCCTCGCGCTCAATCTTGGCGGAATCGCGCTCTTCGTCGCATCCCTGATCGCACTGCTTGTCCTCCACGCAGCCACGCATGGTGGTGAAACCGACTTCGAGCTGACCGGCGGCGATCTGATTCTTGCCGGCATCCTCACGGTAGCGCTCGTGGTCGCATCGATGGGTATTCACGAGTGGATCCATGGTCTTGCCATTCGACGTGCGGGTGGCACACCGACCTACGGCGCCAGGTTGGTCGGCAACGTCATGCCCGTCCTCTACTGCACCGCGGACGGACACCTCTTCACGCGAACGCAGTTCATCGGAATCGCGCTTGCGCCGCTCGTCGTGATATCGATCGTATCGACGGTGCTGATCGCCTTCGTACCCTACGGTGGATGGTTGGTGCTTCCTGCCGCTCTGCATACCGGTGGCTGCATCGGAGATCTGGCTATGGCATGGAAGGTGCTCCGCGCGGAACCCGGAACCCTCGTCGAGGACCGGATCGCAGGCCTTCGGCTTCATTTACCCGCGTAACAACTCACATCGGGCCGGTCACGTACTTCCGAAGGCAGTGACGCACCGCCGCTACGGTCCGATCAGGCCGAGCAGGCCGTCTTCCGTGTCACGGCGCTCCAAGCTGGATCTGGCTGGGACACACGGACCGGCCGTGAATCCGAGGTTGACAGGCCGCATCGCAATCGGTAGGATCGCGCCAAATCGCGAACCCGAAAGCCGTTTCCCCTTCGAGTTCGAAGGAATCACACGACGTAGAGAGGACTTCGCTCAATGCGTTCCCGTGACGAATCGCTGCATACGCTTGTCGACGACTACCGGCAGGCGCGCATTTCGCGACGCGAAGCGTTCAAACGCGCGGCGGTAGTTGGCATTGGCAGTTCGGCAATTGCTGCGGCATTGCTGTCGGTGCGCACCGAGCGTATGTCCGCCGCAGGATCGTCGGGTCCCGGCACAACCTTACGTCGTCTGCAGGACGAGCCGGTCCAGGGCGGAACTCTGCGCGAGGGATACGATCTCGACTTCTCAAAGATGGATCCGCTACTTACCAATTGGTACGATCCGGCCTTCTCGGCCCTCTACGAGAACCCGATCGTCAATGATCCCGAAGGCAACAAGGTCCCACAGATCGCGGAAAGCTGGGAAGTCTCCGAAGACGGCATGACGCTTACCCTCCATTTGCGCGAAGGGCTGACGTTCCATTCAGGCGCACCGCTGACCGCGGCATCGATCAAAGCCGTTTACGACGACATCAAGGAAGGCGGAGTGCTCAACGGGTTCTTCGCACCCGTTGAATCGACCGACGCCCCGGACGACTTGACCGTTGTCGTCAATATGGCACATCCGTACTACGACATCCTGAATGTGATCGATACCGGGTACTGGTCGATCTACAATCCGGATGCTCGCGACGCCGCAGAGGCCGAAGAGCCAGGCAGCTTCGGCCAGCAGACCATAGACGGCAGCGGTCCCTTCACATTCCAGGAATGGGTGCCGGGTTCCCATGTGGTGGTCAACAAATGGGCCGACTATCCTGGATCGATCGTCCCGTACTTCACCAACCAGGGTCCCGCGTATCTCGATTCGATTCGCTGGAATTTCATTGGCGAGGCGGCGCAACGCGCCATTCAAATCGAGAACGGCGAGATCGACACGCTTCGCGGTCCGGCCGCCCAGGATGTCGAGCGTCTCCGGTCGAATCCGGACCTAAATTTGATCAGCCTGAACGAATGGTCGGGCTACATCTTCGGCGTGAACTTCACCCGCACCGACCTCGATTTCCACGAGGTCAAGATGCGCCAGGCGCTCTCGCATGCGTTCAATCGAGAAGCGATCGTCCAGGGGTTGCTGTTCGGGCAGGGCGAGCCGCTCTACGGTCCGATCACGACAGCCGACCGATACTACACGCCCGATGTGGAGCAGTTCAACCAGTACGATCCCGAACTCTCCAAGTCGCTCCTTGCGGAGCTCGGCTGGACCCCTGGCGACGACGGCATCGTCGAAAAGAACGGTGTGAAGCTCTCCTTTGCCATGCCCGTCCAGGACGAATCGTTCAACGAACAGCTCGGCACCGTTATCCAGGATCAGCTCAAGCAGATCGGCGTCGATGTGCAACCGCAGATTCTCGACCGCGGGAGCTATTTCGGCGCGCTGCAGAACGACAATCCGGACTCGTACTTCTTCTACTACCTCTGGCCAGTGCCGATCGACATCGTCACTCTCTTCGTCGGCTCCGCCACCAAGGGAAATCCGAACTGGGGGCAGGCAGAAGTTGCCGAGGTCGACGCCGCCATCGAGGCGTGGCAGAACGCGGCCAACGAGGAGGAGCTTGCCGCTGCCGGCGCCCAGTTCCAGTTGGCCGTTGCGGAGACCCTGCCAACGATTCCACTTGTGAACCGGTACGCCTTCTGGGTATCCCGCAATAACGTCAACGGATACCTGCCCCACCAGTACATGCTCTACCCGTTCTACAACGACGTTTGGCTGTCGTAGCGAACGCGCGCACCGCGCGACCATCCCGTGCCCGGGGAGTGAACTCCCCGGGCGCCTGGTGATTCTCGATGCTCCCCTTTCTGGCCCGGCGAACGGTACGGATGTTCTTCATCCTGCTCATTGCGTCCATCGTCGTCTTCTACTCACTTCGGTTCGCGCCCGGGGATCCCACCGGCGCCGCACTCAATCCGCTTGCCCTTGAAGAGGTGCGCGAGGCGTACCGGCACCGGCTCGGGCTCGATCGACCGGTTTATCAGCAGTACTTCACCTTCTTGGGGAACCTCGTGCGGGGGGATTTGGGCGTCTCGATCATCAACGGAGAGCGCATCTCGAACCTGCTCTGGTCCTACGGCAAGAACTCGCTGATTCTCGGTCTCAGCGCCGTCGTGCTGACGTACGGCATCGGGATACCGCTGGGGCTGCTTGCGGCGGCCAGGCGGAATACCTGGATCGACCATCTGACGTCAACGTTCGCCGCTGTGCTCATGGGGATTCCGAACTTCTGGCTCGCCCTGTTGCTCGTCTACCTCTTCAGCTCGGAGCTGAGATGGCTCCCCTCGTCGGGAAGTGGCGGCTGGAAGTACCTCGTCATGCCGGCAATCGTCCTGGCGGCGGAAGGGATCGCGGTTACCGCGCGGATGATGCGCTCGGCGATGCTGGAGCAGCTCGGGCAGGATTTCGTGCGCACGCATCGGGCCAAAGGATTGAGCGAATGGACGGTGGTCGGTCGCCGTGTTGCCCGTACGGCCCTGATTCCGGTCATCTCCCTGGCGGGACTGCGCTTCGGTTGGTTGATCGGTTACGCCCTGGTCGTCGAAACGATCTTCCGCTGGCCCGGCATCGGCTACTTGCTGGTCGACTCCGTATTGCGCAGAGACTATCCGGTCGCCCAGTTCTTCTCGCTTGTGCTGGTCTTCGTCGTGGTGCTCTCGAATCTCTTTGCGGACATCCTATACGGACTGGCCGATCCACGGGTGCGCGTGTAAATGTGCGCCGCTGAGTCGCCGCTCACCGATATCTCCGTCCTCGCCGAGCAAGAGACGGCGCCTCCGTATGCCAGCCGCAGTCCGCTAGCGGAAAGCTGGCGTTCGCTGAAGCGCAATCGCGGCGCGCTGATCGGTCTTCTCGTCGTTCTCTGCTACCTCATCGTGGGGATCGTCGGCCAGATCGCGTTCCGCAATCCCGGGATCCTGCCACACGACTACGCGACGCAGGATCTGATGGGCACATTCCAGAAACCGGGGGCCACCGGGCACCTGCTCGGTACCGATCAGCTTGGGCGGGATATGCTGAGCCGCCTGGTGGTCGGGATCGGGATCTCACTGGCCGTTGGATTCGGCGTGACGGCGATTTCGATGGTCATTGGCCTCCTTGCCGGTTCGATTGCCGGTTTTCGGCCCGGTTGGCCGGACACGATCATCAGCGCCATCATCGAGATCACGTGGGGATTCCCGCTCATCCTGATTGCGATCATCATTGCTGGCGCCCTGGGGCCGGGATTGACGTCGATCGTGCTCGCCATTGCGCTCATCAACTGGGCCGGGTTCGCACGCCTGATCCGCGGCGAGGTCATGGTGCTGCGCAACCAGGAATTCGTCCAGGCGGCACGGGCAACCGGTGTCGGAGACTGGCGCATTCTCCGGCGGCACATCCTGCCCCACACAGTTGCCCCTGCCCTGGTCATGGCGTCCTACTATGTCGCCGCGGCCATCATTGCCGAGGCAGCATTCTCGTTCATCGGACTGGGGGCTCAGCCACCGACACCGAGTCTCGGCGCCATGATTGCCGATGGCCGAAACTACATCCTGCTCGATCACTGGATCTCGACGATTCCGGGTTTGACGATAGTCCTCATCGTCGTCGCGCTCAATTTGCTCGGCGATGGTTTACGAGATATGTTCGATCCGCGGTTGCGAAACCGATAATTCCCCAACAAAGGAGGCATTCCGTGTCCGAAGAAACGAATCAGGAATGGCGTGGCAAGGTTGGCAAGCTCTCCGACGAGGAGATGAACGAGTTCCTCTCGACTGATGTGCTTTGCCGGCTTGGCGTCCTGGATGACGAGGGCTGGCCGTACGTCGTACCCGTCTGGTTCCTTTACAAGGACGGCGGGTTCTATCGTCCCGCGAGCGGTCCGATTGGGCCAAGTTCTGGAAAACGACAAAGCGGGTCTATCTCGACATCGACGAGCCAGGCTCACCCTTCGCAAGGTGCTGGTGAAGGGTGAGGCCGAGCTCATCGAACGACCGAATGTCGGAGGCAGGTGGGTCGAGATCGCCAACGAGATGTCGTATCGCTATCTCGGACCGCATGGTCCCGACTATCTGATTCCCACCCTCACCGAACCGCGCTGGCTCTTCTTCGTGAAGCCAGTCTCGATGAAGACCTGGCAGGGCGTCGATTGGGCCAAGCGCTACAAGCACGAAGGCTGGGGTGTCAGCTGAGCGCGAAGGTTCCCGACCCACGGCCGGTTGCCCTTCCACTTGCCGGTGGCGAGATCGTCACCGGCATCGAGTGGAAAGCCGATGACACAGCACTTCTTTTCCTGCATGACCCTGACGACGAGCTGGCGCTCGATTCGTGGGGCGCGTGGCCAGATCGTTTCGCCCAGCTCGGGTATTCGGTCCTGGTCGTCGATCTTCCGGCCGATCACGCGGCGGCGGCAGTTGCCACCGCGCTTGGATACCTGAGACATTCCTGCGAACGGCGTCTCCTGGTGATCGCCGCCGGCGCGACCGTATCGATGCTCGGCGAACAATCCGCGGATGCGTTCGTCCTGGTGGCGCCGCGCGTGGCCGGAATCGAGCCATCTGTCCTGGGAGTCACCCCAAAGCTGATCGTCGCCGGAACTGCCGATCCGGTCTCTTATGCGCCGGTGGAAACGTTTGCGCGCGGTTGTCGCGGATGGTCGTTGCTCAGCACGTTCGCGGCCGAAAACTCGGTCGAAGCACTGATGGAGGGGCGTCACGCGACGCAGGCCGGCTCGCAAATCGCAAGTTTCCTGCAGGAGCACCGAACCGCTACGCCTGCCGCGGCTTCGCGTAGCCGGAGACGAATTCCCAGATAACGCGTGATGCATCGATCGGCGCGCCGTCATCGATACTCGGCCAGGCATGCTCCCAGCCGTGAATCACAAGCTGTTCGACGGCGCTGTCGTCAGCGCAATCGGTCCAGGTCGTGATCATGGCGGCTGCCGAGTCGTCGACGACCGGGTTGCCCACGCAACCATTGGCCGCGACCCACGTATCGACCGCGTAGGATGCCGGCTGGTCGATGCGCTCGTCCTCGACCGTGGCTCCGACATGGGGAGATGCTCCGCCCAAAATGGGAACGTTCTGGTCGTCCTCACCGTTCATGATGAGGATCGGAACCGGGTTCTCGGCCGGGCAGGTATCGGAGTTCAACGCGCCTGCGTACGGAGCCGCGGCCGCGAACAGGTCCGAACGCTCGCATGCGAGGCGGAAGGTCATCATCGCTCCGTTCGAATGTCCAGCGATGTAGATCCGTGCGGGATCGACCGGATCGTTCGCGATCAACTGTCCAATCAGCTCGGAAATGAACCCGACGTCGTCGATATGCTCTGCATGCGCGTACGCACAACAGTTGTGTGCGTTCCAGGTCAGCCGTTTCGGCAATCTGCCCGAGCCATCCGGGTAGACGGCAATAAAACCCTCCTCATCAGCAAGATCCGAAAACCCGGTCGTGCGCTCGATCTGCTTTCCGTTGCCGCCGCCCCCATGGAGAACGATGAGGACGGGAAGCTCACCTGGCGACCCAGCCGCCGGCGGAACATGTACACGATAGGTCCGTTCCATACCGTCCACGGTGATGATGCGATCGACCGATACACCGCTTGCGAACGTAAGCTCCGATACCGATCCCCCGGCGGCGGGCATCAGGATACTCAACGTCAAAATGGCGCAACAGAGCGTTCTCCAGCGCATCGAGCAGATCCTCAGGTCATCGATCAGGTCGTCGACCGGCCGGACACCAGCATGCACCAGCCTCGGCGCCGGTCAGCGTCTGATATGCAGCTTCCACGCCAGTATGCCGAACGTTTCCCGGACCATGTATCTGAGCTCAGTTCCGGATCCTTCACGAATCGGACTGTCGGTCGCGGCGTATCCGTAGGCGGTGAACCCCGCATCGCGGGCGAGCATCTTCGACCGGTAGAGATGGAACCCATCGCTGACGACGAGCAGGGACTCGACCCCACGTGGTTTCAGGATCTTCTCTACCCCGGCGAAACTGGCGGCGGTATTGCTGCTCACATTCTCCATCAGAACCGCATCGGCCGGCACGCCTCGGTCGACGAGGTACGTCTTGCCCGCTTCAGCTTCCGTGAACTGATCGCCAAGCATTCGACCGCCGGTCACGACGATAAGCGGAGCGTAGCCTTGCCGGTAGAGATCGTATGCCGTATCGAGTCGGGCTCGGAATACCTGGGATGGCACGCCGTTGTATTGGGCTGCGCCCAACACGACGATCACGTCCGTGAGATGCGCTTCGCTGGTTCGGGCTTGTTTGAAGACCGCCGCAAAGACGAGGAACGGCGCCACCAGAATCACCAAGGCGATCACGGACACAATCCTCCAGACCCAGCGTCGTTTGGGCGGACGCCCTCGCTCGACGTCCACAGCCGAATCCGGCTGCGCGTTTGGCCAGGTCGAAAATGACGGTGGATTCTCTGAATCACGGTCTGCAGGGATCGGACGGGTTCGAGAATCGGTCAAGGTTCACTCATGTACTACGGAGATCGAGCTGGTCGACACTCGACCGAGCCGGCAAATTATGCCCCGACTTCAGATTCGCTGCTGGATTCGGGTTCCTGATCGCGCGCCGGACGATGGCCGAGCTTTCCTTCCGCCACCAGGGTGCCCAGAACATCGCAAATGACGCGAGCAGCCAATAGGGATGTCGTGTCGGCAACATCGTACGGCGGCGAGACCTCCACAACTTCCATGCCACAGATCCCCTCGCGGGTCACAGAATGCAAGAGGCGGAAGGCCTCTCGCGGAAGGAGACCGCCCGGTTCGGGCGTACCGGTCCCCGGCGCGAATGCCGGGTCGATCGAATCGATATCGAATGAGAGGAAAACACAGGACGCATTCTTCCAGGCAATCTCGAGCGCCATCTCCGCGACGCGCTCGAGACCATACCGGTCGATATCCGTCATCGTGATCGAGGTCGCGCCCCGCTCGCGCGCGTTCTTCACCCCATAGCGCGATCCGTTCCAGCCACCGATACCGATCTGGACCAAATTGACCGGCGGCGCATTGGGGATATTGGTCGCGTGAAAGAAGGGGGTGCCATGCATCCGTTCGTCGATATTGAGCTCCGACATATCGGTGTGCCGGTCGAAATGGATGATGCCGATATTGCCATCCACATACGGAGCCAACCCCCGAACGTCGGGATAGCCGATCGCATGATCGCCACCGAGCACGACCGGGACGGTCGCATGCTCGTGAAGATACGCCACGCCTTTGTCGATCTGATCGAAGGACTTTTCGATATTGGCCGGAATGACCGTGATATCGCCGGCATCGACCATATCCAGCGATTCGACCAGATCGACCCCGAGCTCGAAGTTGTATCCAGAATAGAGTGACGAAATCGACCGAATACCCTCCGGCCCAAACCGCGTTCCGGAACGATAGGTCGTACCGGCATCGAGCGGGGCGCCGACGAAGACGACATCCGGGCTTTCCAGCGCGCGCATGTCCTCCTGGAACGGAACGCCGAGAAAGGTGGTTGCCGAGGAGTACTTGCCGTTCAGCATCGGATTGCGGTCGAACAGCGGAATCGACCGGTCGGTGATCGACCAAGCCGATTCGAGCCCGTTCTGCAACGCCTGATCGACAAGCTCCTGCCGGCGCTTGAAGGGAATATCCGCCTCCGCTTCGAGCATGCGGGTTCCGTGCAGCTGGCTTCGTTTCATCGGCTCATACCTCGCAAACTCAACACGTTCGCCCACCCAGCGCGGCAATTTGCTCGACCGCGGCCGGGTTCTCGAGCGAGGTCAAATCCCCTGTTGGCAGTCCAAGATATGACGCCCGGATGACTCTGCGCATGATCTTGGCATTCGTGTCTTGGGAAGATCGTCGACGAAAAGGACGACCTTGGCCGCATCGACGCACCAAGCTGACGGCTAATCTCCTGGCGAACCGATTCGGCAAGCTCTGCGGTCGGCACGAAACCAGGTCGCAACACAGCAAAGACGACGACAGTCTCGCCCTTCAGCTCGTCGGGCACCCCAACTGCGGCGGCTTCTTGCACAGCATCGTGCGCAACCGCTGCCGATTCGACTTCCGCCGGACCGATCCGCTTGCCCGCCACCTTGAGGGTGTCGTCCGAGCGACCGCGGATGTACCAGAAGCCGTCACTATCGACTTCCGCCCAGTCGCCATGCATCCACATACCCGGAATTCGCGACCAATACGTATCCACATAGCGCTCGTCGTCTCGCCAGAACCCGCGCGTCATGCCGACCCATGGTTGCCGAATCGCCAGCTCACCGACCGATCCGCGCACCGGATTGCCGTCGTCATCCACCACATCGGCCGCCATTCCGGGAACCGGCCCGCTGAACGCGCATGATTTGATCGGCCGGGCTGTTACGCATCCGACGATACCGCCCCCGGTCTCGGTCCCACCCGAGTAGTTGATGATTGGAAGCTTGCGCTTGCCAATCTGTTCGAAGTACCACTGCCACGGAACCGGATTCCAGGGCTCCCCGGTCGACCCCAGGATGCGAAGTGACGAGAGGTCGTGTCGCTCGACCCATTCCGTGCCCTGGGCCATCAGCGCGCGGATCGCCGTCGGAGCCAGCCCCAGGACATTCACGTCGTGCCGCTCGGAAATCTCCCAGAGACGGTCCGGGTTCGGGTAGTCGGGCGTCCCCTCGAAGATCACAATCGTGGCGCCCAGAAGCAACCCGCCCCCGATCAGCCACGGTCCCATCATCCATCCCAGGTCGGTCAACCAGAAGATTCGCTCGCCAGCATGGAGATCGAAGAGATACGCGAGATCGTGTGCGGCCTTGATCGGGAATCCAGCATGCACATGCACGGCTCCCTTGGGTTTGCCCGTGGTGCCCGAGGTGTAGATAACCATGTAGGGATCGTTCGCCGCGATATCACGTTCAGTGAATTCGCTCGATATGCCCTCAATTGCGTCACCCCACCAGATGTCACGCCCGTCCTGCATATGCGCCGGCGTCTGCGTCTGGTCGAAGACGATGCATCGTTCGATCGAGGGTGCGGCTGCCATTGCCTCGTCGGCCGTCGCTTTGAGCGGAACGAGCTTGCCCCGGCGGTTGAACCCGTTAGCCGTAATGAGCACCCTTGCTTCGCCGTCGCGCAACCGAGACGCAACAGCCTCGGCGCCGTACCCAGAAAACATGGGGATGTAGATCGCTCCGATGAGGCCGCAGGCCAGCACGGCAACCACCGTCTCCGGAATCATCGGCAGAAAAATCCCCACCCGGTCGCCTTTGCCAACACCCAGATTCTCCAGAGCGTTGGCGAGTTGATTGGTTTCTCGTCGAAGCTGCTCGAAGGTCAGCGAGCGAGTGTCTCCCCCGTCACCTTCCCAGATGACCGCGAGCTGATCGGCGCCGCCCCTGATCTCGGCGAGCCGAAAGATATTGGAGACATAGTCGAAACCGGAACCCGGAAACCACTCCGGCCATTCTTTCCCGCGGTGCATATCGACCGGCTGCTCATAGGGCGGATCGAACGTCAAACCGAGATCGCGCACCACCGCATCCCAATACCCGCCGGGATCGGCCGCAGACCAATCCTGAAGCCCCTGATAGCCGTCCACGGCGTGCGTGCGCGCAAAGGCGAGCAGGCGACTCTGATTCAAATAGTCTTCGGTTGGATGCCAGGTAATCTCAGGCTCGGCAGACATCGGTATCCGTTCTTCTCCGTATCGGCGCGAATCGGCTTCAGGCATTCTTGCGCTCGCAATGCATTCGGTCAAGCGCTGGCCCGCCGGACTACACTGGCAGGGCACAAACGATCGTGATGGACCACGTGTTATGTCATTTCTCAAACGATTCCGCAAACAAAGCGAACCAGTCGAACCCGAGCCACCTTCTCCCCCGCCTCCGGCGCCATCGAAGGCGAAGGGGTTTGTCCCTCCGCCGCCGAGGGAGATTGCGCCGGCAAGCTCCGATCCGCGGGTTCAGCGACTGGAGCAACGTTTACACGCGTTGGAGAACGAGATCGAGCTTGTCGAGCGTTCCGCTGATCCGGACAGTCCGTTCCAGCAGCGCATCACCGTGCTGGGCGCGACGCTCAGCTCGATCGAGGACGAGATCCGGCGCGCGACTCCGCTCGAACGGCTGGAGCGGCCGTCATTGCCTTCCACGCCGATCGAGAACGTGGCCGTCACGCTCGAACCGACGCCGGACGTTCGCTTTTCGATCGATGGCCACCGCTTCGACTACGCGGAGGAAATCGACTGGGCCGAGCGAGGCACGCAGATCGTCCGCGGCGATCTCCTGCCAGTCGAGCTAAATGTCGATCCGCTGATTCCAACGTCTCTTGACGGCACGATGCGCGCGGAGCTGGCCGCCCATCTCGACCGCTCGCTGTTCGCGTTCGCGACCGACGCGCGGGACCGCGTAATCGAGGGGCGAGAGCCGCCGAGCGGGGCAACGCTGGCCGATCTGGCCCAACCGTGCCCGGAATGTGGCGATTGGCAGCTCTGGGGCGGCGTCAGCCCGCGTTGTCTGGAGCACGAAACGCGGCTCCGTGAGCTCGCTGCTGAGCGAGCCCGCATCCTCGACGAACGCACCTCAGAACTGGAAGAACGCCAGCGACAGGTCGAGGAGCTTCCGATCCAACGCCGCCGCGTCGCACAGACGCTCGCGGAGATCGAGGCGCTCCAATCGGCATAACGAGCAATCGTCATTTCGAGCTTGTCCAGAAATCTCTCGTTGCCCGCATCCCAGTCTTCGATCCGAGCGCCGCGTTACCGGGAAACACTACGGAACGCGGCTGACAACACGGGGATATCAACCACATGCCCTATGGTCACCGGCCCTGTGCCGGCGACCACGATACGCACAGAAGCATCCTATTCGAAATCGGCGGGTAGGCTGGCGAAACCCGATGGACGCATTTTGCCGGCTGCGATCAGCCGCTTGGCGACCGCGCGATTGATCTCAGACCAGTTGCTCTTCGGTCGACGTGGGGTGAATCGAATCGCGCGGGTTTGGTCGTCGACGCGCCGCCCTTTGACATCGATCCAACCGAACATCAACGCGACCTCGACCAGCTGTGGAAGATCGACGCGGTATTGCGGTGACGTCTTCTTATGAAATCGCACCCAATGCTCCGTCGCGGTCGCGCCATTGGTCTCCAACCAGGCTTCGAGCTCGTCTGGCGAGGTGAGTACCGGGAGCGTCGTCAGATCGGGATCTGGCACTACGGCGAGAGGGGAATGGCGCTGGCGCGCATCGTATTGACGAACTTGTGCAACAGATCGATTCCATCCGCCGCCGTGAAGGCAACAGTCCGTTCGCCGATCCGCTCGGCTCCTCCCTGTCGCTCCGCGGCTTCGGCCCGGCTCTGGTGATCGTAGTCGAGCTCGACGCGGGCGTTCTCCGGCAGCACCGCCGGCTCGACGTTGCCAATCAGCTTCATCGCTTGGGCTGCATTTTCCTCGATGAGCCGTTGTGCTCGTTTCGGATGCATGCTGATCGCGCCGGTCTGGGAGATCCCTTCCTTGACCACCGCTTTCACCACCGGGCGCTTGAGAAACGCCTCGGTCTGATCGCACGCGGTCTGATCTCCGGTCACCAACAAAACGGGAACGCCCAACGCTCCGGCACAATAGGCGATCAAACCGAATTCACCGGTCGACTCACCAGCGATGCGGAGATCGTTCAGATTCGTACTCCAGGTGTGCGCAAGCGCCGACGACACCGTCCCGGCCTTGGAATGGAATCCTGTATAGAAGAGACCTTTGGTCTCGGGTGTCATCCCCTGGAGGAAGTTCATCGGCCCCGCACCGCCGCTGACCAACCGGCAGCGCTCATCGAGCTCGTCGATGAAGATATTCCGGTTTCCACCATGGAAGTCGTTGACCAGAATCTCGGTCGCTCCCGCGGAAAGTGCGCCCCGGGCTGCCGCGCTGACCTCGTGGGTCATGCGAAGCCGGCAGCGATCATATTCCGACTCCTTGATCGGTGGGCTCCACGGCGTTTCCGGCGGAGTGACCTGCATCCAGGAATAGACCCCACAGGTACCCTCCATGTCGGCGCAAATATGGATTCTCATTCTGCTCCTCTATCGCACGTCACTGAAACGGCCTATGATTTCCTGCGCGGCATTGTGACCAGGTGCCCCCATCACGCAGCCACCCGGCCACGCGCCGGACCCGCAGAGGAAGAGCCCCTGGATGGGACCTTCGTACGAGCTCGATCCCGGAACGGGACGCAGATCGAACGCCTGCTCGGGCACGAGCTCGCCGTGGAAGATATGTCCGCCGGTCAAGCCAAACCGCGCTTCGAGATCGGGCGGCGCCAACACCTGCATACCGACGATCTGGTCGGGAATGTTCGGCGCATACTCGGCGAACTCGCGAATCACATGGTTGGCAATCTCGTCCCGTCGCTCGTCCCAGGTCCCTTCTCCCAACCGGTAGGGGAAGTACTGCGTAAAGATCGAGATCGTGTGCTTGCCCTCGGGCGCCACCGACGGATCGACGGCCGACTGCATATGGATATTCATGAACGGTTTCTCAGACGGGTTGCCCTGGCGCGCATCTTCGTACGCCTTCTGCATGTAGTCGATGCTCGGCGCAATGAAGAGACCGCCGGTGCTGCCATCGCGCTGTTTTTGCGGATCGTCGCCGAGCGCCTTGAACCAGGGCAGCTCATTGACCGCCATGTTGATCTTCATGACTGGGCTCTCGATCTTGATCGACTCAACCGCTTTCCGGTAGTCGGCCGGAACGTCGGATTCGTCGAGCAGGGTGAGATAGGTCCGTTTCGGATCGGCGTTGGAAAGGACGACATTCGCCTCGATCTCCTCGCCACTTGTCAGCGCCACCCCGGTTGCCCGACCGTCCTGCACGACGATCTGCTCGACATCGGCGCCGAGCCGAATCTCGACCCCGCGCTTCTCGGCAATACGCGCAAGGGCCCGGGTGATCGACCCCATCGCGCCTTTGACATAGGTCCAGCGTCCGCGATGCCCCGTGGACATTCCCATCGAATGAAAGAGCTTGACGTAGCCGGTACCGGTATCGCGCGGTCCGCGGAAGGTGCCGATGAGCCCGGAAGCCGCCACAACCGCCTGCATCTGCTCGCTCTCGAAAAAGTACTCGGCGATATCGGCCGCCGAGCCCAGATAAAACTTCTGGAAGATCAGCGCTTCGTCCGGCGTCGAGAACTGAGCGGCAACTTCCGACCACGAGGGCGGGCGGCGCAGGATATAGCGGTCCATGACCTCGCACGCCTTTTCGAGCATGGCGTCGTAGTGATCGTACGCTTCCGCATCCCTGGGGGAGATCTTGCGAATGTCATCGAGCCAGCGCTCGTGATCGTTCCAGTAGGAAAGCGTCGATCCGTCAGGGAACGGTGCGAAGAAGCGCGGATTCCGCTCCAGGAATACGAGCCCCTCGTCGAGCAACCGAAGTTCGTCGATCAGCTTCCGCGGCATGAGCGAGAGCACGTACGACCCCGTGGAGAAGGTAAACCCGGGAACGTACTCCTCGGAAATGGCCGCACCACCAATCTTGGAATATCGCTCCAGCACCAGCGTGCTGATTCCCGCCTCAGCGAGATAGCAGGCCGCTACCAGACCGTTGTGACCGCCGCCAACGATGACCGCGTCGTATCGTTTCGCCACTCGCCACCTCGCTTCTTCTTCGAATCTGTCCGTCCGGCTGGGCTGATACGCGGATCATAGCATCGTGTCCGCGCCCACCCACCGGTATAATCGCGACGCCGCCGGTGGCGGCTTCTGGCGAAACGCAACAGTGAATGGGTGACGATCGAAGGCATGGCCGAACGACGCAAGCGAGTCTTTTCCGGTATTCAACCCTCCGGGGTCAGCCATATTGGCAACTATCTGGGAGCAATCCGGAATTGGGTAGCGCAACAAGAGTCGTATGACAACATCTTCTGTATCGTCAACCTGCACGCGCTGACGCTGCCCACCGAGCCAGCATCGCTCCATGCAAACACCATCACGATGGCGAATACGTTGCTGGCTGCCGGCATCGATCCCCAGGCCTCGATCCTCTTCGTGCAAGGGGACGTTCGCGAGCATTCCGAGCTCTGCTGGTTGTTGAACTCGGTCGCAACGTTCGGTGAGCTCCGCCGGATGACGCAGTTCAAGGACAAATCGGGCGGCGCCGAAGAATCGGTCTCGGCCGCATTGTTCGACTATCCGGTCTTGCAGGTGGCCGACATCATCCTGTACGACGCCGATCTGGTTCCAGTTGGCGAAGATCAGCGGCAGCACATCGAGCTGGCGCGCGATGTGGCGCAGCGGTTCAATCGTCGCTACGGGGACACCTTCGTCGTGCCCGCGCCGGACATCAAGGCGAATGGCGCGCGTATCATGTCACTCGAAGATCCGACCAAGAAGATGAGCAAGAGCGCCGGATCGACGGGGAGCTATATCGCGCTGACGGACACCGATTCCGAGATCACCAAGAAGGTCAAACGGGCAGTGACCGACTCGGGGTCCGAGGTGAAGGCGACGCCCGACAAACCGGCACTCACCAATTTGCTTGGAATCTATTCTCTCCTCAGCAACACCGTTTCGAGATCGAGGGTTCGCTATGCCGGCAAGGGATACGGCGCGTTGAAGACCGACCTGGCCACGATCGTGGTCGATGCCATTCGTCCGATCCGCGAGAAGCTCCTCGAATACGAAGCCAATCCAGACTATGCAGCCAGCGTTCTGGCCGAAGGTGCGGAACGAGCGCGCTCGCTTGCGACACCCAAGATGGAGATCGTCCGGGAGCGGATGGGCTTGACCGGACACGCGATTCGATAAGCCGCTCCGACCTGCGAACGCAATTTCCTGAGACGCTGATTCTACCGGAAAGAGGACCCGTTCCAACGCTCTGGACACTGGGCGCCGGACTCTTGACCCTCGTTCCTATGTGTCCTCGCGGACCGCGAGTGAGGCGATCAGGATACCGGCGCCCGCCAGGGCGACGCATGCGAGCGTCATCCGCGTTGAAGCAATCGAAGCGAACAGACCACCCAGCAGAGGCGCAACTCCCAGCCCAATATAGCCTCCGAGCAGGGTGAGTCCGGCAGCCGCTCCGGGGGCGGTTGGCATTGCCTTTCCGGCAAGACTGAGTCCGCTCGGTCCGACACCAGCCAATCCGAATCCCGCGATGAATGCACCTGTCAGTGCCACGATGGGCGGTCCGCCAGCAACGATCATGACGCCGCCGATGACCGTCAGAATTCCCTGCAGTTGAAAGCTCGGCTTCAATCCGAGACGATTGACGAACGGTCCATTGACCAACCGGCCGACCATCAACGCGACTCCATACGAGGTCACTGCCAGGGCCCCGGTGCTACTGGCAAAGCCCCGTTCATCTCGGAGATAGATGGCGACCCATTCGGCAATGAGGACCTCGCCTCCAAACGAGAGACCGGCCATGATTGCGGCCAGGCGAATCGTCGCGTCCCGAAATCCGGTAAAAGAAACGGTCTCGTCTTGCGTATTTGCATTGGGATCGGCAAGGCGATCGCGGAACGCAACCAGTGCCGGCGCGAGTGCGATACCGATGAAGATCACGGCGACGATGAGATAGACGACACGATAGCTGCTTCCCTGAGAAAAGAGCAACGCGCTCATGGCCGCACCGACCACCGCGCCGGCGCTATAGCCGGCATGGAGCGGACTCATGAGATGCTTCTTGGCAACCCGCTCCGCGTCCATAGCCAGCGCATTTGCGCTGAGATCGAGCGTTGCGTACGACATTCCCCGAATCAGCATCAAAATCGCGAAAACGAAGAATGCGCGTGGCGCGAAAACGAATCCAGCGGCAACGATGACGAACCCGACCGCCGATGCGATCAGCAGTGGAATCTTGCCGGTGCGCGAGATGACGCGGCCACCATAGATGAGCAGCGGCAGCGAGACAACGATGCCGAGCCCATTGAGCAGCCCGAACCACCCGCTCGATATGTCGAACGCATCGAGCACATCGGGCCAGGTCGCGCCGCCAGCTCCGGAGGAAATGCCAAGACCGGCCAGCGCAATCGCGATGACGAAAATGATTGCGCGCAGTTCACCACTGAGCGGATTGGAAGACGACGTTGCCTTGTCCGAGCTCAATTTGGTTTTGGCCAGCCTAGCTTGCGGTTTCTCGTGCCGCCATGATGTTCGTCGAATGTCCCGGGTCGAGACGCGTGCCTGGCTCATTGTGAACCACCGCGTGATTCACTGCCGTGACGGCCTCCGCGGCGCCGGTGGCAATCAGGCGGAATTTCGCAGGGTACCAGCAGACATCGCCGGCGGCGAACACACCGGGAATAGCCGTCTGCATGGAGACGATATCCACGACGATCTGATTCTTCTGCAGCTCGAATCCCCAGGATTTCAGCGGCCCGAGATCGGCCAGGAAGCCAATAGAGACGATCAGCTCGTCGGCTTCGATGGGCGAAATCTCCCCGTCTGCATTCTTGAACGAAACCTCTGCGAGCCGTCCGTCGCCTCCCGCGCGTACCTCCGTTACTTCGCATCCGGGGTAATGGAGATCGACCGAAGATGCTTCCAGCTCCTGGACGGTCGATTCGTGCGCCCGGAACCGGGAACGATGGATGACCGAGACCTTGGTGGCAATCGGTTCCAGCGTCAACGCCCAGTCGACTGCCGAGTCCCCGCCGCCGACAATAACCACCTTCTTGTCACGGAAGTCTTCGACGTGTTTGGCGAAGTAGTGGATCCCCTTGCCGGTCAGCTCCTCCACACCCGGCGCATCGATGCGCTTCGGTTCGAAGGCGCCCACCCCACCGCAGATGATCACCGATTTGCTGTGCCGCACGGTCTTGCTCGTCGTCAGCTCGAGAATACCGTCCTCCAGCTTCTCCAGTTTCAACACCTGCTCGTTGAGATGCAGATCCGGCTCGTCCCGCATCGCCTGCTGGTACATCTGCTCGACCAGATCCTTGGCCAGGATCTTGGGAAAGCCGGCGACGTCGTAGATGTACTTTTCTGGGTAGATCGCTGTCAATGCGCCGCCCGGTTCCTCCAGCGAATCGATGATCTGGGTACGCGCTTTGCGCATACCGGCGTAGAAGGCAGCAAAGAGACCGGTCGGCCCAGCGCCAATGATCGTGATGTCGTAGATATCGCGCTCAGCGCCATTGGTCGATGTTGTCATCGTGGTTGGGTCTGCCCTTGCCTGTAGCTGGAAATCGAGATCGTTTCAATCGCAATGGATTCTAGCATCCATAACTGACAGCTCCGGTCCGAATTTCATTCCTTTGTGCACGCCGAACGGTTCGTGATCGCCATCGAGCGGTTCAGTTGCATGGCTCGTACAATTCGGGGGCTTTGTGCTTGCTTTGAGAGGGTTTCTACACTGATGGTCACCACGGAAAAACATCCACTCGACGGTCTCTACTCGAAACGCGGTCGCAATATCTCGCCTCCGCGCGTTGGAGATCCCTCGCAGTCTGCGGCGATGATCTCGTTCATCTATGGATTCCCCGATCCCGATTCGCTGCCGGCGGCGTCCGTGGCCGACGCCGCGGTGCGTGCGCTCGAATCGAATGGCAAATGGGCGCTCCAATATGGAGCCACCATGGGCGCGAAACCACTGGTCGACGTGCTGCTGGAAAAGCTCAAGCGCGACCAGGGCATCGATGCCAAACCGGAAAACGTCATGATCACCGCCGGGGGATCGCAGGCCGTCGGGCTGATCATCGATCTGTTCGTCGATTGGGACGACATGGTCCTGATGGAGGCTCCCACCTGGATGGGCTTCATCTGGGGGCTCAAGAACGTCGGCGCCAAGATGCAAGCTATTCCGATGGAACCGGATGGTATGGATCTGACCGCACTCCGCTCGACGCTGGAAGAGCTCCGGGCGGACGGGGTCACGCCCAAGATGATCTATATCATCCCGAACTTTCAGAATCCGACCGGAATCTCCATGTCGCTCGCCAAGCGGAAGGAGCTGATCGAGATCGCGCATGAGTTCGGAACCATCATCTTCGAAGACGACGCCTATCACGATCTGCGCTTCTCCGGTGAGAAGATTCCATCGATCTATTCCCTCGATCCGTATGGTCTGACCATCTATACCGCTACCTTCTCCAAAACCATGGGCGCCGGGATGCGGCTCGGCTGGCTGGTGGCGCCCAAGGAGGTCATCCAGCATCTGGGCGTGCTCAAGATCGATGGGGGGACCAATGTCTTCGGTTCCTATGTCGCGGCCGAGTGGATCCCGGAGAACCTCCCCGAACATCTGACCACCCTGCGCGAGATCTATCACCGCCGCAAGGTACTCATGATCGACGCGCTGGGCAAACATATGCCCGAAGGAACGACCTGGACCGATCCGGACGGTGGCTTCTTCGTCTGGGTCACCTTGCCGGAAGGACTCGACACGCTGGAGCTGCTGCCACGGGCGCGGGAGATGGGAATCGAATACATGCCGGGCGGAAGCTGCTACCCGGATGGCGGTGGCGAAAATCAGCTCCGTCTCTCCTACTCCTTCGCAAGTGACGAGCAAATCGAACCCGGCATCGAGATTCTGGCCACACTCGTCAAGGGTGAGTTGATGGAGAGTGCCTCGAAGTAACGGTCCCAGAATGCTCTGACGTCGACACCCCTGGCGATCTTCGCCAGGGGTGTCGTCCTTGGCGGCGCGGACCGGAAACGTATGAGATTGACGGATCTCCCGCGTACGTATACTGTTGCAGTCGGCCTCGACCAGTCATCTCCGACCCGCAATCGGGCAGGTTTCGGGCTCACACTGATCGACGCGCTTCCGCAAGATGTCGAACCGAACGCCCCCTCAGACCGGCACGAATGCTCCACGCTGGATCGACGAAATCGTCGATCGGGTACGAGCGCGTGTCCCGGCGACGCCACATCGGATCTTGCGACTCGCCGGCCGGTCGCGACGTGTCGACGCGATACTCGCCGATCTCCCCTGGCGGATCGTCATCGGTGTCCTCCTGGGTGGGCTTCCCCTCGCCATTCTGGCGCTCATTGCCGGAAGTTGGTCGGTCGCCATGGCAGCGGTGGTTGCCCTGGCGTTGGTGGCCTTTGCGACCTATCTGGCCGATTGGGTCGGCGGCCTGTCTGCCCTCGGCATGTCTTTTCTCATTCTCGATCTCCTCTTTGTCGATCACCGCACCGGCTTTGCCAGGCCCACAAGCCGGGAAGACCGGGTCTCCCTCCTGATCTTCGTGCTGGCCACGGTCGCCATCATTTGGTTGGTGCAACGCGTCAAAGCGGAAGGAACCGAAGACCGTCAGTCCGCCATTGCCGCTCGTTCCGCTGCCAGCGCGCTTTCCGCCATCGAGACCATCGCTGCCACCAGGCAGCGACTCTCCTACGCCGAACGGCAGCAGATCTACCAGGCAATCGTTCATAGCGTCGTGGGGGTCAATCGCGCGCATGCAGGCGCGCTGATGCTCAGTCTGCCGGGAACCGACGATTTCCTCCCGGATGCCGTCTACGGTTTCGGGGCGGCTGGATCGGACGCACTCAAGCCCGAAGGCCTCGAACATGGGTTCGTCCGCCGCATCGGCCTGGAGCGGCGTCCGCTCCAGGTTTACGACGTCCGTGGCACGGTCACACGTGAGCTGCAGACGACTCCGGTCCGTGCACTCTTGGGGGCGCCCGTCATCTCACCCGATGACCGGGTCCTGGGCGTTATCGTGCTCGGGCTGTTGGTCCCCCACCGATTCACGAGCGCGGAAGTCAAGAAACTCGAAGCCTATTCGTCGCAGATCGCCGGTATCCTGGAAACGATGAGCGCCACCGGCGAGCGGGAATTCGAGCTCCAGCAGGCGCGCGAGGAGCAGAGACGGCTGGAACGAGTCATTGCGGCAATTCCCGAAGCGGTGGTCGTCGTCGCTCCGGATCAATCGGTCGTGGCAGCGAATGCCGTTGCCGAGGAGCTGTTTGGGGCCGAGATCGAACGCGAGTTCACGAAACGATTACAGACACCCGATGGGGAACCGATCGTCGATGCGGAGCTCCCCATTCAACGAGCTATGGAAACGGGGGAACCGGTCGAAGGAGTCGAGCTTGCCATCGACCGAGGCGACGGTCATGCGCTGCCGTTGTTGGCGAGCGCCGCCCCCTATTCCGATCAATACGGCCAGGTCACCACGGTGGTCGGCGCCTTTCGGGATATCAGTAGCCTCCAAAGAAGCCGCTCGCATCAAGGACGAGTTCGTCTCGGTTGTTTCTCAGAGCTTCGTTCACCGCTTACCCCCATTCGGGGATATGTGCAGCTCGTGGCTCGGGAGCTCTCCCGGGAAGGTAATCACGACCTCCAGGTGCAGAGGCTGAACTCGATCGATGGTCACGTCCTTCGACTCGCGCGACTGGTCGACGATCTGCTCGATGTCTCGCGAATGCGGGCCGGGTCGCTGGAGATCCGCCCCATAGCATCGAATCTGGTCGAGCTCACCCGCGATGTCGTCCAGGTGCGCTCGGTGAGCGAAACGAGCTCACGTATCGAGTTGATCGCACCACGTGAGTCCGTGCGCGGAAATTGGGATCCGGACCGCATCCAGCAGGTCATCGACAACCTGGTGGAGCAATGCGCTCAAGTACAGCCCTGAGACCGGAAAGGTCACCGTGACCGTCGATGCCATCGACGGTGAAGCAGTCGTCTCCGTGGCGGATCAGGGGCCAGGGATCAGCGAGCTCGACCGGCAGAATATCTTCGGGGCGTTCTTCCGTACACCCGATGCAACGAGCAGTCAGGTTCAGGGTTTGGGGCTGGGTCTCTACATCTGTCGCGAGCTGGTTCGGGCGCACGAGGGCACGATCGAAGTGGACGAAGCACCGGAAGGCGGGGCCGAGTTTCGCATTCGGCTTCCGATGACAATCGCAACCGATCCGGTGATTACGCCGGTTCAGTTGGGGTTCGAGGCCAATATGCTCGCTGACGCTGAGTCCGGGGTGCTGGCTCGGAACCATAGGCGCATTTGGACGCGGACAAGTCGTGGGCAAAGGGCCATTGAACAACAACCGGAGAGTGGACCACGATCGTGTATTCCTCCGTTCCCAACGTTGAAACGCTGGGTTGAACTCCTTTGGCGCCACGCGGATTCTGTGTGCGTCGGAGCGCCGGGATCCGTCTCCGGCGATCGGCCGCGGGCCGAGCGCTCGACGCAAGCGGGCAGCTACGTCCTCAGGTTTGGCAACCCGTCCGCGATCGTCTGGATTCCGTATCAGATGGGGAGGGCGTGGAGTTGGGGTGCGTTTCGCCCTCACCCCCGGCCTCTCCCAATTCTGGGAGAGTGGAGGGCTTTCGGGTTGGTACGTACAGGGAAGACGGTGGAGAGACGGGGAGCTGGAAAACGGGGACGCGTTCGTTTTTTTTACGAACGACGCCTGGGTTGCACCGGTGGGATCGACCTCGAAACACGTCTTTTGAGGAGTTGGGAGCTGGGATTTCGGAGTTGGGAATTTCGTTCGTTTCTAACTTTCCCAGATCCTACTCCCAGCTCCTCACAGGACGCCGGGACCCTGGTCGGCCGGGCAAGGCAGGAGCGAGCACGACTGGCGAGCCGTCCGCTGACCTGGCCAGCGATCCGTAGGCTGGCGATACGACGGATGTGGTGATGCGCTGCCCAGGCCCGCACCATCCGCCGGTGTGCCGGCGTGCCGCTTGGCTGGAGTATAGAACTAATGTTCTTTTCGTGTCACGATTTGATCCAGGGAGTATGGCGTCATGCTCGACGAGTGCTGGGTGTGGATCCGTCCGGCGCTGGAGTAGCCGGGCTGCCAAAGGATCCTGCTGGGACGAGGCGGCCCACCGGTGAGGCCGAGCAAACGGAGTCGGTTGTTGCGAACCGTCGGGCGGAGTGCGATCGGGGCAACGGGGCGGTGACGATGGATGCAAAATGCCCGGTGCATGAGCACCGGGCATTCTCGAGCTCGATCAGATCGAATCGGCGATTAGGCTTCGGCGGCGGCTTCTTCTACAGCAGCCTCGGCAGCCTCGGCCTCTTCGGACGCGGCTTCCGCCTCGACAACTTCGACGGCAGCCTCAGCAGCGGCAACTTCGGCGGTCGCGGCAGCTTCGGCAGCGGCGACTTCCGCCGCGGCGGCGGCAGCTGCGGCACGCGCAGCCGCTTCCTCGGCCTCGGCTTGCGCCGCGAGCTCGGCCTGGCGCTGGCGCTCGGCCTCGATCTTGGCCTGACGCTCGGCGAGACGCGCCTGTCGCTTCGACGGACGGCCATCGGTCGCCTGGGCGGCCTCCATACGCTTCATGAAGCGCTCGACCTGCCCGGCGGTGTCGACGATGCGCTGCTCACCGGTATAGAACGGATGGCAGACGTTACAGAGGTCGGTTCGCAGTTGCGGACGGGTCGACCGGGTAACGAACGTGTTGCCGCACGCGCACGTGACGGTGGACTCCACGTAGTTCGGGTGAATACCGACTTTCATTGAATTTGTTGTTCTCCTCGCTCCCTCCGTCCAGTATTCGGAGGGGCATTGAACGTATCTGGTGTGTTGCGTTGTTAGTCGGCAGCGGTTGCGACCGTGGCCGCCGCGGCGCCCTTGGGAGCTCCGCCAACCGGATAGACATCCTCGGTATAGACGCTGATGCGCTTCTTGTGGCGGCCGATCTGCTCGAAGCACACGACCCCATCGATCTTGGAATAGATCGTGTGATCCTTGCCGATGCCGACGTTGTTGCCGACCCAGAATTCTGTACCGCGCTGGCGAACCACAATGGTGCCCGCGCGAACGAACTCACCGTCGTATCGCTTTACGCCAAGACGTTGTGAAGCACTGTCACGACCGTTGCGGGAGCTACCGCCGCCTTTCTTATGAGCCATGTCTGGTTCCCTTCATCGTTCGCCTGCCTAGGCGTTGATACCGGTGATTTCGAGCTTGGTGAGCGACTGGCGATGCCCAGTGCGCCGGCGATAGTTCTTCTTCGGCTTGTACTTGAAGACGACGATCTTTTCGCCGCGGTACTGATCCGAAATCGTCGCGGCGACGCTCGCACCTTCCAGAACCGGGGTCCCGATCTTGGTGTCCCCATCGCCGCCGATCAGCAGAACACGGTCGAGGGTCACCGCTGTACCGGTGTCGCCATCGAGTTTCTCGACGCTCAGGACATCCCCGACCTGGACTCGATACTGCTTTCCACCGGTTTCAACGATGGCGTATTGCGCATCGCTGCCGGCCGCTGACTGGTTGCTCGTCTTCTTGCTCATGGCTACATTTCACTGATTGCGCGGACGCGCCAAACAACAGGCATCAAAAATCGGGCGCTTCCGCACCCGCAAGCATGAAACTATACCACGAATGCCGTCGTATCATCGACGGGCCAGGAATCCGAACAATTCCTTAGCCAACCGGGCACACGCACGCCCGTATGCTTCACGAATGGTGGCGAACTTGGATCCTATTCCCTCTGCAGAATTCCATGCCGGTATCGGTCAGAACCCTCTGATTCTGGTGGTCGACGACGAACCTGCCCTGCGCGACGCGATCTCCTACAGCCTGCGCCGGGAAGGGTGGGATGTCGCGCTGGCAAACGATGGGCTGGACGCGATCCGAAAGAACGACGAACTCGATCCAGACTTGATCGTGCTCGACGTCATGCTGCCGGGTATGGACGGCATCCAGGTCTGCCGGTCCATTCGGGCGCGGTCGAGTGTGCCGGTGATCTTTCTTTCCGCCAAAGGGGAGGACGTCGACCGGATTCTCGGTCTGGAGATCGGTGGAGACGACTACCTGACCAAACCCTTTGTCATGCGCGAACTGGTCGCCCGGGTACGCGCAAACCTGCGCCGCTCCCAACGCACACCGGCGGCGATTGCCCCCCCTCCCGTCCAGACTGCCCCTGAGGAGATCCGCCGAGTCGGGCCGATCGAGATCAATCCCACGGCCCACACCGTGCGCGTCGACGGCGCACTCGTCACCCTCAAGCCGAAGGAGTTCGATTTGCTCCTCTATCTGGCCGATCACCCCAATGTCACCCTTTCACGTGAGGCATTGTTGCGCAACGTCTGGAAATACGAGCACAGCGTCGATACCAGAACGGTGGACGTTCACGTACGCGGTCTTCGGCGGAAAATCGAAGTCGATCCATCAGAACCGGTCTATCTCGAGACCATTCGCGGGTATGGGTATCGATTGACGGCGCCCGCCGATTCGTAGTGGAAGGATCTTCGAACACGTGGGTTCGCTTCGTGCGAGGACTGCGATAGCCGCCGCCTTTGGCGGCATCCTGATCACAATCCCCGTAGCGCTGGTGGCCATCACGTCAGCCAATACCTCGCTGATGGGGATAGTTGCCGCGCTCCTGATTGGGGGAACGCTCGGCGCGTCGGCCGGATGGGTGGCCGGCGAGCGATCTGCCTCGGAGATCGACGCGTTGCGCGTGCTTGTCGATCAGGCAAACGCGGGCGATCTTTCCGCCAGCGCCGGGCTGGCAAGCATGCGCGAAGTCTCGGATCTGGCCCGATCGGTCAACCAGCTGATTGGTCAGCTCGACGCAATCGAATACCGCAGCGCGCAGGAGCGACGCTGGATGGAGGCGATCTTCGATGGGCTCCAGGACGGCATCATTCTGGTCGACAGCGATGAACACGTCAGCGCCGCGAATCTACGCTCCGGTTCATTGCTGGGTTCGCCGCAGGACGTCCAGATCGGACAACGCCTCATGATGCTGGCACGCGACTATGAGCTCGTCTCGCAATTCCGGGAGGTCATGCGCAACGCAGAGCCTTCATCTCGCACCGTTCACCATTCGTTGAGTGAGCGATCGATCGACATCACCGTCTTGCCCGTCGAAACCGAAGGCGAACGGTTTGGGCTGATCGTGCTGCGTGACGTGACGGAGCTCCGCCGCCTGGAATTGGTCCGGCGCGAATTCGTTGCCAATGTCTCGCACGAGCTCAAAACGCCACTGGCATCCATCCGGGCACTGGCGGATACGCTCGAGGCAGGGGCGATCGACGATCCCGAGGTGTCCTCTGATTTTCTGCGGCGAATCGTCATCGAGGTCGAGCGGCTCAACGCCCTGGTCGACGACCTGCTGGATCTGGGCCGGCTGGAGTCGAACCGGCTGCCATTGGACTATCGAACCTACCGTCCCATCGAGCTGATCGAGCAATCCATCGCACGGCTCCAGCATCAGATCGACAATGCCGGACTCAGCATTGCCATCGATGCGCCGGGCGATCTCCGGCCGGTGACGCTCGATGGGCCCAGAATCGAACAGGTGCTGTTGAACCTGATCCAGAATGCGGTCAAGTTCACGCCAGCAGGCGGATCGATTCTGCTGCGGGCCAGCGAATCCGACAGCAGGCTGATCGTCGATGTGATCGACAGCGGCGTTGGCATTCAGGAAGACGAGCTGCCGAGGCTCTTCGAGCGGTTCTACAAGAGCGATCGGGGGCGCCACTCATCCGGAACCGGGCTTGGGCTCGCCATTGCCAAGCACATCGTGCTCGCGCATGGGGGAACTATTGGCGCTGAGAGTAGATTGGGCCTTGGGTCGACCTTCACCTTCGAAGTACCGATCGATCCCACATTGCGGGCAACGCAAAGTGCCTCAACGCCGTCCTGATCGCGGATCGAGGGCATCCTGCAATCCATCGCCAATGAGGTTGAAGGCGAGCACGGTCAGGGTCAGCGCAATTCCGGGAAACGCCATATACCACCAGGCATCCCGGAAGTAGTTGCGCGCGGTGGACATCATCGTGCCCCATTCGGGCGACGGCGGTTGGGCGCCAAGGCCGATGAAGCTCAACGAGCTGGTGGCCAGGATGGCATAGCCGACATCGAGCGTGATCTGAATGATGATCACCGATGCCGCATTTGGCAATATGTGACGGAGCATCACCCGCGATTGGGGCATCCCGATACTGTGGGCCGCCTGGACGTACTCGCGCTCCTTGATGGAGAGCACCTGCGCCCGCACCAGACGCGCGTACCACGGCCAGAAGACGGTAGCGAGAGCAATCATCGTATTGCGCAGATTTCGTCCCAGCGAGGCCGCAATCGCAACCGCAAGTATCAATGCCGGAAACGCGAGGAACATGTCGGTGAGACGCATCAGCACCTCATCGACCCATCCACCGAAATAGCCGGCGATCAAACCCACGACCGTGCCAAACGTCACCGCGAATCCGAGCACGATCAGCGCCACCTGCACCGATATTCTGGTGCCCGTCATGATGCGGCTCAGCAAGTCCCGGCCCAGCTCGTCGGTTCCGAGCGGATGCGTGAGCGACGGGCCGAGCAGCTTGGAATTGGTGATATCGGCAGTATAGGGATCGTGCGGGGCCAACAGCTCTCCAAAGGCGGCGAGAAAGAGAAAGAGTGCCACGATCACGACGCCGAGCAGATTCAGCCGGTTTCCCACCAAGAAGCGCTTGAGATTCTTGCGGAGCTGGCTCTCGGGTCGCTGTCTCGCCTCGTCGAGAAGCGGACTCGCCGTGCCGGTTGCGGTTGCCATCGTTGCAGGATCGATTCGGTCGGCATTCATCAGAGCGCGATCCTTGGGTCGAGGAAGAGATAGAGGATATCGACGAACATGTTGACGAGCACGAAGATGGCGGCGATCACCAGGGTGGTCGCCATCGTGGCGTTGTAATCAACCGCCTGGATCGCATCGACGGCATACCGGCCAACCCCCGGCCAGGAGAAGACGATTTCGACCAGGAACGCGCCGGAAAAGAGGAGTCCTACCTGAAGACCGAGCGATGTAACGGCCGGGAGCAAGGCGTTTTTCATGGCATGTTTGCGCACGACTTCGTTGCTGGCCAGCCCCTTGGCCCGGGCCGTCCGGATATAGTCCTGATTGAGCACCTCGATCATGCCGCCCCGGACCATACGCGTCACGACCGCCAGCGAGCCATAGGCAAGCACCAGGACGGGAAGCAGCAAATGCTCCATGGAATACCGCAAGGTTTCCCAATTCCCGGTGAGCAGCGAGTCGACGGTATAGAGGTGGGTGATCGACCTCGGTGGATCGACCGAGTTGGGTAACCGCTGCCCGTCCGGCAGCCATCCCAGCTTCCCGAAGAAGAAAAACTGCGCCATCAGGGCGAGCCAGAACACGGGAAGCGCCAGCCCCGAGATCGAAATGAACCGGGAGAAATGATCGATCCAGGAATCGCGTTTGACGGCTGACGCAACGCCGAGTGGGACTCCGACCACCGTCGCGATCAGGAACGCGTAGAGCCCCAGCTCGATAGTGGCCGGTAGGTACCGCCCCAGATCCTCGCTGACCGGTCGCCGCGAACTGAACGATCTGCCGAAATCGAGCGTCACCGCGCCTTTGACGTAGTTGACGTATTGGACCGGCAGGGGGTCATTCAGCCCGTAGTCCTCACGGATCTTTTCGACCGCCGATTTGCTGGCGCGGGGCCCGGCAATCATGCGTGCCGGATCGGCTGGAACAAGGTGGGAGAGGGTGAACGTGATGAGCGACAGACCAAAAAGCACGAGAACCAGAAAGAACAATCGCCGGATGATGAGTCGCGTAATCACGCATCAATACCTCTCGCTCGGAATCGAGTCCGCCTCGCCTGCCGTCTACGCTTCCTCCGTGCGATACAGGTCGTAGAAGAGGTAGGTGCCGAGATACAGCGGATTCGGAACGAACCCGCCAATGTCCTTCTGGAGAACAGTGAAGTACTTCGTCTCTCCATAGTACAGCGCCGGCGGGTCGATCTCCGTAAGGATCTGCTGGATCTCGACCATGATCTCGTCCAGCTCTTCTTCGACGGTGAAGTTCTCTGCTTCGGCCATCAGCTCTTCGAACCGTTCATTGACGTAGCCGCCGGCATTCGAGCCCCCGCCATGCATCGCAGACGCGAGGAAGTTCGGGGCAAGCTGATTCCACGGGTCGTTGTAATCGGGCCACCAGGCCCAGCCACCCATGATTTGCGGTTTCTCCTCGGCCGGCGCATCCCCATAGACCATGTCATCGTACGTCGCGAGGTCGACTTCCGTTATGTCGAGATTGAATCCGATCTGAGCCAGATTCGCCTGGAAGAGCTGCGCGGCCGTCTTGTCGTCAGCCGCGCTCGAAACGACCATGTACTCGAAGCTATCGCCTTCCTGGAATCCGCCCGCGATGAGCAGCTCCTTCGCCTTCTCCAGATCTGTCTCGTAGAGGAAGACACTCGGATCCCATCCCCGCATCGTGGACGGAATCGGTCCCGAGCGCACCATCAACCCCTGTTGGATGGCGTCGATGTTCTCTTGATACGGGAATGCATGGCAGAGGCCCTGACGTGCCTCGACGGTCTTGAGCAACGGTACGTTGAGGATCGCCCAATTCACCCGGGTCGAGTCATAGGTCATGACCTCCAGGTCCTCGTTGGACTGCAACTCGACCACATCGCTCGCCAGCAGGTTGTAGGTGGTGATGTCTGCGTCGCCCTGCTCCATGAGCTGCCGGCGGGTTGCGTTTTCGGGGACATTGCGGATGAAGATCTCCGAAAAGTGGTTCCCCTCCCACCCGCGATGATACTCATCGTATTTCTCGAGCCGGACCCCCTCGTTGAGCGTATTTTCGACCAATCGATACGGTCCCGTGCCAACCGCGTTGAAACTGAGCCACTCATGCGCCCACGGGTCTTCGTCGGTGCCATGCTCCTCCCAGGTGGCCGGACTCACGACATAGGGTCCGAACGAGGAAGCCATCGCCGCCAGGAAGAGGGGTTGCGGCCTGCCGAGGTTGAACCGAATGGTGACGTCGTCCACGACCTCGATTTGCGTTTCCGGGTCGTCGACGAAGCGGGCAATCACGATGTACGGTCCGCGCTCCATCTGCCGGAACCGGGTGAATGACTTCTTGACGGCTTCCGCGTCGCACACCGTTCCGTCCTGAAAGAGCGCATTGGACGGCAGGGTAAACGTATAGGTCGAGAGATCTGAGCTGATCTCCCACGATTCGGCCAGCATCGGCGCGTATTCGAAGGTGCTCTCTCCCTTGTACTGGACGAGCATTTCGTAACAAGCCAGGCAGACCATGGATCCCAGGGTCGTATAGGACGAATGGGGATCGATGTCGTTGGTGCCGCCTTCGAAAACGACGGTGAGCGTTCCGGAATCGATCTCCTGGGCGGACGTACGGTGGACCAGGGGGCGCTCCGCCGGAGCGGCATTAGTCACGGCGGGCATGGCCGCAAGGGCAGTCAACAGGGGCGTGGCAATCCCCAGTCGCAACCCAGTCTCGATGACCTGCCGGCGGTCCATCGTGCCGCTCAACGCACGGCGAAAGAAGGCGGTTTTCTGGCTGTCAGTCATGAAAGTCTCCTGAGAAAAGGAGGCGCCCACGCGGAAGGCTCGATCGATGCCATTCGTTTTCGCCCCGCATTTGCAGGCGCGGCCTCTGGTTGTCAAGGTTTGGAGGACTATACAGCCCCCGTCCAGTCACAACAAGATCGGTCAACCCAACCGCGGCTTGCGGAGCCAGCGGATCGTTCGCCCAGTCGTCCGAATTCAGACGAGGATGGTACCCTGATGGGTGCAGATGACGCCCCCGTCAGTGCCTGCTGGATGATGACGATCGAGGGGGTCAGCTGAACGTCGAATGCCGACAAACCCCAGGAGGAGGCACGGCCACGCATGCGAGCGCGCGTGTGGCCAAGCGATGAGGACTCGTACGCCCGGAAAAGTCCGGACTCTCCCGCACGCAATCCGTCTATTCGCGGTCATTGCGATGGCGCTGACCCTCCTGGTTCAGCACGTCGATGCGGCTCCAATGCCGCAGCAGTCGCAGGCGGTTTCGTCCTACCAGGTACCGGAATGGTTGAGTCCCGAAACCGCGGCCCGGCTGGCCGTTGGTATCGACGTGCTCGTACCGTCGTACGTGCCCGCGCCGTTTTCCGGCGAACCGGAGGTCCAGGCGAGCGACGGATATTACAGTCTCTACTGGCTGATTCCGGGCGCTCCTCCGACGTATCTCCGAATCACCGGTACAGCTGGCGGCGAGATCCCGGCGTTTTCCTACTACGACCGCAATGTCCAACTGGAACAGAACGACTCGGTGACGGGCTATCCCGCCTGGCACGATGTGACCCCAATCTACGATCTGGTCTACTGGCAGGTCGGGAATGTGGTCTATACGGTCGAAAGTCACAATATGACTGGCGACAGCACCATGGGCATTGCCAACGCTCTCATGTCACTCGTGATTCCGGATGCCGGCGGAGAGCTCCAGCAGCCTGCTGAAGCGGACGGGGCAACCCCCACGGAAGCGCCGGAAAGCGGCGTGTTCGTTTCCACCATTGGCGCACCCCAGACGGTCGCCGGTAGCGCAATCACCAGTATTGGCGTCGAGGGCAACGGCGATATCTATCTCGTCGCCAGCGACGGATATTTCCTGGCGTCGGGGGAAAACGGGATTGTCGTCACTGCCGGTGGGACGGTCGATTGGCAAGCACCGTATGCCGAAACTGATCTCACGGTCGACTTCGGCGCCTACGATCTGGCGGACGATTCCCTGCTCGCCTCGGTATCGACGACCGTCCACGGCGTCGCCGCCGGACAGGCAGCGGACACCGCGATCGATCTGCAATGCCCAGCAACCGCATCGGCAGGACTCGAAGCGCGTATCGCCCTCTCGGGGTCTGGCGGCCTGGCCGTGACGGCATCGGGCGGTTCGTGGCCGATCGAAACGCCGAACACGGATTTCCAGCCGGATCTCGACGGCGGTCCCATGATCTCCGGTGGACTTGGCGCGGGCGGCACGATCGCGCTGATCTGGCTTGCGCCGGAAGAGGTGGGGTCGGCCAGTATCTCGGTGACCGACTCGACCGGAACGGTTGCCGACACCTGCACTGTTTCGATTGTCGGGGAGCGCGGTCAAGGTGATCTTGGGGCGCCACCGCCGGCGCAGGAAGGTCAGGCGTCCGGCGACGGAACCGGAATCTCGGAAGGAAGCCGGGCGGTCGTCCTGCAGGTCATCGCAAATCCGATCGGGTTTGCGGGGGACGCGTCCGGCGGTCCCGAAGCGAACGCGAGCGACTATGGCTACGTCGAGGAAGCCGAGAGCGCAGGTTCCGCCTCGACCACGACCCAAACCGTGCGAACGCCCGTATCGTCGTCCGCAAGCTCGCTGAGCGAATCGCCGGATTCGAAGCTGGGTCCGTCCGCCGGGGCCAACGGTATGTACGCCATTAAGCTCGGAACGGCTGGCGGGACGCTCGCGTCTCCGTTTGGCGCCACGGTGCGTGTACCACCGAAGTGTTTGCCCGACCAGACCACGGTCATGATCAAGCCGGTCGACGATCAATCGATCCCAAGCAATACCGCCATTCTGGCGGTGCCCGGAACCGGCTTCGATGTTTCGTTCGGCGGGGCGGACGGCCGAGCGGTGGAAGGACTCGACCCCGCGGCGCTGTTGACGATTGCGCTGCAATCAGCCTCGATATCCGAGAACGCCCGCATCTATCGCGTCGAAGGCGACACGCTCCAGTTGATGCCGCTGATTGCCTCGGATCCGGGAAGTGTATCGACCGAAATCGACGGAGTCGCACGATACGTCGTCGGGGTGCCCCAGGGGAACACCGCGGCGTCCTCCTCGTCCTCTATCAACCCCATCCTGATCGGCGGGTTGGGATTGATGGCGCTCATGTCGGCCGGTCTCCTCATCTCTCGTGGTCTTGCGCGTCGTAAACCGCGCATGATTCCAGCCCGGCGTGCCTCCACCAGCAGGGTTCGGTACCGCTGAGCGCACCCTGTGGCCGTCGCTAAGGGCACTCCGCCCACTCGTGACAACACTACCTGCGGATCTATTCGGCAGTCTCCAGGATGACGGGCAGCACCATCGGGCGCAGCCCAGTCTGTTTCTGGAGATAAGAGGAGACGTTGTTGCGGATCTGGCGGCCGACTCCGGGGAGATCCTGCGCGCTATTGCCGGCGAACTCCCGCAGAATTGTCGTCGCCCGCTCCCGCACCTGCTCGATCAGCTCCGGGGAGTTCTGTGCGTAGACGAAGCCGCGGCTCATCACCTCTGGACCGGCGATCAATGTACCCGAGTCACGATCGACCGTCGCAGCAATGGTCACCATACCGTCGCCGGAAAGCGTCTGGCGATCTCGCAGCACCACGTCGTCGATCGAACCGACGATCGAGCCGTCGACAAAGACCGGATCGCATGGGATCGAATCGACGATCTGAACGGCGTCTGGGGTAATCTCGATCACGTCGCCGACGCGCGATATCGTGATCGCCGATGGATCGTATCCTTCGGTAATCGCCATCTCCTCGAAGATAACCAGCATCCGCTCCTCGCCGTGGAAGGGCAGCAAGAACCGGGGTTTGGCAACGCGCACCATCTCACGGATCTCAGAACGGCTCCCGTGCCCGGAGACATGAACGACCTCACGCGCGCTGTAGGCAACGTCGGCGCCAAGCCGAAACAGCTCGTTGATCATCGTAAAGACGGCGACTTCGTTTCCAGGAATCGGATGCGCCGACACAACGACGGTATCTCCAGGCTCGATTCGGACGTCGCGATGCTCACCAAGCGCCATGCGATTCAGGGCCGAGCCGAGTTCGCCCTGACTCCCCGTGACAATGAAGCAGATCTTGTCGTCCTGATAGTGAATGGCGTCCCGGGCTTCGAACATCTGCTCGTCGTCGATCGTTAGCAGCCCAAGCTCGCGCGCCACGCGCGACACGGTCTGCATGCCCCGGCCAACAAAGGCAACCTTGCGATCGCGGGCGAGGGCGGCATCGACAGCCTCCTGCATTCGCGCAACATGGGATGAAAAGGTCGCGACGAAGATACGGCCATTCGCGCCGTCGAAGATCCGCTCGAACGCCGCACCGACCGTTTTTTCCGATGGAACCCAATCCTCGGACTCGATATGCGTGGTGTCGGAGATCAACAGCAACACGCCGCGCTCGGCAAAGGAACGCACCTTGTCGAGATTGGTCAAATGACCGTCAGGCGGGGTCGGATCGAGCTTGAAATCACCCGTATGGACGATCAGACCGGCCGGAGTCGTGATCCCAAATCCCACACAGTCGGGAATACTATGCGTTACACGGAACGGCTCGAGCTTGAAAACGCCTCCGTCGAGCACGTCGTCGCCATCGACGTCGAACTCGATAAGCTCAACCTCCTTTGTCAGGTCGGCCTCCTTGAGCTTCTCCGCGATCAGACCACAGGTGAACCGGGTGGCATAGAGAGGAGCCTTGACCTCCTGCAGGAGATAGACCAACGCGCCGATATGATCCTCATGCCCGTGCGTGATGAAGATGCCACGGACCTTCGAGGCATGCTCTTTCAGATAGTCGAAATTCGGCAGGACCAGGTCGATCCCGAAATGTTCGATCGATGGAAACCCAACCCCGCAGTCGACCACGATCAGATCGTCCTGATGCTCGAGCACGAACATGTTGCGACCAATCTCGGCCTGGCCACCAAGGAAGATCAGCTTGACTGTGTCACTCACCGGGTTTGCATCTCCTCGGGCATGAAAGAACCCGCGTTGGTGGACGCGGGTTCCTGATATCGATTCGCTTCACTCAAAAGAGTTTCATCTGTTCGTGTGCCGGTGTCGCTTCCGGGGTGGGCTGATCGCCACGTTCCCGCTCCGCGCGTGCTTTCGCGATGATTTTTCCGAGCTGAACGAAGTCTTCTACGATCGCGCCGCGCAAGGATCCCTGGTGCAACGCTGCCGCCGGGTGATACATCGGAACGACGGTTCTCCGGCCAATCACGCGCGGTTGCCCATGAATACGCGAGATGCGCTCGCTGGGGAAATATCGCGACATCGAGAAGCGCCCGAGTGTCACGACGACGAGCGGGTCGACGGTTTCGATCTGCCGGTTCAAATAGGGAGCGCAGGCTTCCATCTCGTCCGGTAATGGATCGCGATTACCCGGCGGACGACACTTGACGACGTTCGTAATGAAGACGTCCTCGCGCCGGAGTCCAGCTGTTTCGATCAACTCGGTCAGGAACTTTCCGGAGGCGCCCACGAAGGGCAATCCCTGCTGGTCCTCATGCCACCCCGGTCCTTCGCCGATGAAGAACACCTCGGCTGTCTCTGGGCCGGTTCCTGGAACGGCGTTCGTACGACTGACCGAAAGCTCGCAGAGCGTGCAAACTCGAACTTCCGCCGCGACCTCGGACAATACGGACATTGGGACTCCCGATCAAGAAGATTCTACTCGGCGCAGGGCCACAACCGAGTATAGAGCCAACATGCGCCGCGCTCGTGAAAGCCGATCGCTCCCCGGTTATCCGAAGAATCCCTGGATCTCGCTTTCGATCATATGTGGCGGCATCCAGCCGTCATGCGATCCAGGTACGCGAGTCTCACCCGGCTGAACATCGAGAACGATATCTTCCTCAGTCGATGGAGGTGACCACCGTTCGAAATCCGTCTCGAAGGCTTCGTTCAGCCAGGCCTGCAGTCGATCGGGCGTGGGAAGCTCACGATCCGGTAGGGTGAGCATCGCCGGATGACCCCAATGCTTGTTCAGCCAGCGTTCGAGGATGAATGCCTCGTCGAGCGTTCCAGCATCGACACGGGGACCCGTCGCATGTTTAAGTCGATCGAAGGACCGCTCCAATCGCTGGTGCGCCTCCTCGATCGGTTCGTACCGGCCGGCACTCACCCGGCTCCAGATACGTCCGGCAACGATCAGGCAGATATCGATGCGGTTCGGGTCGTCCGTTGGCAACGCCAGCAACAGGGTCGGACGGCGCTCCATCTCCTGAATCGACCGGTGGACGCCCGAAATCGATTGCAGGAGCTGGATATCGCGCCGCAATCTGCGGGCATGCTCGAAATCACCGGTTGCGGCTGCCTCCTCGAGGCGTTCCCAGATTCGTTGCAGGAGCGGCGTGTCTTCGCCTTCGAGAAAGCGAATCGCGGCACGGACCCGTTCGGTATAGATCTCACGGTCTGCTTTCCCCACGCACGGTCCGAGACATTGATTCAGGCTCAGCTTGAGACAAGGAGAACCGTAACTGCGCGCCGTCTTGAAGCTCCGGGTGCAGGTTCGCAGCTGGAAGTGCGTATTGAGCAGCTCGACGACCTGCTTCGATGCACCCCGATTGCGATAGGGACCGAAGTAGCGGGCGCCGTCGTTCTTCCATTCGGGCGCCAAGGAGATTCGTGGCCAGGGTGATGAAAGGTCGACCCGAATGTACGGATATTGCTCGTGCGAGCGCATGACCTTGTTGTAGCGCGGTTGATAGCGTTTGATGAGCTGCGATTCGAGCATCAGGGCTTCGAGCTCACTGCCGACGACGCGCACGTCGATCGACGCAATCGATTCGAGCAATCCGTCCATCTTGCGCGTATAGCCCAGCGGTTGCGAGTAGTACGACCCTACCCGATCGCGCAGATCTTTGGCTTTGCCGACATAGATCACCCGGCGATTGGCATCGACCATCAAATAGACGCCTGGTTTCGACGGGATGGTCTTGAGAAAATCGGTGTCGAGCAGCGCGCGTCCGCGTCCGATGCCGTCGCGGGGCCGAGCCTCAGGCATGCGTGAGGTTGCCTTCAATTGGTCGAGCGACCCATCTCCCTGTTCGGCCGCAATACGAAAAAGGACCAGGGCCGCGCGAGCCGCCAGTTCCGCGTCACCCTGCGCCCGGTGGAGCCGGCGCGGAGCAAGCCCAAGCGCCGACGCGACCTTGTCCAGACTGGCCCGTCTCAGATCGGGGAGATAGCGCATGGCAAGCGCCATCGTATCGACCCGGTCGTTGACCAGCGGCATTCGCCCAGCGCGCCGAAGCTCGGCATTGACGAAGTTCACATCGAACGAGACGTTATGTCCTACGATCAGTGCGTCGCCGAGAAACTCCTGAACTCGATCGGCGTGATCGGCGAACCTGTCCTGACCGCGCAGGTCGGCATCGCGGATCCCCGTCAGCTTGGTGATGTACGCCGGCAGCTTCCGTTCGGGGTCGAAGAGCATGGAGAGCTTGTCCGTCGCTTCTCCCGCCTGATACCGGATCAGGCCAATCTCGATGACGCGGTGTGACGCCGGGCGCAGACCCGTGGTTTCGACGTCGAGCGCGACGAAGTCAGGAACGGCAATGTCGATCTGCGGGGCCGCTTCAGCGAGCACCCATTCGCGGTCACCCCGGACACGCAGTTCCGGCGTCTCCCGCATGACCGCGTAGAAGAGCGATCTCCAGAGCTCGGGGGTGCGGGTCGAGCCGAAGATATGCCCGATCAGCAGATCCTCATGCACGGCGCCACCGGAGTCGGATACGAAATCCCGTGCCCGTTGTGAGAGAAAAAGACGTGCGTCCATCGATTCGCCTTGCAGTTCGACGGTCGGAATGGGGCGTTGGCGCGGATCTCGACGGGGTTTCATCACGGGCGATGCGGACTGTGGGGGGACAGCTCCATGCTAGAATTTCTGTTCGTATTGTACGTTCAGTTATACCACCGATTCCTGCTCCGCCGGTGTCCAGAGGATGCTCCAGATGACCGAAGAGGACGTTTACTCGCGTCTCGCATTGCTCCGCACCAACCTCGATCGTTGGAGCTATGAGTATCACGTTCTCGATCAGCCGACCGTTTCCGACGCGGATTACGACGAGGCGATGCAGGAGCTGCTTCGTATCGAGGACGCCCATCCGGAGCTCGTGACACCGGATTCGCCGAGCCAGCGTGTCGGCGCCTCGACTGCCCAGACCACCTTCGCCAAGGTCGAGCATCCGGTTCCGATGCTCTCGTTGAGCAATGTCTTCGATCGCGAAACGCTGCTGGCCTGGTGGGGACGAGCACAACGCGCGGCCGGGCGCGAAACGATGAACCTGGTTACCGAGCCGAAGATCGACGGACTCGCGGTTGCGTTGACCTACATCGACGGAGTCCTGCATACGGGCGCTACCCGTGGCGACGGATATGTCGGCGAGAACGTCACCGCGAATCTGAAGACGATCCGGTCCATTCCGATCCGGCTCAAACAGGCGGATGACTACCCGGTCCCGTCGCGTATCGAAGTGCGCGGCGAGGTCTATATGAAGAAGTCAGATTTCAACGCGCTCAACAACAGGATCATGGAGTCTGGTGGCGAGCCGTTCATGAATCCACGGAACTCAGCCGCAGGAAGTCTGCGGCAGATCGATCCCCGCAAGACGAAGGCCCGTCCCCTGAGCTTCTACACCTGGGATATCGGCTATCTGGACGGGTTTCCGCGCCCAGACAGTCACTACGACACGTTGCAGATGCTCATCCAGTATGGGTTCGAGACGGCGCCCCATCCGATGCGGCACCAGTCCATCGACGAGGTTTGGGAACGGTGCGAATGGTGGTTGGGCCAGCGTGACGAGCTGAACTTCGAGATCGACGGGGTCGTCACCAAGATCGATTCGGTGTATCTGCAGGACGAGATCGGCATCATTTCGCGCGAGCCACGCTGGGCGACCGCATACAAGTTTCCGGCTATTCAGAAAACGACCCAGGTGGAGGACATCGTCATCACGGTCGGGCGTACGGGCACGCTCAACCCGACGGCGTTCCTGGCTCCGGTCAACATCGGCGGTGTCACCGTACGACGCGCGACGTTGCACAACGAAGACGAGATTGCCCGCAAGGACATTCGCATCGGCGATACCGTGGTGGTCCAGCGTGCCGGCGATGTGATTCCGCAAATCGTGAAAGTCATCGTCGAAGCGCGCACCGGCAACGAAGTTCCCTACTCGATGCCGCAGCTGTGCCCGGTTTGCGGGACGCCGACCGTGCGCGACGAGGGCGTTGCCATGCGGTATTGCCCGAATTCAGCCTGTCCGGCGCGGATTCGGGAGGGTTTGCATCACTTCATCTCCCGCGGCGCGATGGATATCGTCGGGTTAGGGGCGAAGCTTGCCGATCGCTTTGTCGATCTGGGGTGGATCCACGATTTCGGCGATATCTACGATCTTCCCTGGGATGAGGTGGCGGAGCTCGAAGGTCTCGGTCCGAAAAGTGCCGAAAACCTGCGCGGCGCGGTCGAGGCGTCGAAGGAGCGGTCGCTCGGTCGACTACTGGCTGGGCTTGGCATTCCACATGTGGGCGAGCGCAACGCCAATCTCCTGGCAAGACGGTTCCATTCGATGCAGCGGCTCGAGCAGGCAACCCTGGACGAAGTGCTCGAGGTTCCAGGAATGGGCGCTATCGTCGCGCAGAGTGTGGTCGATTTCTTTGCCAATCCGTCGAACCAGCACGTTATCGAGAAGCTGGCCGCCGCCGGCGTCAATATGTCCGACGGCGAACCCGCATCGGACGAACCGGGCCCCCTCACGGGCAAGATCTTTGTGCTCACCGGGCGGCTCGAGACGCTTACCCGTTCAGAAGCAGAAGCAATGCTGCGCGAATTGGGCGCGACCGTCTCCGGATCGGTCTCGAAGAAGACGAGCTATGTCGTCGCCGGGGACGATGCAGGCAGTAAAGCGGATAAAGCGAAGGAGCTGGGGGTGCCAATTCTGTCCGAGCAGGATATGCTCTCTCTGGTGAGACAAGCATGAGCGGTCACGTCGGGAGACGAGTATGAGCGGATATACCGTACCGTCACGAGAGGACGATCCGGTGCATACCGTCCGCACCATCGGCCGTCTGTCCCAGATGCTCATCGAGCTTCGGGACGAATATGTGGCGCGTCCGAGACCGGAAACACTGGCCCAGATCGAGCAACGCCTGGACGATCTTTTGCAGCTACGCGAAACGCTGCGGGAACGTGCGGAAGCCGCGGCGCACAAGGACGACCGACCGGCTACGTGACCGCGGTCGAACCTGGTTTCACGAGCGGCACGGACTCGGCGCAATACGGGCACTCGCCTGCCGGCCAGCTCTGAATATCGAGCGAGAGCAGCGGTAACAGGGGAATCTCACCAAACCGGACCGAGCCGCCGCTTCGATCCGCCAGCACGGCAATCCCGACGACCTCGACCGGGAGACCTTTCAATGCATTCAATGTCTCGGCAACCGACCCACCCGTGGTCAAGATGTCGTCGATGATGAAGACCTTGCTCCCCGGAACGAAAACCGTACCGCGCTTGATCTCGCGCCCCGACATCCCCTCCCCGATGCGCTCCGCATAGGCCGCAGGGAGGCCGAGCTGCCGCGCCAGCTCGAACGCGAGCAGGATTCCTCCCGTCGTCGGTCCGACGATGACATCGATCTCCCAGGAACTGAGTTCCCGCGCAAGTCCTTCCAATACCTCAGATGTCGCACGCGGATTGCGCAGCAGGTCGAACTTTTCGAGATATCGATCGCTGTGTCGCCCCGATGCCAACAGGAAGTGTCCTTCCTTGAGCGCGCCAGATTCGACAAAAAGCTGTTCGAGGTCGACGGTCATGTTTCTCCTATCCCGCGAAATAGAATGCCGTTCCCAGCAACAAGTAGACCGCGATGAGCTGTGCTCCTTCGAGCCAGTTGGATTCGCCGTCCTGCGAGATCGCCACCGCCAAGAGGACGGCCGCAATGAGCGCGATCAGCTCCCAACTATTGAAAATCATGGGGATCGGCTTGTTGACGAGCTCACCCAGCAGAACCAGCACCGGCGCGACAAAGAGCGCGACCTGCAACCCGGAGCCCAGGGCAATGCCCATGCTCAGGTCCATATCGTTGTTCCAGGCGGCTTTGACCGCCACCAGATGCTCCGCAATATTCCCGACCAACGGCACGACGATCAAGCCGATGAAGACCTCGCTGAGACCCCACGATTCCGCCGTGGGCTCGATGACCCCGACGAGGATCTCGCTGACGACAACAACCGCAATGGTCGCGGCGATGAGCAGGCCAATCGCGACGGGAAGGGACATCGTCGCGGGTTCTGTATGCGCCACCTTGGACCTCGACGCCCCTTTCTGAAAGAGCGTGAAGTAGAGATACGCGGCGTAGATCACAAGCATGATGAGCGCGACGCCATCGCTGAGGCGCTCGGCATCGTGCCGGTCGAGCCGCACGCCGTCGGCATCGGTCAGCCAAAAGAGACCGGGAACGACGAGTGAGATAACGGCCAGGGTCATCATGGTGGCATTCGTCGATGCCTCGCGCACGTCGAAGGTCTGAATACCGTTCTTCAGTCCCCCGACAAAGAGGGAGGCTCCCAGTACGATCAGGATGTTTCCAATGATGGAACCGGCAATGCTGGCGCGAACGACCCCTTCCAACCCTTCGCGCAACGCGGCAAACGCGATGATGAGCTCGGCCATATTGCCGAGCGTGGCGTTGAGCAGCGAGCCGATCTTGGGACCGGTGTAGATTGCGGTCTCCTCAGTGGCCGTACCCAGGACACCAGCCAGGGGAATCAGGCTCAACGCACTGAGCACGAAGATGAGCGTGTGTCCGCCGATACCGAGCAGGTGCAACGCGATGGTAATCGGAACCAGAACGAGCATCCCATAGAGGATCTTCTGGACCATACGCTCACCTTTCGGTACGAAGGAGTTAGGAGTTGGGATTTAGGAGTTAGGGGCCGATAACGTCGTCTCGACTGGAGCGCAGCGACGTGGAGAGACTTCCTCGCCACCGCGAATCGTGCCTCCACGTCGCTCGGGAAGCGAAAATCCTAACTCCTCAGTACCCAATTCCCGTTTCCCGATAGGCCGTGATGGGCTGCACGGTGTAGACCTCGGTGGCCCGTTCCATGGCCGCAACCATGGCGCGCGCCGTGTCGATCGACGTGATGCAGGGGATTCCCCGCTCGACCGCGGCGCGCCGGATCTCCAGGCCGTCCAGAAATTCCTTGTCGGCCGGTCCGGGCGTATTGATCACCCCATCGACGATACCGTGCAAGATCACATCGACCACATCCGGTTTACCACGTCCAATGCGTTTCGTAACCATTTGGACAGGCATACCCGCACGTTCGATCATCGCGGCGGTTCCCTCGGTGGCATAGAGCTTGTAGCCCTGGCGCACGAGCGAGCTGATCATCTCGAGCGATTCGCTCTTGTCCTCGTCGGCCACGGAAACCAGCATCGATCCCCGCGGTGGGAGTGAGAGTCCGGCAGCCACCAGCGCCTTGTAGAACGCCGAATCGAAGGTACGATCGACGCCCATCACTTCGCCGGTCGATTTCATCTCCGGACCGAGATTGACCTCGACTCCCCGCAGCTTCGCCATGGAGAACACCGGCGCCTTGACCGCCACGAGCGGCTGCCGTGGCCAGAGGCCTCCGGAAAACCCTTGCTCGGCCAGTGTCGTACCGAGCATGATGTTCGTCGCCAAACGGACCATCGGAACCCCGGTGACTTTGCTCATGAACGGCACGGTGCGGGAAGACCGGGGGTTCACCTCCAGCACGTACAAGCGACCGCTGTGAATCACGTACTGGATATTGATCAGGCCGCGTGCGCCAATCTCCAGGGCAATGCGCGTGGTGTAGTCGACGATGGTCTCGATCTCGGCCGGGAAGAGCCGAATGCCCGGATAGACCGCAAACGAGTCACCGGAGTGCACACCGGCGCGCTCGATATGCTCCATGATCCCCGGGATGAGGACTTCCTCGCCATCGCAGATCGCGTCGACTTCGACCTCCTTGCCAAAGAGGTACTTGTCGATCAGAACCGGACGGTCGACCGTCATCGTGATCGCATTCCGGATGTACCGCGCGAGCTGCTCGGAGCTATAGACGACCTCCATGGCACGTCCGCCGAGCACATAGGACGGACGAACCAGCACCGGATACCCGATACGGCCGGCAACGGCTTCGGCATCCTGCAGCGTTGTTACGGTGTCGCCATTCGGTTGGGGAATTCCCAGACCGCGCAAAAACGCCTCGAACCGTTCGCGGTCTTCGGCAAGATCGATCGACTCCTGGGACGAACCCACGATTTGAGCGCCGCGTTCGGTCAACGGTTCGGCAAGATTGATCGCGGTCTGGCCACCGAATTGAACGATGACCGGGGGACCGGCATCATCGGCGCCGTGTGGGCGCTCGTGCTTGATGACGGCATCCACACTCTCGGCGTCCAGCGGCTCGAAATAGAGACGATCGGATGCGTCGAAATCAGTCGAAACAGTCTCCGGGTTCGAATTGATCATGATCGACGCCACGCCCGCATCGTGCAGCGCGCGCGACGCGTGAACCGAGCAGTAGTCGAATTCGATTCCCTGGCCGATGCGAATCGGTCCGGAACCGATGACGAGCGCGCGCGGTCCTTCGAGGGGCGTTGCCTCATCCTCGAGCTCGTACGTCGAATAGAAGTATGGCGTCGAAGCGGCAAACTCTCCCGCGCAGGTGTCGACCATCTTATAGACCGGCGTCATGCCCAGATCGGTCCGGAACTCGAGAATCTCGGCTTCGGTCTTCCTCGACAGCACCCCGATCTGCCGGTCGCTGAAACCGGCACGTTTGGCCCGCCAGAGCAGCTCAGGGTCCACCGGACCCGCCGCAATTGCCCGCTCGACCTCGACCAATCCGAGCAGCTTCTCCAGGAACCACTCGTCGATCTTCGACCATTCGTGAATGGTGTCGACCGAAACGTCTGCCCGCAACGCGGCCATGACCGCCCAGAGCCGAAGATCGTTCGGCCTCCGAATCAATTCCTCGATCTGTTCAGCGGTCCATCGTTTGTCGACCCAGGCGAGGTCTTTCGCCTGTCCTTCGAGCGAGCGCACCGCCTTCTGGAGCGCACCCTCGAACGAACGATCGACGGCCATCACTTCGCCAGTCGCCTTCATTTGCGTGCTGATGGTGCGATCCGCGCGGGTGAACTTGTCGAACGGCCAGCGGGGAATCTTGACGACGGCGTAGTCGAGCGCGGGTTCGAACGCGGCGGTGGTTTTTTCGGTTACGGCATTGCGCAGGTCGTCCAGGGTCCGACCGATGGCGATCTTGGCGGCGAGCCGCGCGATCGGATAGCCGGTTGCCTTCGAGGCCAGGGCGGACGAACGGCTGACCCGGGGATTGACTTCGATGACGGAGTAGGCGAACGAATCCGGGTCGAGCGCGTACTGAATGTTGCAGCCGCCTTCGATCTCCAATGCCCGGATGATCTTGAGCGCCGAGGTGCGGAGCATCTGATACTCGTAGTCGGAAAGCGTTTGGGACGGCGCCACGACGATGGAATCCCCCGTATGGACGCCCATCGGGTCGAGATTCTCCATATTGCAGATCGTGATGCAGGTGTCCGCGCTGTCGCGCATGACCTCATACTCGATCTCTTTCCAGCCCGTCAGCGAACGCTCCAGCAGGATCTGGTGAATCGGACTGGCGTTGAGCCCGCTGGTGACGATGCGGTCGAGCTCTTCGGGCGTCGAGGCAACGCCGCCTCCAGTTCCGCCCAGCGTGAACGCGGGACGAATGACCAACGGCAACGGCACCTGCTTGGCGAACTCGCGAGCCTCTTCGATCGAATGCACGATAGCGCTTTCGACTGCCGGTTCGCCGATCTCTTCGAGCATTTCCTTGAAGAGCGCCCGGTCCTCGGCCCGTTTGATGGCCGAAAGCTGCGTTCCCAGCAGTTTGACCCCGTATTGATCGAGCATGCCAAGCTCGGCGACTTCGACGGCAAGGTTGAGCCCGGTCTGCCCGCCAAGCGTTGGCAGCAGGCCGTCCGGCTTCTCGCGCTGGATGATGCGCCGAATGACCTCCGGCCGGAGCGGTTCGATATAGACCGCATCGGCGACGTCTTCATCGGTCATGATGGTGGCGGGATTCGAGTTGACGAGGATCGTGCGGATCCCCTCTTCTCTCAGGGCACGGCAGGCCTGGGTTCCGGCATAGTCGAATTCGGCCGCCTGACCGATGACGATCGGTCCCGAACCGAGGACCAGAACGCTGCGAATGTCGTTGCTGCTCACCCTCACCATATCAGGAAGTCGTCGAAGAGGTTGCTGTCCACGGTCGGGCGACGCCTCAGGGTGGAATTGCACCGAGATGATCGGCAATGTCGAATGACGCAGCCCCTCGACACTTCGATCGTTGAGGTTGACCAATGCGACCTCCCACTCCGATGAAGGGGGAATCGTGGAACCCTCCACGTAGTACCCATGATTCTGCGCCGTAATCGACACCGCGCCCGTACGCAGGTCTTTGACCGGCTGGTTGCCGCCGCGATGCCCAAACTTCAGCTTCCCGGTATCGGCGCCGATCGCGCGCGCCAGCAGCTGATGGCCAAGGCAGATACCGAAGTACGGGATATCGGCCGCCAGCGTGGCATGCACGAAATCGAGCCCGCTATCGAGATTCCGCGGATCGCCGGGACCTGGAGAGACGATGACGCCATCGGGTTTCAGCGCTTCGATGTCGGAAAACGGCGTGCCGTAGGGCACGACCGAGACGACGGCGCCGCGATCGACCAGCGACTGGACGATGTTGAACTTCACCCCGCAATCGACAATGACGATATGCGGGCCCCCTCCCTCGCCAAAGCGTTGAATACCATCGTGTCCGACCAGGCCGACGACGTCCCAGTCGCCCGGAAGACGAGCGCGTTTTGCACGCTCGATGAGCTCCTCGTCCGACACGCCGGCAGCGTTGCGCACGAGCACGCCGCGAATATCGCCGGTCTGGCGAATGTGGCGGGTGAGCGCACGTGTATCGATCCCGGAGATTCCGGGGATATCGAAACCGCGCAGATACTCATCGAGGGTGCCTTCAGACCGCCAATTGCTTGGTTGACTGCAGAGCTCCCGGACGATCAGACCGCGGATCCACGGTTGCCGGGACTCGGCGTCCGCCTCATTGACCCCATAGTTCCCGATCAATGGGTAGGTCATGCAGACGATCTGCCCGGCAAATGAAGGGTCCGTGCAGACCTCCTGATAGCCGGTCATCGAGGTGGTGAACACGACCTCGCCGCCGGTATCGACATCGGCGCCAAAGCCACGTCCACGGAAGATTGTTCCATCCGCCAGGGCGAGCGCAGCGTCCCAGGCAGGTCGAAATCGGGTTCCGGTATCGGTGACGTCAGGCGGCAAATCGCAACTCCCCATCGACAATCGTATAGCGGGCACGCCCCTTCAGGGGCATGCCAATCAGTGGCGTATTGACACTCTTCGTTCGCAGACGCTCCGCATCGACGATCCATTCGTCGTTCGGATCGAAGATGGTGATATCGGCGGGAGCCCCGGCGGCGAGTCGTCCACGCTCGGAACCGAGCACCTGCGCCGGGTTGAGACTCATCAGACGCACGAGATCGAGATAGTCGATCCGGCCGGCGCGTACGAGCGCCAGCATGAGCGGCAACCCGAATTCGAGTCCACTCAGGCCGAACGCGGCGGTTTCAAACTGCCCGGCGATTTTGTCACTGGCCGCGTGCGGAGCATGGTCGGTAGCCACGATGTCGAAGGTTCTATCCTCAATGGCGGCCAGCAGAAGCTCGGTGTCCCGCAATGGCCGGAGCGGAGGGTTGACCTTGGTATTCGGATCGGCCGGCAATCCCGCAGGTCCCACCGGCTCGTCGACATTGACCAATCGCCGATCGCCGGCGACCCATTCGTCGGTCATCGTCAAGTGATGCGGCATCGCCTCGGCGGTGATGTGTACGCCGCTTGCCTTGGCCTGGCGGATCATCTCGATCCCCGTCCCGGTGCTTACGTGCAGCGCGTACAGCCAACCGCCTGTTCTGGCGGCGAGCTCGATATCGCGTTCCAGGAACCGCTCTTCCGCCAAGGCGGGCAGTCCTTTGAGCCCCAGCCGAGCGGAGACGTCCCCCTCGTGCATCGAGCCACCCATCAGCGCCTTGTCTTCGCAATGCACCATCACCGGGCGATCGAGCTCTTTGCTGGCTTCCAGCGCCGCAATCATGATGCCGGGATCGTCGCAACTGTCACCGTCATCGGAAAAGCCGATCGCTCCGGCCGCAACAACCTGTCCATAATCGACTGCTTTGACGCCCAACCGGCCGACGGAAATGGCCGCAATGGGCAGCACATGCACGATGGCCTCACGTTCGATGCGCTCGTGAAGTAGTTCGAGTGACTCCTGGGAATCGAGCGTGGGGCGGGTATTCGGCATGCAGCAGATCGTGGTGAATCCCCCGGCAGCGGCAGCGGCGGTTCCCGATTCGATGGTTTCCTTGGCATCGAAACCGGGCTGACGCAAATGGACGTGCATGTCGATCAACCCGGGGGTGACGACCAGGCCGGTCGCGTCGATTTCCGCATCGCTTCTGTCTGGGGGGACGTCACCAACCGCAGAGATCAGTCCATTTTCGAGGAGAAGGTCGGCAGAACCGTCGAAGCCCGTAGCCGCATCGACCACTCGTCCGTTTCGAATTGCAATCGAGCCTGGGAGTTTCAATGGAGAATCCGTGCGCACAAAAAACCGCACCTCGGTGCGATCGACGACCGGGACGCGGCATCCACTTGCGACGTTGCAGAGCGGGGCGCTCCCGCTGCATCCTGAGCTGAAAGCATACGGGGTCCGTCGAAATTGCTAACGTGGAGTTTGGGCTGGACCAGGCCATCGCATCTTATTGAGCGAGGGTGACGCCGAGCACGTGGAGCAAATAGCCGTCGTCCCAGCCAGCTTTGAGGCGACTGGCCTTGACGCCGACTTTGCGGGTGGGATCGGCACGCAGCAGATCGAGCACCAGCTTGCGCAGCAGCGCCAGATTGGCGGCGGCATGCCCCACCCGCGCTCGACTGCCATCTTCCCGAAACGCCACATCCAGCACCCAGTGCACCTGGTTTTCGATGCCCCAGTGACTGCGCACCGCATGCGCAATCGCGTGGGCATCCCCCGGCAAACTCGACAGATAATAGCGCGTGTGCTGCACGCAGGTCTCCCCGATCTGGCGCTGGCCCACCACCTGGGCAATGGTGCGCAATCCCGGCCATGCCCCCGTCGGATTGAGCCACGCGATCACCGCGGCATCGTCGATGGTGCGGCACGTGCGTGTTTCCAGGCGCCCTGGGGTTTCGTCATCGTGGTCTGGTGCTCGGGATCAGCCAGGGCAAAACCGTCGATGACATCGCGCAGCATATCGGGCTGATTCTCCTCAAGGCCAGCACATAGTCGCCGCCCCAAGGCCACGATCTGAGCGGCAATGGCGGTTTGGCACCCATAGCATCAATGGTGACGGTCTGGCCGGTCAGATCGAGCTGGCGGAGCAAGCGGGGAATGGCAGATCTCGTTGCTCTTGTCATCAACGGCAACTTGACCAAGCACCAACCGATTGGCACCGGACCAGGCGCTTACCAGATGGGGTGCCCGCTGTCCTGGGTGGCGCGCGGCCCGCACTGTTTTGCCATCGAGTGACAATGCCGGTCGGCTCGTCCGCACCCGCTTGAGGGTGCGCCCAGCGCACCAGCCTGCCCAGCTGCCCGGGATCGAGCCGACTGAAGACCCGGCCGAAGCTGCATCGTGCGAGGATGCCATTGGGCAGCTTGAGCCAGGCAGCCAGGGCAGCTTGATCTCTCCCCATTCCGTTACCACCCAGCTTTCGCTTCGTTAACACGGCGCACAGCGATGGTGACCACATCCAGAGCTGGTGGCGTTTGGTGCGCTCGATGCGCGGGTCAACCAGATCGTGAAAACAGTCGGCGATGCCGGGAACGGGACACGCGGACATGCCGAGACCTTGCCTGCGGGGCGCGGAGCGGACCAGCCCAGTCGCGGGCGGTGTCCAGCAGTATGCGGTCTCAGCCACACAAGAATTAGATGATGGCCCTGGGGCTGACGGGTCCTGGGTCCTGAGCAGTGGACTGGCCAGCATTTCCGCAGAGGCCACGGTCCAGTGCCGAGAGCGACTGCTCTCGGCGTTTTCTCTGGACGCCAGCAACTGGGCCCTTCGCTGTTTTACAAGTTCTCAACATATATGGGTGCGCTGCTGCGGTCGCCGTCTCGTAGAATCGTTCCATGAGGTCGTCCAAGCCCGTTCCGATCGAGGTCTGCCAGAAAATCGACGACGTTTGGCTCCGGCTGGGAGAGCATTACGGTCATCCGGAGTTGCGTCCGACCGGCGATCCGCTCGGCCAGCTGGTGATGACCGTCCTCTCGCAACACACCACCGACGCGGGTGCGGAACGCGCGTATTCGGATTTGCGAGCGGCGTTTCCTGACTGGGCATCGATCGAATCGGCTCCGGTCGAAGACGTGGGCGCCGCGATCAGATTCGCAGGGCTGGCCAATCAGAAAGCGAACACCATTCAGCGTGTGCTGCGCGAGCTCCAGCCCGACGATCTCGCGACCGATACGACCCGGTCGGTTCCGGCCGCCCGAGCGAGGCTCACCGCTGTTCGTGGCATCGGCGACAAGACCGCCTCGTGTGTCCTGCTCTTCGCGCTTGGCATACCGGCGCAACCGGTCGATACGCATATCCAGCGCGTCAGCACACGGATCGGGATCACCAACGGCGAAAAGACCGCCACCGGAATCCAGAACGTGTTCGAAGCGTGCCTGCCGCCGGACAGCCAGACGATGTATGCCTTCCACGTCGATATGGTCCGTCACGGGCGGCAGGTCTGCACCGCGCGCGCACCAAAATGCTCCATGTGTGTACTCTCGGAAATCTGCGATTTCTCTGCAGCCAGTAGATCGGTGACAACCTGAACATGATTCGGCGAACGACGCGAATGGTGATCGTGCGACATGGCCAAACCGCGGCGAACGCGGCGAGGCGACTGCAGGGACTGATCGATCTGCCTCTCGACGAAACCGGTGAACGGCAAGCCCAGCTCGTGGCACAGCGAATATCGCGAGAGATCGCGGCGGATGCGCTGATTTCGAGCCCGCTGATCCGCGCTCGAACCACGGCCCTGGCCATTTCCAGTGTGACGGGACTGGATATCCAGGAACGGGCGAATCTCAAGGAGATGCATTTCGGCGACCTCGAAGGACTCACGGTCGACGAATTCTCAGCTCAGTACCCCGAACTCGCGGAACGCGCCTTCGACCCGCACAATCTCACATTGCAATGGCCAAACGGCGATCATATAGCCGAGTTCTATCAACGGTCGCACGATGCGTTCACCTCCATAGCCGAGGAGCATCAGAGCCAGACCGTAGTCGTCGTCGCCCATGGTGGGCTGATCGGGAGCTACTTGCGCGCCGTTGCTGGCGAGCCGCTCAACGGGTGGCGAACCTATGGACTCCGAAACTGCGGGATCTCGATCGTCGAGGTCGCCAACGGCGTTCCCACGATCGTCATTGCGAACGACTGCGCCCACCTGGACGAGGAGCTGGCGGTAGCCGTGGAACGAGTACGCCGATGATCGTCACCATTCTGGGTAGCGCGGCCGCTGGGGCGAATGCGGGCTCAGGATGTACCGGGATTTTGGTGCGGTCGGGCATGACGACCGTGTTGATCGACTGCGGCCCAGGCGTCGTGCCCGAGCTGAAGCGTGCGATCGACGTACGAGCGCTCGATGCTATCGTTATCTCGCATATGCATCTCGATCACATACTCGACCTCGTCACATTACGGGCCGCCTATCGATATGCGCCGGTTCCATTCGACGGGCGAATTCCGCTCTGGTTGCCACCCGGCGGCTCCGAGATCCTGGATCGATTGGCCGTGCCATTGGATGTCGATCATCATTCGCCCCTCTTCTTCGATCAGGTCTATGCGACGGCGGAGTACAACCCAATCGATTCCCTGCAAATCGGGGAACTCTCGATCGACTTTGCCCGAACCCAGCACGCAATGGCCGCCTGGGCCATGCGGATTGGCTCCAGAGGATCCGATGCCGCGCTCGGATATAGCGCGGATACCGGACCGATCACGACGCTCGCCACCTTTCTTCAGGGCGTGGATGTCCTGATCTGCGAAGCCACCCTGCTCCACAGCGACATTTCGCCGATCGACCGGGGACACCTCACTGCCCAGGAAGCTGGCCGGCTCGCGCAGACCTGTCATGCCAGAAGTCTCTACTTGACTCATATGTGGGACGAGCTCGGTCAGGAGCAACTTCGGGAATCGGCAGCGAGTGCATTCTCCGGCTCTGTCGAGATTGGATGGCCCGGATTGGAGATTTCGATTCCATGAACGAGCGAGCAACCTATTCGATTGGACATTGGACCGATCGTGACGCGATGACCGGGTGCACGGCGATCGTCTTCGACCGGCTCGTTCCGGCCGCGTTCGATGCGCGTGGAGGTGCGCCCGGCACCCGCGAGACCGATCTGCTCCGCCCCAGCGCCTCGGTTCGCTCGGTCGATGCAATTCTGCTCTCGGGCGGGAGCGCGCCTGGGTTGAGCGCCGCGGACGGGGTGATTCGATACCTGCAGGAGCAGGGGCGCGGGTATCCCACAATGGCTGGTCCCGTGCCGATTGTGCCAGCGGCCATCATCTTCGACCTCGCCACCGGGGCCCCTCGTTCGCCCGGGCCGGAGGAAGGATATGCGGCCTGCCGCGTCGTCGCCGCGCCGGAAACGGTCGAACGCGGTCAGGTGGGAGCCGGAACCGGCGCCCGGACCGGAGCCTTGGACGTAGGGAATCCGGCAGCCCGAGGAGGGTTTGGGGCCGCATCGGTTCGTTGCGCAGCCGGGACGGTCCATGCCTACGTTGTCGTCAATGCGGCAGGAGAGGTCGTGACGCCGGAAACGTCCGGCGATCTGCGTATACCGTTGCTCGATTTTCAGCCGGCCGGCGAAGGGCGGGAATCGACCACACTTGGCGTGGTCATTGCAGACGCCGAGGTCGACCATCGGACCCTGGAGCGCATGGCGATCGCCGCGCACGACGGTATGGCTCGGATGATTCGCCCGTGCCATACGGCGCTCGATGGCGATGCCATATTCACGGCCGGACTCGGCTCCGGAACGTGCGATACCATGCGCACCCTGGCCTTGTCGATCGCCGCCGAGGTGGCCGTCGAGCGAGCAATTCTGGATGCCGTGGTTTCGTGATCGGCTTTCAGCAATCCGGTGAACCGATGGTATCATCGAGTCGTAGCGCGTCCAACAGATTCGTTTTTCCCGCGCCGAGCACCGCGAACGCAGATGACCTACCTATCGACTCCACGCTTTCTCCTTTCGACCTCGAGTAGCCCAATTCTGCCGGGTAGCTCGTATCTGGACGTTGGCGGCAAGATGCCGCTGAGCGGTATCGATCTGGACAATTTCGGGTCGATACGATTCAGATTGCAGCGTTGGTCGTCGGTCGATCCGCTCGAGGCGAAGCGTATCCATTCGGTCTGGATTCCGGCCGATGCTCCGCTTCTGTCGAACGATCCGCTCACGGCCATTGGTCCCGTGCAGCTTGGGAGTGGCGCCCGGCCGCTGATCGTGGTGGATCGTCCAGAGCATCGATCGCGGGACGACCTGGCCAACCAGGTCGCCACTGCTATTCGCCTGCGGCAAACGATCGGCGAGCTTGCCCGAATTGGTATCGCGGTCCGACCCTATCATCCCAATGGTGCCAGAGCGCACTTGAGCGCGATTGCCGGACTGCGCATGCAGGCATCCGAATGGGATATCGACATTGTGCTCGATCTCAGCAAGGACATGGACTGGCTCTGGGAGGCCGAGGCATCGGTCTATCGGATGATGCCTTCGTTGCAGCTGGTGCGGATCGCGATGACCGCCGGCACACTCGACGGCCGGTTTCGCGCCTCATTGACCGATCGGGCGCTGTCGTCCTGCGCCGAGCTGGGATTCGACGGGATGATTAGCCTGGTCACTCCGGTTCCCTGGTGGCACTGGCGGAATGAGCGAACGATCGAGGCGTTTTGCCGAGATGCGACCGGCCGCGTGATTCGAAAATTCTCCCGCCATTCATCGACCGGCGAATATACGACGGAGCTCTCGGCCCCGGTCGAATTCGAGTGATTGCCAACGCTTGACCTGAATTCACGACGGTCGTAGAGTGCAGCAGACCGAGGCCGCTCGGTCACGTGTTCCTTACCAGCAACAATCGACACATCATCGAGCTGCTTCCCGGGCGGGAGGCGGCTCGACGACGTACGAGAAGAGCATCGAATCGAATAGGCAAGATGAGAAGACGGGCCGCATTGACGTCGAAAGCACGTTCGCCCCTCCCTCGGGGAATCGATGTATCCGAACAGCCAGCTGGGCCAGACGCCCCACGCGGGCGTCGCTGGTTCTCTGGCTGGACGATGCTGGCGCTGTCCTGCCTTGCCGTGTTCTGGTCGGGTCCCGCTCAGACCTACGGCGTCTCGGTGTTCGTCGATCCAATGCTGCAGGACTTTAGCTGGTCGCGCTCGCTTTTCTCGACGCTCTACTCCGCAGGAACGCTGGTGAGCGCCGGCGTGCTCGTACTCGCAGGGCGACAAATCGATCGCGTCGGGAATCGGCTCATCTTCGTTATTGCTGCCGCGTTGTTCGGAGCAACCATGTTGTTTCTGAGCACCGCCAGCGGAATCGTGGCGGTGTTGCTCGGATTCGCCTGTTTGCGGAGCTTTGGCTCCGGAGTCCTGACGCTGGGCGCACGCACGTTGATTCCACATTGGTTTCACACACGAGCCGGCCGAGCATTCAGCATCCTGGGTCTCGCGGCAATGGCAAGTCAGGCCATCATCCCCACGTTCAACAACGCGTTGATCGAACGATTCGGCTGGCACGATGCCTGGCGGATCAATGGGCTGATCATCTGGATCGTCGTCTTGCCAGCCCTGGCACTCTTCGTGCGCAACCGGCCCGAGGACGTCGGGCAGCAAGCCGATGGACGGCCTTCCCGGCAGGATGCGCCACCGCGGCCAGCGGCTGACACCGGAGCGACGCTCGGTGAGGCGCTTCGCACCCCGACCTTCTGGTGCCTGATCGGCGCAAGCGTGGTGCCATCGCTGGTGGTGACGGGTCTGGCCTTCAACCAAGTCGCGATTCTGACCGATCGCGGTCTGCCAAGCTCGTTTGCAGCCACGACGTTTGCCATCGAAGCAGCGGTTGCGGTGCCCATCACCATCGCGGCCGGATGGCTGGTCGATCGCTATCCCGTGCGCTACGTGCTGATGCTGGGTCAGGTGTTCCTGTTGATAGCGATGGGATGCCTGGCATTGGCCGAAACATCGGCGCTCGTGATTGCGTATTCGTCGTGGCGAGGCGCATCGAGCGCGCTCTGGACGGTTGCGGCCGATGTCGCCTGGCCATCGTACTTCGGACGGAAGTTTCTGGGGAGTATCCGCGGAGTCGGGTTTGCGGTCGGCGTGGTCGGTGCGGCAATCGGTCCGATCCCGTTCGGGCTCTCCTACGACCTGCTCGGAGGCTATACGCCGGCGATCCTGGTTTTGATGATCCTGCCGATCGCCGCGGCGATCGCGGTGCTCCAGGCGAAACCGCCCGCTTCGTTGGGACAGGAGCATTCGTAGCGCGTGATTGGAGAGGGATCCCGAAGGCCGGAGTCCGGGGACCAGAGAATCCGGATATTTACCGCCGATTGAAGAATGATTGGTGCTCCGAACCCCCGGTTGTCATCCTGACGAAGGAAGGATCTCCCCGCCGCAGCGGGCGCTCCGACGCAGCACACCGCCGGCGACGTGGTAACCGTTCTGCAATTCGCTTTACTCGGGTACCCTCACCGCCGGCACAGGGCCGGCGGCTACGACATGCGATGCTGGGTCGGAGCGGTCCGGGCACGCGGCTACGATGTGCGATGCTGGGTCGGAGCGATGGCGAACCAATCGTGGCTCATCCTGTTGGATTCATCCGAATTCGGCAGCGCGTCGTAGTGATTCCGCCACGAGCATGAAAAACGGCGATGCCTTTGCATCGCCGTTTCCCGAGTGAATTGTTGAAGGTATTATCGCTTCGTGTACTGGGGCGCCTTGCGGGCTCGCTTGAGTCCCACTTTCTTGCGCTCCTTCACACGGGCGTCCCGAGTCAGAAGACCGGCCCGCTTGAGCGGGGATCGCAGCTCGTCATCGGACCGTGCCAGGGCGCGGGCAATACCGTGCCGCACCGCTCCGGCCTGACCGGAGGTGCCCCCGCCGACGACCTTGACCACCACGTCGTATTGATTGGTGGTCTCGGTGAGGACGAGCGGCTGCATGACGGTCACGTGCAGGAGACCACGGCCACCGAAGTAGTCCTCCATCCCCTTGCCGTTGACTTCGAACGAGCCGGTTCCAGGATAGAGCCGCACCCGCGCAACCGCGCTCTTGCGGCGTCCCGTTCCGTAGTGATATCGCTGTTTCGTATCGACCATCTGTTGAGACTCCCTTGCGGCCTAGACGGCCAGTTCCTTCGGCTGCTGGGCTTCGTGCGGGTGCGACGTGCCGACGTAGACCTTCAGCTTTCTGAGCTGATCTTCACCAAGCGCGTTCTTCGGGAGCATGCCCTTCACCGCGTACTTGATGATACGCTCCGGGTGCTGCTTGCGCATGTCGCGCAGCGTGACCTGCGTCAGGCCGCCGGGATACCCTGAGTGCCGGCTATAGAGCTTCTCGGTCTCCTTGTTGCCGGTCACGGCAATCTTATCGGCATTGATGACGACCACGTAGTCGCCCATGTCCATGTGGGGGGCGAACGTCGGTTTGTTCTTGCCACGCAACGTCGACGCAATGACGGTGGCCAGCCGGCCGAGCGTCTTGCCTTCGGCATCGACGATGTACCAGTCATGCTGGACATCTTTTTCTCGTGGCGACCAGGTTCTGCGTTCCATCGATCTCACTCCCGGCTCGAAGCCAGCCACATGGCCGGATTCGCTAGCCCTCCGGCTGTTCGTTTCCATATCCGACCGCCCAGAGCGTCAGCCCTTCGGCCGGAACATTCTTTGGCGCTTTGCGCCGGTCTCGCTCGACAAGAAGCTCATCGATCAATGCCGGTGGGCGAACGCCGCGCCCGATTTCGACGAGGGTTCCCACGATTCCACGAACCATACGTGGCAGGAACCCATTCGCCACGATGCGTATCTCGAACAACGATCCGTCGTTACGGTTCGCTCCCCACCAGTTGTCTCGGCCATGTACCGTGCAGATCTGCACGATACGGGTCGATCCATGCTGGCGGCTCTTGCGGCTCGACCAGGGAACGCCTTCGCCCCCTGATGCAAACGCCGCGAAGTCATGCTCCCCGACGATTCGGCTCGCCGCATCCGCCATGCGATCGAGGTCGAGTGCCTGGGGAAATCCCCAGGCATACCCGGCCGCGTTCGGCTGGCGGGTTCCGGCCCAAAGCCGGTACCGGTATTCTCGCCAGACCGCCGAATAGCGCGCGTGAAACCCCATCGGTTCCAACCGCGCCCCCTGCACGGCAATGTCCGCGTCCAGATGCGCATTCATTGCCCTGGGCAGCTGTCCGACGTTCAATCGGACTCCCTCGCGAGAAAAGCTGGCCACTTGACCGGCAGCGTGCACACCGCGGTCGGTGCGCCCTGCGAGATGAATTGGGATGGCCTTGCCGGCAATCTCCCCGAGCGCCCGTTCCAGCTCTCCCTGGACGGTACGGCCACTCGCCTGACGTTGCGAACCGACAAAACCCCGGCCGTCGTACGCCACCCGAAGGCGGACGATTCCAGCAGCCGGGGCGTCGATACGCCTCTTATTCGACAAACTCGATCAGTGCCATCGGCGCGGCGTCGCCACGGCGAGGCTCCAGTTTCGAGATGCGCGTATACCCACCATTGGTCTCCTCGAATCGAGGAGCAATGACTTCGAACAGCTTGGTCGTCGCAAGCGGGTTGTCGATCTTCTTCATGATCAGATGACGATTCGCATGCGAATCCTCACGCGCAATCGTGACCAGCTTCTCGATCACCGGACGCAGGTCTTTGGCCTTGGCCTCGGTGGTCGTGATCCGCTCATGAATGATCATCGAGATCGCAAGCTGGCGGAACAACGCCTGACGTTGCGCTGGGTTGCGGCCGAGTTTTCGGCCAGCCTTTCGGTGTCGCACGGAATTACTCCTCGTCGTCCAGATCGCCGCCGATGCCACGCTCCTGGAGCGCACGCAGGGCTGCAGCCATATCGTCCAAATCTTCGTCGTCAGATTCGGCCTCAGCCTCGACAGCGCCGAGCTGCGAATCCTCCGGCCAGTAGCCGTACTCGATCAGCTTGTCGCGCAGCTCATTGAGCGAGCGCGGTCCGAAGTTGCGGATCGACATGAGCGTATCCGCGTCGATGGAAAGCACATGTCCCACGGTTTCGATCCCGCGGCTGCGCAACGCGTTGGTGACACGAGGCGACAACCCAAGATCGGTCAAGCGCGTGTTTTGCACTTCCTCCGGAATCGATGGGCCCGCCACGGTCTCGGTTGCGGCCGGTTCGCGATTGAACTCAGCGAAGACACGCGCATGCTCGACCAAAATCTGCGCCGCCTCGGAAAGCGCGTCGTCCGGCTCGATGGTGCCATCGGTCAGGATCTCGAGGATCAGGCTATCGTAGTCGGTCTGCTGACCGACGCGGGTATGCTCGACAACGTAGTTGACCTTCTGGATCGGCGTGTAGATGGCGTCGATCGGAATCTCGCCGAGCGCGAAGGTCTCCTGCGCGTCCGCCTCTCGATAGCCGCGGCCGCGGTTGACCCAGAGATCGACGTCGAGCACGGCATCCGGGGCGGTCAGGGTTGCGATCGCCTGATCGGGATTGATGACATCGACTTCGGTCGGCCAGGCAACGTCTCCCGCGGTCACGACCTTATCGCCGGCGCCGTCGCCACGCACATACAGATGCGCGCGCACGTCACCATTGATATCCATCACCCGGCGGAGACGAACCTTCTTGAGGTTCAGAACCAGCTCGGTGACGTCCTCGCGAACATCTTTGACGGTCGAGAATTCGTGCCAAACGCCGTCGATGCGAACACGCGAGATCGCGACGCCTTCCAGCGACCGCAGCAGAATCCGGCGGAGAGCATTCCCAAGGGTGGTGCCGTATCCAGGCTCGAGCGGCTCAACACGATATCGGCCGTAATTCTCGCCGTCGGCAACAGTTTCGATCGTAAATCTAGGTCGCTCCAACAACAGGAACTGCCTCCTTGAACATTGGCAAAACGCGTAACGTGCGTCATTGGGCGTCCCAAGCCATCACAGACGTGGGACGCGGGTGCGTCACCGGCAGGAGTACTCGACGATGAGCGCTTCGGTAAACTGCGGAAGTCCCCGGCGCCAGCCCGCGGTGGGCCCGCGAAGCGGACGTTCCGCTCGATGTCCCTTCCTAGACGCGGCGCCGCTTCGGTGGGCGGCAGCCGTTGTGCGGGATCGGCGTGGTGTCGGTAATCGAAACGACCTGCACCCCGGCGGCCTGCAACGCCCGAATGGCCATCTCTCGTCCAGAGCCGGGGCCCTTGACGAACACGTCGACCTGGCGGAGGCCATGCTCCATCGCCTTGCGGGCGGCCTGCTCGGCCGTCACTTGCGCGGCGTACGGGGTGCTCTTGCGCGATCCCTTGAAGCCATTCGAACCGGCACTCGACCAGGCAATGACATTCCCGGCCGGGTCGGTCAGCGTCACGATCGTGTTATTGAAGGTAGCCCTGATGAAGCCCTTCCCGCGAGGGATGTTCTTACGGTCTCGTCGCCGGATGCGTGTCTTACCGCCCTTCGCGGCCCCTCCCGATCGTCGACGCTCGGACATATCTGTCGTTTCTCCTCTACAACGTTGTTCTTAATCTGCCCCACGCTATTCGTGGGCGAGGACTACTTCTTGCGAATACCAACACCGCGGCGAGGCCCACGACGGGTGCGCGCATTGGTGCGGGTGCGCTGCCCGCGCACGGGCATACCCCGGCGGTGGCGCAAACCGCGATAGCAGCCGATATCCATCAGGCGCTTGATGTTGAGCGAGACCTCACGGCGCAGGTCACCTTCGACACGGTATTCCTTGTCGATGATCTCGCGCAGCCGGTTGACCTCATCGTCGGTCAGGTCGCGCACACGCGTATCCGGGTTGATGCCGGTGCGTTCGAGCAATACCTGGCTCGTGCGCAGGCCGATGCCATAAATGTAAGGAAGCGCGGCCTCGACCCGCTTCTCGCGCGGAAGGTCGACTCCGGAAATTCTCGCCATATCGCTCGTACCCCTAACGCTCGTCCTGAGCGACTAGCCCTGGCGCTGCTTGTGCTTGGGGTTCGAGCAGATCACGCGAATGACCCCGTGCCGCCGAATCACTTTGCACTTGTCGCAACGTCGCTTGACTGATGCAGCAACTTTCATAGGAACTACCAACTTTCTCGTGTTTACTCGGGGCCGGGCAGTTTGCCCACGAATCGCGATCTCAAACAGCCCAGACGCACCAAGAGCGCACGCGTGGCGCGTGCGCAAGACGGACAATCATACCACAGCGGCCACTCGTTTGGTAAGAATTTCAGCGGGTCCACTCGTAATCAAGACGGTATGCTCGAAATGCGCCGATCGGGTTCGATCACGGGTGATGACGGTCCATCCGTCTTCGAGCTGGTGCGTCTCGTCCCCGCCGATATTGACCATCGGCTCGATTGCAATGGTCATTCCCTCTCGAAGCAGAATGCCCGTTCCGGCGCGTCCATGGTTGGGCACATGGGGTTCTTCCCACATCTGCCGGCCGACGCCATGCCCGCCGTATTCACGCACCATGCCGTAGCCGAGCGATGTCACATAGCGTTCGATGGCGTTGCCGATATCGCCAAGCCGGTTACCAGCAACGGCTTGCTCGATACCCAGGTAGAGCGACGTTTCCGTTACGTCAAGCAAACGACGCGACGCCTCGTCGATGGTTCCGACCGGATATGTCCAGGCAGAATCGCCGATGAAGCCGCCATAGGTGGCGCCGATGTCGATCGAAATGATGTCACCATCTCGGAGCGTCTTCTTGCCCGGAATGCCATGCACGATCTCCTCGTTAATCGAGGCACAGATATGCCCCGTGAACCCGAGATGACCGAAGAAGGTTGCAACTGCGTCGTTCTCCTCGATGACGTCGCGAACGATATCATCGAGCTCTTTGGTAGTGACGCCGGGTACGATGGCCGGCTGCACGCGGGCATGCGCCAGACCAACGATATGGCCGGCTTGCCGCATGAGCTCGATTTCGCGATCGTTCTTGATCGTGATCGCCATCGAAGGATCAGGCCTCCGAATTGATCGCCGCCGCCGAGAGGGCATGGACGATCGCCTCTTGAACACGTTCGACATCCTGGTTTCCATCGACCGTCGTCACCAATCCGCGCGCTCCGTAGAAATCGAGCAGTGGCTTCGTCAGGTCGTTATAGAGCTGCAATCGCTTCCGAATCGCGCCGGGCATGTCGTCCGGTCGCTGGACCAGCTGACCGCCACATTGATCGCAGATGTCGTCACGCTGCGTCGTTTGAAAGGCAAGGTTGTAGTTGGCGCCGCATCCGGAACAAACCCGGCGGCTGCTCATCCGCTCGATGAGCACGTCTTCTGGCACGGTGAGCTCGATGACGGCATCGACCTTTTGGCCGCGCGTCTCGAGTAGTTGATCCAATCCCACCGCCTGGGCGGTTGTGCGCGGGAAACCGTCGAAGATGTAGCTGGAAATCCCATCGGACGCGAGCGTATTCAGTCGCTCGTCGACGATGGCCAGCGTCAGCTCGTCCTCGACGAGATTCCCCGAAGCGAGAATCTCCTTCACCCGAAGACCGAGCGGCGTCTCGGCGGCAATTTCGGCCCGAAACAAATCACCGGTCGAGAGCTTTGCGGCGCCGATTTTCGGCCCAATGAGATCGGCCTGGGTTCCTTTTCCCGAGCCCTGGGGACCGATCACGATGATGTTCATACGTCAGTGTTCCGTGTGTCGATGCTCGCATAAGCGCCTCCCGCCGGGCGGGAGGCGCTTATGGTGCTGCTATTGAATGAAGCCTTCGTAGTTGCGCATCATCAGCTGCGCTTCGAGTTGTCGCATGGTGTCGATCGCGACACCGACAACGATCAAAATCGAGGTCGCGCTGATCAGCAACGTCTGAATTCCGGTGATCTGCGCCGCCAGGTACGGCATGATCGCGACGATACCGAGGGCCAGCGCGCCAACCAGGGTGATCCGCTGGAGCACCTGTTGCAGGTAGACCGCGGTGTTCTTGCCCGGTCGAATTCCGGGTACGAACGCCCCCTGGCGCTGGAGGTTCTCGGGAATCTTCTGCTGATAGAAGACCACCATCGTATAGAAATAGGTGAACGCCACCACCATCAGGAAATAGATGACCTGGTACCAGATATTGTTCGGGCTGAACAACCGCTGCAGATCGCCACCCAGCTCTCGTACCCAGTCACGATTCGAGCTGGCCAGGAAGTTGGCGATCAAGCCCGGCATCACCATGATGCTGACCGCAAAGATCAGCGGGATCATGCCGGCCGAGTTCACCTTCAGAGGAATGAAGCTGGTGTTGCCACCGTACTGCTTGTTGCCGCGAATCCGCTTCGCATAGTGAACCGGAATGCGCCGCTGTCCTTCATTGATGTAGACAATGCCGACGACCGTCGCCAGGGCAATGATCGCGAAGAACACCGTTCCAATGACGTTCTGGGAAACGGTCCCGCCGGTCAGCAGACTGCCAACGGCCTGCGGAAGACTGGCGACGATACCGCCGAAGATGATGATCGAAACGCCATTGCCGATACCGTATTCAGTGATCAGCTCACCCATCCAGACCAGAAGCATCGTGCCCGCGGTCATGGTCAAGAGGAGTGCGGCGCTGGGGAGGAACGTATCGCGGTGGAAAAGGCCAAAGTCTTCCAGGATCGGCGTTCCACCGACTGCGGTACGGGAAAAGAGCAGTGCCTGGCCATACCCTTGCAGAAGGGCAAGCGGCACGGTCAGGAAGTGGGTGTACTGATTGATCTTGTTGCGGCCCTGTTGTCCTTCATTCGACAGTTCGTTGAGCCGCGGAATGACGGGCGTCAGGAGCTGCATGATGATGGAGGCCGTGATGTAGGGATAGACGCCAAGCGCAACGATGGAGAAGTTACGCAGGCCGCTTCCCGAGAAGAGATTGAGCATACCGAGGAGCTGATTGCCCTCGATGTAATCCGCCAGTCCCTCACGGTTGACGCCAGGAACGGGAACGCTTGCGATGATGCGGAACAACACCAGGATCCCCAGCGTGAAGAAGATCTTCCGCCGGAGATCCGGGATCTGAAATGCTTTGGTTACCGCCTCGAACATGTCGGCTCCCTAGAAGCTATTCGGCGCGCGTGACGTCGCTCCGCTTCTGCGGACCGCCCACCTTGCCGAATCGGGCGGCTTTGAGATCACGATCGATCGGCAGCTTGCGGTTGCGCGGTCGAGCGGTAATCCAGCGATCGGTGCGCTCGAGAATGACGACAGAACCGCCAGCGTTCTCGATCTGCGTCTTTGCACTCTCTGAGATCGCGTGCGCGTGAATCTCGAGCTTGGACGTGAGCTCTCCGCGGCCGAGAATCTTGACCGGGAACTCGGAGCCACGGACCACCCCGGCCGCAACAAGTGCCTCCGGCGTGACCGGCCCATCGAGCTCGAGCGCCGCAATTGTGTCGATGTTCACGACTTCCCAGGGAGTCGCGTAGATGTTGGTGAAGCCACGCAGGTAGGGCATGCGCTTCTGCATCGGGAGCTGGCCGCCCTCGAATCCAGGGCGAACGCCTCCGCCAGCGCGTGCCTTCTGGCCCTTGTGGCCACGACCGGATGTCTTTCCCTTACCGGATCCAATGCCGCGCCCTACACGGGTGCGGTCTTTCTTGGCTCCTTCATTCGGTCGAAGATCATTCAAATTGATCGGCATCTTCTGTCTCTTTTCTCCAGGCGAGCGAACGGTTCGCTCCCGAGTCGTCTTATGCTTCGCCTTCGACAATGACCAGATGACGCACCTTGGTGATCATGCCACGCGTCGACGGAGTGTCCGGCAGCTCGACCGTCTGATTCACCCGCCGCAGCCCGAGGCTGGCGACCGTGGTGCGCTGATCAGGGGGGCGTCCGATGACACTGCGAACCAGTTTCACCCGCAGAACGGTCGGCTGGTCGGCCTTCTTGACTGCTGCCATTAGACATTGCTCCCGGCAGCTTCGGCAGTGCTCTTGCCGTATCGCTGCAGCTCATACTTGCGATTGCGGCGGCGGGCGATCTGGCCGGTGCTCTCCAGCGATTCGAGCGCGCGCATGGTTGCGCGCGCAACGTTGACCGGATTGTTGCTTCCGTGCGATTTTGTCAGCACGTCTCGCACTCCCGCCGCTTCGAGCACCGCGCGGACGGGACCGCCGGCGATCACGCCGGTACCGGGGGCAGCCGGCTTGAGCAGCACCGTGGAGGCGCCGAAGCTCTCGGTGATCTCATGCGGGATCGTGGTGCCGTCCAGTGGGATGGTGACCATCGACTTGCGCGCCTGGTCGACCCCCTTCCGAATGGAATCGGGCACCTCGCGGGCTTTGCCCATACCAATGCCGACCGACCCCTTGCCGTCGCCGACAACGATCAGGCTGCCGAACGCAAAGCGACGACCGCCTTTGACGACCTTGGCGACGCGGTTGATTTGAACGACGCGCTCCTCGAACTCGGACGCGGGCTCCTGCCCATCGTTGCGTCGTCGCGAACTTCTCTGATCTCGATCCATACCTTGCTCCGTAAGGCCGGTCCGCCGGCAGAGCCGCCGGTCGCCGTCCTGGTTTCTAGAACTCCAGGCCGCCCTCGCGAGCGGCATCGGCGACGGCCTTCACGCGACCGTGGTAGAGAAATCCACCGCGGTCGAAAACGACCGAGGAAATCCCGGCCTCTTTGGCGCGCTCCGCAATGGTTGCGCCGACCAGTGTGGCCCGCTCGGACTTGGTGCCGCCCTTCTCACGAATCGGCGATTCCAGGTCGCTGGCCGCGGCAAGGGTATGCCCGGCCACGTCATCGACCAGTTGGGCATAGATATGCGCCGACGAGCGGAACACATTCAGGCGAGGCCGCTGCGCAGTCCCGGACACCTTGGCGCGAACGCGAACGTGCCGGCGCTTGCGCGGTGAGAGGGCCTTTCGATACTTCAGTCGCATAGTTTTCGTTCTCTCCCGGTGTTCCGGCTTTGTTCGCCGGCGTCCTGGCTTGGGCTCAGGACCACCCTATTCCGACAGTTCGCTCGTGTTACTTCGCCTTACCGGCCTTGCCGGCCTTACGGCGCACAATTTCACCTTCGTAGCGGATCCCCTTGCCCTTATAGGGTTCGGGCGGCCGCACGCGGCGGATACGGGCGGCTTCTTCACCAACCGCCTGCTTGTCGATACCAAGTACCGAAATCTTCGTCTGCCCGTCGAGCGCATACGAAATGCCCTCGGGCGCATGGAACCGGACCGGATGCGAGAACCCGACGTTCAGCACCAGATCCTTGCCATCCATTGCCGCGCGGTAGCCGACGCCCTGGATCTCGAGATTCTTTCGGAATCCGTCCGTCACGCCAACAACCATATTGTTGATCAGCGTGCGGGACAGCCCGTGCAACGAGCGGTTCTGTCGCGCGTCGTTCGGGCGGGTCACGGTGAGCTCCGCTCCCTCGACCGCAATATCGAGCGAAGGCGGCGCCGCGTAGCTCAGCTCGCCCTTGGGGCCTTTGATCGTGATGAAGTTATCGCCTGCCACGGCAACATCGACGCCGGATGGAATGGCGATAGGTTTACGTCCAATTCGAGACATATCAGAACTCCGGCGCCCGTGCTAGAAGACGGTGCACAAGACTTCGCCGCCGATTCCTCGCCGCCGAGCCTCATAACCCGTCAGCACACCCTGGGGCGTACTGACGATCGCAATACCGAGTCCGCTCTTGACGCGGGGGATCGCATCCTTGCCCGCATAGACCCGCAGTCCAGGCTTGCTGACCCGCTTGAGCTCGCGGATCGAGTGCGATTTGTCCGCGCCATAGCGCAGCGAGATCTTCAATACGTTCTGCGGGCGCTGCTCGATGACGTCGTAGTCGCCGATGTAGCCCTCTTCTTTCAGAATCTTGGCGATCGCGACCAGAACCTTGGTCGACGGCATGATGACCTCTGACTTGCGCGCCATGCCGGCGTTTCGAATTCGGGTCAGCATATCGCTGATGGGATCGTTGACTGCCATACGCTACTTCTCCAGATCGTGAGAGTGGATCGTCCCTACCAACTCGACTTGGTCACGCCGGGGAGCTTGCCGGTCGAGGCCAGCTCGCGAAAACAAATCCGGCAAACGCCGAACTTCCGCATGTACGCCCGGCTCCGTCCGCAGCGCTGGCAGCGGTTGTGATGCCGAACGGCGTACTTGGGCTCTTTCTGGGACTTGACGATCCACGATTTCTTTGCCATTGGTCTCCCTCAGCTTAGGCAGCGATCAGCTGCTCGGTGCGGGCGAATGGCATTCCAAAGAGAGCCAGCAGTTGTCGCCCTTCATCATCATTTTTGGCGCTGGTCACGATCGTGACCTCGAGCCCGCGAGTACGGTCGATCTTGTCATAGTCGATCTCCGGGAAGATCAGCTGCTCCCGAACACCGAGCGTGTAGTTGCCGCGGCCGTCGAACGAGTTCGGGGAGATGCCCCGAAAGTCGCGGATACGCGGCAGAGAGACGGCAATGAGCCGGTCCAGGAATTCGTACATCATCTCGCCGCGCAACGTGACCATGGCGCCGATCGGCATCCCCTCACGCAGCTTGAACGCAGCGATCGACTTCTTGGCCCGCGTCACGACCGGTTTCTGACCGGTGATCTGTCCCAGGTCACCGACGGCGGCATCGACCGCTTTCGCGTTCTGGACGGCTTCGCCGAGACCGATATTGACGACGATCTTTTCAAGCTTGGGCACTTGCATGACATTGTCGTACTCGAAGTGCTTCATCAGCGCGGGTACGAGCTCTGCGTTGTATTTTTCTTTCAGTCTCGCCATTTCTTTCGAATCCTCTTACCGGTTTCTGAACCGGCGAATCCATCGCTGGAACGGGATGCCGCCGGGGGCCTATGCCTCGGGCCGGGGAATGTCCTTCTCGCACGACTTGCAGTACCGAACATTCTTGCCATCAGCGCCTGCGTGCACGCCCACACGTGTTGGCGTGCCGCAGCTCGGGCAGACCAGCTTCACCTTCCCCACGGGAAGCGGAGCCTCGACCTCGATACGGCCGGCCTGACGGGCACGGCCACGCTTGATGTGCTTGATAACGATATTGACGCCTTCGACGACGACCTTGTCCTCGTCGATCATATTGATGCGGACCGTGCCGCGCTGGCCCTTGTTTCGGCCAGAGATCACTTCGACCTCGTCGCCTCGCCGGATCTTTCTCATTGAACTTCGTACCTCTCTTCGCTCGCTGGGACGACGTGCCTAGAGCACTTCCGGGGCAAGCGAGACGATGCGCATGTATTGCTTCTCGCGGAGCTCACGGCCGACGGGTCCAAAGATGCGCGTTCCGCGCGGCGCGCCTTGCAAATTGATCAGGACAGCAGCATTGTCATCGAACTTGATGTGGCTGCCATCCGGACGGCCATATTCCTGCGCGGTGCGAACGACGACCGCGCGAACGACATCGCCCTTCTTGACGCCGGAGTTCGGCTGCGCCTGCTTGACCGACGCGATGATCGTATCTCCGACGCGACCATACTTCTTGGAAGCCCCGCCAAGCACGCGGATGCACATAATTTCCTTGGCGCCGCTATTGTCGGCCACCCGAAGCCGGGTTTGTGGCTGAATCACCTCGATGATCCCTTTCTGCCGGAACGCCCCTGGCTCCCGGTCGACACTCTGTGTTCCTAAATCTGGACTGCGCGCTCGACGATCTCGCGAACGATCCAGTTCTTATTTTTCGACATCGGCCGTGTCTCCTCGATCCGGACAACATCACCGATCTTGCATTCGTTGTTTTCGTCGTGCGCCTGGAATTTGCTGGTCCGGGTGATGCGCTTGTGGTACAGCGGGTGACGGCGAACATAGTCGACCGCGACAACCACCGTCTTATCCATTTTGTCGCTCACCACGCGGCCAACCTTCTGGGTTCGCGGCGCAACGACTCGCGTCTTCTCAGCTACTTCTGCCATATCGTTCGTTCCTCAGATCGCGCCGCTTAGTTGCCGAGCTCCGCATCGAGCACACGCTCGTGGCGAATGGTCAGAATGCGCGCAATGTCTTTGCGAATCGTGCGGATCCGCGCGTTGTTGGTCAACTGACCGACCGACTCCTGGAAGCGAAGATTGCGCCATTCCGTATAGAGCTCGGTTTCCAGCTTGTTC